>NZ_JAGGQU010000002.1 GCF_018613155.1 Bacillus sp. ISL-55 | reverse complement strand
AGAAGTAGTACAATTGGCGAACCTTTCAGTAGCCCTTTAGGGTTTGGTCAGTAACAAAGGCTTTCAGCCGCAGAGAAAACCACCCGTTCTCACGGGTGGTTTTTATTTTTACCAAAAATGAATATCAATGAATGAATAGCACAGATTCTTTATCACATTTAGTTCTTTCTTTTAATCCATCCAATTAATATGGAAGCAACAAAAATACGTTAAATCATCAGAAATCTCTTTATATATCGAAAAAGCTCCTGTCAATAAAGCCTATTTGCATAACCTTCTTTTAATTCCTTTTCCACTTGTTCTGCAGAAACATTCGGAATTTTTGAGTGAGCGACTAACATGCTGGGAACTGAGGGGAGAGTCTCTTTCTCCAGCCATGTATCAGGCTTCCATAATTCCGATCTAATAAATGCTTTTGCACAATGTGCATAACATTCTTCAACTTCTACTAAAATACCAAACAAAGGAGCTTTTCCATTCACAGCACTTTGCTCAAGCAGTTCAGGATCACGACTAATATACGCTTTCCCATTTATTCGTAAGGTTTCACCTAATCCAGGGATTAGAAAGAGCAGGCCAATATTAGGGTTAGTAATGATATTGTGGACAGAATCCATTCTTCGGTTTCCCGGCCGTTCAGGAATAAACAAATGCTTTTCATCGAGTACCGACACAAAACCAGGAGCGTCTCCACGTGGTGAAACATCACATTTACCGCTTATGTGCGAAGTGGATAAAGATAAAAAGGGGGATTTAGAAATAAAGTTCCTGCAATGATCATCAACAAAAGAAATGACTTTATTAGCTGCCCGTGGGCTAGGATTTCCTATACTGGAACGGAATTCTTCAAATTCATCTTGTGTAGAAATAATATGTTGATAATTTATAGTCATGGAATCACCTTTCGAAATGGAATATGTACCAATAATACCATTTTATTGATGTTTAAGTTAGGAGCAAGTCGATGCCTGGTTTCTCACCAGTAAAATTGAGGGCTTGGCTTTTGTTATTACCGTCAACGATGAGAATGTGCAGCGAGTAGCCTGGAGCTTCAGGCATCCCATAAACCCACATTGCGATACCTTCAGGATTATCACTGAGCGTTGTATTCGCACCGGAACCTGCATAAACTCCAAGTGTCGTCCTAACCGGTGAATTTGTAAAATCAAAATCCAGCTTCAAGACGGAGAAAACATCGATGAGTTCACGGTAGTAAATGGAGATTGTTTTTTAGGAAAATAAATACCATGGACAAGGCCAGCCCATTAAACAGCATGGGTCTGGCCTTTCTTTATGATTAAATATTTTATCTTGTTATATAAATAAAAGGTGGATAATGAACGCTATTCTAGCATATAAATGGGTGCAGCCATTCTCCGAATTGCAGGTGATTGAAATGGAAGTACAAAAAGGTTTTCAGAATTTGTCAAAGCGGAACATGAATTTTGATGAAGTTTTCCAGCATATCCTGACATTCATCAAAGTGCAGCCAAGTGGCAGCCACCGATTGATCATAGGCACGGACTCCCAAGTACATAGTATGTACACACGCTTCATAACAGGTGTTGTCATACAGCGGGAAGGCAAAGGTGTGTGGGCATGTTACCGGTCCGTTAATATAGCAAGGCGAATTGAATCCCTACAGGAAAAAATTTCGATGGAGACAACCTATACACAGGAAGTTGCCTATATGTTCACTCCGGAGAAACAAAACCAAATTATCGATCTATTGCTGCCTTACGTCAATGAAGGAGCCAGCTTCAAGATGGTGGGGCACTTAGACCTTGGCCGAAGCACAAAAAACAAAACAAGAGTGTATGTGAATGAGATGATTCAGCGAATTGAATCAATCGGGCTGGAAGCAGAAATCAAACCTGATTCATTTGTAGCGTCGAGCTATGCGAACAAGTATACTAAGTAGATTCTGATCTTGAACATCCAGTTCAGGACTATTTTTTTGTCGATAAAGTTGAGGACGATTTTAAAAAAAGGTGTACGGGGGATTAAATTACTTTTCTTAAGCTTGCTGGTCAGATAGAAAAGCGGTTTTTTCGCCATTAAAATAAGACCTTAAATAAGGTCTTGAAATATCCACTCTCAATTTTATGGTTCACTTTTGTTTAGCCTTTAATCGTTTTATTTTTCTCTTATGTGTTCTTATAGCTGTTTGCTTATCCTTTAAACTGGTAGTAATCACTCCATAACTTTCGACAACCACCAGATTATTGTTCCCGCCTTGATAATTTCTATAGGAAATTAACAGAAATATCATCCTTCCCCTATGAATAATATTTGTTTTTCCTTTTTATTGTTCTATCACAATCATTCTAGCTTTTGTTTTTTAAATTAAGATTAAGAACCAATTAAGGTTTCTTTAAATAATTTTTTTGATTCACTAGGCCACTTTCTAGACGTATTTAACCTTCCGATAATAATACTTCAATCGCAACCTTCCCCAGTTGAAACTGCAGTCTCTCCAAATGAAATATAATTATTTTCATGTTAAGGTTGTTTCTTCAATATCATTTGAGGCGAGGATTGAAGGAATACAAGTCTTTTTATGGAATTTTAATAGGAACACTGGAAAATAAGTTGATTCCAAATGGAGTCGCGGGAATTAATGGTATCAAACTAATCACAACTGCCATTCAATGGAGGCTTGTCATGAATAATGAGAGTATAGTAGATGTAAAAGGGTTGAAAAAACGATACGGCAGCTTTACTGCTGTTAATGGAGTTTCTTTTCAAGTTAAAAAAGGAGAAATCTTCGGTCTGCTTGGTCCGAATGGTGCTGGCAAGACGACCACGATTGAAATGTTAGTCGGTCTGAGAAAGCCAGATGAAGGCACCGCAACATTAGCGGGCTTCGATGTAATCAAAGAAGTGAACAAAGTCAAAGAGGTAATCGGGGTACAGCTTCAGTCCACCTCTTTGTTCGAATTGTTAAAAGTAGAAGAAATCCTGCATTTGTATGGAAGCTTTTATCCGACTCACGTGGATATCAATGGACTAATCGAAGATATGCTGCTGACGGAGAAGCGGAATGACAGAATCAAAGGACTATCAGGCGGGCAAAAGCAGCGTCTTGCCATTGCACTTGCACTGATCCATGACCCGGACATTGTGTTCCTCGATGAGCCAACGACCGGTCTTGATCCACAGGCGAGAAGGACCCTTTGGGACATCGTCCTTCGATTGAAAGAGCGGGGAAAAACGATCATTCTCTCGACGCATTATATGGACGAAGCTCATGTGCTCTGTGACCGAATCGGAATCATGGACCAGGGCGAACTGATTGCACTTGACACACCAACGAATCTCGTAAAAAAACTGCAGTCTACAAGTTCTGTAGAATTCCATTTGAGCAATCCGCCAGAGCAAGACTGGTTTTTGAAAATGGACGGAGTCGAGGATGTGTCGATCAAAGACAACTTTGTCCAGTTATATACCGATGATGTTCAAGTCACCTTGACCTCCTTGATCCATGCATCTGCAGAACATCAGTTCAAAATTGAGGATTTACAGACTCGATCAGCGACTTTAGAGGATGTATTTATCCATATGACTGGAAGGAGCATCAGGGAATCATGAGAGCTTATTGGCAACTAACACTGGCACAATTACGGATTTTTGCAAGAAACAAGCAGGTTTTGTTCTTTACCTTACTGTTTCCGATCATTCTAATGCTGGCCCTTGGAACTTTTGCCGGAAACGATAGCAGCCTTTCACTAACAGTAGGGCTGATCGACTCAGATCAAAGTGATTCTTCAAAAGTTTTTACAGAAAGATTTTACAAACATGAAGGTCTTGAGACGATAACGTTCAAAAATGTCAAAAGCGGAAAAGAAGCCCTTAAAAATGGAGACATCCAGCTGTTCATGGAAATCCCAAAAGGATACGGGAACAACCTGGAGGAGCAGAATGAACCATCAACTCTGCCTGTCTATTATAATGAAAAAAATCTCACAACCTCAGAGCTCGGTCTGACAGTAGTGAACGGAATCATTGATCAATACAGCAAGGATCTTGCTGACTATGAGCCAGTCGTAACAATTGAAAAAGTGGGAATAAAAGCACTGACCATCCGTTATGTCGACTTCCTCGTTCCAGGAATCGTCGCCATGATGATCATGAGCAACAACATGAACGGAGTCGCCGGTCAAATCTCCGCCTGGCGTGAAAGAGGAATTTTGCGAAGAATGCAAGGAACGAGACTGAAAGCTTCGACCTTCATTGCTGCACAAATCACCGCCCGCCTGCTGCTCAACGGAACCCAGGCACTCCTCGTCGTCCTAATCGCTCATTTCGTCTTTAGCATCCATGTCGCAGGTTCCTGGCTTGCCTTGATCTTCTTCATCATCCTTGGCACACTAGCTTTCATGGCACTCGGTTTCATTATCGCAGGGATCGCCAAAAACCCAGAAAGCGCAGGACCGATTGCCGGCTTCATCACCTTCCCGATGCTGTTCCTTGGAGGAGTGTTCTTCCCGATAAACAATATGCCAGAACTCATCCAGCCAATCGTAAAAGTCCTGCCAATCGCCCATTTAAGCTCCGCCTTGAGGGAGACGATGAACCTCGGTACACCATTCCTCCAACTAGGGACAGAAACACTGATCCTCGGCTGTTGGTTAATTGGCGGATTCATCGTGGCAAGTTATGTGTTTAAGTGGGAGTAGGAAAGTGAGATGTTGAATAGGTTCTCTAGTAATAGACAACCAGCCATCTACTTGTCTCAATAGAGGTTTTTCATTTGCTTCCTTTTAAAAATAATAAATAGAAATTTGCGGCAGTTATCTTGAACTGCCGCTTTTCAATGCGAAAAAAATGTTGCACTAAGGAAACAAATACCTAGTTATCTAAGTGTATCTATTTGTAAAATAAGTTTGTAATGGTCTTAAAAAGGAGTCATTCACTTGAAAAAAGAAGAGACCATTATTGTTGGCAAGATCATTAAAGCCTTACGAAAACAACTGCTGTTTAGTCAAGAAGATTTAGCGGACTTCAGCAAAAAAGACCGGAACACAATCCGCGACCTGGAAAGAGACCAATACAATCCCGCGCTTGTTACCATCTTTAGATTAGCTGTTGTGCTAGATATGAAGCCATCTGAATTAGTAAGGAAAATAGAAAAAGTAGAAGAAAACTCGGAATACATTAATGTATTCCAAAGTGAAGTAGATGAGATGAAGATCGTTATTAAAAAGGACAAAAGGTCCCAATAGAATGGAGAATACCTATATGAATTCATTGGAGTATATTGACCGCAGCGTCTCCCGAATACAATGATGAAATTGAGATGGAGATCATAAAGTATCAGGATCAGTATAAAGTAGTCGTTACCATATGCCAGGAAGAACCGCCTTATAAGGATTTTATTGGGGTAGGGACTGATAAAAGAAGTGCGAGGAGAGCGGCTAGGAAGGCATTAAAAGGTTTATACTCGGAAGCATATAGTGAGGAAAAGAATTAGTAATCTATATATTCATTTTATCTTTTTCTTGAAGTTTTTCCTGTAATCATTTGGTACTTATTGTTATATTTATACTATAAAAACAAAGGAGAATAACTATGCCCATATACAATAAATTAGTTCGAGATCGCATACCACAAGTAATTGAAAACACAGGAAAAAAATTCTCAACCAGAGTCTTAAATGAAACTGAATATATAGATCATCTCAAGAAAAAAGCCTACGAGGAATTAGATGAATACGTTAATACTGATAACAAGAAAGATGCTGTTGAAGAACTTGCAGATTTGTTAGAAATTATTCATTCTCTTTCTGAATACCATGGTTATTCTATTGATGAAGTTGAAGAAGTTCGAAAGCAGAAGGCTGAGAAGCGCGGTGGTTTTAAGGAGAAGATTTTCTTAATTGAGGTTGAAGATGAGTAAGATTGAGTTAATTACAAATGACTTGGGTAGTCATTTATTGAGTCAAATTGAAAAGGCGTCGACAATATGTATACTGACTTCTTTTGTAATGAAATCTGGTGTTGCATTTTTAAAGAACGCTTTGGCAAGTGCTGCAAAAGCTGGTGCGGATATTAAGATTTGTACGGGGGATTATCTTCATATCACTCAGCCTGAAGGTCTTGCTGAATTATTAGGTATTGATGACAATATTGAAGTTCGTCTTTGGAAGAGTAATGGTGTTTCTTTTCATCCCAAAGCTTATTTGTTTAAGTCAGATTCTGAGGATTGCTTGTTTATTGGGTCTTCGAATCTATCAAAATCTGCTCTTAACAATGGGGTAGAATGGAACCTGTCAGTTAGCAATGATAAGGCAGTCTTTAACGATGCTCTTGAAGAGTTCTTAAAGGTTTTTTATGCTGATCAAACTGTTAAGTTAAATGATGAAACATTGAAAGGGTATATGGAAGTCTATGAGCGATACCATGGAGATAAGCCAAATCTCGCTAAGGTTTGGTCAGATACTGATGAACTGGATTTAATGTTACCTACTCAAAACGAGGTACCTGTACAGCCGGAAATCATTCATGATCCACCGAGAAGTGAAACATACGGTGATATTAAACCACGATTCGCTCAGATTGAAGCACTTGAAGAGCTTGATAAGACTAGGGAAGAAGAATACCAAAAGGCACTTGTGGTAATGGCTACAGGCCTTGGGAAAACTTACCTTGCCGGTTTTTTTGCTAAGGATTACAAAAAGGTCTTATTTATTGCTCATAGGGAAGAGATCCTTTACCAGGCGAGGCAATCTTTCAAAAATATTATGCCCAATAAAAAGTATGGGATATATAACGGTAAGTACAAGGATAGCGATGCTGATGCTATGTTTGCTTCCATTTATACTTTAAGCATGAAGGCACATATTGAGAAATTCAGACCGGATGAATTTGATCTGATTATAGTAGATGAATTTCATCATGCTGCAGCTGAATCTTATCAGAGAGTATTGGATTATTTTAAACCAGAATTCTTACTTGGAATTACAGCTACTCCAGATCGAAATGATAATAAAGATGTTTATGCGATTTGTGATGGAAATGTCGCATACCGGCTTGATTTTCTTGATGCAATTAAACATGAATGGCTTGCTCCTTTTAAGTATTATGGAGTGTACGATGAAACGGATTACAGCCAAATCACCTGGTTGGGAACACGTTATGATGAAGAAGAACTTCTACACTTACAGTTAAAAGAAGAAATGGCTTCGAAAATACTGGGTGCTTGGGAAGATAAAAAGCAGTCAAGGACAATTGGTTTTTGTTCTTCGATTCGCCAGGCAAACTTTCTATCAAGCTATTTTAATAAACAAGGATATAAAACAGTCAGTCTTCATTCTCAACAAAAGGAAGTTGGAAGAGCTGACGCCATAAATAAGCTGGAAGCTGGGGAGTTGGATGTAATCTTCACTGTTGATCTATTCAATGAGGGGGTAGATATTCCGCCAGTAGATACCCTTCTGTTTGTAAGGCCGACAGAGTCTTTGACTGTTTTTACTCAACAAATCGGACGTGGTCTCAGATTAGCTCCTGGAAAAGAGCATTGCGTGATTATCGATTTAATTGGGAACTATCGAAACGCAGATGTTAAGTTAAGTTTGTTTGATATGGCAAGAAGTGTAGGAACATCAAAGAAAATCGAACCAAGAGTTCCTGCAAGTTGCGAACTGAACTTGGACTTACAGGTAGTTAATCTCCTCAAGGAAATGACAAGAAAGCGATCTCCACGTAAGGAAAAGCTGCTGAATGATTATCTTGAGCTTAAGAACGACCTTGGCAGGAGGCCAACTTATCTGGAGCTGCATCTTAAAGGGCACTCTGACTCAGTACACTATAAGCAAGAGTTTAACTCCTATATAGGGTTTTTAAGCTGGGCTGATGAGTTAAGTGGCCATGAAAAGAACGTTTATAAGCGTTATGAGAAGTGGCTGGTTGAGGTTGAGAAAACCAGTATGTCAAAAAGTTATAAAATGGTTCTTCTGTTGGCAATGCTTAATCGTGGTGCCAAAGAATGGAATAAACCGATTTCATCAAGAGAAGTAGCTCCATTTTTCCATAGGTACTTAACTGAAACAGAATATCGAAAGCGGATTGATTTCTCGGATAAATCATCGAAAAAACTATGGGAATACAATGAGAGGGCAGTCAGCAACCTCATTGAAACCATGCCAATGACAATGTGGAATCGTGGAGACGATGGATTAACCATCTTTTCGGATGGGATGTTTAGGGTCAATTTTGATATTTTGGAAGAGGACCACGAAATTCTCTATAAATGGACAAGAGAAATAGCAGAATATCGTTTGCATTCACATTTCGAAAGAAGAGCTATTAACAGTACTCATTAATTTGGGTACTGTTTTTATGTATAATGTAAACTTCTTCAAGTATTCATCCAAATATAGTACAATTTTACATATAGTTCAGAAAGATTAAGGTGATACACATGGAAGTAACAGAAAAGGAACTGATCGTTAACTCTGATGCGGGTAATCTATTAAAAGAGTTAGTAGATTCGATCCAGGAATGTGATCGTTTTTATTTTAGTGTGGCTTTTATTAACTTCAGTGGACTGCAGTTATTGCTTGATCCTATTAAAGAAGCTGAGTTAAGGGGCGTAAAAGGGCGAATCATTACGTCTACATATTTGAATTTTACAGATGCTAAAGCATTGGAGCGGTTAAAGGAATTCTCAAATATTGAGTTGAAGGTTTTTGTAACGGATAGAGAAGTAGGCTTCCATACAAAAGCATACATATTTGAGTATAGAGATCACTTTAAAGTAATTATAGGTTCCTCCAATATTACTCAGAGTGCCTTGAAAAGTAATATTGAATGGAATGTCAAAATTATCTCTAAAGAGGATGCTCATTTTATTAAGGATGTCATTAAAGAATACAATAATCTTTGGGAATTGAGTGTGGAAGCAGATCGGGATTTCATTAAACGCTATGAAGAATTCTTGGAGTCTTTTAAAAAGTCCAATCCAAGGCAGAATGTTATTTATGAGGACAGAAGGTATATCGTTCAAAACAGAATGCAAAAACGAGCAACGGAAAACCTAGAACGATTACGTAGTTATGGAGAAAATAAGGCGCTTGTTATTGCAGCAACTGGAACGGGCAAAACCTATATGTCCGCTTTTGATGTTAAAAATGTTAACCCAAAGAAACTGTTATTTGTCGTTCATCGGGAAGAAATTTTAAAAAAGGCGAAAGAAACTTTTGAATTACTATTGCCTAATGAAGGTTTAACATTTGGACTTTTAACGGGAAATCATAAACAGAAAAATGCTGATTACGTTTTTACGACGATCCAAACAATCTCAAAGTGTTATCATGAATTTTCTCCAGAGGAATTTGATTATCTAATTATTGATGAAGCCCATCATGCAGCTAGCCCAACATATCAAACTATTCTCAACTATTTTAGTCCTAAGTTTACTTTAGGGATGACAGCAACACCAGAGAGAAGTGATAGCCGGAATATTTTTGATATATTTGATAACAATGTCGCATTAGAAGTCCGTTTACATGAAGCTCTAGAAGATGATCTTGTCATCCCATTTCATTACTTCGGAATCACTGATATTGAAAGTGTTGATCTAAGCGATGTAGATATTGATGATATCGCAGAAATCACGAAAAGATTAAAGGTGAATGAGAGGGTCGACTTCATCATAGATAAGATGGATTTTTACGGCCATGACGGGGATAAGCGAAAAGGACTTGGGTTTTGTGCGAGCATTGAACACGCTGAGTATATGGCAAACGAATTCAATACACGGGGTTATAAGAGTGTCATATTACATGGCGGAGACTCTACTGATAAGAGACAACTTTACATTAATAAGCTGGAAGATGACAATGATGAACTGGAGTTTATTTTTAGTGTAGATATCTTTAATGAAGGTGTTGATATTCCTTCTGTTAATACTGTGCTAATGCTTAGACCGACAAACTCTCCCATTGTTTTTATACAGCAATTAGGAAGAGGATTAAGGAAATATGCCAATAAAAGCTTTTTAACGGTACTCGATTTTATTGGAAACCATAGTAAAACCTTTTTGATTGCGCTAGCGCTAAACGGTAGTAGATATTACGACAAGGAGAGCTTGAAGGTTGCAATCGCAACAGGCTTTGCTAATATCCCTGGAGCTACCCATATCCAAATGGATAAGATTTCTCAGGAAAGAATTTTAGAGCAAATCGATCGAGAAAATTTCAACTCTATGAAGTATCTAAAGGAAGAGTACAATGAATTTAAAAAACTAAACTCTGGTCGAATTCCTTTTCTTCTAGTTGATTTTTTAAAGTACGATGGTGCTCCTGATCCGGTTAAATTTATCAATAGGGAAAAGTCGTATTTGCAATTTGTTGCTAAAGTTGAAAGAGATGATCATTTAAAAAAGCTTCTACTCAATGAGGATTTTGAAGGAACTCTCAAGGAGTTATCAAGTAAGCTGCCAATTAAACGGATCCATGAATTTGTGATTCTTAAGTACTTATTGCAACACGATTCGATTAACGCTGAGGAAGCAAAGTATCAAATCCTAAAGTTTGTAAGGGATGTTGACCAAGATACCATACGGCATGCCTTTGAATACCTTAATCAAGATTACTATGATTCAGGTCAGTTAAAGTCAAAACCAAAGCTAGTACAGTATAGAGATGGGCAGCTGGTCAGAACAAACCTGTTAACAAATTTACTGAAAAATGAAGAGTATTATAAATTTATTGAAGATGTGATATCATATGGTATTTTCCGATATGAAAAGGAATTTCAAAGTAATTACTACGGCATCCCGCATTTCAAGCTATATGAACAGTATCAAATGATAGATGCAGCCTTACTATCCAATTACCGTAAGATTCATAGTTCTTTCAGAGGCTCAGGCTTATTAGTGAATGGGAAAGAATTCTTCCTGTTCGTGGACCTTCACAAAGAGGCGGATGTGAAAGAAAGCATTAACTACCAAGACAAGTTTATTAATCAACGTTTGTTCCAGTGGCAGTCTGTCAACAACACTACGCAAGAATCCAACAGAGGACAAGATATTATTTATAACAAAAAGCGTGGCGTTAACCTACATTTGTTTATTAGAAAATACCGAGAGATTGACGGGAAGACAGAGCCCTATATTTATATAGGGAAGGGAAATTCAGTACATTTTGAGGGGAATAAGCCGATTACAGTTCAAATGGAGTTAGAGCACGAAATACCATCTAGTTTATATACGGAGTTCACTAAAAAAGTATAGTCTTCTCATTATGAGAAGACTATATTTTCATGTATTAATTGATCAACCGCTGGAATATCTGCCGGGGCCCACTTTAGGGAGTCCAAATTCTCTCGCTTTAACCATATTAGCTTAGAATGTTCACTAGCAATCGGAGTACCCGAGACGATTCTACATTTAATTGAAATTAAGTTTATGATAAATGTCTCGTATTCATGCGTGTGATCATTGAAAACTTCAGAGTTAGTTTCAATTTTACACTCCAATTCTTCTTCAATTTCTCTTTGAAGTGCAGAGAAAATATCCTCGCCTTTTTCAACTTTTCCACCGGGAAATTCCCACATGTTAGGAAGTGCCATCTCAGGAGATCTGAGAGCGCAAAGTATTTCTTTTTCTTCATTTTCTATGATTGCTGCAACAACTTTTATTAGCTTTTTCATAAGTTCCTCCATGATTAGTATTCGCAGTGATAATGATATCATTGATATTTTTACATACCAAGTCAAAGATCATGGAGTAAAGGAACAAACGCCATTCAACACAAAATATGGAATCGTTGTTAATTGTAAATTACTTCTATTTCGTGTTACATAATATGTTAAAATAATTTATAGTGTGATTATATTGCTTTTATAGAGAACATAAAATATTACATTAGAGTTGTTGAAGGGAAATTGGGGGTTAACAATGAATACTTATTGGAACTTTCCAGCTGCTACTGGTGGGTTAATCAATTCAATAAATAATGCAGGTCTTGAGACTTTCAGAGGGAATGCTTTGGAATCGTTGACCAGGGAGATTTGCCAGAACTCTCTTGATGCGGTTAAGAATACAAATAGTCCGGTTGTCGTGGAGTTTAAGCAATTCCAAATGAATACTAATGACTTTCCTGAGAAGGAACAGCTTGTTAAGGTATTCAATAAATGTGATGCTACATGGAGTGGCAGGAATAAAAAAAGTGAGGATTTTATCGAAAACGCTTTAACTCTGTTAGGGAAAAGCAAAATTAACTTTTTAAGAATTAGTGACTTCAATACTAAAGGGCTTGAGGGTGCCCGTGATGGTGAGATAGGCAGCCCTTGGAGCTCATTGGTCAAAGAAGCAGGATCATCTAATAAAGGTGAAAGCTCTGGCGGAAGCTTCGGTATAGGGAAATCTGCGCCTTTCCTGAACTCGAATCTCAGGACACTTTTTTATTCATCCCAAGATATTACTGGATATGAATCTTATATTGGCGTGGCCAACATCATGTCCTTCCAGAAGAACGAAAACCAAATTACATTAGGTAACGGTTACTTTACACACAATGAAAAATCCCTTGCTATTCCTGGAACATTCCAGCTTGATTCTCAGTTTATTCGTAAAGAGACAGGTACGGATATTTATGTGTCTGCATTCGAACCTGTTGGGGATTGGGAAAGTGAAGTGAAAAAATCTGTGTTACATAATTTTTTCATTACTATTTTCCAAAAGAAATTGGTTGTCAGGATAAATGATTTTGAAGTTACACACGAAAATCTCGGACAGTTGATCCATGACTTGGAGAGCACAGAGGAGAACGAGATTCTGAAAAAATATTTCATTCTCCTAAACTCTGAGAAAACCGTAAAACTAAAATATCCTGCACAAAGTTATAAGAATGGTATTTCATTTGAAGAAGGCGAAGCTGAACTGCTTTTGTTCAAGGGTGAAGATTTGAATCGCCGTGTGTTAATGACGAGAAAAACTGGCATGCGTTTGTTCGAACAGAAGAATATCAGCGGGAGCATTTCTTTTACAGGAATCCTGATGATCACTGGTAACCATATGAACAACATTTTTAAGCAAATGGAGAACCCTGCTCATAATGAATGGGCTCCTGAAAGATATGAGAAGGATCCGAAGTTGGCTAAAAAGATTTATTCTGATTTGAGAAGCTATATTAGAAAGACGGTTAACGAGCTATTCCAGGAAAAAATCACCGATAGCATGGATGCGGTTGGATTAAGTGATTTCCTGCCAAATAAAAATTTGCTTTCAGACAGTGGCAAGAATAAGACTGAATCCTTAACATCTTCGATTAAATCGCTTGTTTCTAAAAAGAAGAAGGAAGACACTCCTAAAAAGATTGTCACTAAGGGTGAGCAAGAGGAAGATATAGAGGAACAGTTAAAAGGTGAATTCGGGATTACGCCGACGGGAGATCAGGGTGGAAACGGGACTGGTCAACACAGTGGCGGCGGAGATACTGGAGGCGGCTCAACTGAAACTGGTGGGAATAATAAACTGGATGATAATGATCCAGGAGATCAAGATAAAAAGAGAGAGCGTAAGCCAAGCAAGAAGCCGGTTCAAATGCAACAAAGGTATGCTTGTGTTGATAAGAATGATGGGAAATACCGATTCATGGTCACTCCTCAAAAATCCTTGGCAAGCGGTCGCCTGGTATTTAAAGTTGTGGGAGAACAAAGTGATTATGATCTTCCTATTAAAAAGGCGGCAACTGATAACTCGGAGGTTTTAGTAGAGAAATATACTGCTAATACTATCTATTTGCAATCTCTTAAAGCGAATAAAAGCTTTATGCTAGATGTGGAAATTGACTACTCGGATTACTGTGTCATGGAGGTGGAGCTGTATGAAAATTAGTAGTGCATACCCATATCCTGTGCTTTATATGAATAATGATGATTATATAGATTCCAGTTTTTCGACAGGCATTGAAGTGGCTGAGTCATTTGGTGAAGTGAAAATTAATGCCCATTTCCAGCTGGACAACAATGGCGTTAAAGAGCTTATTCACCAACAGAAAGCGGTTTTCTTAATCCATGTTGAATGTGGTCAAACCAGTTATCGACAAGCATATGAATCTTTCCGTGATTCATTGGAGATTTCTATTCCTTCGAGTAACTTAAGGGGAAAGATCCAAATTCATTCTTTTGTAATCGCTAAAGATAGAATAACGGATTATACCAATGATTCATTGAGTGACTGGTACAAAGGATTTCCGATTACGTTTGAGAAAGGGAATTTCATTGCAATAGGCGAGGCGATCGAAACGACATTGTTTGAGGATAATGCGGAATTATTAAATTTACCGTCTATTATTACAGTGAGTAAGTCTCAAAAGAAAGAGTTTATGGAAGTCGATTTAAATTCGAACAATATAACGATTGCACTCCCAGAGTATGAATATAATCAATATGCTGGAAATGCTAATTCTCGATTGAAAAATACTATTTTGTCAGCGGTTTTCATGCCTGCTTTGGTATATATTTTTTCTAAAATCAAAGATAGCCAAGGGGACTTTGAAGAATACACATGGTACCAAGTGCTAGATAAAATCTTCGATGAAAACAATCATAAACTCGAGGATGTTGGTTCCGATACTTTTTCTGCATTGAAAGCTGCTCAACTGGTCTTGAGAAAACCATTGAAGACTAGCTTTGAAGAGATTGAAAAACTCAACCGTGCGGAGGATTGACATTGAAACTTAAATTTATCTCAGATGAAACATTAATGGATTTACGGACGAATTATGATGCTTATAAAGAAAACTATTATAATAAGGATCATCAATGGTTCGATGAATATTTTAAAGAAGAAGGTAGAGTAATAGAATCTAGTGTTTCTTTTGGAATGCCTGATTTAAATCTAGATGAAGATTACTCAGTGAGTGACAAAGAAAATGTGAAGGCAATTTATGAGGCATTAAGGCATTTAACGGTATCACAAGCCACCCAGGAAAGACTTTGGTCAGGATTGGCCCACCTGCAATTTAGAGATTTCGCCTTTTATCGGCTGAAGAATGAATTGGAGAGTGGGAATGATACCCGGATTAATACCGCTATGTTCTTCAAAAACGGCAATAAAAGATCGCTGTTCGTTCATATCCTGGCACGCTTATGGTGGGTTGGATATATGACATACGATGAAGCCAATTCAGAAAATCCTTATTGGCTGACAGACTTCTTTTGTGAAAAGGACTTTTCAGCAAGAAGTGTCGTGTTCTTCTCGAGTAACTTCACATCAAATCCCAATATCACTAAAGGCATTCTAAAATCGATATTAAAGTTGCAGAATAGAGGGATCAGCATAAAACGAGACCATTTTGTCCAGGCCAACAAGTATTTGAACGTTGTTGGCGGTGCGATGATACTTGATATGCTGACGACTGATGAAGTTGAGAATATGATAGATAAGTATTTGGTTAAGTATTATGGGATTGCAAGTGAGCAGACTGTATGAACGAAATGAAGCATTCTTTATAGTGGAAGGCTCAAAACTAGAGACAATAAATGAAAAAGTCGCCACAGAATTGAAATCAGTGGCGACTTTTTCATGTTTACTATATGTCTGATTCCATATTCTCCATATACTCATGACGTATCACCGAGAGGCTTTTTCCTGATTCTTTATGAATCGCAAATACATATGTTTGAATACTAGACCATCCATATAATCCTTTTAACCACTTTTGCATGGATTGTTCTGTGTCATTCACAAGGATATTACCGTTTGCTAAAAGAACCCCTTCATCAGGAAAGTCTTTGGCTTTTATTACATCGCCAGCTGTAACAACTCCCCATTCAAGCATTGAGTCTATTTTTGGTAATGCACGCTTAGAGATATTCGTGTTTTTAGGTTTGGACAGAGGTGACGACTTTTCTAAGAAATTCACAAAATAATCATCGTAGTCGTTAAGTGGGAGTACTTTTTCAACGTTTAAATATACTTCCTCGGCAATTTTATACGGTTTTAGTTTAATGCAGCTTATATCTACATTATTACTGTTTAACCAGGCAACAGCTGAAAGCGTTTGTTCGTCAAAGTCTGAAGCCACCAGGATTATCCGTTGTTTTTGATTAAAACTGTTTATGGCATTGTGTTCTTGAAGAAATGCTGATAATTTTCTGCTGCCTAATTCGAAGCTAGTTAAAGAACCTATATCAAAATCACGACGATATTTTTCAATATAGGGAGCGTAAATTTTGGTTACCAAGTCTTCAGGGTCTTTAATAGTTGCATAGCTTGCAGCGTATCTTATAGCCTGGAATTCAAAAGATTCTTTCCTGTTTTCAATATCTTTGCGATCTCTCTTAATTTCAATTAAAACGATGTCTCCATTATTATCAATTGCTGTCAAATCACTACGACCGTAATGAACATTTCTTACCTGTTGACCCACAATTAGCATGGATTTTTCCTCATCAGCTATCATTTCAATATTGGTCCTTAACAATTCCTCTATATCACTTTCTTGCATTCCTAAATCTAAAAATGTCACTGGCTCAATACTCTCCGCTTTATAGTTAGATATCTTGTACATTTACGTCCCTCACTTTCAAAACCAAATCTCATTACCATTAGTCTACCACTTATTTAAAAAAATAATTTAAATAAGAGAGAGGTGCACAGCCTTTTATTTCCATACCGACTCTAGTACTATTAAATTATATGAATTTTTTCTTCAATTTTAAAAAAGAAGGTGCTGTCTTTGCTTAATCTAGATTACTTTAAGTCCATTCTTAACCTGGAAAATACTGAACTACGCTGCAGAAGGTCTCTGGATGAGATATCTCCTGTTATGAAAACTCTGTTTGAACGTTTTGTAGGAGAAATGGGTATCAATTTAAATGATGAAATTTATATAAGAAGTTATGACACGACCTTATCTACTACTTATCATGATGCCAGGAATCCTACTTATGCTGAAAAGAAAAAGAGTTCAGATATCGGGCGAAAATATTTCGTCGGCTTATATCGAAAAGTGAATGAAAAAGAGCATAATTTAATTACCTTGGAGTTAAATAGCTTCAGCAATGTAATCCTTATTCATAATGAAGTCAATTTCATCCCTTTCTGGGCATGGTTTAAAAATGAAAAGATACATGGCGTTATGGACTCGATTCCAGACGAATTTGGTATTCATACTGGTTGGAAAGAGAAAGAGATATTACTTAAGCAGGACTTTGTTCAATACATAAAAGGTTGTATTAAACCGAGAAAGCGTCCATGGTTCCAGATTGGAATGAGCATTCCTTTGGAAGGACAGCTTGAGGAACAGTTTTTAATTGATCGTCTGATTAGTTCTTGGGAAAAGTTAGAGCAATTCAGGGTCTATGTAAGTGAGGAAATTGAAATTTCCTCTAAGACCTATCATGCTTTGATGGCATTGGGTAGTACAAGGAACTTAAAAGAGACTGAGCTATTGGGACGAACTTACTCTGTTGATCTTTCTTCTGTAGAGAATTACAAAACAAATGGAAAGCGTCAATCCTTCCATATCTATGATGCAGATCAAATGGTGACTAAGGGGTTCATTTATTATTTTGAGTTCCATGAAAAGTTCTCTCCATTCCAGACCATCATGGTACAGATTGAAGGCCATAACCATATATTCACCAATGCACGGGAAATATTAGGTGAAGGTATTAAGGAATGGAGGATATCGAAATCCTTTACTACACAAAGTCTGGATAATCATATGGTGATGGCACAGGCTATGAAACTACTGAAAGAACATGGGATAGAAGCGGGTGGCAATGTTTACAGAGTAGGAAGTTTCAATAATGATACTCAGACCTTCATAGAAGGGAATGAGCAGGTAAAGAAGAATTTCATTGATGCAGCATTATTGTTTGCGCATGCCAGCCAAAAGTTGGAGCTGCCAACGGACGAAAATGATGAGGGAGAAGATGTTGAAGGTCTTCCAACTGATGATACTGAGTCATTAGAACCTAATTTTCACTTTGAGGAAATCTCCCAAACAATCTCAAATAGTAGTTTTACGTTTTCTAAAGATATAATACGTGATCTCCATTTGAATTTAACGGCGCTTGATGATAAGCATTTTGTGCTCTTAAGTGGCATTTCAGGTACCGGGAAGACGCAACTCTGCAGGTTATATGCTAACGCGGTGTACGGTTTGGAATATGAGAGTGAGAATCCGTATTTCACGATTATCCCTGTAAGGCCTGATTGGACTGACGCATCCGCTTTATTTGGATACTACAGTTCTTTTGAAAAGCGGTATGTTAAGACTGAGTTCCTTAATGTGATTCTGAACGCATTGAAAGAACGGGAAAAACCGCATTTCATTTTACTGGATGAGATGAATCTTGCACGAGTCGAATATTATTTAAGCGATTATCTAAGCGCTGTTGAATCAAGAAAAGAAATCCCTTTGCATCAAGATGATAATATAGCGGATATCCCTAAGAAGGTTCTTATTCCGCCAAACGTTTATTTGCTAGGAACAATTAACGTTGATGAAACGACACACTCCATTTCAGATAAGGTGCTTGATCGAGCTTTTGTCATGACTTTATCGGATGTCGATTTTAACTCTTATTGGAATCAGGCTGACCAGGATATGAAAGAAGTGCTTGGCAAAGAGTTTGCAATGTTAAAAGAATTACATCAAATGTTACTGACATATGAGCTGCATTTTGGTTACCGTACGATGGGAGAAATGTTAAGGAAGCTGTATGTGAATTCCCAATTGCCAGAAGAGCATCAAATGGAACCTATGGATGCATTGGACCGAGTTATTTCAGAGAAAGTACTGACTAAAGTACGCGGAGATGAAAGAATATCCGAGATGTTAAGCACATTGGAAACATGGCTTAAAGAGAATCTTGATTTAAATTCCGTTTCGCTTAAGCATCTAAACCGAATGCAGGAGGAGCTGGAGTATTATGGAGCCACTCAGTTCTGGAGATAACAAGCTTGAGATATGGGATGATGGGCAAGGATGGATTGATATTTCCAGAGCTTATTTAACGGAAGCCGCTGAATATAAACTCAGGTATCCAGGGGATACAGTAAAGGCTACGTTTCAAGAAGTACCGTTACCTTTTTATAAGCAGGGTGAGTTTCTATATGTTTCACTACTGACTCCTTTTCAAAGTGGCAGTGTGAAAATTTCGGTGAATGGCAATGAAATAGAGTCATATGTTTATCCAGATCATCGAAAACTTACCGAAGAGCAATACAATATAATGGTAGAAGAAATCCTCGAAGAAGCGAATATTTGTTTTCAGCTGTCAGGCCTTGAAACACAGGTCAATACAACAGGCAGAAGCCGGATTGTTTCATGGTCACAATGGAGTTACATTGAAAGAAATTTTCAGCAGCTCAGACAACTCTTTTCGAAAATTGAGAATAGGCCAATTCGGAGACTACAAAAGCAATCTACTATCATGAAAAGAGAAAGAGTGCAACGTGCGGAACAAACGACTTTAGCCTGGTTAGATCGAAAAGGCCATGGCCGGGATATCCCCACGCATCTGGAAACGAACAAAACTTACGAAACTATAAACTTATATGAAAATCAAGTTTTGAAGCAACAAACACTGGATTTATTTAAGCTATTAAAAAATTATGAAAGTGTTGAAACTGTGTCATCAAAAGCCAAAAGGTATAAATCCATCCTTCAGCAATGGCTGAACAGTCCTTTCCTAAGAGAAATCAATGAAAACTCAGGACCGTATAACATTACGCAAACCTTCCGGAAGCATCCTGTTTATCGGCTATGGTACGAATGGTTCGACAAGCTGTACAAACACCGAAGAGAAGGAATCGGCTTTTCATACCCGATTGCGTTAAAGGACACATTTTTCCTTTATGAAATGTGGTGTTATATACAAATAATAAAAATATTAAGAGAGTCCAATTTAGTTAGGGACACCAGTCATTTATTCAAGACTACTAGAGAAGGATTATTTTTAAATTTAGCTGAGAACAACCAGAGTTCTGTAGAGTTAACAGACGGAATGACTCTCTATTTCCAGAGGTCCTATCAATACAACACAAAAACTTATCATACATTTACGCAAAGGATGATTCCGGATATCGTGTTGGAAGGAAAAGAACAAATCATTGTGTTTGATCCTAAATATAGGGTAGCAGGAAACCTAGGAACTGCTTTAGGGGAAATGCATAAGTATCGGGATGGAATCATCCACCGGGAAAGTGGTCAAAAGGCCGCAAGGGAAGTCTATATACTAACCCCCACATCAGATGAACAGGCTGATGGAATGAGATACTTTGATGCGGAGTTCCGTGAGAAATATGGAATGGGTGCTGTAAAGATGGTGCCTGGTGGTCGAAATGATGAATTAAAACATATAGTTTTTACACTCTTTGAACTAATATAAGAGAGTTAGCGAGGAAGGAAGGATTTTTGTGACATTTTCGATTGAGACAATTGCTCAACTTGATCATTCTAAGGAATTTGCCCACTTACATCAAAAGTTTCATCAGTTTAATCCTTTAAAAGTACTACGTGTCGATCAATTTGAAATAAGGCACTCAAATGTTCTTGCGTGGTTATTAGATCCGAATGAAAATCATCATTTAGGAAACTTTTTCGTTAAACAAATTCTTTCACGTTTGGTGACCAGGCAGGAAAATGAAGATAAATTGGTTGGTATCGACTTTCTATCCTATATGCATGCTTCATTCTCAGATGCTGAGATTTATCGGGAGGTAAAGACACATACTAGTCGATATATCGATTTAGTTGTT
The DNA here is from genome assembly GCF_018613155.1 of Bacillus sp. ISL-55. GTDB lineage: Bacteria > Bacillota > Bacilli > Bacillales > Cytobacillaceae > Mesobacillus. The sequence continues at coordinate 84,951 of NZ_JAGGQU010000002.1, read as the reverse complement.
GTACTTCCATCTCATAAATTAGTTTTGGTTATTGAGAATAAATTTCATGCTTTTGAATCCTTAGGACAACTTGATGATTATCTAGAATATGCTAGAACAGTATATAAGGATTTTAAAGTTATACCGATTTTTCTAACACTTAGAAGTGATACACCGACACATAGTGAATATTTGGTTCTTGATTATAATGACATATTGGAAATCATCCTTTTACATACTGAATTGAATCGTGAAGTAATGTCGGAAAGCATTTTTGATTTTTTGATGCACTATACTGCTATATTGAAAGAAGAACTAGTACAAGATGAGGATGCAATTCAGCTTGCACAAGATGTCTATCAATCAAATAAGGCAGCGGTAGATTTCCTTTACCTAAGTCAACATGATGAATTCCGAAAACATCCAAGATATCGAGAAATCTATCAGAGTGTGGATGGTTTGTCGATTGTTCAAATGAATGCATTGAAGAGAATCTATGAAAAGAAGAAGCAAACGATCGACTACATCTTTAAAATTGGGAGTAGTATTCTTCATGAAGCATTTTTATCTTTCGTTCAACTGGAAGATTTACCAGCAGATGTGTATAAGGCTCATGCTCAGGTTCCTAATTTTATTTTACCTGAATGGCTGGATTTTACCGATGTAATAGGAAAACCGGAACAAGGCTACTGGAGAGGGCATGGCCTAATTATTTGGTTTGAGCGGACATGGGATGAAAGATTAAAGATTAATATTGAGGTTGGCCCAGTCCCTTATGAAAATCGTTTGAAGTTGCTAAATGCACTGGAAACCCAAGGCATTACTATTCGTCCTTCAGCAAAACTAGAGGGCAAAAAATACACCAAAATATATACTGAGACATTAAGTATTATTGATTGGGCAAACAAGCAAGAAGTTGTTACTGGCATGGAAACTCTATATCATGCTGACAATCTTAAAAATACTCTCAGGAAAATTGCAAAAGCGGTAGAGATTATCGAAAACAACTTGGAACAAGAGGTACAAGAAGAACGGTTGATTAGCGAGAGAACATATGAACGATTCCCTCAAAATCCTTTCTTGAAATTTGCTCAAAATCACGGAATCGTTTCGTCACTTTATCGAGTCGGAAACAAGAATGCCTCTTTTTTGATGACCGAGTTCAGAGAATTAGAGAAATCATTCGGGGTTACCCGAGAAAAATGGTGGTGGCATGATAGTACTTTCACATACTGGTTTGAGCGATTAAGAGATGATCGATTAAAATTAACTCTGGAATTGGGGCCTCTTCAAGCTGATAAAAGACTTAAAATGATAAACCAGTTAGAAGAATCTGGAATCGTTTTTTCTGCTCAATCAAAATTGCCAACATCTAGATATACTCGATTGTTCTCAAAATCTGTGTTTATAGAGAATTGGAACGATGAGGAAGAGTTGTATCGAGAGATGGTGCGTTTGTTTGAAGAAGATAAAAATCAGGAACTTTTAGAAATAATCAAATCTCTCTAAAAATTAGTAAGCATCTCAGTAGAGGAATACTTTTCGGACACTATGGGGCTATGTACTCCATCTTGTTCCCTTTGTTTAATAGAGTAGTAGCTGGAAAACCAAATAGTTCTTTCGTTTAATCAAAAGGTTGTAGGTGGTGACATTATTGGATAAAGTTGAAGTGTTAAATTTAGTGCCTAAGTTTTTATCCTTTTACAACCTGGCTAATAACCCTGGTGTTGATGTTGAAAAAAGATGGGCTCTTTGGGAGGAGCATTATAACTTTGCTGCTGTACCTCCTGGAGAAGAGGGAAGAATGATAGCGAGAAATTTGCTGGGTGCTGCTTGGGAGAGTTATGCTAATCATTTATCATTTATTGAAAAATGGGAACCAAATTTGGAGATAGTTAGGGATTTCCTGTCAAAAGTAAAAGCATTGCTTGGATATGACCAGCCTATTGATTTTGTTGTTGTTTATTTTGTTGGAGGATTCGAAAATAACCCTTTTGTTGCTCCTTTTGACGTGGAACGCTTGGCCCTTTGTCTTCCGATAGAGAATGGTGATTCGGAAATTATTCTTGCACACGAATTGACACATATTGTACATGCACAAACTGCGAACTTGACTGCTGAATGGGAACGAACAATAGCCTCCACCATACTTCAAGAGGGATTAGCAACTCGTGTTAGCCAATTTCTCATCCCAGGACATCCTGATGAGCTTTATATTGAGCATAAAAAAGGGTGGCTGCAATCTTGTAAAGAAGATAGAGCAGAAATCATTCCCGGGATATTTCCTTTTTTTGATGATAGCTCATCAGAAGCCGTCACAAAGTTCACCTTCGGGAATGGCACAGCGAACCACGACAGAGAAGCATACTATGTGGGTTGGGAATTGGTCCATTTCCTTTTAGCTCAAGGAGTCACTTTTAAGGAAATGGCTAGTGTACAAGAGAAGGATATTCCAGGTTATTTGCGTGATATTTTTTCAAAGAATGTTGATGTTTCCCTTAATCTCAGGGTATGAATTAGCAGATTCAGTTAAGCAATCAGCTACCTGTAAAATCGAGGTGCAAAAAATGACCAACCTAAAAGGCAAACTAGCCATAGTAACCGGTGCAAGCCGCTCAAAGGGAATTGGGGCAGCGATTTGCCGCTCATTTGCGAACGCTGGGGCAGATGTATTTTTTACACATTGGTCTCGGTTTGATGAGATGAGCGGTAATGGTTTGGAAAATGGATTTCCTAATATGTTATGTGAAGAGTTAAGGGAGTTTGGAGTGGATGCTTCTCATATGGAGGTTGACTTGAGTAGTAGTGAATCTTCGAGTCTTATTATGGACCGGGTTGAGGAAACGTTGGGGACACCTTGTATATTGGTGAACAATGCTACGTTTGGATCGCCTGCGAATTTTCGAACTTTGAATAGAGAAATTCTGGACAAGCATTACCAAGTGAACAATAGTGGGACACTTATGCTTTCTCTGGAATTTGCGAAAAGGTATGAAAAGTCATTTCCTGACGGGAAGGACGGTCGAATCATTAATATGGTGTCTAAAGGTCCTGATCCTAACAATCTGGCCTATATAGCCACTAAAGGGATGATGATTGCTATAACTGAACCTTTATCAGTTGGATTAGCACCCATCGGTATCACCGTGAATTCAGTCGATCCTGGTCCCACTGATTCCGGTTGGATAAATGATGAATTGAGAGCTCAGCTGCTGTCATTATTTCCAACAGGACGGATAGGTGTACCTGAAGATGCTGCAAAGTTGATCACGTTCTTAGCCAGTGACGATTCTGGCTGGATTACCGGGCAAACGATAAAATCCGAGGGTGGATTTTTGGGTAAATAATTTTACATATGTACTTTCATCAGGAGTTTATTAATAGTCAATCCCAACGGCTAAAACTGTTTTAAAGGAAAAGTAAAGAAAGATTTTATTTTCAACTAATGTGTATTTTGAAATATTTGCAACCGTATGGATCACCTGGCGCTTATGTCCAGGTGATTTTTTTGTTTTTTATTGAACAACCAATCCTCAAGTATGTCCCTTCTATTTTATTGTAAAAGTCCCTATCCCCTTGTATTGAAGATGACCTCAGTAGTTGAAACTAATTAGACAGATGTTGTACAAGCAGTTCTAAGCTCTATTCAAAATTCGTAGAATAATGTTGATGAAAGTGGGTTTTTTTCAAAATGAAAAAATATTTGTTGAATATTCCGAGGAAAACATTATACAAAACTTATATGAGTGTGTATAATGTTTGTATAAGGTTTGTATAACGTTGGTGGAGGATTGATTAAATTGATTAAGAAGAAAAAGGTCGCAGTGATTGGTGCAGGTCCTGGTGGGCTAGCTGTTGCTATGCTCCTTTCTGCACAGGGCTATGAGGTGAATGTGTATGAAAGGCAGCCAATCATCGGCGGCAGGACGTCTAAGCTCACTCTGGGTGATTACACCTTTGATTTAGGTCCCACTTTCTTCATGATGCCTTCCATCCTTGAGGAATTATTTCAGATGAGTGGACGTCGTTTACAGGATTATATGGAACTTAACGAACTTGATCCTTTATATACATTGAAATTTGGAGAATTGACCTTTTCTCCTTCTAGAAACAAGGAAAAGATGAAAGCAGAAATGGAAGAAAAGTTTCCAGGCAGCTTCTCTGGTTATGAGAAATTCATGAAGGTAGAAGGGGAGAAGTTTGACCGCGTCACCCCATTACTTCAGCAGCCTTTTACAAAACTGACTGATTTACTGACAAGAAATATGGTTAAAGCATTACCGAAGTTAAATGCGCTTGATACAGTGTATAACCGTTTATCTACATATTTTAAAGACGAACGACTCAAATGGGCATTTTCCTTCCAGGCCAAATATTTGGGGATGTCTCCGTGGGAATGTCCCGGCACCTTTACCATCCTTTCCTATCTTGAGCATCGGCACGGGCTTTTCCATCCAATTGGCGGAGTCAATCAGCTATGTAAGGCAATGGCTGCCGTTATTGAAGAAAACGGAGGAAAAATCCATACCGAAACCGGTGTACAGAAGGTGCTAGTTGAAAAAGGAAAAGCGGTAGGGGTTAGGTTGGAAAATGGTGAAACCGTGATTAGCGATGACGTAATAATAAATGCTGATTTTGGTCATGCAGTTACGACCCTTTTTGACCAATCAGATTTGAAGAAATACCAAAAGGAAAATCTGGAAAAAAAGAAGCTGTCTTGTTCAACATTTATGCTGTACTTAGGTGTGAACAAACCGCTAAATCTCCCACATCATATGATTATTTTTGCAGATGATTATAAGAAAAATGTGGAAGAAATGACGAAAACGATGAAATTATCGGAGAATCCATCCATTTATGTCCACAATCCATCTATATCTGATCCAACCCTGGCTCCAAAAGGGAAATCTTCTCTCTACGTATTGATGCCAGTGCCGAATTTAACGGCCGACATAGATTGGAACGTTGAAAAAGAGAGGGTAAGAGAGCAGCTTCTATCCATCTTGGAGCAAGAGCCAGAGCTACAAGACATTCGTTCTCATATTGAAGTTGAAAAAGTAATCTCTCCTCTTGAATGGCAAAACGAGGTGTATGTTTACAAAGGAGCGACGTTTAATTTGGCCCACAGTCTCGATCAAATGATGTATTTCCGGCCCCATAATCAATTTGAAGATGTAGGTCATTGTTTTTTAGTTGGAGGAGGAACCCACCCAGGCAGCGGTCTGCCGACCATTTTTGAGTCAGCACGAATTAGCGCAAATCTGGTAAACAAGCAATATGGAAAGAAAGAAGTCTACTTTACACAAGATGATGTATTGCAAAAAGAGGAGACGGCATTATGGAAATAGGAATTGTAGGAGCAGGAGTGGGTGGACTTGTATCGGCACTATTGCTTGCTAAACAAGGAAACTCGGTCACCATATTTGAAAAAGAAGCTTTCTTGGGAGGCAGACTAACGTCTCAAGGAAATGAACGGTATCAGATCGATCAAGGACCGACCATTGTCCTTTTGCCGAATTTATTGAAGGAAATTCTTCAGGAGGCAGGGATACCAGAAGAAGAATTGGAGCTCGTTCCGTGTGACCCACTTTACGATATTCATTTCAATGACGGAACTACTTATACCAAGTATAGGGACCTGCCTACCCAGCTAGCCGAAATAGAGCGGCTGTTCCCAGGAGAGTCCGGTCAATTTCTTCGTTATCTCTCTGACATGTCTCGCGTCTATCGTCTAGGAATGAAAGCCTTTCTAAGCAAGAGCTTTAAAAGAAAACGAGATTTCCTTACCTTCGAGAATATGAAGCTGCTAGCTGATTCAAAGGCCTATAAGGATTTGAAAAGCTTTAATGCTTCCTACTTTTCACAATCAAAGCTTCAAGACGCATATTCCTTACAATCTCTATATATTGGCGGTTCTCCATTAGAGGTACCAGGACTTTACGGGTTAGTCTCCTATAGTGAGCATGCTTTTGGTATCTGGTATTTAAAGGGCGGTTATTACAGTCTAATACCAGTGTTAGAGAAAGCCTGTAAACGAATGGGAATCAAGATTCATGTCGAAGCAAAGGTAGAGCGCCTTCAAATTGAACAGAATGTGTGCAAAGGGCTCGTTGCGGACAATAAGGAGTACCGTTTTGACGCAGTCGTTTTCAACGGAGATTTCCCCAATCTGTATCCTATGATTAATACGCGTGAACGGAAGAAAAGCTATAAACCTTCATCGGGTTGTGTACTGGTTTATCTGGGAGTGGAGAAACAGTTTCCAGAGATGAAAGCTCATCAATTTTACTTGCCTGAACACTTTGAAAAGAATATGAAGCAAGTATTTAAAACAAAACAGCTGCCTGATGATCCTTCCTTTTATATCTTTAATCCTGTTGCCTTAGATGAAAAGGCAGCACCTCCTGGAGAAAGTGTCCTTTACATTCTTATTCCTGTACCTTCTGGCGATGACATTGATTGGGAAACGGAAGCACCTGCTCTTGTAGAAAAGGTATTGCAAAAGGCTGAAGATAGACATTTTAACGGTTTAAGAGAATCGATCAGGTGGATGGAAATCCGTACGCCAAAAGACGCTATGAAAGATGGTCTATTTCAAGGCGGAAGCTTTGGTATTGCGCCGACACTATTTCAGTCAGGAGGATTCAGACCGCAACTATCTCCATACAACATTGAACGTCTGTATAGTGTGGGTGCCTCTGTTCACCCGGGAGGCGGGGTTCCAATTGTGATGCAGGGAGCACGCATTTTAAGCGAATTAATTAAAAAGGAGCTGGGAGCATGATTGATTCTAACCTGATACTAGAGTGTGAAAAAATGATGAAGAAAGGATCTGCTAGTTTTTATGAGGCGTTTCGTTTTCTTCCTTCCCCAAGAAAAGAAGCAGTGTTTGTCATTTACGCATTTTGCAGATTAATAGATGACTCAGTTGACGAGCCTGAAAATTCACCTTTTACACTCGAAGAACTAGAACATCAATTCAACCATATTGAAGAAGCGGATGGACACTTTATTTGGCCTTCGTTAAGATGGTTGTTTGACAACTTTCCTATAGATAAAGAGCCATTTTTAAAACAAATATCAGGTCAACGAATGGACTTATCGTTAACACACTACCAAACAATGAATCAACTGGAAGTTTATTGTGAAAAAGTAGCCGGTTCTGTTGGAGAAATGCTTCTTCCCGTTCTTCATGATTCGCCGACCCTGGATGTGCAGAAGGCAGGAATTCAGCTTGGGAAAGCCATGCAGATTGTCAACATCATTAGGGATGTAGGAGAGGATTTAAACAGAGGCCGCCGATATATTCCGGATGAGTGGTTGGCTTCATATCAGTATACCCATACTGAATTTGAAGAGATGACGGTCAATTTTAGTTTCAAGAAAATGATCAACGGACTGATGGACCTTGCGTGGAGCTGGTTTGAGGAAGGATTGGCAGACATTGAATCCTACCCAACTGAAAGTGCGTTTTCAGTTAAACTGGCATCCAACTATTATGCTGCCATTATGGAAGCTGTCAAAATGAATGAATATCAAGTTTATACGAAGCGCGCCGTTGTGAGTGATAAAAAGAAAAAGGCAATCTACTTAACGACGTTACAAAGTGCATTAGAGGATGTTGACCAATCGATTGAAGCTTAATGATGTGTTTTTTGCTGGTACATCAATGGATTAGTATGGATGCTCTTTTACAAGGTGCCGGCTCTTTTAGACAGCCGATGATTTTAGACGGTCCTGCTCTTCCAGGCGGGGTATGATCATTATTTCCAAATCAGGGCAGTTCGTTAAAAAGGCTATAGTCAATCATTGTGAGAAGGAGGGATATCATTGAATCAAGGTAATGATGTGAACAAGAGAAAAGCAGATCATATCCAAATTTGTCTTAATGAAGATGTGAGAGGAAGAGGAATTACAACAGGGTTCGAGAACTTTTCATTTATCCACGAAGCTCTTCCTGAGGTGGATTTTTCAGATATTAACCTGGAGACCTTTTTTCTTGAAAAGAAAGTGGCTACTCCCTTTCTGATTAGCTCGATGACCGGAGGAACCGAAAAGGCGATGACCATTAACCAAAACCTCGCCTGTGCAGCAGAAGAAAAAGGATGGTCATTTGGCGTAGGATCAGGAAGAGCTGCCGTCGAAGATCCTGAAAGAGCCTATACCTTTAAAGTGAGAAAGTACGCACCAAGCATTCCGATTATTGCGAATGTGGGGGCTGTGCAGCTTAATTATGGCTTCGGTGTTGATGAATGTAAAAAAATTGTAGATTTAGTGGAAGCTGATGCTTTAATTCTACATTTAAACAGTTTGCAGGAATTAATTCAGCCTGAAGGAAATACAAACTTCCGTGGGTTATTTCAAAAAATTGAAGAGTTAAGTAAATCATTCCCCCTTCCAATCGGTGTGAAAGAGGTAGGATGGGGAATAAATGGTAAATTGGCTAAACGATTATTTGATCTTGGTATTTCCTTTATAGATGTGGCTGGTGCAGGAGGAACGAACTGGAGTCAGGTCGAAAAACTTCGCTCCACTGATCCGCTAAAACGAGCAGCAGCTAATGCGATTAGTGGATTAGGCATTTCGACATCAGAGTGTCTTCTTGAGATAAAACAAAATCAAGGAACGGGAACGCTTATTGCTAGTGGCGGGCTCAACGACGGAGTAGAGGCAGCAAAGGCTATTGCGCTGGGTGCCGACCTTGCTGGATTTGGCCGATCCATTCTTGCAGAAGCCGTAACGTCGGAACAGGCGTTAATACAGCGTTTTACTCAAACAGAGTACGAATTAAAGGCTGCGATGTTCAGCATTGGAGCTGCTAGCTTAAACGAGTTGAAGAACACTTCATCCATAAAGCGAGTGGGATACTAGTTTTAAATGATCTCTTTCTAAAAGTTTGCGGGTGTGTATAGAAGAAGAGAGATGACTGCTGCAACGAAAGGGATGGTTTTTACAAGTGAAATATCCTTTCCCATGCTCTAAAGAAAGGTATGTTAACCATGAAGATAGAAAAACCTTTTTATTTCATTCAGCAAGTTTCTGAGATTACAGGTTTGTCCAAGCTCGTGATCAGGAAATGGGAGGAACGGTATCAAATTGTCATTCCCAAACGACTTGAAAATGGATACAGAGTCTACACAGAAGCTGATGTAAACAAAATTCTTTCAGTGAAAAATCTAACCGACCAAGGGTACCCGGTGAAGCAGGCTGCCTTTTACATTCAGAAGATTCGAACGAATCCAGATCAGGAATATTAAGCCAGAGTTAATTGAACTTTCTCGGTCTTTGAATCAAGTTCTGGACATAAACTGATTTTTTGTGGCGAACATAATCTCTATCAAAAAAAGTAGGGGAGTGCCATCATTATCATTTTTTGCTGCCTGGAAAATAGTCGTGATGGATGGAGTATGAATGTGTTTCATAAAAGTTAAAATGTTAAAAAAGTGAGGTTTCATTAATGTTCACTGTTATGATTGCAAAATTACTTCGTCTCCTGCCTAATCAAGCAAAAAAGACACCTATGATTCCCTTTCAGCAAGTGAAAATGAAAAAGGATGTGGAAGTTGAGACATCTGTTAAACCTACTAATGTTTCCTTGTATTATCCCTTGGAAGCAAGAGAGAAAAAGTTCCCTGTCTATATTAATTTTCATGGTGGAGCATTCATCATGAATGAAAAGGAGATGGATGATCCTTATTGCCGGTTCCTTGCCAATCAGGCAGATTGTGTAGTTGTGAATGTCGATTATGCGAAAGCACCAGAGTACCCTTTTCCCAGCCCGATTGAACAGGGTTATGAAATTATTCAGTGGATAAGGAGAAGTGCCCACGATTTGAATATTGATGGAGAGAAAATTATGGTTGGCGGACAGAGTTCAGGGGCAAATATAGCAGCAGCCCTCTGTCTCTACCTAGAAGAGAAAGGAGAAAATCAGCCTTTGCTCCAGGTTCTGTCCTGTCCGATGCTGGATTTTACCACCCCGCATGCAGAAAAACCAGAACCTGATAAGTGGCGTGCCAGGTATCCTCAAGTCGCACATTTTTTGAACATGTGCTACGTACCGGACAAAGGACAAGCAGAGGATCCTCTCGCTTCCCCTGTTCGTGCTGTGGTCAATGGGCGCTTAGCTTCTGCTCTTATTCTCATTGCGGAGTACGATGCATTCCGGCCAGAAGCCGAATGGTATTCTGAGAAATTAAAAGCAGCTGGGGTGAACGTTCAACAAGAGATCTTTCTTGATTGTAAACATGCCTTTACCCATTTAGGACCACAAGAAAGAGCGGAAGAGGCCTGGGAGCTTATCGCACGGAAAATCAGGACAACGGCCGAATCCTATGGAACCTGAAAAACTTCCTCAGTTATACATGCACACTTAAGTTTTAGAACGGTAAAGGATTGTAAGGTGCAGACTTGAAGCAGTCGAAGAATTGAATACAAAGACAATCGACATTTAGATATATCAATGTGAGAGAAGGAGAGGTATTAATAGATGAAAAAGAAAAACGTACTAGTGATCGGAGGCGGACTTGGTGGACTGTCGGCTGCGATTTCACTTGCTCAGGCTGGATACGATGTCTCGTTATATGAAAAAAATGAACATATTGGAGGAAAGCTGAACCGGCTTGAACAGGATGGTTTCGGTTTTGATTTGGGCCCATCCATCCTTACGATGCCGCATGTTTTTGAAAAGTTGTTTTCTGCGAGCGGGAAATCCATGAAAGACTATGTCCCGATTGAAAAACTGGATCATCAATGGCGCTCCTTTTTCCCTGATGGAAATATTATCGACTTATATGAAGATTTGAAGGACATGCAAGAAAAAAACGCTGCCCTCAGTGAAAAGGATATTGCAGAATATCAGGATCTTCTTAACTATTCAAAAAGACTTTATGATATGACAGATAAAACCTATTTCAAGCATGGCGTTGATAAGACGAGAGAAATCATGAAACATACGGGCCTGTTCACTGCTTTAAAGAATTTTGACCTGTTTTCTACCGTTCATGGAGCGATTGACAAACGAATAAGCAATGATCAGTTCCGCGATATGCTTTCTTATTTTATCAAATACGTCGGTTCGTCTCCTTACGATGCACCGGCAGTCTTGAACATGATGATCTATATGCAGCATGACCAAGGTGTATGGTATGTACCGGGCGGTTTGAATAAACTTGGTGACGGCCTAGTGAAGCTTGCTAACGAAGTGGGTGTTCAGTTCCACCTGGGCAGGAAGATTGTCAAGCTTGAAAAAAAGAACGGCGAAATCACAGGAGCCATTTTGGAGGACGGTACAAAGCTGACAGCGGATTATTATGTATCCAATATGGAAGTCATACCGGTTTACGAACGATTGCTGGAGGAAGACAGCACTTTTGTGAATAAATTGAAGAAGAAATTTGAACCGGCCAGCTCCGGTCTTGTTATGCATTTGGGTGTGAAAAAGAGCTATCCGCAGCTGCGCCATCATAATTTCTTTTTCGCGGAAAATATGAAGCAGCAAATGCAATCTATCTTTCATCGTCATGAGCTCCCGGACGATCCGGTCATTTATTTGGTCAACGTCAATAAAACAGATCCGACGCAGGCTCCTGCAGGACATGAAAATATAAAAGTACTGCCCCATATTCCTTATATACGGGATCAGAAACCTTTCACGCAGCAGGACTATGAACAATTCGCTGAGCGGGTCCTGATCAAATTGGAAAAGATGGGTTTGCACGATTTGCGGGAAAATATAGTTACAAAAGATTTATGGACACCGGAGGATATCAGAATGATGTATGGCTCTGACCGAGGCGCCATTTATGGAACGGTGTCAGACCGCAAGAAAAATAAAGGATTCAAGCATCCGAAGAAAAGTGAACGCTATGACAATCTGTATTTTGTCGGTGGAACCGTGAACCCAGGCGGCGGAATGCCGATGGTGACCTTAAGCGGCCAGCTTGTAAGCGAGAAAATAGTTCAAAGGGATTCATCCCATGTCAGACAATGATCTTCATTTTCTGAAGACATTACCGGAAAGGCAGAGGGAAGATCTGTTGTTCACAGGAAGACCTTCAGTTGAAGTGGTGAAAAAACAGCTTTTGAAGCTGAAAACCATACTTTTGGAGCACGAAGATGCCTTTATCGAGGCCCTTCATTCAGATTTGGGAAAACCGGCATTTGAATCTTCTTCATCTGAAATCGCCGTTTTATTGAATGAAATCGAGTATGTATGCAAGCATTTAGCGAAATGGAACCGGCCTGTCCGGTCCCGACACCTTAAGTTGGGATATGTGGAATCAATCAAAAGAGTGAGGCATCCATATGCGAGTGTTCTCATCATCGGTTCGTGGAATTATCCGCTCCAGCTTACCTTGATGCCTGCCATTGGTGCCATTGCCGGCGGAAACCGCTGCGTGATCAAACCATCTGAACATGCACCGGCAACGGCTGAATTGCTAAAAGAAATCATGAATCAAGCATTTCCTCCCGAACAATTACATGTTGTGACTGGAGATGCACAAACCGCGAGCCTGTTGACTTCAGCCCCTTTTGACCTGATTTTTTTTACAGGCAGCGGAAAGACTGGGAAAGCTGTGGCAGAGCAGGCAGCTAAACAGCTCACACCGGTGATACTGGAACTAGGCGGGAAGAACCCATGTATTATGGATGAAACAGGCTATTCGAAGGCCGCCATTAGGGATATTGTCTGGGGTAAATTCCTTAATGCTGGACAAACCTGTATTGCACCAGATACTCTTTTCGTCCATCATTCTATTTATGAACAAGCGCTTATTGAAATTTCTGCTTGTCTTTCCGCTTTCTACGGAGATCGGCCTCAGGCAAGCGGGGATTTTGGCAGAATCTGTACGGATGCACATTTTCAAAAGATGGTTGATTTTATCGGCCAGGGAATTGTCCGGGTTGGAGGTACGCATGATCGAAATGATCGCTTCATCGCCCCGACTGTGTTAACGGATATTAAACCAGGAAGTCCGATTCTCGAGGAAGAAATTTTTGGTCCGGTTCTTCCTGTCATTCCTTATACAGATTTAAAAACGTTATTATCGAGTGGCAAACTTCAGCGCGATTCACTTACGGGTTATATATTCAGTACCAACAAGGATCAAATTCAACTGTTCAAAGAACATATGCGTTCACCAACCATCAGTGTCAATTCAGTGATCCATCATGCCGCGAGTCCCCATATCGCTTTTGGAGGGGTTGGAAGAAGCGGATACGGTGCTTATCACGGCAAAGCAGGTTTTCTAGCTTTTAGTTATGAAAAAACAGATTACAGAACGTACCATTACCTTCGTTTTCAAGGTAAATTCCCGCCGTATTCCGACCGAAATATGAATGCATTGAAAAAGTTAAGAAGATGGCTGCTGTAAAAGGAGTATTGAACATGCTGAATATAGTAAGGGCAGGCTGGATGATTGTCCTGTTTGCCTTGGCTTAACCCCACATGGTCATTGTTCAATACTACAGGCGGAGTGTATGACTGCCATTACTTCCAGGACTAGTTATCAAATGAAGCAGAATACTTTTTAGAAGCGAGGGAATTCACATGAAGAAGAAGGTGATTGTCGTTGGAGCGGGTGTAGCAGGGCTAGCCAGTGCCATAAGGCTGCAGCATGCGGGATATCAGGTAGAAATATATGAAAAAGGTTTAACACCCGGAGGCAAAATGAATCGTATTGAACTGGATGGCGGGTACAAATTCGATTTGGGGCCCAGCATCGTTATGATGCCTGAAATATATCGTGAACTATTTGAACTATGCGGCCGCGACCCTGATGATTACATTCCAATGGAAAAATTGGACCCGATTTATCGGGCTTATTTCAGTGATATTCCCGACAAGCCTTTTGATATCTCCTCAGACCTTACTCAATTGACAAAGACAATTGAATCTATAAGCGAAGAGGACACAGCAGGTTTTTTTCAATACATGCATGAAATTTACAAACGATTTATCATTGCCAAGCATCACATCCTTCAAAGACCTTTTCGCAAAAGGAGGGATTTTTATAACTTCGCGATGTTGAAGAAAGCATTGAAACTGAAACCTTATGACACTGCAGATACGTTTATAGGAAAATATATTAAGAATGAACGGCTGAAACAGTTGATCAGCTTTCAAACGCTATACATAGGTATTTCCCCTCTTAAAAGTCCATCTTTTTACACTATGATTCCTATGATTCAATTTTTATATGGAGTCTGGTTTATCAAAGGTGGGATGTATACGATGGCTTTGGCTATGGAGAGGCTTTTCAGGGAACTTGGAGGAACCATTCACTATGGCAAGGATGTGCAGGAGATCGTCATTCAGAATCGTAAAGTGGAAGGGATTGTTGTGGATGGACAAAAAATCTCTTCTGATTATGTTGTTTGTAATGCAGACTTTCCATATGCGATGAAGCACCTGGTAAAAGATAAAAATGCTAAAGGAAAATATACCGATAAGAAAATCGACAGCTTGAAATACTCTTGTTCATGTTTTCTGTTATATCTCGGTATGGACAGGAAATATGAAGAAATTGACCATGTGCATAATTTTATTTTCAACGAAAACCTTGATCAAAATCTTAAAGATATTTTTGATGGGAAGAAACTGACAAATGCTTCTTTTTATGTCTATATAGCTTCAAAAATGGATCCTTCCCTTGCGCCTGAGGGAAAGGATGGACTGTATATCCTCATGCCGGTATCCGATATAGCTACTGCAAATTATAATTGGGACGAGGAAACCATTTCATATTATCGCAGTTACATTTTAAATGAGCTAAAGAAAATCCAGGGTTTTGAAAACATTGAAGATGAGATTGTCACCGAAACCTATACAACACCATTGGATTTCAGGTCGAAATTCAATGCCTATAATGGCGCCACGTTTGGTTTGCAGCCAATTTTGAAACAAAGCAACCACTATCGTCCGCAAAGCAAGGCGAGCCATTGTGAAAATCTGTACTTTACCGGAAGCAGCACACATCCCGGCGCCGGTGTCCCAATCGTGCTATTATCAGCCAGGATTACAGCACAGGAATTGATACAAGACGATACGGGGAAAATGTTTGATTACTCAGTATAAGAAAAGACCAAGCGCCGGAGCTAGACAAGCGTCTCGAGGAGCTAGGGGCTGAAGCTAGACACTAATCAAGGTGAAAGAATTTATACTCATTTAGTCAGAAATAAAGACTTTTCAGTGAATATAAAAGCTGTGTGCTCAATCGCAGCGGAAGGAGGCAGGTTTTATGACTGCTTTAGAAGTGATTAATCTCGTGATTGGATTTGCGGCAGTTTTGATTGGCTTCATCATGTTCTGGTCATTGCCGGTGCCTGGTGTCTCCTCCAGACCTACGGGTGGTCTTTCGTTTCTGTCGATCATTATTCCAGCCAGGAATGAAGAAGGCAGAATATCACCTTTATTGCAATCTTTGCTGGAGCAGCGATTCAGACAATTTGAAATTCTGGTTGTTGATGACGATTCTTCCGACAATACCAGGGCTGTTGCGGAAAGCTATGGTGCAAAGGTTCTGCAGAATCCAGGGGCAGGAAAATCATCAGCCTGCTGGCATGGTGCACAACAGGCCAAAGGGAACTGGTTATTATTTTTAGATGCCGATACGAGATTCACAAATGTTGAGGGGTTAAGCAATCTGCTGCATTTCTATCAGGGGAAGGGTGCCAAAGGCATTACAGCATTACAGCCATTTCATACAGTTGAGCGCTTGTATGAACACATTTCCGTTGTATTCAACATCATCGTCGTGATAGGGATGAATCTATTTACGATTTGGGGATCGCGGTTTAAAACCGCTGGGTCGTTCGGTCCATGCATTCTATGTAATCGGGATGATTACTTTTTATCTGGTGGGCATAAAAAAATCGAAGGAGCCATCATGGATGATCTGGCACTGGGAGAGGCATTTCTTGAACATGATCTCCCGGTTCGTTGCCTGGGCGGCAAAGGAATTATGTCCCTGCGCATGTACCCGGAAGGCATGGGGAGCCTGATCGAGGGCTGGTGCAAAAGTTTTGCCGTCGGTTCAAAGTCAACTCACCCCCTTGTCATGCTAATGGTTATCTTCTGGATTTCCGGCAGCTTCATTGCTGCGGGAGCATTGATCTCTTCCATTACTGAATGGAACCCTGCAGCAATGCTGTTCAGTGGAATATTGTATATCTTATATACGATTCAAACGGCATGGTTTGCCAGCCGGGTCGGTAATTTCAGATGGGGAGTATTCCCTTTTTATCCGATATTATTTTTGTTTTTCGTAGGGATCTATCTGTATTCCTTCATCAGGGTGAATATTTTCCATTCAGTAAGTTGGAAGGGTCGTAAAATTAAGGTCTGAATATCCTGAATTTTTGTGTGGACAATCGTCTATTTTACAGGGGTTATAAAATATCTAATAGAGAAGCTCGGGGTTGAAACCCGGGCTTCTTTGCATGTTGAATTGGGGGAAATAAAAATACACCATTTTGAGCTCTCTCAAAAAGTGTTAATTAATGGTATATGTCGTGTCAATCCCTGGTAATAAACGTGGCAGAAGCGGTACATACTTATATCCGTAATCATACATTGCAATATTCTTCCTTGTAATAAAAGGATAATACAGCGCTCTTGTAGAATTTAATTTGATGGAAATTATTGATTGAGTTGACTTTTGCTAGATATTTAATAATTGTGAATAGAGCTTATTATGTTCATTTATAAAGTAAATGATTCTATTAGTTTCGAATTATTGCAACTGCATCATGTCGAAGAAATTATTGAGTAAGTGATCACAACCCGGAGCATTTAAGACAATAAGGAAGGATTTAAACTGGGGGGACATTTTCTATATGACCAGTAGGAGGATTTGATTGTCTATAGTCTCTTGATAATTGAGCAGTCTTAACTCTTTGTCAGATTCCAGCAGAAGATAAGGTAAACTCCATGCTTCAAAAAAACCTTTAAAGAATAGAAGTGGTGTTATTGAAAAAAAACGTAATCATACTGGATCTGATTTTTTATGTTGGTTTGCCTTTGCTTTTCTGGAATATTTTTCGTGACGTGATTGGTGATTATTATGCGATGCTGGCATCATCCATCCCAGCAATTATTTATAGTATATATCGTTTTTATGAGCTCAAGAAGATCAATATTACCGGGTTATACATAATTACTACTTTAGTTATTGGCACACTGATTGATGTATTGGCTGGCTCTGCATTACAGTTGCTCTGGAACAATGTCTTTTATAATGTGGCGATTGGTACATTGTTCTTAGGTACCATTGTTATTAAAAGGCCGATGGCTATGTACTTTGGTTTGGATTTTGCAGAACTGCAGGGCCATGACCGTACGTTTTGCAAGCATCTTTTCAAACAAAAAGAGGTTTATATAATATTCCAGCTGGTGACTTTATTGATTGCATTTAGAAGTGGTGGTTTTGCTGCTATTAAAACATGGCTGATCATTGAATACGGGGTCGAGGCATTTGATAAGGGGATTCTTGTTAGACAAGCAATAGGCTGGCTGTTTACAGGATTGACTATGTTCGGTTTTTTTTATACTAGTAAGGTCATTAAAGATCACCCTGAAATTTTGAAGAGAGTTGAAGAAGAACTATATGGAGTGGCTAAAAAGATTGAGAAAGAGTAGTAATGTTCTGGGACTTACGAAAGCGAATGGGTATGTATGCCATTTAAATAGTATGAGATTCCATATTTACCACATGTATTATTATAAAGTTAGCTGAGAGAAGTGGAAATAACCTCCATTTTCACCTCCGATTTATTATGATATCTATAAAACCCAATTCCCTGGTCAGGTAAAAATTTTGCCTAATGGTTTAAGGGAAAATATAAGAAACTTAATAGTTGGAGTTTATCTGGGAATTCAGGAGGAACACTATGACCGGAAAACTTTCGGCCTACAGGGTCTACCTTATATATGCAGGGTTGACTGCTTTTTTGTTTGAGATGGTTTTTACCGTCAACGAGATTTATAGAATAGAGGTTGCGGGCTTCAATGCCTTTGAACTGGTCCTTGTCGGAACGGCGCTCGAACTTAGCAGTTTTCTTTTTGAAATTCCGACAGGGATACTGGCGGACACGAAGAGCAGGAAACTGTCCGTCATCATAGGATTGTTCCTGATCGGTCTGGGATTCCTGATTGAAGGTCTGGTGCCTGTCTTTTTAGTGATTTTGCTATGTCAGGTTCTTTGGGGCATCGGCTATACCTTCACAAGTGGTGCGGATGAAGCTTGGATTGCTGACGAGATGGGCGGCAAAGACCTTGCCCGGCTATTCCTGAGAGGAGCTCAGGTCAAACAGTTTGGAGCGCTGCTTGCTATAATTGTCAGTGTTCTCATCGGTACTGTCATGATCAATTTGCCGATGATAATCGGGGGAGTGATGTTCCTGATCCTTGCGGTATTTTTGATACTATTCATGCCTGAGACGGCTTTTCATCCGGCACCTTCAGAGGAACGTGACTCGTTCAGGCAGATGATCCATACTTTCAAGTCCGGCCTCCAGTCGATAAGGACAAAGCAATTTCTGATAGTCATGACAGGAATTGTTTTCTTTTATGGCCTGTTCAGCGAGGGGCTTGACCGTTTATGGATCGCCCATATTTTTGAAATTGGCTTGCCTGACGTAAATATTAAACCGGTTGTCTGGGTTGGTATCATTAATGGGATTGCCATGGTAACGAGCATCATTGCTGTTGAGTATATAAAGAGGAATCTGGAGAAGACGGGAAAGCTGCAGAAGGTATGGCTATTGATTGCCATCAACTGGGCAATGGTACTGAGCATCATCGCTTTTGGACTCGCTGGAAATTTCACCATGGCTTTCTCTGCCTATCTTACATTCTATATACTGCGGATCACCAATGGCCCAATATACAGAGCTTGGCTTAATGAGAATATTGAATCCAAGGTGAGGGCAACAGTCCTTTCCACCTACGGCCAGATTGATGCGCTCGGACAAATATTGAGCGGGCCAATCATTGGATTCATCGCTCTCAAATTCGGATTGGGTCTTTCCATCGTGACATCAGGATTGATTCTGGCACCAGTGGTCATGTTGTATTTGTACTTACTTAGAAGAGTATAAGTGCAGGCAGCATTCAATCATTCGTACACCCATCAAACTGGAGTAGGGCTTGTTGTAAACGGAAAAGGAACCTGGCAGGATAAAGAAATATACAAAGTTGGAGATTTGGTAAAATAACTTTAGTCATTTTTAATCAAAATTAACCTATGTTTTAAAATATCAATTTGAAAGAAGCGACTCTCACTTTATTTCGTTTTTTTATGTCATTAAAGAAAGAAAAGTTAAAAGTGTTTTGTTTATCTACATATCTATTGCATTTATTTTTGGGAGGTAACAATTTGGATAAGATTGAAATCTTAAATTTGGTGCCCAAGTTCCTGACTTTTTATAAAATGGCTAATAAGCCTGATATTGATGGTGAAAAAAGATGGTCTCTTTGGAAGGAGCATTATAACTTTGCGGCGGTTCCTCCTGGAGACGAGGGAAAAAAGATGGCGAGAAATTTGCTGGACACTGCCTGGGGAATTTATCCTGAATATTTAACTTTTATTGAGTCATGGAAACCAAATGAGGTAAAAGTAAGAGAGTACCTGACAAAAGTTAAAGCATTGCTTGGTTATAATGAGCCAATTGATTTAGTCGTTGTTTATTTCGTTGGGGGATTTGAAAATAATCCTTTTGTTGCTCCCTATGACCAAAAGCGTCTGGCACTTTGTCTACCGGTTGAGAACGGAGATTCTGAAATTTTCCTTGCACATGAATTGACACATATAGTACATACACAAACAGCAAATCTTACAGGTGAGTGGGAACGAACAATTGCATCAACTATTTTGCAGGAAGGGTTAGCGACTCAGGTAAGCAAATACTTAGTTCCAATGCATCCAGATGAACAATATATTGAGCGTGAAAATGGTTGGCTGCAATCTTGTAAAGAATACAGAGCAGAAATCTTTTCTGGGGTTTTTCCTTTTTTAGATGATGCCACATCAGAAGCCGTCACAAGGTTCACCTTCGGGAATGGCACAGCGAACCACGAGAGAGAAGCATACTATGTCGGTTGGGAGTTGGTCAATTTCCTTTTAGCTCAAGGAGTCACTTTTAAGGAAATGGCTAGTATTCAAGAGAAGGATATTCCAGATTATGTGCGTAATATTTTCCGAAAATATTCAAGTAGTTCTTAATCTCAGTGTATGAATTTACTGATTTAGTTAAGCAATCTGCTGCCAGGGAAATCAGGAGGTGTAATAATGACTAGTCTAAAAGGAAAAATTGCAATCGTTACTGGTGCAAGTCGTTCAAAGGGAATTGGGGCAGCGATTTGTCGCTCGCTTGCGAATGCTGGGGCAGATGTGTTTTTTACACATTGGTCTCCGTTTGATGAGATGAGCGGAAATGGGCTAGATCAGGATTTTCCTAATATGCTATGTGAAGAGTTAAGAAATATTGGAGTGAATGCTTCTCATATGGAGGTTGACTTGAGTAGAAGTGAATCATCCAGCCTTATTATGGACCGGGTTGAAGAAACTTTGGGTACACCTTGTATATTAGTGAACAATGCGACGTTTGAATCGCCAGCAAATTATCGGACTTTGAATAGAGAGATTCTGGACATGCATTATAAAGTGAACAACAGTGGGACACTTATGCTGTCTCTGGAATTTGCGAAGAGGTATGAAAAGTCAATTCCTGAAGGGAAAGATGGTCGGATCATTAATATGGTCTCTAAAGGTCCTGATCCCAACAATTTGGCCTATATAGCAACTAAAGGTATGATCATTGCCATAACCGAACCATTATCAGTTGCATTAGCCCCTATTGGTATCACAGTGAACTCAGTAGACCCAGGACCTACAGATTCCGGTTGGATAAATGATGAATTGAGAGAACAGTTACTACCACTATTCCCAACAGGCCGTATTGGTGTACCTGAAGATGCTGCACGGTTGATAACGTTCTTAGCCAGCGATGATTCTGGCTGGATCACTGGACAAACGATAAAATCCGAGGGTGGATTTTTGGGTAAATAGATAGTAAGAATGAAGAATGGAATTGTGGAAGAACGGCGACTCTCTCGCTGGTTCTCTCCTAGGTATTTTAAATTTGGTCCGTCTAATTCAGTTTTTTTACCTTTTCGGTTCATTGATTAACTTTTTTAGTGAAATATTAATAGATTATTATATTTTATACCAGGGTCAACCTACTTTATTTAGGATACGGGGATTTGTGCGAGGGGGAGGAGCATGTTCCGCTTTTACGTGAACGATTATATTAGTCTGGAGTTATTACAGCACCATCAAGCGGAGGAGATTTTTAATCTGATTGATGATAATAGGGATCATTTAAGAAAATGGCTTCTATGGGTGGATAAACGGAAAACGGCAGAAGATATGGTGCCGGTGATTAAGTATTGGTTGGAGAACCTGGCTAATAACCAAGGATTCGATGTAGCTATTCGGTATAATGGTGATTTGGCTGGCATGATTGGCGTCCAGTTCGATTGGGGTAATCGAAGTGCGAGCATTGGCTATTTTATTTCTAAAAATGCCGAAGGAAAGGGGATCATTACGGTTAGCTTAAAGAGTCTGATTCAAGAGTTATTTAACAGGTATTCAATGAATAGGATGGAAATTCAATGTGCGGCTAATAACTTGAAAAGCCAGGGCATCCCTGAGAGATTAGGGTTCAAAAAGGAAGGGATCAAACGGGCGGGACAATTTTTATATGATCAATATGAGGATTTGGTTGTTTATAGTCTTTTGAAAGATGAGCTTAAATAAATCTGGAACACTATTAAATGAATTATGATGCCAGCAGTAACAGAGGATTAACCCTGTCTACTGCTGGCATCTTTCATTTTCATTAGAGAGCGTCAACTTCTTTTAGCTGTCTTAAAGCAAATGTCTCCCGCTTTAACCAGCTGTTTTCCTTGAATTGGTCGATTAGGCTTTCGTTTTGCTTAATGGCTTCGTCCAATGAAACCCATTTTGGCGTAAAATCCAGGATGGCTTCGTATTCATCTAATTGCTGTGAATCTTTTTCATCTGTTGCCAGGTTACAAAGGTAGTAGTGTGAAGTCATTTGAAATAGTGCATTGTCGGTATACTCGTCTAATCTTCTTTCAATGACAATGCCAACCTTGTCTTTAACGGCACAATGAATATAACCGGTTTCTTCTCTTACTTCTCGTATTAGACATTCATCATGGCTTTCGTTTTCTTCTAGTCCGCCTCCGGGAAATTTATAATCTCCTCGATTGGATTGAACTAGCAGAATACGATTATTCTTCATAATGATTGCCCTGATTGCTACTCTCTCTTTGGTTTTCTCAAAGCTTTTTAGTATCGGTTTTTCTATTATCATTTCGAAATTCATGTTTTTCACCTTTTTATATTTATAAGATCATAGATTGTTAACGGTTAAAATACCAAGACTATGTAACGCACTAGCTTATTCTAGCTTTCTGTTGAACAGCTCCTATGCTATAAACCTGCATTTAGGAAAGCTGCTGCAGCCTTTGAACTTGCCTTTTTTACCGGTTCTGGAAACAAGGGGACTTCCACAGCGAGGGCATATGTTTTCTGTCACCATTGTTTTCTTTTGCTTAAGTTCGCTTTTAATATCGCTGACATGCTTTTTCTTTATTTCTCTCTTTTGTTTATTATCCTGGATGAGAAATGGGGCGAGTAATTGCTTCACTTTACCGCGCTTAAAAAAGGATACTTCCTGTGTGACCTGGATTTTATCAATTGTAGCCAGAAGCTCGTGGTTTTTGATGACATAGGCATTCTTGAATGGCTCTTTGAATTTCAGGGTGGCTTCTTTTCCGAAAACGATTACTGAGTGGATGGGTATTTCTGCGGCCACTTCACCCAATTGTGCCTGAAGGGCTTTTATATGACCCGAATTCTGCCAAATAGGGTTATATAATTTATCCTTCCGTTTGTAGTTTGTCTGATTCCAATACTGGCTATGTTCGGAGCCAGTAATCCAGCCTTTATAGTTTTTTGTCTCAATAACGAATATACCTTTAGGGGAAATTAATAGATGGTCAATCTGAGTAGTTTGTCCATTTTCTTTCGGTAGATAGAGGTCGTTCATGAGGGTGTAGTCCTGAGAATCTAAGGAAGAGAGAATATTGGCCACACGTTTTTCTCCAACCCAGCCCTTGATACTTGCAAAATTGCGGTTTAAAATCATTACAATTATTAACATCAATACGGGAAAAAAATAAGCTTCCATTAATGATCGACCTTTCATAGTGAAATATTTCCAATAATAGATTACCATATTTTACTTGAATAATATCTATTAAGTTACGAATACTTCATAAAGGACTAAATCCTCGAGGCGGCTTCTTGAGCAAGGAGGAATGTTGCAAAGTATGTCGAACTAATTTTATAGGAAAAATATAGGAGCATGTATTAGCAGACTATGAAAGTATTAACGTCTAAAATTTCAATATAGTGGCTAAAGACGCCTATTCAAATTGAGGTATAGATATCCCAGCATAAATCTTAGGAGAATGTAATTTTTGTATAACCAGGGGAAGGTAACATATAGGTTACCACTAGAATAGTAGTTATCTAGAAAAATTCATAGGCCAAAGAGCTTTGTCGTGCTGCCAATCAAGTTGGGATTTACATAACTGTAAGTAGAGATGCTTTTGTCCGATTGGCCCAATCATATTACTAATATGAGGTGAGATTGTTGATGCAAAATGATGGGCAGGACCGCACAACGGATATTTTACTCGTTATATTGACATTGTTATTGGCTATCTCAGCGTTGGTTTTCTATCCAGTATTTCGAATGTTTTCTTTTTGGGATATTTGGACTTACATATATGTTTAATTAGGAATATAATTTCATGATTCAGGGATCTATAGCGGTTAGTTCATATTTTTATTTTTATTTGTAAAGTCTACTTTACAAAATGTAAGGTTGATTATACAATATAATTATGTTGAGAAGTAAGCCCGTATTATTTTTTTAATCTCTAATGTATAGTTAACTTTACAAAAAGTAAAGTGTAGTATGCATTTGTTTTGTGAAAGGTATGGTGTTTGTAATTAATGGGACTAACAAATCGAGTTAAAGAATTGAGAGCAAAACATCGTTATACACAGAATGATTTGGCTCAGGCGGTTGATGTGACAAGACAGACAATCGTTGCATTAGAAAAGGGAAGCTATATACCGTCATTGTTACTGGCGATGAAAATTGCGCATGCGTTTCAGCTGTCGGTAGAAGAAATCTTTTTTATGGAGGAGGAACAATAACAATGAATCAAAAATTTCTAATGTCAGTCGGGATTTTCGTTTTGTTTGGATGGGCCATGATTGCTTTTTATTATGCACAGATGGATTTTGCTCAAGTGATAAAAAATCCAGAGCCACCGTGGGAAGTGACCATCAATGCGACTCCTGTATTTGCCGCCTTAGTACTCGGTGGAATCTTGTCAGCCATTTTGTTCATGAAGAGCAAAAAGAAAAACAAGTCTTTTGCCAAGGCCTTCTTTTTGCCACCGGAATTTGAAGAAAGTGACGAGCGAGAACAGGAGATTACAGCTAAAGCATGCAGAGCTTCTTATGTCACAATGTGGTATACATTTCCGATCCTGACTGCACTCATGCTGATCTATCCTTTTATCTCAGAAACTATGCCTTATTATCCAGTCATTATTGTCATGTTGTATCCGCTTGTTCAATCAATTGCCTATTTCCTGTCGTGGAAAAAGAATTATTAGAATTATAGCAATACCTTATAAACGCAGGAATCTTCCTGTACATATTTCTGTTTACAACTGGTAAAGTTTAGCTTACTATTATGTTATACGATATATCGTCTCGCATAATAACGAGAGACATAATAATGCTTTAAGTGAATGAAGGGGTGTTATTGATGGCGTATTCTGGGGGACCGATGACCGAAGCGATGTATTATGTGCTGCTTGCCTTAATGCGGCCAAACCATGGGTACCAGCTGATGCAAGCGATTACTGAGGTTTCGAATGGCCGGGTGAATATGGGGCCGGGGACACTTTACGGAGTTCTTTCACGGATGCAGAAGGATGGTCTGATTTCATTGGCTGAAAATGATGGCAGAAGGAAGACCTATGAAATCACAAGAGAAGGGGAACACGCGTTGCGTATCGAATATGATCGATTGAAAGCCTTGATCAAAGACAGCGAGATTCTCGAGGGGAGGTAAGGGAATGACTAAATCAGTTTATAAGCTCCGCCCCAGTGATTATTGGAGAATCGGTGAACATGAAAGCTGGTTTGCTGATATGGCGGCTCAAGGTCTTTATCTGAAAAAGATGGGAATCCATTTTGCCAAGTTTGAAAAAGGCGAACCGAAAAACATGAGGTACAGAATAGATGTATCGATAAATAAAAAAATTTCAGCTGAACAAATCGAGATGTATGGTCAAAGTGGCTGGGATTATGTCACCAGCTATGGTTCTTTTCATGTGTTTTCATCACCTGCCGAATTAGAGGCGCCTGAGCTACATACCGATCCTGCTGAGCAATCGTATACATTGAGGGAATTAAATAAACAATTAGTTTTTAATGCTTTTATCGTCGTGATTGGCTTAATTTTCATGGTGGGTTTATTGGCTTCCAGCTGGTTCCTGGACGGTACACCGACATTAGTTATTTTAGAAGGAATAATGGTTCAGCAAACTTTTTTGGCTATCTTCATCGGATATACAGCTTATACCTCACTTCAGGCGGCTTTCTCCATTCGTGATTTGCGCAAAAGATTAGCCGAAGGAATACCACTTGACCATCATGCTCCCTGGAAGAAGAAGCATCGATTACATACTTCTGTAGCATTTCTTTTTACAGTGATGGTTGGATTGAGTGCGATTATTCCATTCATGCAACTTATGAGAATGGACACGAAAACATTGCCGGAAACAAGCGTGAATTTACCGATTGTCAGATTAGCTGATGTTGAGAATAATCCGGATTTAGTGCGGTCGGAATCTACCTATATAGATGGCGATGTGGATTGGGGCAATCGTTATTCATATGATTGGAGTCCTTTGGCACCTGTTCAATATGAAGCAGATGAGACCGGATTGGTCCCGGGGACATTGTGGAAGGATACTAGCGATGAATATTCACCCTCGATTTCTACGCAATATTATCAACTCAGGATTCCTGCTATGGCGGATGAACTAATATCAGATCTAATGAAAAGATATAGGTATGGAGATACTGGTGAGGATTTTGTGGTGAAAAAGCACCCAGACTTGGACCGCTTAGTCGTTCATGTGGAAGAAGGCATGAATGAAGTATTTGCATCAAAAGGAAACGCAGTCATGTATGTCCGCTATCATGGCTATGCGGATGTGAATTCAGTCATTGACAGTGTGATTGAGAAGATGAATTAAGAGTTATTCAAGATTGTCGAATTAAATGGTATTAGACAATTTCTAATGCCAGAAGGAGTTTTCATCCTTACTTTTTCTGACGGGAAAGAAGATGAAACATGGGAAGGCATAAGAGGCATTACTGAAAATCAAGTAATTCCGTATATGAAGAATGCAGGGTTTAATGACGTTGCTTTAATTAAAGGCCCAGATTCGAGGGGGTATCATACCGTTGCGGTTAGGGGAATTAAGCCATGAATAAACCTTTAAGTTTTCGTTTGTAACTCTCAAGGAAAGCGTTTCTTGGAGAACAAGTCATTAAAAACTTGAAGAACGCAGAGGTCGAAAAAACCTCTGCGTTTTTCTAAGTGATTGAGTTGTATAAAACTGAGGGCTATTTCACTTGTGAATTTGGGTTTTTCTATTTGACAAACGAACTACTTAGTGCCACCCTGAGCTTTCTATTGTTTGTGATTTACCATTTGCGGTGGCTCTTCCATCCATCCGTTTTTAACCATGATTTTGGCACCTTTATGGGCATATTCAAAAACATCCTTCGTAAAGATGGTCATTTTTACAGGCAGGTCATTCCGTAAGCTAAAGGCAGTTCCGAGTGAGTTGCTTCCCAAGGAAAAACTGCAGAACAGACTTGTACAATACATCATTAACTTATCCGAAAATGGAGCCACTGTGGATTGAGTTGCATTTCCTCCCGATGATTGTGGGGCAGGAAGGCTTTCCTGGATCATTAACTCCGTCAATTCTTTGACAATCCCTTTTGCAAGCTCTGCTCCCTCATGAAAGAATTTCTTAACCTCGTTATCATTGGCGCACCGGGCAAAGCCGAGAATCATCTGCAAGCCTGTTAGGTTTGATTCGATTCCTTTTTGAATATGGGCGATCTCAAGTGTGTTTAATGTCCTTTTCTGTTTAAAAGGATTGATGGGTAGCCCGCCAAAGTAATCATAATCCTTTACAAATTCGACGGTCTTTGGCATTGGTACGTATGGAGTTCGAACTAGCAGCCCTTTTTCAAGTAAATATTGTGTGCAAATCCTGTAATACTTCTGGCTGAGAGCGGTAAGGTCTTCCATAAGGATATTGATATCCTCACGAAACGTCATCGTTAAATTCAATGCATGCATTCCCATACTGATTTCTTTTATTAATCGGACGAACATGATATCAAAGCCATTGTCGAATAACTTAGGGACATGTTTATTTACATCTTCTGGTGTGTATCCGACTGGAATGATAGCACCTTCCTGTTCAAAGATTTCTACGATTCTTCCTACAT
Source organism: Bacillus sp. ISL-55 (assembly GCF_018613155.1). GTDB lineage: Bacteria > Bacillota > Bacilli > Bacillales > Cytobacillaceae > Mesobacillus. Next base: position 57,250 of record NZ_JAGGQU010000002.1, on the reverse strand, counting down.
TTACCTCAAGTTCTCCATACAAACTTGTCATAATTCCCCTGGCTTTTTCATCATCAGCCTTGTCTATAAAGTATTCCAGTATTCGAAAAATCATTGTTTTTTCCTGATAGGTAAGCCATAAAGTGGCTAATTCGGAAGAAGTAATGGAAGCTTTCTCTGGCACGGGTAATCCTCCCTAAATATCTTTTGATTTTAGGATGTGATTAAATTGTGTTTTTATGCCATTTTATTAATTGTTTACCTATTAATCATATGTAAATGAAATGTGTTCACAATAGAAGAAGCTAACCCAACTTTTAAAAGGCAGGGTTAGCTTCTTAAAGCAAATAAAAATGGGGTTCAGTTAACAGTTCTATTTTTCTCCTGTTCCTTGGTAAGTGTGGGTGCGTTTAGCTTAATAGTAAAAGTAGAACCTTTTCCTACTTTACTTTGAACTGAAATAGTGCCGCCCATACTTTCTATAATTCTATATACGAGCATTAAACCGAGACCTGTGCCGTTCTTTCCTTTTGTTGAATAATAGGGCATTCCTAAACGAATAATTTGGTCTTGTACCATCCCTACACCTGTATCGCTTATTTTTACCTCGACCAATGAGTCATTTACCTGATTTGCTTGAAAAGTTAGCTTTCCGCCATCGGGCATCGCTTCTACAGCATTCTTGGTTAAATTGACAATACATTGTTGAAATTTTTCTTGATTGGCATTTAATTGAAATGGAATCAAGTCTGTTTCTATTTCAATACAATTCATGTTTGAACGGCTGAATGACATTAATAGCTCTTTCAATTTCTAAATGGCCATCAAAGATTTGTGCTGCCTGGACTGTAGGCTTGGCATAGGTCAAATAATCCGAAATGATCTTTTCAGCACGATTAAGTTCATCTAATGAGATTGTTATGAATTGATTTTTTTTATCAGCAGATAAATCAGGAGTTTCCTTTAACATTTGCAGCATCCCTTTTATGGTTGTCATTGGGTTCCTTACTTCATGACTTATAGAGGCGGCCAATTGAGAAACAACCTCCATTTTTTCTGAGCGGATAAACTGCTCACGCAAAAAAGAAAATTCCTGGAGGCTCTCAATTAAGTAAACTAAAATAAATAATGATAGTATCATAGTAAACCCAAACCCTATCCAATAGTCCGGCTGGAGTGTAAAACCAAATAGGATATTTGGCGTTTGAAATACGACAATAGTTGAGAGGACGCCTAGGCCCACAACTAGTTTTAACTTTTCTTTTGCTGCCAATAAGTTAAATCTTTTATATATAGCTAGAATTAATATGAAATGTAAAAGAGTTATAATGATCGTGGTAATACTCCCGTCGCCCCCGAATAAAAGTCGGAATCCAACGGCAATAAGACTATAAATCAACAATGGAACTGGCCCACCATATAACCCCCCAATGAAAATCGGAACACCTCGTAAATCAAAAACAAAATTATCATTTAAATGAATAGGGAAGGAAATACATAAAATTATAGCAATACAAAAGAATAAGATGGTAAGCCACTTCTTGACAGTAATCCCTTTCTGTTCTAAAAACATCGGTAAAAAAGAACAAAAACCAATAATGAATAGTAGATTTAATAGTAAGTCCTTAACCACCTGGATCAATTATGATTCCTCCCACATAAGATAGTACTATCATACTGTATTTAACTTTAATTTTATAGGTTTAATTTAGTAGGTAAGCCAGTTATTAACAGGTAAATAGAGGAAAAGTAATCCGACAAATAGAAGTAGTTATGATAAAAAGAGGGTGGGATTTCTTTGGAGGATTTTCAAATGGTAAAGCCTGATATAAAGTTCCTTCAAGGAAAGGGTAGTTAATGACTCAGGAGTAGGAAAAAGTGCTTGGATACATAAACAAAAATAAGTGGCTAAATAAAAAAAACAAAGAAGAAGTTGAAGCACATATGAACCTTTTCATCTTGTCGGTTGTATAAGCTAGTAGATGGATGAAAAGGAGTGGAGGATATATGGAATTAGGTTGGTTAGTTAGCACGATTGCGGGAGTAATTATAGGTACGACATTTGCCGTGCTAATTTCTACAATGAACAAAAAAGTTGTCAGGGATAAAATGGGGAATATTGACTTCAGCAAGTCTGATATTTATTTCCAGTGGACACGGTGGGATTATACCATCATAGCAGCAGCTGTTTACACATTTCTATGTATTATTGGTCTTTTTGTATTCCTTCTTCGAGGAGATAACATTGAAAGCCCATTGATACAGTTTTTTTTCCATCAGACTTTTTTGTTTTCATTGCTGACTTTTATTTGGTTTATTACCAGGATTGCATATGTATTTAAAGGCATCAAAGAGCGGTGGCCCAATGAGTTTAAATAATAAAGAAATAACCTCTTCTGCTGGTGAAAATCAGGAGCAGTTGTCAATTGAAGATCTATTTGTTACTTATAAAACGCCTATTTATCAGTTCGTGTATCGGTACTGTCAGGATGTACAGCTGAGCATGGATATCGTTCAGGATACATTTGTTCGTTTTCATAAGTATCAAGTTCAGTTTGATGAGAATAAATCCAGTCTGAAAACCTATTTATTCCGAATGGCTTACCAGATAATGGCCAATCGGTTAAAAAGGCGCAATTCCATGAAAAAGCTGTTTCCTTTCTTATATCAACAAAATCATCAGCTGGAATTATCGCTTGAAGATAAACTCAGCATTCAAGCAGCCATCCAACAACTGCCTGATGAGCAGCGTGCCGTTATTCTGTTAACTTATTATCATGATCTCCCGCAAAAAGAAATATCTAAAATACTGGAGATCCCGATAGGTACAGTCAAATCCCGGCTTCATGCTTCCTTAAAAAAATTAAAGGTTTTATTGGAGGTGCCTGAATGAGTAAAAAAGAGATCCAAAATGAGCTTAAGAGTAGACTAGATGAATTTCATGTAGAGATACCAGAAATTCCAGCTAAAAGTAGTAAGCTAGACCGAATTGCAAACTGGATTCATACCCCAGCGAAGAATCCACTTGAGGTACTTTCCATCCGTGAGAATTCCATCACGCAACTTGTATTTTACCCACTCATTTTTTTACTATTTTTATTCTTTACTCCAATTTTTCTTATTTGAATTCTGGAAGCGCGGGGATGTTACGTACCCTGTGCTTCTTTTTATATAAACAAAGGGAAAAGTTCTAATTGCATTCAAGCTACTTTGTCAATTTATCTAGTTATGCCAAGACCCATATCCCCAAATTGGTAATAAATATAGAATACGAACAAAATCAGATTAACTATGAAAAACAAACGGAACCAAGACTTATGAATTATTATTTTCCACATTAAAAATAAAACAAAGAAATTCATCATCATAGGAACAAATGTGTATGTCATTCTTTCATCAATAAGAGAAAGAGCATTTGGACTCAGCCAATTAATGAATTTGTCTGATACCTGCGCTATTACGGAGAAAATGATCATACCCCAAAATAACATCACCAAAATAACTTTTTTCATATGGCCTCCGGCGAACTAATCTATTTTTCTCCTATTTTACAATATGGATGGAACTTACGGCATACTTTAAAGGAAAATCTTCCCGTAGCAACTCATTGTGTTACTATAAGAATATACGTTCGGTTAATGGGGGGTTGTATGTTTGAAAAGCAAAAATGATGTAATACACTTAATTCAAAGTGACGATATAATGATGGAGATTATCCAAGCTGCCAGCACACTGAGTTTGCCTGACTGGTGGATTTGTGCAGGGTTTGTCCGATCGAAAATCTGGGATGAACTTCACGAATTTAAAGAGCGAACGCTGACCCAGGATGTGGATGTTATTTATTTTGATCCAACTAACATTGATGAGAATGTAGAAAAGCTCTTAGAAAAAAAGTTGAGAAGGATCTTGCCTGATGTACCCTGGTCTGTTAAAAATCAAGCAAGGATGCATGTTGTCAATCAGATTCCGCCCTACACTTCCTGTGAAGATGCAATCTCAAAGTTTCCGGAAAGAGCTACGGCTCTCGGTGTAAAATTGGACAGTGATAATAACTTGGTCCTGACCGCTCCTTGTGGGATCGAAGATGTCCTTAATCTTGAAGTGAAACCGACTCCTTTTTTTACAGAAACAAAAGAACGTGCTGCGATTTACGAGGAGCGGATTGTTAAAAAGAACTGGAAAGCGATTTGGCATAAGATCAATGTCCATCATGTTAAAGTGTTAAAACCCCATTTCAAATAGCTCCACAAAGTATAGTTCCTGGAATTTCTTGTTCAGGATGCCGGTATAGTAGGCAAGCGGATTTTTAACTGTCACCTTGGTCTTCATTTTTCTAATTAGCTGCTTAAAAGAATCCAGGGAGATGGACAGAATGGTTTCTGTCTCGGTTTCCTGGGTATTTTTATAAGCAGCGATCGTTGTCATTTTCCAGAATTCCTCGATGTCCTTTGCGCTTGGAAAGAAGTATTTTGCCAGATCGACAAATGGTTTTTGAATTCTGTCACTGACAAATAGATGATCTTCTGGTGCCTGCTGAAATGCTGTTTCTTCACGTTTATTATTCTTTATAGTTTTAGTTTCAGAAAGATTAATAGTTTTATTTTGGTGGTTCATTTTTTCCTTTTTCGGTGGTTCATTGTTAGGAAAACGATTGAATACATATAGATTGCTGGATTGTGAACCGTTTTTCCGTTCTGTTTCGTGTACGGTGAAGATACCAAGAGTGCTTGCCTTGATGATCATCCTTTTAAAAGTGGAACGGGAAATGCCGAGTTCGTTGTATTCCTCATGGATAGCTTTCAACACCGTTCCGATTTTAGCGTTGCTGACACCTGGAATTTTAGCAGCAAAACGGGCCAGCCTCTTCAAACCAACCAATTCTCCCTTCGAAAAATCATGCTTATGTACAGCCAGCCACATTTCCAAATGACGATTGAACTCCTCCAGCGAAACGAACTGTGAATACCCTTCAAATCCTTCAATGACCCCTGATTTAATTGTCATTATTTTGCACCGCCCTTTCACTGTCTATATACAGCGAGGCAATAAAAAGGGACAGGTAGGGAAGATGATTTTTGTGACGGATTTGTGACAGTTAAAAAGACTGCGGGAAGCCGCATACTTAAATTTGAAAGAACAAATAAAATCTGATACGATTAAATCGTACACGATATAAATATTCTCTGAGGAGGAACAATAGATGAAAACTGTTTATGATTTTACAGTGAAGAAGACAAATGGCCAGGAACAATCCTTGAGGGATTATGAGGGAAAACCTCTGTTGATTGTCAATACTGCTAGTAAGTGCGGCTTGACACCGCAATTTAAAGGCCTTCAGGAATTGTATGATCAATATCAGGAAAAGGGCTTGGAGATTCTGGGATTTCCTTGCGGCCAGTTCAATGATCAGGAGTTCAATGATATTGACGAAACGAGGCAGTTTTGTCAGATGAACTATGGGGTTTCCTTCCCGATGTTTGCGAAGATTGATGTGAATGGTGCACAAGCAGATCCTCTGTTTGCATTTTTAAAGGAACAAAAAGGCGGAGTCCTAACAAAGGATATAAAGTGGAATTTCACTAAATTCCTTGTGGATGGGAACGGGCAAGTGATCAAGCGCTATGCGCCGACAACAGAACCTAGTAAAATTGAGAAGGATCTTGAGAATCTATTATAAAGTTTGTGAAGGATGATACACTTGGATGATTTTTTAACGCTGGAAAATCAGCTGTGTTTTGCAGTCTATGAAGCCGGCAGCCAGTTCAATAAGCTATACTCCAAAGCACTTGAATCATTCGGGATTACCTACCCGCAGTATCTAGTTTTGCTGGCATTGTGGGAACAGGATGGGTTAAGCGCCAAAGAGCTCGGAGAAAAATTGAACCTCGGCACAGGGACATTAACCCCGATGATCAAAAGGATGGAAACGAGCGGCTGGGTGAATAGGGAGCGGTCGACGGCAGACGAAAGGAAAGTCTGCATCTCACTTCAACCAAAGGCTCTGGAAGAAAAAGATGCTATCGTCCAAAAAATCGCCACCGAACTGAAGCTGTGCAATATCAAGTACGAAGAGTACGAGCAGCTGATGAAGCAGTTGAGAGTGCTGCGAGGGAAGTTGAAAGAGTATAACCGGCTATAAGCGAAGCGCAGGGGCTTGGAACCCTGTGCTTTTTCCAGATCGTTTAGTCTCTTTCATTCATCTGAACAACTCGAAAGATATTTATAATCATACCCCTCGTTCTTCGAATGCATGAATTTGTTTGTTATGACCCAACACGATGAGTATATCATTTGGGCAGATGACTTCTTCAACTGAAGGGGAAATAATGAATTTTTCTCCTCGCTGAATTCCGATGATATTACAGCCGTAATTGGCCGAGACATTCAGTTCATTTAATGTTTTGTCTGTTACCTTTTTAGTGGAAATTATTTCTGCGATGCTGTGGTCCTTGGAAAGCTCAATAAAATCAATAATCTTATCGGAAGTAACATGGTGGGCGATTCTCTTGGCCATTTCCCTTTCAGGGTGAATGACACGATCGGCTCCGATTTTCTCTAATACTTTTTGGTGATTTTCACTTAATGCTTTCACCCAAACTTGTTTGACTCCCAAATCCTTCAGCAGCAATGTTGTGAGAATACTCGCCTCAATATTGCCTCCGAAGGATACAATGGCAATGTCTACATTTTTCAGGCCCAATCCTTTTAGATTATTTTCGTTCATGGCATTGGCCACCACTGCATGTGTTGCAAACTGGCTATACCGGTTCACTCTTTCCTCATCCTTATCCACAGCCAGAACCTCGAAACCAAGATGATGAAATTCTTCAACAAGACTTCCGCCAAAACGGCCAAGTCCAATCACGGCAAATAACTTTTTCATTATGTCATTCCTCCTGATTTTAAAAGAAGCTTCTATTAAACGCGGGCATAATTAGTATGCCAATTCCTGATATTTATTTTTAATAAAATGAAAGAAAATGATTAACAGGATGGCTGCTGCTGGGTAAACGGGGATGGAATATAAGAGCTTCCATCCAGTATAAATCAGCGCGTTATTTTTCACACAGATCCATTCATAGAATACTGAAAAGGCTGTCCATCCTAAAATATAAAAAGCTGTTTTTTTACCATATATTTCGAACTTGTCGTAAAAATAAAGAAATACTAAAGAAGCACAAGGATACATGAATAAATGAAATAGTGCACCAGAAAGTTCGTATGTAGGATTATCACCAAAATAGTAGGCCTCAAAAGGGGTTGCGATTAAAAAGTAGTCAATGGTTGAAACGAGAAAAATATTATACATCCAGATCAGAAGGACGATTACTGGCCGGAAGTATTTTCGGATGGGCCAAAATGATAGTAATGCTGCAACGGAAGAAATCAGGAAGAACCATTCATTCCAATCGTATTTTACATTCATTTGTATGATCCTCCTTTAAAAAGTAAAATGCGGTATCCCTTCATAAAGCCAATCAGCAATATGAGAGCCCCAAACCAAACGGAAGGTGACCACCAAAACTGCCAATTCACATGAACCAATACACCTAAAAAGTGGCTCAGCCATTCTACGATTGTTAATATAGCTACAAATAAAATCAATAAAAAGCCCTTATTATACCATTTATCTGTGACCAGATAATAATCCAAAAATAGAACCATGATCACTGGATAGAGGTTGATTCGACTAATAAAATGAGACATTTCAAGCGGTAAATGTTCAGGGATATGCAGAGTTTTAAAATTCATGTAACTAAGAGCAGAGAAATTCTGAGCACTATAGGAAGCAAGGAACCAATAAGCCGTTAGCTCAAGGATGTGGAGATTTTTCTTTTTTTTAAGAAAAAAAAGTAAAGCGATTCCGTTCAATAAGAAATAAATGAATAAGATCATATAATAATCTCCTTATTAGCCTTTTCCCTGATCAATGGGCTAAAAGCCCTTCTGGTGAGGGAATTTCCGGTAGAAAAACGATAAATGCCATAATGCCTTATTATCACCAAAAATAAACGAAATATGTTTCCCTCTAACAATGACCAATGTTGAGAATGAGACGAAATTTACCTATTGATAAATTTCAGCTGTTCGATTTGGCAATTCACTTATGCCAATGACTGTTAATCGTATAGGAGGAGCAAATAATCCGGTTTGGAAAATGGAGTTTTTTATAAACTGAAACCAAAGATCATCCTAACCGTAAAATAAGTTAAGAAACTAACTCGGGGGTTGTTATCTAATGGGTTATTTTGAGAGAGTCAAAGAAATACAGCAGCTTCAATGGGAGTTATTTATAGACTATTGGTATATACATAGTGCACTTGTTTTAGCTGGCTTAGCTCTGGCCGTATTTTGGGTGATAAGGAAGTAGAATGAGATTTAGAAAGTAATTGTTTGATTCGAAACTTTTTTATAGTCTGTTCAGGCGTGAGGATTCCCCTGGTATTTGTAAACTCCTGCACAGCAGTCTTTGCTTATCACCAAAAGAATGACACTTTTTTACTCTAAAATTACAGTTGTTTAACAATTCTCTAGAAAAGTCAGGATTTCTAAGTCGTTGTCGAATTTTATAGGTATAGAGAAAAATAGGGGGCAATTCTGAAGTTAATTAGGGGGACTGTAAATGCTAGAATTTGAAAACAACATCGATCAATTTGCCACTATAAAAGTTATTGGGGTTGGCGGCGGCGGAAATAATGCTGTGAACCGGATGATTGAGGACGGCGTGCAGGGAGTGGAATTCATTGCCGTGAATACAGATGCACAGGCTCTTAACATGTCTAAAGCGGAGGTCACGATGCAAATCGGCGGTTCGCTGACGAGGGGACTTGGAGCCGGTGCCAAACCTGAAATCGGCAGAAAGGCTGTCGAGGAAAGCAGGCAGCAGATCAAGGGTGCCCTGCAAGGTGCGGACATGGTGTTCGTAACGGCCGGAATGGGCGGCGGAACCGGGACCGGAGCTGCGCCAGAAATTGCCCATATCGCACGCGAACTTGGTGCACTTACGATTGGAGTGGTGACTCGTCCGTTCACTTTTGAAGGCCGCAAGCGGGCACAAAATGCGGCAGCCGGAATTGAAGAGATGAAGAAAGCCGTTAATACATTAATCATCATTCCAAACGAGCGATTGCTGGAAATCGTCGACAGGAAAACACCAATGATTGAAGCCTTCCGGGAGGCGGACAATGTTCTCAGGCAGGGTGTCCAGGGCATTTCCGACTTGATCGCCGTGCCAGGCATGATTAACCTCGACTTTGCTGACGTGAAAACGATCATGTCCAACAAAGGAACGGCGCTTATGGGAATCGGTGTAGCTTCAGGCGATGACCGTGCCGTCGAAGCTGCCAAAAAGGCGATCTCCTCGCCATTGCTTGAAACAAGCATCAATGGCGCGAAAGGTGTCCTGATGAACATCACAGGCGGCATGAACCTCAGTTTATATGAAGTCCAGGAAGCGGCAGACATTGTGGCGGCTGCAACAGATGACCAGCTTAACATGATTTTTGGATCGGTCATCAATGAAAATCTGGATAAAGAAATCATGGTGACCGTGATTGCGACCGGCTTCGATTCAGATGATGAGGACGCTCCACTGTCAAACACATCTCGCCGACCTGGAGACATGATTGCCAATTCCCGTGAGCAATACCAATCTCAATCGAGACAGCGAGAGCCTGTTGCCCATGCAGAATCGGGGGATTACGGCCGAGGGCAGTCCGGGAGCTATGGCCAATACGGAGATTACAGCCAGTCTGGCGGATCTGGTCAATACGGAGAATATAACCAGTCTGGCAGCAATGGCCAATACGATAACTATAAGCAATACGGCAATTACAGCCAGCCGCCTGCCTATGAAGAGTCTAAGAAATATGACAGGGGTACCCAGCCTCAAGACGACTCGCTTGAAATCCCAGCGTTCTTACGGAAGCGAAGCAGAAGGCGGTAATACAAGATCCGAAAGGCCAAATCACTTGCGATTTGGCCTTTTTGGATAGGGTAGAATGGAAGCGCAGGGACGTGCTTTGTGCTTCGAAGTAGCCCTGGGCCTGGGCAGGAATTTTGGTTCTGCAGCTAATTTGTAAGAAGAAGCTTTGAGTTCGGACAGGATTTCGATGTTTGGAGCCAAAGCTGTCCGAAGTAGCTTCAAGTTCGGACAGGTATAGAGGTAAAGCAGAAAAGGCTGTCCGAAGTAGCTCCAAGTTCGGACAGGTTTAGAGGTAAAGCAGGAAAAGCTGTCCGAAGTAGCTTCAAGTTCAGACAGGTTTAGGGGTAAAGCAGGAAAAGCTGTCCGAAGTAGCTTCAAGTTCAGACAGGTTTAGGGGTAAAGCAGGAAAAGCTGTCTGAAGTGGCTTCAAGTTCAGACAGGTTTAGGGGTAAAGCAGGAAAAGCTGTCTGAAGTAGCTCCAAGTTCGGACAGGTTTAGAGGTAAAGCAGGAAAAGCTGTCTGAAGTAGCTCCAAGTTCGGACAGGTTTAGAGGTAAAGGAGCAAAAGCTGTCAGAAGTAGCTCCAAGTTCGGACAGGTTTAGGGGTAAAGCAGGAAAAGCTGTCTGAAGTAGCTCCAAGTTCGGACAGGTTTAGAGGGAAAGCAGGAAAAGCTGTCTGAAGTAGCCTGAAGTTCGGACAGGTTTAGCGGTAAAACAGAAAAAGCTGTCAGAAGTAGCTCCAAGTTCAGACAGGTTTAGAGGGAAAGCAGGAAAAGCTGTCTGAAGTAGTTACAAGTTCGGACAGGTTTAGGGGTAAAGCAGGAAAAGCTGTCTGAAGTGGCTTCAAGTTCAGACAGGTTTAGAGGGAAAGCAGGAAAAGCTGTCTGAAGTAGCTACAAGTTCGGACAGGTTTAGAGGGAAAGCAGGAAAAGCTGTCTGAAGTAGCTACAAGTTCGGACAGGTTTAGAGGTAAAGCAGGAAAAGCTGTCTGAAGTAGGTCAAAGTTCGGACAGGTTTCGAGGGAAAGCAGGAAAAGCTGTCTGAAGTAGTCTGAAGTTCGGACAGGTTTAGCGGTAAAACAGAAAAAGCTGTCTGAAGTAGCTCCAAGTTCAGACAGGTTTAGAGGGAAAGCAGGAAAAGCTGTCTGAAGTAGCTACAAGTTCGGACAGGTTTAGATTGGGAGGATATTTTCCGCTATTTCCAGACCATCAGGACCAGTACCGCTGATTACATAGCGTACATAAACAGTGAGCAGACTGATCAGCGGATGCAGACGGAGGCGTTCCTTGTCTATAAAAATCAATTCACTACCTACTTGCGTGACTTTATTGTTTCTTTACAAAATACTGCGTTACAGATTAGAGAACGGCTTGATGAACTTTCACCTGATAGGATGGCATTATTTTTCGAAAAGCTTGTTGAACATCGGCAGTCGATCCCGAGACTTGAAGATGTCAGTTCGTCTGTCGAGGAGTGGCGGACTGAATACCTTGAGTATTGGGGTTCATTGAGGCAGTGGTTCTTGGGCTCTAATCTACAGCAGAGTGAGCTAGATATACTGCAGTGGCAAACAAATGAAATGATCAGGCGGATGACTCGATATGTTCAGCGTATAGGGGAAAGACAGCAGCATTTCCGCAGCCGTAAAAATGATTATTTGCACCTGGCAAAATGGTTTGTCGATACAGATACACTTGAGGAGGCCCACAAACTTTCTTCTGTAGTGTTTGGGACGATGACAATCAAACATCTTCAGCTTGATGAGGTGAGCACAGATAATTTGCATACCGAAACCTGGGAAGAGAATCCGGTTATGATTCCGCTCAAGCCGCGGACGAACCGATATCGTGAAAAGACGAAGCCAGGTTCAATGGTCTCGAATGAGGAGAAAAAACGTCTTCAACGTGAGCAATATCTGGCTGAACGAAAACAGGAACAAGTATTGATTGAAAAATATATAGACGAAGGTGTCATTAAGCTATCTGCTGTTTCAAAAGTTGAACCATTTGTCAGAAAGGTTTTGCTTGGGTGGATTGGAAAATCGATGGCCAGCAAGAATGGCAAAGTCAAGACAGATTACGGGATGGTTGTGAAGGTGTCAATTGACCGTGAGAAAACGGTTCTTCTTGATGCGGAGGATGGGACTTTGAAAATGCCAGATGCGCTGTTCACCTTTGAAGGAGAGGGGGAATCCAAATGATCAAGCTGGAACAAATAGTAGAATTCGATGAAAAGGCGATTCTTGGAATGGACCTATTATTTAATCACTACTGGATTCTCCGCAGTGAGCAGCCAGAGTGGTATCAGCTAATCCGTGAACGGGAGAAGGTACTGAGGCGCTATATTAACGAAAAGTTTGGATTGCGCCTGATTGTCCATCAGCATTTTATCAAGCTTGAGAAAATTCCGGTTGTTCCGGAGCGATGGATGGGTATCCAGGAATTCCAGGATTCCATGGATTATGCCGTTTTTTGCTGTGCGCTTTCCTTTTTGGAGGGTAAGTCTGTCGATGAGCAATTCCTTTTATCGGAATTGAGCCAGGAAATCCAGGCGGATTTTCCAGGTGACCTTCCGCTTGATTGGACACTTTATACTCATCGGAAATCGCTGATCCGTGCAATCAACGTCCTGATTGACTTTAAGCTGATCAGGATCATTGATGGAGATATCAGCCGCTATGACCATAACGAGGAACAAGAGGTGCTGTATGAGGCAACGGTCTACAGCCGGTATTTTATGCGCACCTTCCCGGATGATTTTACAAGCTATAAGCACTGGGAAGAACTCTTAAATGAAGATTGGAAGCTGAACCAGGAGGATGAAAGAAGGAAACGGGTTTATCGCAAGCTGTTCTTTTCCCCCGGCCTTCACCGCATTGATATGCAGGATCCAGACTTTATATATATTCGGAATTTCCGTAATCGGCTGTCGGACGATATCGAAAGCCATAGTGACTATAAATTGCATGTCTACAAAAACACTGCTTTTTTGTCTACCGATGAATCAAGGCAATATCAGCAGTTATTTCCTGATACAAAAGCATCCACAGATTTAATTCTGCAATTTTCAAAGCATTTGCATGACTATCCCGAAAAATACACTCCGAAAGAAAATGGAGAGATTGTTTTGACGGAGGGGGAAATGGATGCAATTATCCTTGAACTCCGCACACAATTTGAGCGGGGCTGGTCGAAATATTTCCGTGAAAAAGGAAACAGTGCCATCCGGAACGAAATCCTTGGTGCAATGAAGGACTGGATGATGGCCGAAATTGAAAAAGAAAGTTCATTGATTAAAATAAAACCGCTATTGGGTGTGCTTGCCGGAGCATTCCCTGCTGATTTTGAAGGGAGCGAGGAGTAATGGTGGGTACAAGATGGGTGATGAACCGTGCCGGTTTGCTGAATTTCTGGTATTACGATGAAGAGATTTTCCACTTTGAGAACGGCAAGCTTTTGCTGCGTGGTTCGAACGGTTCAGGAAAATCAGTAACAATGCAAAGTTTCCTGCCAGTATTGCTGGATGGCAAAAAGTCTCCTGACCGACTTGATCCTTTTGGTTCGAAGGCTAGAAGGATGGAGGATTATCTTCTTGGTGAAAAGGAAGTTGTCGATCGTGATGAGCGAACAGGATATTTGTTCATCGAATACAAAAAGCAGGGTTCGGAGCAGTATATCACGACGGGTATCGGGATGCAGGCGAAGCGAAATAAAGGAATCAAGTCATGGTATTTCCTGCTGACTGATAACCGCAGGATAGGTGATGATTTCCAGCTTGCCCAGCAGCATACGGGTGAAAAAGTCCCGCTTTCAGCGAAGGAATTGGAGAACCGGATTGGCCAGGGCGGTTATGTAGTCCATTCTCAGCGGGAGTACATGAATCTTGTGAATAAGTATGTCTTTGGATTCCAGTCTATCGATGCTTATGAGGATTTAATTAAGTTACTGATCCAGCTTAGAAGTCCGAAGCTATCGAAGGATTTCAAGCCAACGGTGATCTATGAGATTCTTGAATCGGCGCTGCCTCCTTTGACTGATGATGAACTGCGCACTCTTTCTGACACAATTGAAAGCATGGACCAGACGCAGCAGCAACTTGAACAGCTTCATCGAGAATCTGAATCGATTAACAGACTGGCAACGGCATATGATACGTACAACAAATATATTTTAGCAGAACGGGCCGAGCAATGGCAGAAGGCACTCTTAAAAAGCGATACTGCCGAGTCGAAAGTGAACGAGTATAAAGCCGAGCAACAACACCTTGAGCAGGAAATTGTCAGGCTGAGGGTTGAACTTGAAAGATTTCAGCAGCAAAAACATGTTGCCGCCCAGGAAAGCAATTCACTCAAGCATCATGAGGTTTGGTCTCTTGAAGAGAAGAGGAAAGACAAGCTTGAGGAATCAACAGAAATCGTGAATGAAATCGCAGGGCTGCAAAAGCGGTGGGATGAGAACAATAAAAAACTTCGTGATGAATATCGAAAAAAACAATCTTCTGAAGATGATCTTTATCAATTTGAAGAAAAAGAAAGAGAGCTTTTGGCCGAGCTTACACTTGATGCAGATGCAGCAGCTTTTCACCAGCACGAGGTGAATGTCTTAGATTATGGACGGACAAAGGAAAGTGGTTTTGATTTTACCGTCTGGCAAAAAGAAGCGAAAGACCATCTGGCCTTGCTTGTGCAGCTGGAAAAACTCGCTGTTGAAGCTGTGAGGCTTGGAGAAGACCAGAATCGGCTTCAGCGCCATTCATCCGAGAAGAAAAAAGAAATAGACGAGTTGCAGAAGGACTTGGACCATTACCAAACGTGGTTCGATGAAGAGCATCAAAAGCTTGAAAGCAATGTATTTCTATGGATGGAAGAACATTAAAAGTTAAACTACTCTAATGAACTTCGCCAGGGAATCGCCCGTTCATTACAGGGACTGTATGAACGTAATCGATATGATGAAGTCCGTTCTCAGCTGTTTGTGGCAATTCACAATTATGAAGCTGAAGTGAAGAGAGATGAGGCTTTGACGAAGAGCCGGATAGAGCAAAAACAGGATGAAATCAGTATAGCAGAGGCAGAATTGCTGCGAATCAAAACTCAGAAGATGCTTGAGCCGGAACGCTCGCCAGCAACGGAAAAACAACGGGTCCAGCTCATGCAAGATGGCACTGCCTTTTTGCCATTTTATGCTGCAGTTGAATTCCAGGAGCATGTGACCGAGGAACAGCGGGAAAGGCTGGAAGCGGCTCTTACGAAAACTGGAATTCTTGATAGCCTGATCACTGACAAACCGGTCTCCCCTTTGGAGGATGCTGTTTTAGTTGCTGATCCTCGCCTGCTTGGCTATACGCTTGCTGACTATCTGATGCCTGACATGGATGATGACAGTTCTTTGTCGGAAGAATTGGTTGACCAGGTGTTGCGGTCTATTCCGCTTGAAAGCGATGGTACTGGATTCCATATCGATCAAGACGGGTCATATTCGATAGGCTGTATGACAGGACATGCACCAATAGAAGGCCCATCAAAATATATCGGCAGGTCGTCAAGAAAACGGCACCAGCGTGAGCAAATTCAAATTTGGACAGAAAAGATTCATGAATTAAATCAGGAGCTTGCTGAATTAAAGGTTATATTTGAACACTTTGTAGCAGAGCTGGAATTGATACATTCATGGAAAAAAGAAATTCCAGAAGACAAGGTGCTTTTGGATATTAATGAACAAATTTTGTCCAAGCGTCATGAGCTCAAAAATGAGAGAGACCTGCTCAGCCGTATTGATGCAGACTGGAAAATTGTTTATGACAAATATACGGAAGTCAAGCGGCTTTTACGGGACAAAGGCGTACAGTTGAATATTCCTTTGACAGTTGATGACCTTGGAAATGCATTGGCATCTGGGCAAAGCTACATTGATTTTTTACATGATTTGAAAAATAATGACGTGAATGTTTCATCTGTCAAAAAGCTATTACAGTCCTCTTTACAGCGAATTGAAGAGCTTGAAGGGGAGCTGGATGAGTTGAAGGGTGAACAAGGCAGGAAAGAAAGCCAGCTTGGAAAAATCGAGGCCATGATTGTGTCGTTTGATCAGCAGCTGAAGCTGAAAGGGATTGATGAAGTCAGGAGCAGAATTCAGGAAGTCCAACGCCAGCTTAATGAGGCTGAGAGTGCAATCGACAGAATTAAGAGTGAACTGCCAATAGCACAATCAGAACAGAACCGCACTCAGGAAAAGCTAGATGACGCTGAAACTGATTTGTCTTTTTGGAAGAAAATGGGTGAATTATGGGCAGGAATGGTCGATGCCGAGAAGAAACGCAGCTACTTTGTGATTGAAGGTGAACAGCCTGGTGAGATATTTTCACAGTTTGAACCTATTTATACAAAGAATGAGCGATCGAAATTATCAGAACTGCTGACGAAAGCCTTTTTAAACGAACAAGCTCATCTAACGGAATACCGAATGTTTGAATATCCTGAGGACACCGAGGTTCCATCCTGGTTCAAAAAAGATTTCCCGGAGAAATATGAGCCATTTTTGAATGAGTGGAACCAGCTGAAGGGAAGGCGCTTGATCCAGTTGGAATACAGGGGCCAGCGTGTAACTCCATATTATGTATCGACTGAGTTGAAGAAGGAACTAGAGGAACAGCAAGGATGGCTTGATGAGCAGGACCGCAGGCTGTATGAGGATATCATTTTAAATAGTGTAGGAATCATCCTGCGAAATCGTATCCAGCGTGCCCAGCAATGGGTAAAAGAGATGGATAAAATCATGGCCGATCGAGATAATTCTTCAGGGTTAATTTTCTCAATTGCCTGGAAGCCGCTGACTGCGGAATCGGAGCAGGAGATGGATACGAGAGATCTGGTCCAACTTTTACAGCGAAACAGCAAGTTTTTGAATGAAGAAGATTTACAGCGGATTACTAAGCACTTCCAGTCAAGGATTGCCAAGGCGAAGGAGCTAATTCAGCTGCGTAATGAGGGATCCACGCTCCACCAGGTCTTGAAGGAAGTACTGGATTACCGCAAATGGTTCACATTTGTACTCTCGTTCAGCCGGGTGAATGAGCCGAAGCGCGAGCTGACAAACAACGCTTTCTTCAAGTTCAGTGGCGGTGAAAAAGCGATGGCGATGTATATTCCTTTATTCACGGCTGCTTATTCCCGATACAAAGAAGCCGGGGAGATGGCTCCGTTTATCATCTCTCTTGATGAGGCTTTTGCGGGTGTCGACGAGAATAATATCCGTGATATGTTCGAGGTTGTCGAGCAGCTCGGCTTCAACTACATCATGAATTCTCAAGCCTTATGGGGAGATTATGACACGATTTCTAGTCTTTCCATAAGTGAGCTGGTCCGTCCGAAGAATGCTGATTATGTCACGGTCATCCGCTACCAATGGGATGGTAAGCAGAAGTCGCTCGTAATCGATGAGGCACCTGAATTGGAGGAACTGGTGACAAATGAATAATAGTTTGCAAGTGTTCCGCGACGAACCTGGTTTCATGAAGCTTTTCGGCTTGTTCCGAGACAAGTTTCGCTCTCTTGGCAGAGTCGGAGGTTTTGTCAGTCTGAAAGGGTTCAAGGACGCAGAGGTCGAATCAATTGCCGGCTTCCTTGGCCTATCTTCGAATGAGCTGATAGAAAAAGGACGTGTTGGACTTCTACAATTTGAGCGAGAACTTGCCAATACGGGTTTTTCTAACCTTACCTTCGTGGAGCTGTTGGAAGAAATCTTTCAGGAACCACTACTATCAAAAAAGCAAGAAGCCGAGAATAACCTAAGGCTTGAAAATGAGTTTATAACTTTATTAAACTTGGAAATCCCTGAAGCTGGTTGGTGGCTAGAGTGGATTAGTGAGAGAGGCCCGGATACTAGGTGGATTTGGTCACTTTATCGGCAGGATGAACTTTTGCTGTCAAGAATGATTAGGAAGGTCTCTAATGCTTTTTTATCGCTGCCGAAAAAGGGAGACTTTGAAAGGCTCCCTTTCTTCGCTCAGCGGACGACAGGAAATCCTCATTTTTTTGATATATCGGAGTTGGGCGGAAGATTATTGCTCCATTTTCTAGCGGTAAATAAGAAAACTCTTGGAGAACCTGAATTTCCTTTTCCAAAAAACACGGAGGAAATTAATGATTTACTGGCGGAATTCGGCTTGTTAAGGGATGATTTGTGGAATTTCGTGACCGTACAAGGATTGATTGCTTTCTCCCAGGGTGAAACTCACCCTGTCTGGAATGCAGCTGTTCAAACCAGAACCGTACTGAATGTCCCTATGAAGGAATTAGCCAGACTTGAAAGTATCAGGCCTGCCTCTGGCCGAATGGTTTGGATAGTTGAGAATTCGAGTGTGGCTTCTACCATAATGGATGCAGTCCCTGATGCAGCCGTAGTCTGCACACATGGGCAGCTGCGAGCAGCAAGTTGGAGACTCCTGGATCAATTGGCCGAGGGAGAGTGCACATTCTTATATTCTGGTGACCTGGATCCAGAAGGAGTCCTGATTGCGGACCGATTGAAGAAAAGGTATCGAGACAAGTTGGTACTGTGGAGGATGGATCCAGTGGCATATGAGATTAGTATCTCAAACGAGGACATTGCCGGAAGGATTGCGAAGCTTGATGGAGTATCTTCACAAGAATGGGAAGAAGTCGTTAGGATGATGTGTGAGAAGAAAAAGGCTGGGTATCAGGAAGCGTTGTTAGATTTACTTATAGAAGATATTAAACAGGCTCAATAACATTATAGATATTTCATCATATGTGTTACTTGCTCTGAAAAAATTCATTCGTAACCATGGTATACTTTAGTTTGATCGGGGGGCAAACCGAATGAAAGAAACCTTGAACTTAATCTTGGATGAATTAAAAGAACTGAAAGTGGGCCAGCAAGAGCTGAATGTTGGTTTTCAAGAATTACATGTAGAACAGAAAGAATTGAAAGATGAAATTAAGGTACTGAAAAGAGGACAGCAAGAAATCAAGGAAGGGTACCAAGACCTTAAGTTTGGACAGAAAGTAATACAAAAAGATGTTTCTAGTATTAAAGATAATCTAATAAATGGGCTTGGTCCATATTTTGAACAAATAGAGAAACATATTGATACAAGGACAGATGAACTGAAAGATGTATTGGGAGACCAACAAAGAGTTATTGATACGCTATCTGCTCGTTCTATTAAGCACGAAGGCGAAATGTAAGATTTTAAACACATACTAAAAAACCAGTAAGGAGCGATTTTTGCTCCTTTTTTTTTGCCCTAAAAGTCCTTTTCCTGCTGACCTTAGGTTGCATCAGAGAAAATGCTGCGAGTGGACTGTGCTTCTTTTTAGTTCTTCCGAGCATACATATATTATAGTGACGGAATGATTTTAATCGATTTTATATCCGTGAAGTTTCGCACTTATATTATGGTGTTTGAAAATAGTTTCCGTCAGGGGAATAAGACAGATTCGGGACACTAAAAGTGTAATATTTTAGTAGAAAATAAATTATATATTGAGTAGAGAGTAAATATATGTGACAATTTAATGGAAATATTTTACTAGTAAAGGGAGCTGTCTTTATGAAGAGTCCTAGAAAAAAATGGATCAAAAAAAGGTATCCAATCCTTACAACATTACTCATAACCATATGGATTTGGTATGGTTCCTATCACCTCGGATTTAATATAGGGGAGTTCTTCGCGAATATAAAAAACTAATTCTAGGATTAATTATTGAGTGAATTCTGATATCCTACGAGGAAGTTAGTATGATAGTTTGCAGCTTAAACTTTAAATATGAATTAGAAGGTGATAAGGATGAGGAAAAGAGAAGTATTCACGTTATCAGCATTCGCGTTTTCAATGGGCATTGTTTTAGGATTTTTAATTTCACCTGCGAAAAATGGTTTTGGTAATAATTCTGGTAATAACATTAAGAATTACTATTATAGCAAGCCTCCAGTTGATGAATCATGATTTTCTAAATGTTTAATTTAGAAAAAAATAGGATTGGAGAGAGATTTCCAGTTAGAGATTTGTGAATTACATGAATTTTGGAAATTTTATCAGGGAGAACTTTACATGAACAGTAAGTTAATTGAACAGATACAAAGTAAACATCCTGATCTGATCATTAATGATTTTTATGTTAATGAATTGGGACAGAATAATGAGGTCATGATTGTCAATGAATCTCTGGTTTTCAGGTTTCCTAAATATAAAAAAGAGATCATGCAATTACGAAGAGAAACTGAGATTTTAAAATACATAAGAGATATCGTAACATTGCCTATTCCGCTTCCTATATATGAAGCTTTTGATGAGGTAGAACCTGGGAAGGTCTATACTGGCTATAGATTAATTGAAGGCAATCCTTTCTGGAGGAAAAGTTTCTTTGAAATCAAGAGTGATGAGCAGATTGGAGGGGTGGCGTCACAACTGGTTTCTTTTCTTGAAGCCATGCATTCTATTTCTGGAGATTTAGCAAGTCGGGAATTACAATTGGTGGCCAACCATCCTAGAGACGAAATGAGTTCTCTTTATGAAAAAATTCAACATAAATTGTTTCCTTTTATGAGCAGGGAATCTCAAATCAGTGTAAGTGAATCGTTCGAGGATTTTCTAATTGGAGAGGCACTTTTAAATGTAGATCTTGTCTTGATTCATGGGGATTTCGGTGCTTCGAATATATTATGGAATTCAGTGACTGGTGAAATTTCCGGTATCATCGATTTTGGTGGATCTGGCATAGGGGACCCGGCGTATGACTTTGCGGGACTCCTCTCCAGTTATGGTGAAGATTTTTTTAATAGGTGTATTGATCAATATCCGAACGGGAAAGAAATAGCTAAACGTGTTCACTTTTATAAAAGTACCTTCGCCCTGCAGGAAGCACTGCATGGAATAGAGAATGACGATCGGCAGGCTTTTGAAGCAGGTATTCAGAATTATAGATAGTTGTGATGGTGAGAAGATTATGGCTTTCCTATTTCTGCTGGGTGGAGAAATGACGCCGACAACGCGGCATTCCTCACCTAATAAAATTATTGATTAACCGCAGGAGCATCTTTCCAAATGATATAATTATGTTATTCATACCCTGATAAAAAATGGAAAGAGTGAAGAGTATTCCATTCATTATGTTATTGTGACAGGTTTCAGTTGGAAGTGTTCATGTTCAAAGCTGTCAAGAAAAAGCCGTTATTGTGATAGCTTTCAGGTGGAAGAGGCCAAAGCTGTCAAGAAAACACCGTTATTGTGACAGCTTTCAGGTGGAAGAGGCCAAAGCTGTCAAGAAAAAGCCGTTATTATGACAGGTTTCAGTTGGAAGTGTTCAAAGCTGTCAAGAAAAAGCCGTTATTGTGACAGCTTTCAGGTGAAAGGGCTCAAAGCTTTCAAGAAAACACCGTTATTGTGACAGCTTTCAGGTGGAAGAGGCCAAAGCTGTCAAGAAAAAGCTGTTATTGTGACAGCTTTCAGGTGAAACAGGCCAAAGCTGTCAAGAAAAAGCTGTTATTGTGACAGCTTTCAGGTGGAAGAGGCCAAAGCTGTCAAGAAAGCTGTGTTATTGTGACAGGTTTCAGGTGAAAGAGCTCAAAGCTGTCAAGATTCCGCCGTTTTTGTGACAGCTTTTAGGTGGAAGAGGTCAAAGCTGTCAAGAAAACACCGTTATTGTGACAGGTTTCAGGTGCAAGCGGCCAAAGCTGTCAAGAAAACACCGTTATTGTGACAGGTTTCAGGTGAAAGAGCTCAAAGCTGTCAAGAAAAAGCTGTTATTGTGACAGGTTTCAGGTGCAAGAGGCCAAAGCTGTCAAGAAAGCTGTGTTATTGTGACAGGTTTCAGGTGGAAGAGGTCAAAGCTGTCAAGAAAACACTGTTATTATGACAGGTTTCAGGTGAAAGAGGTCAAAGCTGTCAAGTATCGCCATGGCAATGCCGAGGTTCATAAAAAAACCGCTTAACTGCATTCGGGCAGAAGTAATAGAGAATCAACGAATTGTTGAACGGGAGGAGGGGGATAGATTGATCCAGAGGCTTGGAAACGCTCCTTATTTACTTCTGGTTGGTGCTGCATTATTTTGGGGCGGCAATGCGGTTGCTGGAAAGTTTCTTGCTGGTTCGCTGCCGCCAGTGACGATTTCGTTCACTCGTCTGGGGATTGGCGTTCTCATCATGTCTCCGGTTATCATCAGGCTGTTCAGACATGAAAGGGCAGCCTTAAGAGAGCACTTCAAGCTGCTGTTTTTCCTGGCGGTGACCGGGGTAGTTGGATTTAATCTGCTGATTTATTGGGCGGTCAATTACACGACGGCGATCAATGCAACTTTATTGAATAGTACTAGTCCTCTGTTCATTTTCCTGCTTTCAGCTCTTCTGATCGGAGAAAAAATGGAGTTGAAGTACTGGGTGTCGATGGCGATTTCAATGGTCGGTGTGTTGATTGTCATCACGCATGGGTCAATTGAGAGAATGCTAGCTATGCAGTTTAATATTGGTGATTTAATTATGGTGCTGGCTGTAATTTCGTGGTCTTTATATTCTATTTATATTAAAAAGATTTCCGGGAAGCTGCCATCGCTTGCAATTTTCGGCTTTACGCTGGCGCTTGGTTTTATGGTGATGATTCCTGCGGTGGCTATTGAATTGGCATTCTTTCCGGTTGGTGACGTGAAACTTGCGGAGTGGAGTGCTTTATTTTACATAGGGATTTTTCCTTCCATCTGTTCCTTTTTATTATGGAATCGTGCCGTTGCAATGATTGGGCCATCGAAAGCATCGATTTCTTTGAATCTAATTCCGGTATTCGGTACAGTCGCGGCGTTTTTTATCCTGGGCGAGGTGATTGCCATTCCGCAAATCATTGGCGGATGCCTGGTTTTTATTGGGGTATTCATTACTTCTTTTACGAAAAAGAAAGCAGTGCAGTTGGTTGAAGAGGGATAGATTTGAGTGGACAGCGCAAAAATATATATAAACTTTGAAACAGCGATTTGTTCGCTGTTTTTTGTTGTTCCAGTTTTATTTTTTCTATGACATTTTTAATAGAAGAAGGGTCTAAAGGCTTATTCAAGTGCTTGTCTCATATTGTCAAAACATTCATACTTTTTACACTATTAAAATGTTGCTAAATTAATATATCATTTATTTAGCGTCCCGAAATGTATGAAAAGGAGGGGTGGAAATCTGGGGCGACGACTTTTTGAAAAGGGGATACATAAAATGGTTAAAAGATTAATGAAAGTTGTAACGGCTGCCTTGATCCTTGTGCTTGCGTTCAGCTCAGCTGCATATGCAGCGCTACAGCCAGGGGGGCCATCCACGAATGGTAATACTAACATTAACAGTACCCTCTCTTACAATGAAGTTATCAAAATCCTTGAAGACATCGAGAGAAGCAGCAAGGGAAAGGTAGAAGTATCGAAGCTTGATCAGTATGGAAAGTCAGAACAGGGCAGAAGTATTTATGTTGCAAAAGTGGGAACAGGCCCTCAAAAAATATGGATTCAGGCACAAATCCATGGTAACGAGAAATTGGTTACCGAAGCAGCACTTCAGCTTTTAAAGACGTATGCGAAAAGCGGAGACAAGGAAGTTGAAAAGGTGCTTGAAGAGGCAACTCTTTATTTCATCCCAATGTATAATCCGGATGGAGCAGAAATGAACATCCGCCATACTAAATTGACTGACAGCGGAAAATTAATCGACTTGAACCGTGATTGGACTCTTGAGGGTTTTGAAGCAGCAGAATCAGAAGTAGTCTATGCCTATTGGGCAGACGTTAAGCCAGATTTCGCCATCGATCTTCATCACCAAGGATTCAAGCAAGTCTATGGAACAAACGAATCTACATCGTTCTCCCTTGGCATCTCACTTGCTCCGGATGGTCCAACACTTCCAGGTACAGGATATAATGACATCACTAAGCAGATGATGGCCTATGTCTATGATGAGATGAAAGATTATGGTTACACACATATTGACAGATACCAAGTCGCCATCAATAGAGAAGCAGAAACAGCCTACGATATCGATATCAAGGGCGGCGTTGTGTCAGCGATGATGATGGGGCTGAACTATAAGAATTTGAATCCAGAGGGGCATAGCCATCCAGCAGTATTCTTTGAAACAAAAGGAAATTCTACTGATGGAAGTCTTGGCCAAAGATCAAATGGCTACCTGACAAAGCAGAATTACCTGGCATTGAAATCGCTGGTACACGGTTATGTAACAGGAGAAGTTGAAAAAGTGAATCCAGAAGACTGGTATAACATCCCGTATTACCCTCTTGCAGGGTACATGACGGATTATGCTGGGAATATACCTGTCGGCTCTGGCAGCGGCTACTAATAGTTTTGTAGGGAGTGTCTCAATTCGATGATTGGGACACTTTCTTTTTGATTGCTTTTAAGCATCTAGTGAAAGGAAATTAGCTAAATTAGTCGAATTTATTAGGTGTTGGATATGTTTTTTAAAAGGAGGCCGTATGGAGTCTTTAAAGCCTATTAAGAGAAGTCCTTTGAGGATTTATTTTGGAAAAAAATATTATCGTTCCAAAAGATATTTGAATTGGATTTTTGGGGACAAGAAATTCTCTGTGAAAAAAGATGATCGTGAGCTGAAACACCAGGTATTCACCCATCAAACTTTACTGCTTCGAGAACTGAAGGATGTTGATATGTGGTTACAGCATAATAAGGTGAAGAATCTTAAAATCGCAACGAAAAAGTTGAATAAGGTAGTCATCCGTCCCGGGGAAACTTTTTCATATTGGCGGTTACTTGGAAATACAACGAAGAGTAAAGGCTATGTTGATGGAATGATCCTTCATTATGGCAAGGTTACGACAGGTATTGGCGGAGGGCTATGCCAATTATCAAACCTGATCTATTGGATGACTTTGCACACTCCATTAACCGTTACTGAAAGATATCGGCATAGCTATGATGTTTTTCCGGATTCCAAAAGAAGTCAGCCTTTTGGCAGTGGAGCTACATGTGCTTATAATTATCTTGATTTGTAAATTAAAAATGAGACGAATAACACCTATCAATTAGTTGTTTATTTGAATGACAATCATTTAGTTGGTGAGTGGAGGTCAGAATCCCGACCGATCCAAACGTACGAAGTGTATGAACGGGAGCATTTAATCACTCGGGAATACTGGGGAGGATATGTTAGACATAATACCATTCACCGCAAGGTATTTAACAAAGAAAAAATTCAAATTGATGATGAGTTTGTTACTGAAAATCACGCTATAATGATGTATGAACCTTTGCTAGAGCAGCAAACTGAGAAAGTTAATTGAGAATACATTAGGTTTTTACAAAAAGACAAGCTCTAGTAAATGTATAGGAGATTAATAGAGTTTTAATTAGGAGGATTACATATGTACAAAGAAGGTTTTGTAGAGGTTACCGGCGGTAGAGTCTGGTATGAAATTTATAATAAGGATGCGGAAGGGACACCGGTTGTTATTTTACATGGTGGGCCAGGGTCTTCGACATATTCTTTAAAAGGGTTGAAGGCGCTGGGCAAGGATCGCCCTGTTGTCATGTATGACCAGCTTGGCTGCGGGAAGTCGGATCGTCCGGATGATCTGTCGCTTTGGAATATTGACCGGTTTGTTGAGGAGCTCGGTCAGGTTCGTGAGGCGCTGAATCTTGATGAAGTTCATATTCTTGGTCACTCATGGGGGACGACTTTGGCGGCGGCATATGTGCTGACCAAGCCAAGTGGGGTGAAGAGCGTGATTTTTTCAAGCCCATGCCTGAGTGCGCCTTTGTGGGAAGAAGATCAGAAGCGGAATATTGCCAAGCTTCCGACTGAGGTACAAGAAACCATTTTGCGGTGTGAAGAAAGCGGTGAGACTGACTCAGAAGAATTCAAGGCAGCAATCAAGGTGTTTAACAAGGAATTCGTATTCCGCGGTGAACCGGATTTGGAATGGCTGAAAGCTGGAGCTGGCATGAGGAACCCTGTCGTGTATGAAACGATGTGGGGGCCATCTGAATTTACAGTGAAGGGGAATCTGAAGACTTTCGATTGCACACCGCAGCTGGGTGAGATAGCGTGTGCGACACTTTATACTTGCGGCCGATTTGATGAGGCGACACCTGAATCAACGGAGTATTATGCAAAGTTGACGCCAGAGTCTGAATTCCATGTTTTTGAAAAAAGCGCCCACATGCCATATTTCGAGGAGCCGGAGGAGTATCTGCAGGTGATTGGTGAGTTTTTGACAAAAATTGATCGTCAGGTGTGACTTTTCTTATACTGATTCACAAACCCTTTATGCTATGTTAACAGTGTTAATTAAGTCATAAAGGAGTTTTTCTCATGAGCTGTGGATGTTCTAGATTAGAAGATGGCAAAGCAATTGTTGATCATGTGAAGAGTAAAGGCAAGGAAAAGATAAAACCACGTGTCGCGCACCAAATCGCTTGTGAATGCGGTGATATGTTCACGATGGAAACCGTTATCACGAACTGTCCAAGCTGTGGCATGACATACGGCGTCACACCTTGCAGTTCCGGAGATATCGATAAGGTAAAAGCAGCAGGAATTCAATATGCATAAAGAAAAAATCTCTCGAGTTGTCGAGAGATTTTTTTGTTGGGTATAGGACGGGGATTATGGTAAATTGGATGAAGTTGTATGAATTATACGCTGTAAACTGCTACTTGTGGTTAATTCCCTATCATCAATATGTCTTTAGATCGCTGATTCCGATTCAGCAATTGGTACAAAGTGAGTCTTAAAAACGCTATGCTTTTTACCAAATTTGTTGGTTACTATATAAGTTGTGTCAAATTCTCTTTCAACTTCATAAATATCGCCTACGGTAAATTCCATCTCAAGACCTTCATTATTCTTGCATACGACTTTACGCATAATAGCCTCCTGGGAATTAAATCATTACTATATATTTCGTAAGGTGTTTAGTTTTTATGTCCGGTTTGGCGAATTGAGTCGGCTGCTCAATCACTGATTGCTGATCAGTTTGTTATTTTTTAAAAAAACGAGTTGGAAAAATGGTAAAAATAGCACTTTTTTTCCAATTCGCCAATAAAGTTGTGAAAATCGCCAATATAATTATTTTTTCGCTAATAAAATGAAATTATCGCCAATAAAATTTGAAAATCGCCAATAAGTTTCTGGTTTTCGCCAATAAAAATTTCAGGCACTCAGAAGGATGCCTTCCAATTTCCGGATTAAGCCAAAAAGAGTCTAATAATGTGATAAAATCGTAGAAGAATACAATCGGGGGATCACTTTATGAATGAAAATACATATTTTTATCAATTTTTAGAGCCGATTTCAAAGGAATTGGCCTTGCTTGCTAAAGAATTAGAAAATAGTATCTTTTCCAGCCCGAGAACGATGCTGACTCATTCGCGCGTGTTTATTGAAAATATCTTGCAGCAGGTGACAAAAGCTGAGGGAATGCCAGAGGACGCACGGACTGGTTTGAAGGAACGGTTGGATCTGCTCAATGATCAGGGTTATTTGATTCCTGACATTCGCGATGCGCTGCATTTGGTACGTAGAATGGGAAACCAGGCGGCACATGATGCTCGGATGTTCCGTTTCTCAGAGGCGCTTTTATCATGGGAAGCTTTGTATAGCATTGTGAAATGGTATGTTGAAGTATACGGCCCGGTTGATGTGATTGTACCGGAATATCAGGATCCATCTCCCCAGGCAGAAAAAACGTTTGAAATGTCTGAGCTTGAGGTCAGGTTAAAGGGTTTGGAGGATCTGTTAAAAAATCCTCCTCCGCAACAAGCTGAAACTCCGGGGAGTGAAGAAGTAGCAGCGGCTGTTGCTGCTCCTGCTGTTGAAGTTCAGGAAACGCCTGGGTTTACGCCGATCCGGACGATCACTTACAAGGTCCGGACACTTGATATCCCTTATTTCCTGCGGGATGCTTTTCTTTTGCCGCAGCGTTTTGATAAGTCGGAAACTTTCTTGATTCGTCTTGGTGCAGAACAAGAAGCGAGGATCATGAGCGAGCTGCCAGGTGATCTCGAGGGTTTGCACAAGAATGTGAAGCGTTACAACGAGAAGAATGATGAGCAATTTTTCGAAGAGCTTGGAACCTTCATTGAAGAGGAGAAAGTTCGCAGAAACCTGACATTGAAGCGTCAGGGAGAATTGTTCTTCTTTTACAAAGCGAGTCATATTGTGGTGACGGAAGAATTGAAAAAAGTTCAGCTAACTGCTGAGGAATTCACGGGCATCCCAAGTTTATTAAGGCAGTTGAATGAGGATCAAATCTACACAGTCGGCCAGCTGCCAATGGAGCTTGTAATTTTAGCGAAGTATGACAATGTTGGAGTAGGGACGGTTGAAAAATTGTTCGACCAGCTGAAGGCTAAGGTTCCGGACAAGTCCCTGCATGCTGATGACGACACTTCAACAGAGCGGAAAAGCTTCAAGAAGTGGGAATCTTTATATATAAAAGTAAAGCTGAATGGAGATCAAACAGTTATTGAGGGTTCTAGCGTTCCGACGATTTGGAAGGAAGCGTTGAAGTGGATTGAGGCAAATCGTCTGCCACTGCATGACCTGGTTAAAGCAGGGGTCATCCTTGGGTCTACCGATAATGGGAAGCGTTATGCCATTGCGCTCCAGCCGATCCATCCCGATCAAAGACCATTTACGCAGCTTCATACCTATCAGTCACAAATTGAAGGTGAAGTATATTATCTAGAGACAAAGATCAATCCGAAGTCCGGACTTGAGACACTGGGTAAGGTCTTGACTCGACTAGGTGTTGAAGTGGAAATTCCCTTACTAAAGGGTGAATAGAATTGATAGACTGCCGTGGTGACGCCACGGCAGTTTTTTGAGCATTGTATTACTTCCTCTTTTGGGCTTTCAATTTGTTCATTTCCAGTTCAGCAGCATATTCCTCTTGCGATTTGCCTTGCTTGAAGCTTTCAGATTGGATTTTTTTGAACTTGTTGTCATTTTGATTTGGCATATGTACACCTCCTTTTGAACATACGTATTTTGTTCAAAGTACAGATGATTATTCTGAATCTGTTCCAAAAAACATTGGTTAAATTTCTCATAATTCAATATTATTTTGCTATTCCGGATTTAATGAAAGCGCTTTACATGTGAAACTATTCACAAGTATAATAAGAGTGTAAATAAAACATTATTCATTTCCTGGAGGAATCGCAATGTTAGCTGACCTTATCTATGAATTCAAGAGCTGGTGGATGGGAGATTTACCAAGGGTCGGAAATGAGGAATTTGAAAGAATCGAATCTAAGCATACGAGAGTCCATCACGATGAAGATATATATGAAATCATTCGAGTGCATTAAAAGCACAGCAATCTGCAGTCCGATTCCAAAGTGAGTTGGACTGTTTTTATTTTATAGTAGAAAATAATTTCTGACTGGTATATGATTAGACTTCCTTAATGTTTGTTTTTTCCTATGCGAAAATGGATAAAACTAAACAATGAACGTACAAGAATATGGAGTTGATTTTTTGAGTAAAGCGAAGGGCAAGAGCGGAACAGGAAGAGGTACTGGCAAGAAAGGCTGGAATCGCTGGCAAGCTAGTGCAAATAAAGCTAAGAGTTTCAAGCCGTACAAAAGTAAAGGTGTAAAACATGGGGATGCTTCTAAGGATGGAGCCTCTGAAAAATAGTGACAAATCATGATGCGTTAATCCCAAAATGGATTGACGCTATTTTTTTGTGCTGGTTCACCATTTTCAATAATAATGAATGAGGTGTGGTATTTGCGGCAGTTCTCCAGCACCTGTTAAAAGAAGCCATCGATTACAAACATGAGAACGGCTTAATAGTCTGAGGGGGTTAATGGACATTTCGGATGCTTGTGGTGTTTGAAATGTCTTATAAAAGAGGTTTAATGGACATTTCCGAAGCTTGTGGAGCTTGAAATGTCTAATAAAAGAGGTTTAATGGACATTTCAAAAGCTTGTGGAGCTTGAAATGTCTAATAAAAGAGGTTTAATGGACATTTCAAAAGCTTGTGGAGCTTGAAATGTCTAATAAAAGAGGTTTAATGGACATTTCAGAAGTTTGTGGTGTTTGAAATGTCTAATAACGGGGGTTTAATGGACATTTCAAAAGCTTGTGGTGTTTGAAATGTCCAATAAATGATTTTTTATTAACTGGATATTAAATAAAGTTTTATAAATGTCATCTTTCAAGTCTTTGATCTAATAACGAAGGGAATATATTGACAACATCTCATATAACCGCTAAACTATTTTAAAATTCCAAATAATAAAAGCGTTGAAGAGAAGAGTAATTAAGTTAGGGTATTTCCAGAGAGCTCCTGAATGCTGAAAGGGAGTAATATCGAGCTTAATGAATAAAGTCTTGGAGCATCTTACTAATCTGACGAAAATTCAGGGATCGTAAGGCGGGTTCTTCCGATAAAGAGATAGGGTATGTAAGTACCTGAAGAGGTTGGTTTGGCGACAAACCAACAAACTGAGGTGGTACCGCGAAGTCAAACTCTCGTCCTCAAGATTCATTTCTTGGGTGATGAGAGTTTTTTTGTTGTTATTTTTTTACAGAAATTCGATAGATCGGAGAGGAGAATTAAGATGAAAGAACCTATATTATTAGATATTCCAACCAAGTTAGAAACAGAAAGATTAATACTTCGTGCTCCAAATGTAACTGGTGGCGGAAGTATCGTTAACCAGGCAATAAGAGATTCTTTTAATGAGTTAAAAGCGTGGCTTCCATTTGCCCAAAAGCTGCCTGCCGTTGAGGAAACAGAAATTAACCTGAGGAAAGCTCATATTAACTTTTTAAAAAGAGAAAGCTTTCGTTTTCTTATTTTTGATAGAAAGTCGGAGGATTTCATTGGAACTGCCAGCCTGCAAGGGATCGACTGGGAAATTCCTAAATGTGAAATAGGATATTGGATCAATACGAAGTTTAGCGGCAGTGGATATATGACTGAGGCGGTAAAGGCAATAACCGAATTCGGTCTAAATCAAATTAAATTCAAGAGAATTGAAATTAGATGTGAATCTACCAACCTGAAAAGTCGTGCCATTCCTGAAAAACTCGGGTTTGAACTAGAAGGTATTTTACGGAATGATGATTTATCAGCAGATGGCAGCAGACTGACCGACACCTGTTTCTATTCGGTCATTTCATAACTCACAACTCACGGTGCATGGATCCAGGAAGGATTCATGCACCTTTTTGTTGAATGTCTTACTGACAGAACTCATTCAGTGTTACGAGGGAAAGGTGGAGATTATCATAAGAAAACCACATATATTAATTTTCTTCGCAGCTCTCATTTTCCTTGCTGGTTGCAGTGCCGATGGTGGGAAGGTAACAGCAAGAGATGTTCTCAAAAGGAATGAGGACGCGGATGTCTTAAAATACAATGGTTTTATGTACAATAATGTCACCGATCTTGAATGGTTTGAGGAAATGAAGAGTAATCTTCAAAAAGGAAAGGAAATTGGTAAAATCAAAAAAGTAACAACTTCCAGCCTGTTTTTTACTAACCTTTCTGCTACGAAGTTACCTAAAGGAACGATTTTGTATGATACGGATGATGGCAAAACAGGAGTTATTATAGTAGAAACCGAGGATGAAGAAATTTTATATTATTTGCAATTGCTTGAAGGCTAGGAGTCACAGGACCACCGGATGACCTCCTACTAAGCGAAATTATTGGCAGTGCTTTTAAATCATAATCTGAAAATTGAAACCTTTTTCTGGCGCATTCGTAAAACTTTATATAAAAAACATTAAGGAGTGCTTGGAAAATGGGGTGGAGCCTAGCAAGGAATACAGATTTCAGTGGTCATCAAATCGAAATTGCTGTTATTTTATCATTGTTCATCATAGTCGGAGTTTGGGTGTATTATGATTCAGACAGATACTTTGTCGGGATAAAGAGACATATATTTTGGCTATTAACGATCATAACTGGTCCATTAGGTCTTATCGTTTATTTAATTCAGCGGAAAAAAGAAGGATTGGTTTGATGTTGTTACTGAGGTAAAGCAGCGGCAGGGTACACTCTATTCTTCAATATTTGTCGGGCTCCTTTATGCGCCCTAAATAAAACCATGCTAACAGGTTTATACTGTAGCATGGTTTTATTTAGTTTAAGCAATGCTATTTACAAGGATAATGTCCGAATGTTACTATTCAACTAATTGGTTGAATAGTTGTTTTTTGCTTGGAGGTAATTATTATCGAAGCTCGGGAATTTAAGGATTTCATTTACGGCGAATTTGCGCGGATTGGAAAAGCCATCTCCAGTCCCAAGAGGATTGAACTATTAGATTTATTGACTCAAGGTCCTAAAGCGGTTGAAGCCCTGGCGGCTGATACAAAAATGAGCATAGCCAATACCTCAAAGCATCTTCAGGCATTACTTGACTCAAAGCTTGTCGCATACTCAAGGGACAAAAACTATGTGATTTATCGGTTGGCTAGTGAACAAGTATTAATGTTTGTGCTGGCGTTGAGAGGAACAGCTGAGGAGCGGATCTCAGATGTGAAGCTTATAAGGGAAGGTCACATTCTGAGAGAAAACTCACTAAGTCCTATTTCGTTGGAAGAGTTAGGTGAAAAGTTGAATAAGGGTGCTGTCACTTTATTAGACGTAAGGCCATTTGAAGAATATAAGCACGACCATTTACCGAATGCCTTATCAGTACCCATTTCGGAACTTGAAGACCACCTGGAAGCATTGCCGAAAGATAAAGAGATTGTTGCATACTGCCGGGGGCCATACTGTGTCTATGCTACGGAAGCAGTAGAGCTTTTAAAATCCAGGGGATACCGAGCTACATTGCTTGATGCAGGAATAAATGAATGGAAACAAATACAACACTAAAATTATTTCACTTTTAACTTCTTTACATGCTGTTACGATAAAAACAATTTTACAAGCTTGAAGCCTTTCCGGGCTTTCTATTTGGAGGTGATAATTTTGCAACCTAAAATCGGAATCAAAGAAAACATCGTGCAATTCATTCTATTGGTCGTGACGAATCTGTTCGTCGGTTCAATGGTCGGGATTGAGCGTACCGTTCTTCCGTTGCTTGGGGAAGAGCAGTTCGGTCTGGCATCTGCAAGTGCTGCGTTATCATTCATTATCAGTTTTGGATTTTCTAAAGCAATTGTAAACTATTTCGCAGGACAAATTGCAGATCGTCTTGGACGTAAAAAAGTATTATTGCTCGGCTGGTTTGTTGGTCTTTTCGTACCAATCCTCATCATATTTGCACACGCATGGTGGGTCATCATTGTCGCGAATATCCTGCTAGGGATTAACCAGGGATTGGCATGGTCGATGACGGTGAATATGAAAATTGACATTTCAAAAGCGAACCAGCGCGGTATGGCAGTTGGCTTGAATGAGTTTGCAGGCTATTCAGGAGTAGCGATCATGGCGGCTGTCTCTGGTTATATTGCCTCATCCTATTCATTGAGACCCGAGCCATTTTACATTGGAATAGGTATAGTTATAGTCGGATTAATCCTATCGTTAATCGTTAAGGATACTGGAGAGCATTTGAAGCTTCAAATTAAGAATAGTGGAACCGTGAGTTCCGGAATAACTCGATCGGCAAAAGAAGTATTTGCGTTGACAACCTGGAAAAACAAGAATCTATCGACCATTAGTTTTGCGGGTTTATCAACGAATCTTAAGGATGGAATGGCCTGGGGTCTTTTCCCCATATACTTCGCAACTGCCGGATTATCCGTAGGGCAAATCGGAACAATTGTAGCGGTATATCCAGCTGCCTGGGGAATTTTTCAGCTGTTCACGGGAACCTTAAGCGACAAGATTGGAAGGAAGGTTCTAATCACTTACGGGATGTGGACACAAGCCGCTGCACTGTGGTTCATACTCGCTGCAAATCAATATACGCTATGGATTTTAGGGGCTCTTTTGTTGGGTCTCGGAACAGCAATGGTTTATCCAACCTTGCAAGCGGCGATCAGTGATGTAGCCGAACCAGACTGGAGAGCTTCCTCAATGGGAGTATACCGATTCTGGCGTGACAGCGGTTATGCATTCGGTGCATTAATGGCAGGAATCATTGCCGATCTACTAGGTGTCAACTGGGCCATCGGTTTAGTTGCGTTACTTCCATTTATAGCAGGAGTACTTTCAAAAGTGCGGTTGAAAGAAACGATAAAAAATTGATTGGATCGGTGCATCACCTTATATGGGGTGGTGCATTTTTTTATTGAGTCAATTAACAAGGAATTTCTACCAATATTGTAGAACTATTGTTATATAAGATCTTTTAGAAATTATGTTAATAGTATATAGCAAATGAAGTTTTTTCAAACAGGTCATATCAGTAGTAATGTGGTTATTTTAAGTTAGGAGATGAACAAAGGATGAAATGGAAATTAAGAATACCTATGATGCTTTTTATTTTTGGATTGGTTTCGGGTATTTATCAGTATTACCCCAATATAATAATCTTCCAAGAAAATTACCTTCTAAACAGTCTCCAGTTCTTGACTTCAGTAGCAATACCTATTTATTTTCTTGAAAAGACACTAATTAATGAGAAGCAAGTAAACTTCTTGTTTGGTATTTTGTTAATATTTTCAGGGGTTCTAATTGATTACTTAATGATTTAATTTGAAATGATGCTGGAGGTATGTAAATGCCACAAGAATTAATAAGAATTATAGTGATCGGTGCTCTCATTGGATATTTTATAGGAATGTTTTCTGAACAACCCGGTATAGGTGCTTTATTAGGAGCAATTTTGGCTGTACTAATAGCAATCTATAATCAGATAAATAATAAGAAAAATTAACTCAGCATTGGTCAATCAAATAGGGCCATAATTCAAAATGTTATTGGATAAAATTCCAGAACGAAAAAAGTTATCTCATGACTCCTTTTATTCTCCTGATAAGGATATATTTGAAAGTTGGAAAATAGTTACAGGTGCGTTGATTCAAGGAGGATTAACGCTTTTTTTATTGAATTAATTAAACAAAAGAATTATTGGAAAAAACAAACATTTCAACTAATATTAAGGAGATGGTTATAGTGTGTGGGATTATTAATTAAACATTTAGAACGTGATTTATCTTTGCCCAAACATCGGGATATTCTTTTGGAGAATGCATGGAATGATTTAACACCAGATTCTAATGTTTTGGCTATTTATCAGGCAGGATCTTTAGCTAGAGGTAACTTTGACAATTATTCTGATATTGATTTGCACATTATTGTCACTCCTGAAAAGAAAGCAGAGTTTATTAAAGGCAAGCGTAACAGAGCAGCTAAATGGGGTAGTGTTTTATTTTATGAGGATTTTAATCCTTCATCACCCGTTGTTGTTACCCATTATGATTCCTTTGTGAAAATAGATAGCTGGTATCATTCACCTGAGGAAGTTGTATCATCTATTTGGCTAAAAGGTTATAAGGTGCTATACGACCCAAATAATCTTATTAGTTATGTTATAAATGAATCTTCAAATATAGTTTATAAAACTTCTGCGGATGAAGTGGAGTTTTGGCGAGGAAAACTTATGGCTTTCATACACGAAACTTATCGTGCCGTTATGAGGGGAGAAATTTATTATGCTCTATCAAATTTAGATAGAGTCCGCTAGTTAATCGTTTCTGGTTGGTATATGGAAATGGAACAACACCTAGATAGTCCTTACGGTGTTTGGTCAAAGATTGAGGGAGCTAGGAGCAAGCTGGATAAAGGGCAATTATCACTTTTAAAAAGTTGGGAAAGCGGCCGGGATTCTGATCAAATTATGAAAACAATCAAAGGGATAGTCCCGGAAATTCTAAAGCTGAATAAACACCTGAGCAATCAAGTAAATATTGAAGAAAATGATGCCCTTATTAAGAGGATTATAAATATGGTGATCTAATATAAACCTGATTAATGAGAAAACGGGTCAGATATAACAATTACCAACCATTCAAATACAACACACAGGTTTCCTATTGCAGAGGAAAAAACATTATATTTTCAGCTGCCTTTAAGGTGGCTTTTTGTATCTTTTAATTAACAAAATTGAATGATTTAAAAAATAGAGAGAGAACAATTAATAAAAAAATGGGGAATTTTAATGTTACATCGAGTGATTAAGCAATTTGGATTGGAGATAGATTCACTAACAGAGGTAGAAGATTCACATAGTTCTACCGTCTATAAATGTACTTTGAGGAAAGGTCAAAATGTATTTTTGAAAATCCCTTATACAAAATTAAAGTTTCAGCGTGAGTTGGAAGCCTATGAAATATTAAAAGGTAGAGTTTCCATTCCTGAAATGTTGGATTATTGGTCTGGTGATGATGAGTGTCCGGGCGCTTTTTTATTATCTGAATTAAAAGGAAAACCGTTAACAACTGAGGTTTCGCCAACCGTTGCGTTTCAAGTGGGGGTTTTACAAGCACAGATGCATACAATTCTACCGCCTCGAGGACAAAAATTAACTGGCATAAATAATGAATTTGCGAACTGGTCTAATTTTGTTGAACAGCAATTTTATAGTTTTGCTAAGGACGTAAAGAATGTTTTGGATCCACAATTATATATTCAAGCGATTGAAAAATACGAGCACATGAAGCACAAGCTGCCATCTCCAGATGGACCAAGTTTTGTACATATGGATTTTCGCCCAGCCAATATAATTGTTGACGGTGATCAAGTTTCTGGAATGATTGATTTTGAGAGTGTGCGCTTTGGTTCGACAGAAATTGATTTCACCAAACTATATCGTGATTTTTTATCTTTTGATACTAACCTCTATAAAGCCTTTAGAGAAGGTTATAACAGTATCAGGCCATTGATCGATTTAGATACTGTTCTGCCTTTTTATCAATTCATAGATGCTTTTAACAGTATTGGTTGGTGTAAACGTCGGGGCATTGAGAAAAATGCAGTATTTCTGGAAGAAAATTTAGCGAGATTAAAAGAATTCATGGAACAACAGAACTGAATAAAGCATTTAGCCGGGGAGAAGAGAAATGAATACAACTCAATTGCCAAAGGTTCATTTAAGAGAATTGACTATAGATGATGCAGAGGACAGATACCAATGGTGTCTTGATCAAGAAGTAACGAAACATTTAAATATGCCAGCTAAATATCCTCCCTTCAGTAGAGAGGAGACTCAGGCCTGGATTAAGATGTGTATAGATAAGACAAATGGATATGAACAAAAAGCGATCATCACAGAAGAAGGTAAACACATTGGTTGGATCGATTTTAAAAATATCGATAAGTTAAACAAGCACGCGGAATTAGGAATAGCAATTGGAGATAAAAGCGACTGGGGTAAAGGATACGGATTATCCGCGATGAACGAAATGCTTATTTGGGGATTTACACAACTAGAGCTTAACAAGGTTTGGCTAAGAGTAGAGATTGATAATGAAAATGCGATTAAATCATATAAGAATATAGGATACGTAGAAGAAGGCATATTACGACAAGACAGATTAAGAAACGGTGAATTTGTTGATCGATTAAGGATGAGTATTCTAAAAGACGAGTTTTACAAATAATTGGTCCAAATTCAGATCGAACAGCTAACAAGCAGCTAAATGCAGCAATGGATTGAACAAACGAAGCAGGGTAATTAAAAAGGTACTATAAGTCTAGTGCGACAAGATAGCGACAGGAGGTAAACAAATGTCAGATCCAAGGATAATGCCTGAGCCTCATAGATATGCAGTTTGTGCACGCGAGGATGTTCCGATTAAGGAATTTTATAAGGGTGTTTTTGAGGAAGTCTTCGTTTTGTACCACCCGTTTATTAAGCCAAAAGCAAAGGATTATGACTATTGTAAGGCTGGCCCACTAGGGAAAAATGAGATATTGGCACGTTGTGAACCTATTTCCTGGGCAGATTTCTTAGTATTATCTTACATTGAAAACTATAAGAAGCTGGATATTGGGCTACGGACAATTATAGGTGGCTTGAAAAAGCAATTTGCCGACGAAGCAACAGCTCAAATTATCCAGGATGTATGCAAAAATAATAGATTAATCATCCCATCTGAAGGATTTTTTTCAGAGTTTATTATTAATAACATTCTATCCGCAATTAAAAAGGAAGGCCACGATTGGATTTGGTGTGGGGATGAATTTGGTTCAGAACGGAAATTGGAATACCTAGATGATTTAATTCATGACGATGATCCTTTCGGGCATCAGAGAATCAATCTATTTTCACATGATAGCAGCATCCTGCTGACTACCCACTGGGATAGCCATTTTTCATTACTTTGCTCAGAAAAGGATACAGTTAATAGAATAGTAAAACTATGTAACCTAGAGGGCTTTTATTGCACTGATCAGACCCAAATATATTGGAGTATTTTTAACTAAGGGGGCAGTAAGATTAGAGGGTTAAAACTTGAAATTAATAAAAGGGGTAGTCATAACCATCGCAATAGTGATTGTATCCTGGTTTGCTATTGATTTAATTAGATTTGGAGATTATGACGAAAAGAAACAAATAAATGAAGTTAATGGAGATACATTACTGCTGGTTGAACTTAAAATTTTGCCAGATGCTTCATATATGCCCTTAGAAGTGAAAATTACAGATGAAACACTAATAACAGGTGTAGGTCCTCAATCCCTCCTTCTGGATAACATTGATGATCTAAACCAGGGTCAAAAAGTAAGAGTATGGTATAACACAAACGCTGACAATGAACATATAGCTGAAAAAGTAGTAGTTTATAACTTGTTTTGATTTCGATGAACATTAACATGGCAGTTGAATGATATCAACTCATTTAAGGGGTGGGAGAATGAGGTTGTGGTCTAGGGCTATTGTCTGGTGGTTGATTCTGAGTATTGTATTCATTTATTTAGTAGATTTATTTACATTTAAGCCTAATGTAATATCAGGTAATGGTAACTTAGGTCTCTTATTTGTTGTGCCGGCACTGGCGTTTTTTATTTTGTTTGCAAGAAGTTTATGGGAATTTTTAGGCGCACTCAAATTAAAATCTAACACTTGGATGAAGATCGGTTGGGGTGCATTTGCTATTTTGCTATTGCTATCGATATTAGAATATAAGCTTGCTATAGATCTCGTCAACGATCTAGGAGGCAGCCCTAAAATAGAATCTTCAAAAATATATCGTTATCCTTGGTTAAATTAATATACTAATACAATGTTCATTAACCTTTACACCCTGGGTATTATGGCAACCGGGACCACTATTTTAAGAACTTTTATTAGAAGAAATGCAAAAGAAAAGTAGGTAAGAATTTTTAACAAACGGAGGCTGTAAAATGACAAAGAAATTCCCTTTAATTTTCTTAGGATTCCTGGGATTCGTTGCATTACTCTCTACTTTTTTATTTTTTAAAACAATATTATCAAATTTAATTCCTGAACTTATGATAGCTAAAGCTATTCCTTTAGCAATTTTTTCAGGTTTATCATTTATTGCACTTTCAATAACTCTTAGGACAAATAAACAGACATTCTCTGGGGGATTTAGATATGGGAATACCAATGATCGTCCAAAAAGTTTTAAAGGATTATATTAACCTATTTAATGAACATTTACCTGACACCATTGAAGGCTTATACATACACGGCTCCATTGCCCTGAATGCATACGTTGATGATTCAAGTGACATCGATTTTATCGCTTTGACGAATCGTCGGTTAACAGAGGAAGATTCAGAAGCACTATCTTATATACATAAAACAATAGCGAACAAATATAAAAAGCCAGATATGGATGGAGTATATGCTGTTCGCGAGGATATGGGGAAACTCAACAATGCCGGTAAATATCCGTACTACAACGATGGTGAACTATTGTTCGGTGATTACTTCAACTTTAACCCGATAACCTGGTGGATTTTAAAGAGTAAAGGAATAAAGTTTTTCGGGCCAGAGATACAGGACTTTAGGATCGATATTAAGCCTCATCAGTTATCTTCTTATGTACTTGGTAATATGAATACGTACTGGGCAAATAGGATTCAAATGGCTGAAACTTCAATTGACCATTTAGTTAAGATGCCGACCGTCGAAATTGATTTTGAAATAGAATGGACCGTACTCGGATTACTACGTCAGTTCTATACTATAAAGGAATATGATATTGTTTCCAAGTTGGAAGCTGGTGAATATGGACTAACTCAACTACCGGTTGAATGGCACGACATTATAAAAGAAGCTATGAATTTACGCGAAGGTGTAAAGGGAGGGATTTACAGCTCTGAGATGGAGAGATTGGAACGTACTTTACGATTCTCAAAATTCCTTATTGATCATTGTAATAACAGCGTAGAGAACGGTATTGAATTTGTTGAACATAGATAGCTAATATTTTTTTAAAATTGGGAGAGGCTTATGTCAACTAAAAGTATGTTCTACCGAATTATAATTAGTGAATTAATATTCTTAGCAGCTTGTATTTTTATATTCGTTGCTCACCTTGCATTTTGGCTAGATGAAATTGGGCTAGCTGAGAGAGTTTTTGACATTAATATTACTCCTTCATTAATACCTATATATATTCTTGGGATGATCTACCTTCTGGCTATTATAATTTTTACAATTGTTCTGTTTAAACTAGTAAAAAAGTTACAAATAATCAATTTTATTAATTCTCAAAGAGCTTATCTGCTTTCACTCGCATGTCATTTATTAGCATTCAGCGGCTCAGCGCTTTTAAGGGTTACTCAAGATTCAGATCCAATGAAAACTGTTGTCCCAAGTCTAATGGCTCTTTATTTTGCAATTATTATTATCATTCTGTTGATGCTACATTTCGTTCTTTTTATGAGAAGAAATAAAAATAAAATTGATCTCGATTGATTGAAAAATTTGAATCTTCAATGTATTGAAAAACGTATTACTTTGAAAGGGGGCATTATAATGTCTAATATTAAGCAAAAAACAAATTCCACAATTTATATAAGCTTCATGTTGATCCTGTCAGTTTTTTTAATAGCTGCTTGTTCAAGCGTTAATGCAGAAGAGTCCAATAAAGAAGCTATTAAAAAAGTTCTTGAGCATGAGTTTACTGGTCCGGATGAGAAGTTTATGGATATAATGTGGAATCCTGAATATAGGACTGTTGTAAACAATAAAGAAAAAAATAAAGAACTTGATAAGTTATTAGAAGAGAAATACGGACCATACTTTACGGATTCTGGACTTCATTCATTCATAACTGCATTTGGCGGAACTCAATACCAAACTTTTGCTTACAATGCGGATTACAATATTAACTTAAAGGATATTACAATTGAGCAAAATCAGGAAAATCCAAGTCTTTATACCTTTATTGCGAAGGTCGGTTATAAGAAAAGTGGAGAGGAAGAGCAAACTGCGAATGTAGAAGGAAAAGTTTCTTTCTCTGCAAAAGAAAAAGGGAAAATCGGGAAGTTTGAATACGGAAACGACGACGGTTTGTCTGATAAATTAAGAGAATAAGAATCTTAACTCTCTTCAAGCCATTTATATATAAATTTTCTAAGAAAGAATCGGAGGAGAAAAAGTGGAGAAACAAAATACTATAGCCAGAGTGCTCCGTGTCATAGGAATTGCAATTATGATTGTCGGCTTTTTCCTTGCAGTGAGCATGGGTTCCAGAGCCTCAGAGGTCGGCCTAAACATGGGAATCGCCTTGCCTGCCCTGTTTTCCAGTTTTGTCACAGGCATGCTATTCATTGGGTTCTCTGAAGTCATTACTTTGCTTCAAAAAATTCTTCTTCAACTCCATCAGGATGGGTCCAAGGCCACAATTTCATCAAACATCGAGCCTGATGAGGTACAGCCGATAGAGAGAATAGAGTGGCAGCCGTCGCCACAAGATGTGGAAGAAATCCAGGAACTCTTCCATGACCAAAAGATCACAAAAATTGAAGCATCTCCA
Organism: Bacillus sp. ISL-55; assembly: GCF_018613155.1. Lineage (GTDB taxonomy): Bacteria > Bacillota > Bacilli > Bacillales > Cytobacillaceae > Mesobacillus. The sequence continues at coordinate 15,447 of NZ_JAGGQU010000002.1, read as the reverse complement.
TATGAAGACTATTGCGTCGTGCAGATTGATGGGGAAGACCACATCGAAGTGGTGGAGCTGGGAGGGTTCAAGCCGAAGAAAGTTTCTGCTGGTTCCAAACCTGAGCTTGTAAACAAAATTCAAAAATGGTTTAACAATCTACCACCATCTTAAAAAATAGCTATTCTCATACCCTCTAATACCCATTGGATGGGACGGTTGGAATGGATTTTGCGCTCACCCTTGACGATTAAGAAAACTGGTGAGAACTGAGGGAGAATGAAGGACAATGAGGGTGTGTTGATCCAGGAAGGATTAACCGCCTTTTTTGTTGAATTCTAGTGGTGGATTGAAAACCTTATATAGCAAGTTGTAATTAATAGAGGTGTTTTGGTGGAGAGTAAATTTATTAGAGGAACTTTCTATTTAACGGCAGCAAGCCTAATTTCTAAAGTGTTGGGCTTCATTTATATTATACCATTCACGGCTCTAGTAGGAACACAGGGGTACGTCTTGTATAAATATGCTTATGGTCCGTATACAATTCTGTTAAGCATTTCAACAATTGGTCTTCCACTTGCCGTTTCTAAATTTGTTTCAAAATATAATGAATTAGGTAACTATAGAGTCGGATTAACTCTCTTAAGATATGGAATGTATCTGATGGGCATAAGTGGTATTATCTCATTTACTGCTCTGTATTTAGCCGCACCTTTCTTAGCAGGAATATTAATCGACCCGAATGATCAAACAGGTAATTCTTTAGAGGATGTTCAGTTTGTCATTCGTCTCGTCAGCTTTGCTTTGTTGATTATTCCAGCAATGAGTATTTTCAGAGGGTACTTCCAAGGGAGCCAATCTATGGGTCCTTCGGCGTTAAGTACAGTGATAGAGCAGGTAGTCAGGATTGTCTTTATCTTGGCAGGTGCCTATGTAACCATTCACATATTTAACAGTTCCCTAACAAACGCAGTAGGAATTGCCACCTTTGCCGCCTTTATAGGTGGAGTAGCAGGATTTATCGTTTTATTATTCGTTTTTTTTAAACGAAAAGAATTAATAAAGAATCAAAGAGATATAAGTCCGAATAACGAAGATATAAAAGTTATATCAATGATCAAAGAATTGATTGGCTATGCTATTCCTTTTGTTATTACAGGACTAGCAATACCGATTTATCAGAACATCGATACCTTTACGATTAATAAATTGTTTCAGTCTATAGGCTATAAGTTAGATGAAGCAGAGACAATTAATTCAGTTATTGGATTAGCTCAAATTCTCGTAATGGTTCCTGTGTCATTGGCTACAGCATTCGGTATGTCTTTAATACCAGGTATAACTTCAGATTTTACAAGTGGAAGAATGCTAGAAGTCCGAAGTAAGATTTCTAAAACCATCCAGATTCTTTTGTTCTTTACACTTCCGGCTGCTATGGGTTTATGTATTCTTGGAGAACCGATTTATATAATGGTTTTTGGCTTAGAAAATAGTCCTGAAATAGGTGGGTTTATTTTACAATGGTACTCTTTAGCCGCAGTATTCTTTGCTTTGTTTACGGTAACTGCTGCAATTATGCAAGGAATAAACGAGCATAAAAAATTAATCATTGGAATCATGTTGGGGATCTTTTTAAAGATTGTCTTAAACTTCATACTCGTATCATATTTAAAGGAAGCAGGGCCTATTTTAGCTACCTACTTTGGTTTTAGCGTCTCAATTCTATATAACATGTATATCATTAAAAAAACCCTGCAATTCAAGTTGTCACCCTTACTTCAGAGTTTAAAGGAAGTTTTCTTGTTAGTATTGGCCATGTCGATGGCTGTTTGGTGTGTTGAATTTTTAACAGAGCTATGGCTGCCAGAAGTTGTAAGCTTATATTATCGTGCCTTAGTTACATCAATCACCTCCATTTCTGTGGGGTTATTAGTTTATTTAGGTATAGGTTCCAGACTGAATTTAGTAAAGAAATTATTGAGCAATAAAAGAAAGAATAAATCAAACAGCCAGTGAGTACATGTAACCCTTTTATTTATTTTACAAATGAGAATAGGCTTTTAGCTAAAGAGAAGTATTATTTAAATAATATCACTGGGTAAATATGGTATTATTTGTTTTAGGTAGGTTCTGATAAGAGGGGGAATTGAATTGAAAAATAAGTTGAAAAGTCTTCAACAGATAAGTCAATAAGTGGTGTTTGTGGAGGCATAGCTGAATATTTCGGAATATCTTCTTTAGCGGTAAGACTAATATTTATTTTGTTACCTGGTGCTAATATACTAATATATTTAATTCTTGCTAATACGATGGCGGAGAGTCCTCCGTCATTATATTAAACGACGGGTGCGTTGACCTGGGAAGGATTGATGTGTTTATGGACTGCAAAAATTTGAAGATCATCGTGAGTGGAATAAAGAAAATATCCCATGGGAGTTTATTTTTGCTGCGGGTAAAATGGAATGGGACTTATAGTTGATCCATGAAGGATTAACGACTTTTCTAGTGTATAAAGAAATTGTTATTAAAATGGAGGGATATATATTGGATCCGACTCCAAAACATATAATTGCAGTTTCTGCAAATGTTACAAACGATAATGGAGAAACTCTATTAGTCAAGACACACTGGCGATCTGATACTTGGGAAACTCCAGGAGGTCAGGTGGAAGAAGGAGAACCACTTGATACAGCTGTATGTAGAGAAATATTAGAGGAAACAGTAATAGAGATCTTACCTATTGGCATAACAGGAGTGTATTATAATGCCACGAAACATCTATTATCCGTAGTATTTAGGGCGAAATATGTTAGTGGAGACATTAAAATTCAACCGGAAGAAATTAAAGAGGCAAAATTCATCCAACTAACCGAGGAAAATATAGATCATTACATAACCCGGCCACATATGAAGTCTCGTACAATTGATTGTATGAAAGCAAAGAACTTTGTGCCATATGAAACTTGGGATGTAGATCCATATAATTTATTGGGTAGGTTATTCTAATTCCATTGACCAAGTTTAGTAGAAGAAAATTATTAAAACTTACTCAGAGTCAAATGCCCTAAGCAAGTTTTATCTCATTTTAGAAAGGAAAGAAAAAGGTGTTTTCGAATACTTTAATCCGCTTTTATCCCTGATTGCATTTCATAATTCCTTATTAGCATTCCATTTGCTTTTATCATCCCCAGCTTTTCGTAGTAGGGGACGAGGTCATCGTCACAACAAAGATCGATCATATATATATCGGCAAGTTCTTTCATCATTGAATTGACCAATTCTTTGCCGATTCCGCTATTCTTATACTCTGGCAGCACTTCCAGGAAGGGGATATAGGCGGATAGGACTCCATCGCTGATTGCTGTAATGAATCCAACGACTTGATCACCATCTTCATTGAGTGCTAGAACTACTTTGCTGCTGTTTTTTAATAGTTTGAAATGAGTCTCTGGGCTCGGTGGGGTAGGCCACCCCTCAAAGAAGCCTTCCAACATTTTAGGTGTAATACCATCAATTGAATTTTTGAATAACATACTCTATCAACTCCTCAATTTTAATACTTAGGCAGTTGATAAAAATCAAAAGTAAAATAACAAATCGGTGACCCTCCAGATATTTTTCTCTGTTTTAATATTCAATTTTACGAGGGGAAATCCTGCTAAAAGGGGTAAATTATTTCTCGGGAAAGCGCAGGATTTGACTTTATTTTCAGACTTTGTCGGTTTTTTGGACATTGTGGCAGTTTGTGTTAATTGTGCAGGTTGGATAAGAAACGTGTCGAAACTGTTTTTTTGTTCTGGCTGGACATTTAGCCCTAGTTCTGGTTAAGTTTTCAGTATAGATAGAAAATTTCAAAAGAATTGGGGTTGGGGAAAATGATTAAATTTAAAAAGCCTGATATCGAAAATTTTTATCGTACCTTTAATATTCAAAGTTTTACGGTGAGTCCAGATGAGAAGCAATTGGTCTTCAGCACCAATCTTACAGGGAAGTACAATTTGTGGGCAATGGATCTGCCAAATCAGTATCCATATCCGCTAACTTTTATTGATCAGACATGCCAGGCATTGAGCTACTCGCATGATGGAAGTTTTATGGTGGTGGGATTCGATAATGATGGCGATGAAAACGGACAGTTATACGCACTTCCTCCTGCGGGTGGAGAGATGGTGCCGCTTCGTACGGCAGAAGGACACCGTCATATGCTGCCGTTCTTATCAAAGGACGATCAACGTCTTTATTACACTTCTACCAAGGACAACGAGACCTATCTGAATATTTACCGTTATGATATCGAATCAGGTGAGGAGAGCGTGGTCGTTGAGGGAGAAGGAGCGGCATGTTTTTTAGTAGCTGTTGACGAAGAAGAAAATAATTTTGCCTATCTAAAACAATATGCCAATACATACGCGCCTGGATTTATTTTTCAGGATGGGAAATCGTACTCGCTGACTCCTGAAACAGATGAGCAATTCACTGTCGGTGAGGGAGTGTTTGTAGGTGATGAGTATTACTTTGTTACCACATATGGCGAAGATTTTGATTATCTGGCAAAGTTCAATCTCAAGACTCATGAGTTTACCAAGGTTCTTTCAATTGAAAAAGAAGAGTTTGGCCCTATCCGATATGATAAGAGTACAAACAGCCTTTATTTTGTTACCTCAAAAGGCGTGAATGATTATTTATATCAATATGATTTGGCTGAAGGAACATATAAAAACAGTTCTTTGCCAGCTTCGATCATCCAGGGTGGCACAGTCACTAAAAGCGGCAATGTGTACATTCTTGCCGGTTCAGCGACGAAGCCTAATAACATTTTCAAGAAGGAAGCGGGCAGTGAAGAGTGGAAACAGCTGACGAACCTGGCTGTTCCGGGTGTAAAAGAAGAGGATCTTGTGAATCCTGAAGTCCTGACATACCCATCATTTGACGGCATGATGATGGAAGCTTTATTTTTCAAAGCGAAGGAGGATGTCAGCAATGGCCATGTTATCCTTTGGCCTCATGGAGGACCGCAGGCTGCAGAACGCAAATTCTTCCGTGCGATGTTCCAGTTCTTAGTGAACAGAGGGTACAGCATTTTCGCTCCGAATTTCCGGGGATCAACGGGTTATGGACTAGCGTTCACGAAAATGGTCGAGGGAGATTGGGGTGAAGGACCTCGCCTTGATAACATTGCTGGTCTTGAATACCTTTATGAAAACGGAATGGCTGACAGGGAAAAAACTTTATTGATGGGCGGAAGCTTTGGCGGATACATGGCTCTGTTATTGCACGGACGCCATCCGGAATACTTCAAGGCAGTCGTCGATATTTTCGGTCCATCGAATCTATTCTCATTCATTGAATCCGTTCCTGAGCATTGGAAACCAATCATGAATCAGTGGGTCGGCGATCCGGTCAAGGACTTCGATAAGCTGACAGAGTATTCACCAATCACTTACCTGGATACTATGACAAAGCCGATGCTGATCATCCAGGGTGCAAATGACCCGCGCGTCGTGAAGCAGGAATCAGACCAGATTGTCAAAGCCTTACAAGAAAAAGGACGCGACGTGAAATATCTTGTGCTGGAAGACGAAGGGCACGGATTCTCGAAAAAAGAAAACGAGATTCTTGTGAACCGAACGATTCTTGAATTTTTTGATCAGTTTGTTGAAGCGAAGGTCTTAGCGGAGTAATTTAAAACCGTATTGATCTCCACTAGTAATCTATCTAGCATAAAGAAACACAAAACCGCTTGGCGTCCCAAGCGGTTTTTCATCATGAAATATTAGACATTTTACTCATGTATAGAAGTTGCTCTAAATCATGACCCATCGTGAAAATGGAGCTTTGTTTCAGCGTTTTCACAAACAGTTCTTTTAACTTTTCAGATGAAGCTCTTATGTTTTCAGCTGTTACTTCTTTTGGATACGTTGAAAGGTATGCTTCTATAAAAGATGGTGTTAATGTTTCGTACGCTTTAAACTGATGCAGTTTTTTGTCCTCATTCAATGCTTGTACGATTAAGGTATAGTCTCTCATATCCTCTAGCTTCTTTAGGGCATAAATGAAGTTATTTCGCTTCATTTCTTTCTCCAATGCCAAAGCGCAATAAACGAACTCAAATGCCACGTCCATGCCTACATTATACTTGATCGGTTTGTTTTCGAATTTCTCGTTTTCAGCTTCCATCTTCTCGGTTACTAATCCGGTTTTATCGACAACCACTTTCCATAGAGGCGATTTTACTGATAAAAATTCTCTTGGGACAATTGAAATATTGAATTCCAGTCCATTTTGAAAAATTGCAATCACGAGGAAAATGTCTTTGCTGAATTGTTTTTCTTTAATGTAACTTTTGCCGAAGTCACTTAGGATTTCACGGACAAAATCTCTTGTCTCTTCTGCCTCTTCAATTTTTGAGGTAGCCACCATCAAATCAATATCTGAGTAACCATCCTTATATCCTATTACCCCAGAACCTAATTGAACGATTCCTTCAACTAAATCGTAAGCCCCGATTTCTCTTATGGCTTTTTCAAAATAAGCGTTTCTTTCCTCAGTACTATACATGTTCCACCTCTGCTTGTTAATTTTTAATCATTTTAACATAAAATTACAATAATATTATTTTTTTAGTGGCAAAAGGAGGAAGTGGATTTTATGAGTAAGCCGGGATGAATTAGGGAAAATACACTTTGTTAACACAAAGGAGGAATTTTAAATGGCAAAAGTTTTAGCTGTATTATCAAGTGGACATAAGGACGAGGAAAACAATTATGAAACTGGCTGGTGGGGAGAGGAATTATTTGCCCCGATGCAGCTTCTTGAAGAAGCGGGACATCAAGTTGATCTTGCATCGCCGCTTGGAGGCAAGCCGGTTATCGATAAAATGAGCATCAGTGAAGAATACGATCCGAAAGGTACCTATAAAGAGCTTTATGAGTCCGGAAAAGCGGATGATACGATGAAGCTCTCAGATGTTAAAGCTGAAGACTATGATGTCGTGCTGGTTGTAGGAGGTCATGGTGCAATGTATGACCTGGCGAAGAACGACGATTTGCATAAGATCATGAACAAAATTTACGATGTAGGCGGCATTGTCGCTGCGGAATGCCATGGGCCTGCACCGCTTGTTTTTGCCAAGCGTCCGAACGGTGAAAGCTTTATCGCAGGTAAAAAAGTGACAGGTTATCCGGATGAAATGGAGCCAGAAGGTCTGTTGGATATCTTGCCATTTAGCCTGGAGCAGGAAATGAGAAAGGTTAGTCAATATGATCAGGGAGATCTCGAGAAAACAGGTCATGCTGTATGGGCGGACGAGCACCTCGTAACAAGCCGCGATCCATTTTCTTCTGAGTTGATGGGAGAAGAACTTGTCAAGGCGTTGGATAAAAAGAGGAAATAAATTTCACCCTTAACAGAGAAGTCATCGGATCGATGGCAGGTTTACCAATAGGAAATAACAGTGAAGCCGGGGAGAGGGAGAAACTTTCCCCGGCTATTTATTTATTTTAAAGGCTGTTTTCGTAAAGATTGTTGTTAAAATCCTAAAGCCGATTTTAACGTGAAAAAAGCTATTTTGTTGTTCGGTATTAAGTGTGCAAGCTCTTTTCTCCTAATAATCTTTAATTTTGTGTAGAAACATAGGTCATTTAATCCTATTTTGTAGTCACTAGCAACAAAGTATGAGAAAAGAGCCATTTTAAAAAATAAACCCCACATGAGGTGGAGTTTTAGCTACCATTGATAAACACCTTCGCAAGTATTGGCAATTGGTTCGTAATAACAATGTTGTTTATACTGTCCCGCGAATGGCTGATTGTACCATGTAGGTGGACAAGGAGCATACGGATTGAAATACCAAAGAGCAAACTTGGATGGTTGCTGTCTCCAATAATCCAATGTTTGTTTAGCCAATCTCTTTTCTACACTTCTGGCTCTGTTATAAAAAACATTCCCCTTTTGGACTGCTTCAAATGAATAATTTCCTCCTTGAATTTGAAAAATCACGTCTCGTACTGACCTTAAATCTTTAAAATCTAAACAATTTGATTTAAGTCGATTTACAACTACATTACCAACCATAAGCATTCCCAGCGAACCTTCACCTTCAGCTTCAGCCCTCATCATCCTGGCAATCAGTGCAACATCACTGTCGACATATTTTACCCTTGGCATTTTTATCACCTCTATAAGAATTGTATTAAAAACAGCTTGTAATAATGTTAAGAGGTTATGGAGAGCGGTAGGTAAACAATCGTGAAATTGTTAAAGTTGGAGAGGAAAAAATCCTCTTTATCCAGATAAAATAAGCCCGTTTAATTCAAAAGATTACATGTGCCGGTGAAAAAGCAAATTCAAGAATGACCAACGCGTGACCGTAAAAAAGGAGAATCACCTATGAGAGTCAAGTACTTAGAGACGAAGTGGAATCATTCAATTCCTTCATCTTTAAATAACGCCGGGTTTGCTGATGTATTCAAGCTTTGTGTTGACGCCCACAGGTTCCCAAGGAATCTTGGCATCATCTGCTGGGAAGGTAAGACGCCGTATCTAGAGAAATAGAGAAAGAGTTTCAAATAGTTACGCGCGTTGCCTGGCAGATGAATTTCTTTTGCATAAAACTCATTTTCTGTAACAGTCGCAAAGGACCTTGTCTCAAACCCTGCAATAAAACGCGTTTTCTCACCCTTGTACTCATTCTCGATGAAATGAATTTTCTTGATGATTGTTGGGTCGTCGCTGCCATCGTAATTGGCGAGCCGCGCCTGGTTGAAAGCGGAAACTGAATCCAGCTTAGGTACAAGTGAAAGCACATGACCGTAAGCTTTGTCATGTCCTTCATAATATGGCTTAATGTCCAACTTATCCATTAGATCAACCAGTTTGAACTTCTCGTCTTTTAAATAAGGAGGCCGAAAAATCTGTCTTGAAAGCTTCAATTCATCAAGCGTGTAGCACTCAAGTGACGTGAAAAAGTACCACTGGCCATTATCATCAAGGCTAATATCATACAATTGTCCGTCCTTCTCCAATATATAATCCTTAAATCGATCCTCCTTATCAAAAGTGAAATCTCGTTCCGATTCTATGCCTGGCATGAAGCCAAAAGGAGATTCGATTGGCACAGCAATTTCTGAATAAAGCTTGTTTTCCATTAAAAAAGACACCCTTCCCAAATCATAATACATACAGATTACCCATTCCTAAACGGTGGCACACATGAAAAATATAATGTGAAATCGAGGAAAAACATGGTAATATTTTACTAGGGGAATGGGAGGTTTAATGATGGAACTTAAGACGCAAGAAACTGCTGCCACAAAAGTGGGTTTTACAAAAAGAGAGAACATTGAGTTATACATTATTATCGTGCTAATGATTTTATCAGTGCTTTTCGTTCCAGTATTGAAAGGAATCATGGCAATAGCGCCAATCGTTTATTTTTTTGTTGAAAGAAAAGTGAGGAAAAGGACGTTAGAGGAGGTCGGGTTTGACACTTCCCAATTTAAAGGCAAGGTCATGGAAACATGGAAGCTCATTTTGTTCGTCGGGATTGCCATGCAATTAATATACTTATTTTCTTATAAAAATTTTTTCCCGCAAGTATTAGAGCATGTCCTTGGCAGGATACCGCTGGATTTCAGTGACTTGAATCCACTATTGTTCCTGAGTATTGCCTTGCTCGCCTTTGGAGAAGAGATTGTCTTTAGAGGCTTAATCCAGGCGCGATTGAGCAAACTGATGCCAGTATGGGTTGCCATCCTTTTTACATCCCTGCTATTTGCCGCCATGCATATCGCGACCGGTGAAGCCACTATTGTCATGGTTGATTTAATGAGTGTCTTTATCGACAGTGTTCTGTTTGGAATCATTTTTGCTAAAACAAGAAGTATTTATATTGCGACGCTCGCTCATATTTTGGCCAATACCATGGCTTTGTTATCAATTTATGTATTTGTTATATAGATAATTGAATACGTAAAAAATGCAGGAGGAGTATCGCTGCTATTTAGAGAAACTATCTAAGTAACAATCAACTTTTACTTGGAAAGGAGTGATATAAACGATGATTAGTACAATCGGACAGATCATGTTGTACGTAAATGATCAGGATGTTGCAGTAAAGTTTTGGACTGAAAAAATGGGATTTGTAGTGAAGGCCGAAGAGGATAATGGGGCAGGATTCAGATGGATTGAAATCGCACCAAGTTTAGATTCTGAAACAAGTATCGTACTACATAATAAAGAGTTTGTTGCAAAAATGTCACCTGGACTTAATCTTGGTACTCCTTCATTAATGCTTTATTCAGAGGATTTTGAGAATTTCCGCAACGACTTATCAAATAAAAACGTCACTGTCGGTGAAATTGTAACCATGCCTTCAGGCAGAGTGTTTAACTTTGCTGATGATGAGGAAAATTACTTTGCTGTTATGGAAAAATAGTACCTTGAAGCCGCTTTGAAGTAGGAGCGGCTTTTTTGTTTTGTCTATTTTTTACAAACGAAAGATAAATATATATTGGGAAAAGAAGGGATATGTCATTTTATATCGAATCTTTTCACCGAATGGTTTTGGATGATTTTCAAATGAGTATGGAAGGAGAATGAATCCATACTCATTTGAAAACCATTATAGAAAGTATTCCTTGTACATAAAAAATGTCGCAATTACAGATCCAATTAAATAGAGAATAGAAGCATAGAATGCATATGATGGTGAAAACTTTTCCGGAGATTGGTTCATTTTAATTCCTGTTTCACCTTGAACTTGCATATCAATGCTTCGGCTTGTAAAACCGCCTGATGAACTAAAGAAGTAAATGAAGAATGTGCAGGCAAGAGCTACGAAAACTGATACCTCTATAAAGCTAAAATCCATTATTACCGTTGCTCCGAAGTTAACTAATCCGATGATGACCAAAGTAGCTATAAAACTTATAGTTTTACCGATGATGATGACCCCCTTTTAAGTTGTTACGCTTGGTAACAGAAAAAGTTTCATTTTTATGTAAATTTAGGGAGTTAGCCCCTAAATCTTTGTTAGGGCGGATAGAATGGGAAAAACCTAAGTACAGACGAAAAGTCCGCATAGTAGAAAACTAGAAATGAATTTAGATATTATCAGATGACGAAGGGAGAGTTTTTACTGAAAAGGCTAGTGGTAATGACGGTAGGCAAAACACACAGCGGTAAAACCACATTCGCACGTGCTTTGGAGAAAGAGTTGCAGCGTTCTATGGTAATTGATCAAGATAACCACGCAGAATTCATCAATACTTTTTATAAAAACTTGCAACCATTGGACGGTCCTAATACCCTCAAACACGCTATATCAAAGCTGATCGTCAATTATGCGATAGAGCAGGCCGATTACCACCTTATCATTTGCAACTCGAATCGAAGTCTAATAGACCGGTCTTATCTTTTTAAAGAGCTGTTTCCTAAAGATGACTTTATACAGATTATTGTTCATTTTGATATTCCTTACGATGTCCTTCATAGCCGAGTTACTGAAAGTCAGCGCAGTACGAATATCTTCAGGGGATCCTATTCCAATTTCGCAGAGGTGTTGAAGAAACAGCAGACTGACTCCTTAAAAGAAGATGTAAGGGATCCAGTGGAGGGTGAAGCAGATCACTTATTTGTGATAAAAGACAACGCACACGGAGATGCTGTTATTCAGGAAATTTTACGTATAGCAAGACAATAAATCATTGGAGATTAAAATAATTGGAGGTCTGTTTTGGAAAAGCATTTTGTATATTTAATTTTAACAATGATGTTTTTTGTGGGTTATGTATTCGTTTTTGATTATATCTTTAGATATATTGAAATGATGTTTGCGTCTTATGGACTTCTGATATTCATTTTACAAATCGGTTTTTCCATTGTGATTCTTTTTCCTGCTTCGATCATTACCACCAAGAAGATATTTGAGATCTTGGGCCATTTTCAAAATTAATCTAGTGAATGAAGTTTAAAATAGAAGACTAATTGTAAATTGAACATAAGAAAAGCTACTACGATAGTATTCGTAATAGCTTTTCACTATTTATAGCGTTATTTCCCGTCATATCCAAAATTCATATGCTGATAGCGGCCTTTAATAATTTGATAGATGCCGTATAATATTAGTCCGGCTGCTACAATAGCTAATAAAAATTGTCCGAATGGCTGGCTTGCCAATTCTGTTAATGCACCGCCGAGCCCTTTTGATTCATTTGGATTATGTGTGTAAGCTGTCCGAATGAAGAAAAATCCCACCATACTAAGGACAATTCCTCGTGAAATCAGGCCGATCTTACCTGAAAGGCGAGCGATTTTGCGCTCTTTGTCATTCATTTCATATGTTTTGAATTTGGTCATGAATTTCTCTTTAGCTCCACTATATAGTTCGTAAACTCCATATCCAATAATGACTGCTCCAACCAATCCAACCAACCATACGCCAAATGGCTGCTCCATTAACTTGGCAGAAATCGTTTTCTCTGAATTGTCACCGCCAGCAGATCCGGTGTTACTAGCTAATTTAATTGCACCGAAAGCCAGATTACTATATATAAGCCCGCTGATGAAATAACCTGTCCTTTTAATCAATCCTTTTGCATCTTTTCCTTCATTTTCAGGATCCTTAATCGCTTTAATAAAATCCCATAAGATATATCCAATCAATCCAAACCCGATGATCCATAAGGCGACTTCGCCTAAAGGCATTTCCGAGATTGATTGAAGAGCACCAGATGTCCCAGTCGTCTCGCCTTTGGGTCCGAATGCAGCTAAGGCGGCGAGCACTCCAACCATTCCAAATACAATACCTTTGGCAATATAGCCAAAGCGGGCAAACCGGCGCATCCACGGTTTAACTTCTTTTAATTTATTTCTGACCTCTATAGTTGATGGTGAACTCATGTTTTGAACACTTCCTCTATTTTTCTCTCATTTTAGTAAATGTTCCCCCTTTTTCTAAAAAGGAAACCAGCCGGGTTACTTGCTTCCACTTCGCCAGCATTATGTCTATTGTTTTATTTTTAGCAGTGCGGGAAAAATAAAGAATAAATTCTCTTTTTAGGAGGTATGGAAAATGCCATATAATTCTTTAAACGACCTGCCAGATGCAGTAAAAGATAATCTGCCACATCATGCCCAGGAAATTTTCAAGGAAGCCTTCAATTCAGCTTCAGAGCAATACGATGAAGAAGAAACAGCCTTTAAGGTGGCTTGGAGTGCTGTTAAAAATGAGTATGAAAAGAATGATGATGATGAATGGGTTAAAAAAGAAGAAGATTAAGCGTTTTGGCACTAGTGATTCGGGCAAATAGCCGCTTTCCTTAAACGAAGGCGGCTATTTTTTAAATAAGGATGTTTTTAATCACTGGTAAAATTTATAATAGTGTCATAGAGTTTTAAGGGAGATCTACATATGTATAAAATAATGCTGATTGAAGACGATACGCAGCTGTGTGAACTGATCCAGGAAAATTTGGAGCGGTATGGGTATGGAGTGGTACTGCCCGTTCATTTTTCGAAAATAGAGGAAGAGTTTGGCCAAATCAATCCAGATCTGGTTTTGCTTGATATTAACCTGCCTTATTATGATGGCTATTATTTGTGCCGGAGTTTTCGCCAGAAGTCTAACGTGCCGATTCTGATGATTTCTGCGCGAAGCCAGGAGATGGAACAAATCATGGCGATTGAGCTGGGGGCGGATGATTTTATCACGAAGCCGTTTACGTTCGACATGCTGCACACGAAGATAAAGGCGACATTGAGAAGGGTTTATGGAGAATATTCCGCAAAAGAAGAGAACAAAAATTGTGCTGGGGCTCTTTGTCTTGATGAGAAGACATTGATGCTGGAGTATGAGAGTACGAGGGCCGAGCTTTCGAAAAATGAGTATAAATTGATGAAGAAGCTGATGGAGAACCAGGATACTTTTGTTTCGAGGGAAGAGTTGATTGAAGAAGTTTGGGATGCGGTCACTTTCGTGGATGATAATACCCTGACGGTGAATATGACGAGGATCAAGCAAACTCTTGCAAAACTTGGATTGAGCCAAGTCATCAAAAGTAAACGTGGAGTAGGCTATAGGCTAGAGATTCCTGCGAGGAATGAACATGTTTAAAAATCTTTTCCTCCGATTTTTAAAAGATCGCTTACTCCTTATTATGTTTTACTTACTCAATATCGTCTGTGTTGTGGTGTTTTTTCATCTTAGTGAACCAGCGAACAAGGAATATTTTTATCCTTTAACAATCGGGCTATTTTTCTTAAGTGTCTATTTGCTTATCGATTGGTTTCGCTTTTATCCAGCCAACAGTACCATGGAACTGCTCAGGAGTGGGCAGAATGTTGAATTGGCAGCTAATACTGAGGAGCAGAAGGTATTTCAGCAACTTTTACATAAAGCAGTGAGTGAATACACGAAGGAAAACAATGAGTTAAAAGAGCAAAGCAAAGAGAGAATCAGTTTGATGTCACATTGGATGCATCATTTGAAAACGCCCGTTTCAGTGGTTGAGTTGATTTTGGATAATGAGGAGAAAACAGAGGCCTTGGAAAAAATCCAGCAGGAAAATAAGCGACTCCACACCTCCATCGAGCAAGGGCTGACGATGATCAGGATGGATCAGTTTGAAAATGACTTTGAGGTGGAGACTGTTGACCTGATTGCTTCGTTACGGAAACTGATTAATGCGCGGAAAAAGGAATGGATCTATGGATCGCTCTATCCTGCCATTGAATCTAGTGAAGAGGATGCTTCCATTATTACGGACCCAAAGTGGAATGAGATTCTGATTGACCAAATCATCTCCAATGCCATTAAGTACTCCAGCTTGAAGGAAGGAAACAAAAAGCTAGTTTTTAAGGTTGAGAGGGTGGGGAATCATATCCATTTATTGATAATTGACGAAGGTGTCGGCATTCCGGCATACGATATTGAACGGATATTTCAGCCGTTTTTTACAGGAGAAAATGGAAGGAAGCTTCGCAATTCTACAGGTATAGGCCTTTACCTCAGTAAGAAAATCGCCGACAAACTCGGGGCTAAGATCACCATCCAATCTGTGCACGGAGAAGGAACAACGGTTATACTTCGTTGGTTAGCCGGACCAAAGCCAGGAAGTGATTCATGATACCTTACAAAACTGTAAGGTATTTTTTAGCGTTATCGATGGTTGCTATTTGATTGGCAGCTTAGTATGGAGTTAGAAGTGAGGGCGATACCTAATAGTAGCCAGCGACCGAGTGGACTTTTCTACGGAACCAAAGTATGGAGGATTGTTACAAGATGTCCGAACCCGATGCTGCTTCGGACAAAACAAGAGGAAAGAGCGGTTGAAATGTCCGAACCTGGGGGTGCTTCGGACAAAACCACCAGGAAGAGCGGTTGAAATGTCCAAACCCGGTCCTACTTCGGACAAAATTTGAAGAAATATCGGCTGAAATGTACAAACCTGGATGTAGACTAGAAAGCGG
>NZ_JAGGQU010000028.1:50021-71337 GCF_018613155.1 Bacillus sp. ISL-55 | reverse complement strand
GTGGATAATCAGATGCCGATGATGCCGCAGGTCGGTGGAATGATGGATAATCAGATGCCGATGATGCCGCAGGTTGGTGGAATGATGGATAATCAGATGCCGATGATGCCGCAGGTTGGAGGAATGATGGATAACCAAATGCCGATGATGCCGCAAGTTGGTGGAATGATGGATAATCAGATGCCGATGATGCCGCAAGTTGGTGGAATGATGGATAATCAAATGCCTCAAGTTGGCGGAATGATGAAACAGCCAATGATGCCTAAGCAGGCAGTGCAGGGTGCCGGCTATGATTGTGGCTGCGGCGGACAAATGGGTAATCCTTATGGCATGATGGGAGCAGGTATGCATCACCCGCATCATATGATGATGCACCAAGGCTATCCAGGAGCTCCAGGAATGCATTTGAACCCTCATCAAGGATACCAGATGGGCATGGGTCCACAGGGGTTCATGAATCCTTATGGAGCAGGTCCGATGGGCGGAGGCTATGGTATGCCGATGCCGCGTTTCGAAGACGAAGAGAGCAATGAATATTAACATGAAGAGAAGTGGAGACGATTATTTTTTCAATCGTCTCTTCTCTTATTTAAACAGCGAACTCAACATTGGAATCAAGGAAATGACCCATTTAAGAGGAGATGTCTTTCTCGTTAAAACAGAGAATACCCGATTCATTTTAAAAGGGTATAAAGATCTGCGGAAATTAAAGATTCAAGAAGCATTTGCTTCATCTTTACGAAAATCCGGTTTTGATCAATCCTACCGATTTTATAATCTGAATAAAGATGCTCTTCATTTCGAAGGGTTATACTATGGTTGTATTGAATATATAGACCACCATGAAAAGCGTTTTGATTATGGAATTCAAGCAGACAGAGAGGAAGGCGTCGAACTGTTAAATAAATTCCATAACCATACATCGGTTCTTGTTTCTTCATATGCAAATATGCTGCCGAAAACAGATTTAGCGAAAAAATGGCACCATCGAAAGAATGAATTTATCGAAAACCAGCCAAGAGTTAATTTCTATGTGAATAAAGCCATTACCGAAGAGCTGCTGGAATGGGCGGATTTTTCTCTGAGGAATTTTATGAATTCCAGAAAAGATCTTGATACAGGGCCGCCATCCATCCTCCATGGCGATGTAGCACATCACAATTTTCTTCGCTCAAAGACAGGAAAGCTGTTCATAATTGATTTTGATTTGATCAACTCTGGATCAAGAGCATATGATATGCTGCAGTATGCAAACCGTATTCTGCCTTTTTTGGATTGGCAGTTTGAATCACTGAAAAAAATAAACCATTTGAATAAGTGGTTGGATTCTGATGCCTTTTTATACGGACTATTGTATCCTGCAGATATTTTAAGGGAATGGAACCGCTTGTTGAGAGACAGAAGCCAGACACATCCGTATGGCCTGGCACCAATCGTGGAAATGACTGTCGGTCAGTTTCAGCAAAGGAAACAATTTCAGGAAGAAGTTAAATCAAGATTGAATAATTAGGTTTTTGGACGTATCTGTCAGAATGAAAATCCAGCCCCATCCGCACTCTAATAATGAGCATGAAATAAATGCTCATTTTAGCTAGGATGGGGGTTTTTCGATTGAATAAAAAGATGTTGTTCGTACCTTTAGCTTCCTTGCTCACATTAGGACTGACGGCTTGCAACGGAAATGATGAAGCCGCTGTTCAAAGCCAGAATGCAGGTGGCGGGCAGCCGCTTGGCTATTACTCGAATGAAAAAGGGAACGAAATTGACGTAATGGATGACCGAGAGGGTGCAATCACGGAAATTTTTGACCATAATTTTGGGAAAGAGGGAACAGCTGCAGAAAACCGGAAGCGGAGGATGCTCCAGTCGCGTGATGAAAATGGCAACCCTCCGAATCCAACCGTCCCTCGTTCTGATCATGACCATAACTTTTTCCAGAGAGATAATAAATATAGCCGTGGTGATTTGAATTATCATGGACATCTTAGTGAGCACAGAGGAAGCGGCAAGGCTGGAATTTACTCCAATACTGAACAGGATAACAGATTGGCCAGCAAAGTAGGTAGGGCAGCGGAGTCTGTCGACAATGTCGATAAAGTGAGGTCCGTGTTATTTGGACGCGAAGTAGAAGTGACGGTGGCATACAAGGACAAGTCACTGAAAAAACAAACAGATAAGAAAATCAGGAAGGCAGTTCGTCCATACATTGAAGGCAGAGAGCTGCGTATCATCGAGGATGAAGGAACCTTCAGCCGCTCAAGGAACATTGATTATGATCGAAGGAATGGAAACCCAAGAGAAAGCATCAATGTTAACCCATAATAAAGATAGAAGGCAGAGTAACCTTTGCCTTCTATTTTCATGTTTACTTTAACAAGGATAAATAAGTTCATTTTGGCTACACTATTATTGAAAAAGAAATATACTCTAGCAAATAAGAGAGGTGGACAGCAATGGCTTCAATCAAATTATTAAAAACGTTCAGTACAGCTGTTATACTCCTAATGGGTCTATCGGGATGCAGTTTAGTACTTCAGACAAAGCCGGTTTTTGCTGAGAAGCCTGAAGAAGCAGTCCATGAAATCCATGAACCTCTTAAGGTCACAATCATTTTGCAAAGAGTGTATCTTGATGGTGAAATGAGTGAGGAACGTATTGAGGAAACGATTTGGTCAATGGAAGACTTTTGGGCCAAGTATGACGAATGGCAGCTAGTAGATATGGAAGCAAACAAGGCTGTGTTCAGATTGAAATATGATGATATATCACCGCTATTGAAGGCAAATGGATATTTCGGGTTGTCCGATGAAGGAGTCCTTACTATCTTCAATGGAAGGCCTGATGGTTCAAACATCATCCAATCGTTCTTTCAAATCGACCTTGGCAGACTTGAAAGCATTAAACGAGATCAATTGAAAAAAGGGATTCCAATCAG
This sequence comes from Bacillus sp. ISL-55, assembly GCF_018613155.1. Taxonomy (GTDB): domain Bacteria; phylum Bacillota; class Bacilli; order Bacillales; family Cytobacillaceae; genus Mesobacillus. The sequence continues at coordinate 68,402 of NZ_JAGGQU010000028.1, read as the reverse complement.
GAACAAACAATGCTATGAAGAGGTATTGGAGACTTTTAAACCATATACGGTGAGGGAGAACAGTGAAGAGCCGGGCTGACTGGCTCTTATTTGTGTTACCGAAGATTTCTGAGAGATTTTATTACTGGATAAGAAAGTTTAAATTTTATCAACTTACATTAGTGTCTAGCTGCGGCTCCTAACTCCTCGAGACGCGTGTCTAGTGTCGCCTCCTAGAAACTCCNNCTTCTTTGTCGGAGTCTCCAGTTTCTGTGTTTCTGGGCAGTCAGCTATACTTTTCGATTTCGGTCCTGCCAATGAAGTCAAAGAGCGACTTCACTGTCAGGCCCTCCAGCGCTTGTCGGAGTTGGGCAGTCGCCTCCGCATTTCTTATAAAAATGATCATACGTTCGCCTTTTCGCATATTTTTATTCATACCTTTTAAAAGAGTATGTTAAAATGAGTTACAGCAAAGCAGAGGGGCGAGAGTATTGTATGAATTCATAAAAGGTACCGTCGATTTTGTCGGTCCTGAATATATAGTCATTGAAAACAGAGGGATTGGATATCAAATCATGACACCAAATCCATTTGCATTCACGAAAGAAGCGGGTAAAGAGATTTGTATTTTTACATATCATTATGTCAGAGAAGATCTAATGGCCCTCTATGGATTTAAGAACCGTGAGGAAAAAGCACTTTTTACAAGACTTTTGAATGTCTCGGGAATCGGTCCGAAAGGGGCACTGGCCATCCTTGCGTCAGGAGAACCGGGCCAAGTTGTTCAGGCAATTGAACATGAAGATGAATCGTTCCTGGTCAAATTCCCTGGAGTAGGAAAAAAGACGGCGAGACAAATGATCCTCGATTTAAAGGGAAAGCTGCATGACCTTGTGCCAGATTACTTCCCTAACCTTTTCAATTCGGACGAGGTTGCTGCAACCATAAGCCAGTCAACTGAGTTTGATGAAGCAGTACTGGCATTGAAGGCGCTGGGCTACTCAGAAAAGGAAATACGCAAGATCACTCCAGAGTTGAAGAAAGAAAAGTTGACGACAGACCAATATATCAAGAAAGCATTACAGAAGCTACTAAAGTAACGCTGTGTTAAAAATGATCTGTTAACCAGCTTATTAGAAGGGTGAGAAACAGATGGAAGAACGAATCATCTCCAGTGAAGCGGGCGACCAGGATGTTTCATTTGAGCAGAGCCTGCGTCCGCAGACACTCAGGCAATATATCGGCCAGGATAAAGTAAAAGCAAATCTTGAAGTGTTTATCGAAGCGGCCAAAATGAGGCGTGAAACGCTGGACCATGTATTGCTATATGGACCGCCTGGTTTGGGTAAGACAACATTGGCGGCAATCATCGCCAATGAAATGGGCGTCAACCTCAGGACCACATCCGGACCGGCGATCGAAAGGCCTGGTGACCTGGCAGCAATCCTGACCGCATTGGAACCTGGCGATGTCCTGTTCATTGATGAAATTCACAGACTCCCAAGGACGATTGAGGAAGTACTCTATCCTGCCATGGAGGACTTTTGCCTTGATATCGTCATAGGGAAAGGGCCGAGCGCCCGATCCGTCAGACTTGACCTCCCGCCGTTCACGCTTGTTGGTGCGACAACCCGCGCTGGTTCGTTGTCAGCTCCATTAAGAGACAGGTTTGGAGTCTTGAGCCGTTTGGAATACTATAATGAAAAACAGCTTACCGATATTGTCGTCAGGACAGCTGAGCTTTTGGAAACTGACATCGACTGGCCTGCCGCTCTGGAGCTAGCGAGAAGATCGAGAGGGACACCGAGGATCGCCAATCGCCTATTGAAGCGAGTACGTGACTTTGCGCAGGTGCGCGGCAATGGCGCCGTAGAGGAAACACTTGCCCGGGAGGCATTGGAACTGATGCAGGTTGACCGCTTGGGACTGGACCATATCGACCATAAATTACTTAAGGGCATCATTGAAAAATACCGCGGCGGACCAGTCGGATTAGAGACTATTTCCGCGACCATCGGCGAAGAGTCGCAGACGATTGAAGATGTGTATGAACCATATTTATTGCAGATCGGTTTTTTGCAGAGGACGCCAAGGGGAAGACTTGTAACGGAGGCAGTATACCGACATTTTAACATGGAGGTGCCTGAACGATGACAGGAGCAGCAAAGTTCGTGATGATCGCAGGGGCAGTCATTTTCATCATTGGCTTTATCATGCAGTTTGTCAACTTGGGAAGGCTGCCGGGAGACATCATGATTAAAAAAGGCAACACGACCTTTTACTTTCCAATTGTGACTTCCATCCTGGCAAGCATTATTTTATCTGCGATTTTTTACTTTATCGGCCGATTCAGATGAGCGGCGCATGAACAAAATATAAAGAAAACTTAGTAAGGGTGACAACATGAAAGTAGACTTGTTTGATTTCCATTTACCAGAGGAACTAATTGCCCAGACTCCGCTCGAACAAAGAGCGGAAAGCAGGCTGATGGTATTAAATAAAGAATCGGGTAAAATAGAACATGATGTTTTCAAGAACATCAAAAACTATCTTAAACCAGGTGATTGCCTCGTCCTGAATGACACAAAAGTTCTTCCGGCAAGGCTTTTTGGCATGAAAGAAGACACAGGAGCAAAAATTGAGGTCCTGCTCCTGAAACAGCTCGAGGGTGATGAGTGGGAAACGCTTGTCAAACCAGCGAAAAGAGTGAAGGAAGGCACAAAAATCGTCTTTGGTGACGGGTTATTGACCGCAGAATGCACAGGGGAATCCGAGCATGGCGGCAGGAACCTTAAGTTTTCATATGACGGTATATTCTATGAAGTGCTGGAAGAGCTTGGTGAAATGCCGCTGCCTCCTTATATCAAGGAGCAGCTGGAGGATAAGGACAGATACCAGACCGTTTTCGCAAGGGAAAGAGGTTCTGCAGCGGCCCCGACGGCTGGCTTGCATTTTACAGAAGAATTGCTTGATGAAATTAAGGGAATGGGCGTCCATATTGCTTTTATCACTCTTCACGTAGGTTTGGGAACATTCAGGCCCGTAAGCGTCGATTCAATTGAAGAGCATGACATGCATTCAGAGTTTTACCAGGTTACAGAAGGAACAGCATTGCTGTTGAACTCTGTGCGCGAACAGGGCGGACGTATCATTACCGTCGGAACAACCTCAACGCGGACGCTCGAAACCATTGCAACAGCCAATGACGGTAAATTTGTCGCTGAAAATGGCTGGACCAGTATCTTCATTTATCCTGGATATGAGTTCAAAGCGATTGACGGGATGATTACCAATTTCCATTTGCCAAAGTCGACGCTGATTATGCTTGTGAGTGCATTGGCTGGACGCGATCATGTCCTTAATGCCTATAATCATGCAGTAGAGGAAAGGTATCGCTTTTTCAGCTTCGGCGATGCAATGTTGATCCTATAGTTTTCATGCTTTGAAAAATAATAATGAATTTGTACTTCTGGAAGGAGCTTAAACATTGTCAGCAATCCGTTACGAATTAATTAAGACCTGTAAGCAAACAGGAGCAAGGCTTGGGCGTGTACATACGCCACATGGTTCCTTTGAAACACCTGTCTTCATGCCGGTAGGTACACTGGCTACAGTTAAAACTATGTCACCTGAAGAATTGGTCCAGATGGGTGCAGGGATTATCCTGAGCAACACTTACCACCTCTGGTTAAGGCCAGGTCATGAAATAATCAAGGAGGCAGGCGGCCTGCATAAATTCATGAACTGGGACCGTGCCATCCTTACAGATTCAGGCGGTTTCCAGGTATTCTCCTTGAGCGAGTTCAGAAAGATCGAAGAAGAAGGCGTCCATTTCCGCAATCACTTAAATGGAGACAAGCTCTTCCTTTCACCGGAGAAGGCGATGGAAATCCAGAATGCCCTCGGGTCAGATATCATGATGGCATTCGATGAGTGCCCGCCATACCCTGCTGAATATGATTATATGAAAAAGTCGGTAGAACGGACTTCCCGCTGGGCAGAACGCTGCCTGACTGCGCATCAGCGTCCACAGGACCAGGGCTTATTCGGAATCGTTCAGGGCGGAGAATATGAGGAATTGAGAAAGCAGAGTGCGAAGGACCTTGTTTCCATGGACTTCCCGGGCTATGCTGTCGGGGGCCTTTCAGTCGGCGAACCGAAGGATGTCATGGACAGAGTGCTGGAATTCACGACACCATGGCTGCCAGCGGACAAGCCGCGCTATCTGATGGGGGTAGGTTCACCAGATTCATTGATTGATGGTGCCATCCGCGGAATTGATATGTTCGATTGTGTGCTGCCAACTCGTATTGCAAGGAATGGCACATTGATGACGAGCGAGGGAAGATTGGTCGTCAAGAACGCGAAATTTGCTCGTGACTTTGGACCGCTGGATCCGAACTGCGATTGCTATACATGCAAAAATTACAGCAGGGCGTACATCCGCCACTTGATTAAAACGGATGAATCGTTTGGAATTCGACTTACTTCTTACCATAATCTCTATTTTCTGCTAAAATTAATGGAGCAGGTCAGACAGGCAATCCGTGAAGACCGTCTGGGGGACTTTAGAGAAGAGTTCTTTGAGCAATATGGCTACAATAAGCCGAATGCCAAAAACTTCTAAATAAACTGCTTTTAATAAGGCTGTTTCGCGATGCGGACAATGCCAATCAATGAAAGGAGGGGAAAATGAATGGAAGGACTATTAGGTACAGTATTCCCATTATTGCTGATGTTTGTATTGTTCTACTTTTTACTGATCCGCCCTCAGCAAAAGAGGCAAAAGGCGGTTCAGCAAATGCAGAGTGACCTTGCAAAAGGTGATAAGGTAGTAACGATCGGCGGTTTGCATGGAATTGTTGATGCAATTGATGAAGCAACTGTTGTCATCAAATGTGGAGACGGAAGCCGTCTTACATATGACCGCGCGGCAATTCGCGATGTCAAAGAATCTGCAGGTGTTTAAATTAAATGATAAAAAAGAAGCGAACTCGGTTCGCTTCTTTTTTATGCCTTAGATGGACCGCCGACGATGTTTACCCCAAGGATTCCGCCCATCATTGCCGTAAGTATATAGCAAATATGGTAGATAACTTGTTCAAGTGAGAATAAACTGTCATAGCCCAGGTATTGGAACAAGAAAATAATCAAAGAATATGCCAGCCCTGTAGCTCCCCCGATCATCCAGCCTTTTTCTTTGCCGTTTCCGCCAGTAATAAAGCCTCCGATGAAAATCGACAAAAAGGAAATAGATGTCATGACGTATTGAAGCGAAGATTCTTGGACGGAGGTGAACTTTAAAAGAAGAGAAAATATAAAGCTGCTTACGATTGCCAACAGGAATATTGCAATCACCCCGTACAGGACGGCCCTGCCTAAATTTTTGGATTCCATTAACCCCTCTCCTCTCTGATCTAATCCCTCTAAACGGGAATTGCCTAGTACAAGCATATTCACGGTCATGGACAAATAGAATCAGTTTTTATTCTGGAACTCACTGAAAAATAAATGAAACAATAAGTATGATTTTACTGCTGGGTTAAAGACTAAGAAGGAATGCTGCGTGAAGGGAGGGAGAAAAGTGGAACAATATTTCATCATCCTGTTTAGGACAGTTTTCCTTTATTTATTGATTTTGTTGATATTTCGCTTAATGGGTAAAAGAGAAATCGGTGAATTGAGCATCCTGGACTTGGTTGTCTATATAATGATTGCGGAGATGGCATCCTTGGCTATTGAAAACACGAAAGATCCCTTGATCAACACTCTTCTCCCAATAGGTTTATTTGTCATCATTCAAATTGCACTGGCAATGCTTTCGCTTAAAAGTAAAAAATTCAGGGATATCGTCGATGGAAAGCCGACAATTATAATTAATAATGGCAAAATAGACGAGAAGGCGATGAGATCGCAAAGGTATAACTTTGATGATTTGCTTCTTCAATTGCGTGAAAAAGATGTCGGTAATATCGCTGATGTTGAATATGCTATTCTCGAGCCTTCTGGGACACTTTCTATTTTTCAAAAAGGCCAGGAAAACGATAAAGGACAAGAGGAGAATGGAAGCTTAGCTCTGCCATTAATCGTTGACGGAGAAATCCAGGAGGATAATCTTATTCTGATTGACAAATCAAAAGCTTGGCTGCTTCAGGAATTAAAGAAAAATGGTTATGAGGAAACTAAGGACATTTCTTTTTGCAGCTTTCAGAACGGTGAATTCTATATTGATATGAAAGACAGATAAAAAACGTGGACAAAAATTCCACGTTTTTTATCTGGTGTTGTTTTAATTTAGCAGTTTCAGCCTTTTACATATGAGTTTTCCTGAAAAAAGAAGATATGACAGACCGGATGCGGAGAAGTTCATTCTTCCTGATCAAGCCTAGAGCAATAGCGAGAACAATGTAAAGGACACTCATTAATGCTGCGCTGGATAAAACTTTAACAGTTAGTCCAATGCTTTCATCCAACCAGTCCCAAAGCAGGAATCCAAGCGTTCCTGCAAGTATGATCAGCGCAAACATCTTAATATAATCCTTTATATAGAAGGTGAAGGAAACTGCCTTGAGCATTGTGGCGAAGTGCAGAAGTGTAATCAGAACAATTCCCATTACCATCCCAAGTGCTACACCGTTGATGCCAAAGGCAGGCTGACTTGCCAAAAGGAAAATGACAGCAGTCTTGGCAAGGTTCCCAATCAGACTGTTAATCATGGCAGCTCTTGCTAAATCAAGAGCCTGCAGTGCTGCCTGCAATGGGCCCTGGAAATAATAGAAGAGGAAGAATGGTGCCATTAGCTTTATGAACTGGGCCCCATTAGCTGTTCCATACATTAATGTCATTAACGGTTCGGCCAATACATAAAGGACGACGACAGCAAGGCCGCCTGTTAACAGAGAAAAACGCAGAGATTGCTGTAAAAGATGTTGTATTACTTTTGTGTTTTTCTGTGAGTTTGCTTCGCTAATCGCCGGGACAAGGGAGGTCGACAGCGAATAAGTGATAAACGACGGCAATAACAGCAATGGCATAGCGAATCCGGTCAAGGCTCCATATTGTTTCGTGGCGGCGACGGCGGCCACACCGGCAATCGCCAGACTGTGTGCAACGACGATTGGTTCGAAAAACCAGGAGACAGAGCCGATCAGCCTTGAACCTGTAGTCGGCAAGGCAATCCTCATTAAATCATTGAAGGTCGATTTTCCCGAATGTACGAACTGAAAAAAGTTCTTCCGCAGCCTGAATTTTTTTCGGAGCTTGAAAGTCGTCATGAGATAGATTAGAGATATGAGCTCCCCAATCACAGAGGCAATCATGGCACCTGCTGCCGCATATTCAATTCCATAAGGCATGAACGTCGCTGTCAGAACAGCAATCAACGTGATCCGTACTAGCTGTTCAATCACCTGGGAGATTGCGGAAGGGCGCATATTCTGCCTTCCCTGGAAGTAGCCGCGGAGAACCGAGGATACCGCAACGATTGGTACGATTGGTGCGATGGCTAGCAACGGCCATTGTGTCCGGGGATCCGTGAACAACGTCTCAGACAAGTATGGAGCAAGGAAAATGAGAGCCGGTGTAAAGACAACAGATAGCGATATAGTGGTTGCAAGCGAAACGACAAGGATTTTCTTGATCTTTCGGAAGTCGCCTCTTGCCTCGGCTTCAGCTACATTTTTCGAAATCGCGACTGGGAGACCCAGTTGTGTAATCGTCACGACAAGCACCAAAGTGGGGAAGGCCATCATGTAAAGTCCAACACCTTCTTCTCCGATGGAACGGGCAATGACGATTCGATTTATGAAACCAAGCACTCTCGTGACGAGCCCGGCCACTAACAAAATAAAGGTTCCCTTTAAAAACTTCGACATTCCGCTCCCTGCCTTCTCAAAAATGCATATTTCATATACAATTAACTATATGCAAGAAAGTGGACAAAGCATGACAAGGTTAAGACATTAAAAGACTAGAAAATTGGACGAGGGGGCCATGGGATGAACTCAAGCCATCAATACGGACGGTTCTACAAGCAGGTAAAGCCGGCATTGGAAAGCAAAATTGAAGAATTCGAAATATTCGGTTATGAACAGGTTAAAGAAAAAGAATTATGGGATTATCTCACAAAGAAAAAATGGAAGAAACCGAAAGAAGAAATACAAATGTATGAAATCATCGCTGATATTTTATCCGCGAAAATCGGAGACGTAATGAATTTCACTACCGTCGAAGCCTTTAAACTGGGTGACTTTACTCTAGATGACGAAGCGGAGCGAAAGGAACTTCTAAAGTAGCAGGGGCAAATAGCTTATTCGTCTGAGCTACCTGAAAAAATCAAGGTGCCGATTTTTTTTAGAGAGAGACTTTCTTTATTCAGTTAACGGAAATGCTTAATTGACAGTTTTTTTAATCTGTTACATAATTAGAATGCTATAAATTGGCTACTGTCTATTTTTTTGGTCTTATTGTTTTATTTGTCTGGCAGCATGTTTGTGCGAAGAATAAGGAGGATTTATACATAATGGTAAAACGCAGCCGCATCGTGGCCTTCTTTTTGCTGGTTATCTTAATTGGAAGTGCCATGGGTGCAACAACCCAGAGTATATTGAAGGATATCAAACTAGGTCTTGACCTGCAGGGTGGTTTTGAGGTTCTTTATGAAGTCACGCCTCTAAATGGAAAAGAGGGCGAGAAAGTTGACCGTGAAACCTTGAAGAGCACTGCTGAAGCTCTTGAGCGAAGGGTCAATGTCCTCGGTGTCAGTGAACCTAATATCCAAATTGAGGGAGATGACCGGATCCGCGTTCAGCTCGCTGGCGTAAAAGATCAGAATAAAGCGCGTGAGATCCTTTCTACCGAAGCGAATCTTACTTTCCGTGACGTGAACGATCGCGTCATGATGGATGGAAGTGACTTGGAAGAAAACGGAGCGAAGCAAAGCTTCGACCAGCAAAACAAGCCGAGTATTTCGATTACTCTTAAAGATGGAGACCAATTCGGTGAGATCACAAAGGAAATCCGTGATATGGCTCCGGAAAATCAGCTGATTATCTGGCTGGATTTCGAGGAAGGCAAGGATTCCTATAAGGAAGAAAGGATGAAGCCTGAACCGAAGTTCCTTTCCAATCCAAATGTTGATAAGATCCTTAACCAAAAAAATGTTGAAATCACAGGTAATTTTACCATTGAAGAAGCGCAGCAGCTGGCTTCTTTGCTCAATGCAGGGTCATTGCCGGTTAATCTAGAAGAAACGTATTCTACTTCTGTGGGAGCGAAGTTTGGTGAACAGGCTCTTAATGAAACAGTCTTTGCTGGGATCATCGGCATTCTAGCTGTATTCGTGTTCATGCTGGCAATCTACCGTATCCCTGGAATCGTTGCAGTCGTAACGTTATCAATTTATGTTTACCTCATCCTGCTTGTATTTGATTGGATGAATGGTGTACTCACACTGCCTGGAATCGCGGCCTTGATCCTCGGTGTCGGTATGGCGGTGGATGCAAATATCATCACTTATGAACGGATCAAAGAAGAATTAAAGGTTGGCCGGAATATCAAAGCTGCATTCGATGCGGGCAGCAAAGGCTCCCTGTCTACCATCTTTGATGCCAACATCACGACTTTGCTAGCGGCAATCGTATTATTCGCGTACGGGACAAGCTCTGTAAAAGGCTTTGCGACCATGCTGATCATCAGTATTCTTGCAAGCTTTATCACAGCAGTCTTCGGTGCACGCTTGTTCCTTGGATTGCTAGTGAACAGCGGATTGTTCAAGAACAAGCCGGGATTGTTCGGCGTAAAACCTAGTGAGGTCCATGATATCTCTGAAGGCTTAGATTCAATGGATTTGAAAACTAGATTCGATCGTTTCGATTTCATCAAGAGCCGAAACAAGTTCTTTACCGCCTCAGCTGTCCTTATTGGTATAGGCCTGATTGCACTCCTGGTGTTCCGCCTGAATCTTGGAATCGATTTTGCGGCTGGGACAAGGGTAGAGGTAATGTCTGACAGCAAACTTTCAGCGGAACAGTTGAAGGAAGAGCTTAAGCAAGTTAATCTGGAAACAAACGATATTGTCATCTCCGGTGATAATGGTGAAATTGGCGTTGCAAGATTTAAGACAGTACTTTCCAAAGATGAGATCTCTGAGCTTAAGTCTCACTTCAAGGAAGAGTTCGGAGCTGAACCAAACGTCGGTACAGTTTCACCAACGATAGGGAAAGAACTGGCTAAGAACGCCATGATTGCAGTTGCCATTGCTTCCGTGGGGATCATTATCTATGTAACGATCCGATTCGAGATATACATGGCGTTGGCCGCTATAATCGCACTGCTTCATGACGCATTCTTTATCATTGTCCTATTCAGTCTCACAAGGCTTGAAGTGGATATCACATTCATCGCAGCCGTCCTGACGATTGTCGGTTACTCGATTAATGATACGATTGTTACCTTTGACAGGATGCGTGAGAATATGGTGAAGAAGAAACGCTTGAAGACACCGGAAGATATTGCGGATGTCGTGAACTCTGCTCTTCGCCAGACACTTGGCCGCTCAGTCAACACGATCCTGACTGTTGTCATAACAGTTGTGGCTCTGTTGATTTTCGGAAGTTCATCCATCTGGAATTTCTCTTTCGCTCTCCTTATTGGCCTGATTGCCGGTACTTATTCTTCCATCTTCATCGCAGCACAGCTGTGGTATGTATGGAAAAATAAAGAGCTTAAGAAAAAAGGCACAATCAAGACTTACAAGGAAAAGAAAGTCTACTCAGATGAGCCGCAGGTTTAATTTCATAACTAAAACTTCAATACCACGGGGAAACCCCGTGGTATTTTTTTATCCAAGGTTAGAAAAGCCATTTTTCAGGATAAAATAAAAGGAATGCCGACAGACTAAATATGGTGGAAAAAGAAGAACGATGTAAAAGCTCTGTACAGGGAGGGACTTTGGTATTGGAAAAAGATGTTCGATTTAAGAAAGCGGAATTCGCGGCAATGGTTGGTGTTGTCGGCAATATTTTACTAGCAATATTAAAGTGGGGAGTAGGCATTTATGCGAACAGTAAAGCACTTGTAGCGGATGCCGTTCATTCTGCATCTGATGTAGTTGGTTCATTAGCTGTATACATAGGTCTCAAGGCAGCGAAAGCTCCGCCGGATGAAGACCATCCTTACGGCCATGGAAAGGCCGAATCAATTGCAGCAATCATTGTTGCAGTCTTATTGATGCTCGTGGGTGTCGAAATCGCAGATCATCGTTCGAGGCATTCTTTCAGCCCATTGAACCTCCCAAATCCATCGCGATTGTGGCTGTAGTCGTTTCAATTATCGTAAAAGAGGGAATGTTCCGGTACAAATACAAATTGGGTAAACAATTGAATAGTGATGCGCTCATCGTTAATGCATATGAGCATAGATCGGATGTCTATTCTTCCATAGCAGCACTTATAGGGATCAGCGCTGCAGTGTTAGGCGGCATCTTTGGTATAGGCTGGCTTGAATATGCCGACCCGGTGACCGGGCTGCTCGTAGCCTTGCCGGTCATCAGGATGGCTTGGAAGCTCGGCAAGGAATCAATCCACAACACACTTGATCATGTGCTTCATGATGAGGATACAGAAGAATTCAGGAATGTTGTTCAGTCAATACCAGAAGTGAAAAAATTGGATGAATTACATGCCAGAGAGCATGGTCATTATGTTATCATTGATTTGAAAATATCTGTCGATCCACATATTACCGTTGAACAAGGCCACCGGATTGGAAAATCTGTGAAAAAGAAACTGATGGAAAACAAAAATGTCCAAAATGTTATGGTCCATATTAATCCATACAGTGAGAGTGGAAGTTTTAAAGATGACATAGATATTCAATAAGTCTCTTGGGAGGAGATAGCATGAAGTTTCAATGGACATTGCTGCTGGGACTCGCATTTGCATTGATTGTAGCTGTTTTTGCAGTCATCAATGTCGATTCAGTAACAGTGAACTATTTATTTGGGGAATCAGAATGGCCGTTAATTTTGGTCATCTTAGGCTCTGTATTGATGGGCGGTATCATTGTTGGCTCTGTCGGTCTATTCAGGATGTTTGTGCTTCAAAGGGAAGTAAAGACACTGAAGAAGAAAAACAACTCACTAGAAGCTCAGCTGGCCCAAAAGGAAACTCTGCCGGAGGAAACAGCACCCCAGCACGAAATAGAAGATATTCATTAATCCAGCAAAATGGCAGCATACAAATATGCTGCCATTTTACTATATTTGCACTTGTTTAAACTGAATCTTGACTGTTCATAAATTAAAAGCCCCTTATTAGCATTCATTGTCATTGAAACCGACTCTTCGCTTTTGTATAATGAAAAAGCTGAGAGGTGAACGTATGTTAAAGCCAAAATCAAGGTGGATTGTTAGAAAATCCGACCAGACAATAATAGATTCACTCGCTAAAGACCTGAACATAAATCATCTGACTGCTTCTCTGTTAGTCAATCGCGGACTGGATACCGTGGAAGATGCCCGGTATTTTTTATTTGGGCAAAAAAGCGAATTTCACGACCCATTTTTGCTGAAAGATATGGATAAGGCAGTTGAGCGGATCAATAAGGCAATAGAAACGCAGGAGCCTATTTTGGTATTTGGTGATTATGATGCGGATGGTGTAAGCAGTACGACGGTCCTGATGAAAGCCCTGGCTGAACTCGGAGCGAACGCCGACTATTACATACCGAACCGTTTTACAGAAGGGTACGGTCCTAATGAGAAAGCATTCCGCAGTGCTGCAGACAGCGGAGTTGGCTTGATCATTACTGTCGATACGGGCATTTCAGCTCTTCATGAAGCAGCTGTTGCCAAAGACTTAGGTGTCGACCTCATCATAACGGATCACCATGAACCGGGTCCCGTCCTTCCTGATGCGTTTGCGATCATCCATCCAAAGCTGGAAGACAGTGTATACCCTTTCAAGGATTTAGCCGGTGTAGGTGTCGCTTTTAAGGTGGCACACGCTTTGCTTGGGAGAGTTCCGGAGCATTTGTTGGAGTTCGCCGCTATCGGGACAATTGCCGACCTTGTACCTTTGCTTGGGGAGAACAGGCTCATTGCTCTAAGAGGAATAGAGAAATTGAAGTCGAGCCAGACACCTGGTTTGAATGCACTGCTTAAGCTGGCCAAAACAGACAGGGCAGCCATTGATGAAGAAACAATCGGCTTTATGATTGGCCCTAGGGTTAATGCAGCCGGACGACTCGGCAGCGCTGACCCTGCCGTTCAATTGATGATGACTCATGATCCGGAAGAGGCGATGATGCTTGCGGAAGAGATTGATTCAATCAATAAAGAACGCCAGAACATTGTTTCACAAATTGCCGAGGAAGCAGTTGCGGAAGTGGAAATGTATTATCCAATAAAAGATAATTCAGTTCTTGTCGTCGGCAAGGAAGGCTGGAACGCAGGAGTTATTGGCATCGTAGCCTCCAAGCTCGTTGAAAAATATTACCGCCCAACAATCGTGCTTAGTTTCGATAAAGAGAAGGGGCTTGCAAAGGGTTCTGCACGAAGTATCGCCGGTTTTGATCTTTTTAAGAATCTATCAACCTGCAGAGATATCCTTCCGCATTTTGGCGGCCATCCAATGGCTGCGGGCATGACATTGAATCTTGATGATGTTGACGCATTAAGGTCAAAATTGAATGGACTGGCAAAAGAACAGCTGAAAGAAGAAGACCTAATTCCGGTATCTCATATCGATGCCAGGATCGATGTTAAAGAGATTACGATTGAAACGATAAATGAACTTGGAATGCTTTCTCCATACGGTGTAAGCAACCCTAAACCGAAAGTGATGATTGATGGAGCCAATATTTCGACTCTAAGAAAGATAGGTGCAGATCAGTCACATCTTAAGCTGGCACTTGAAGAGGACGGTACGGTGATCGATGGAATAGGATTCGGCTTTGGCTATCTCCATGACCATATCTCGCCGAGCTCGAAACTGTCGGTCATTGGCGAACTTTCGATCAACGAGTGGAACAATAATAAGAAGCCGCAGATTTTTCTCCGGGACGTAGCCGTCAAGTCCTGGCAGCTATTCGATTTCCGCGGGCTTAAAAGGTTGGAAAAGCTTCCAGGCATGATTCCGGGGAGTAATATAAAGTGGATTCTCTTTAACTCCGATTTAAAAAATAAGTTTTCTCCTATTATCGGAGACTCATTGGAACTGCTATCCACAGCTGAGCAAGCTGAGCAAATTGAGTTCGACCAATCCAATGTCGTTCTGTTGGATTTGCCGGCTTCGAAAGATATACTTGAGAAGTTATTCGCCGGGAAAAATCCGGGCAGAATCTATGTCCATTTTTACAAAGAGAACAGTGATTTCTTTACCACCATGCCAACACGAGAGCATTTCAAATGGTTTTACGCTTTCCTAGCAAAGAAAGGGCCATTTGATCTAAAGCGTTACGGTGACGATTTGGCCAAGCATAGAGGGTGGACAAAAGAAACAATAGATTTCATGTCGAAGGTGTTTTTTGAACTAGATTTTGTTAAAATAAACAATGGGTTTATTTCACTAGTAGAAAACGTCCCAAAAAGGGATCTAACTGAATCCAAAACATATCAGCACAAGGTGCAAGCATTCACTCTTGAAAATGAATTGCTCTACTCATCGTATGAGCAATTGAAGAGTTGGTTTGACCAATTCATTCAAGAGTCGGTGAAAAATGAGGAGGCAATTATTCAATGGATTTGAAACAATTTGTAACAATCGTTCCCGATTGGCCAAAGCCCGGCATTAAATTTAAGGACATCACAACCTTAATGGACAATGGCGAGGCTTATAGATATGCAACAGACCAAATCGTGATTTATGCCCGTGAAAAGCAAATCGACCTTGTAGTCGGTCCTGAAGCACGCGGCTTCATCATCGGTTGTCCGGTTGCCTATGCCCATGGTGTAGGATTCGCTCCTGTCAGGAAGGAAGGAAAACTTCCGCGCGAAACAATCAAGGTCAATTACGGACTTGAATATGGCAGTGACGTTTTAACAATCCATAAAGACGCGATCAAGCCAGGACAAAGAGTATTGATCACCGATGACTTGCTGGCAACTGGCGGAACGATCGATGCAACGATCAAGCTTGTTGAAGAACTTGGAGGAATCGTTGCAGGTATCGCCTTCCTGATTGAACTTACGTATCTCGATGGCCGCAAAAAGCTGGATGGCTATGATATTTTAACTTTGATGCAATATTAAATTGACCGGGCGCTTCATTGTGAAGTGCCCTTTTCTTATAATCAGAGAAATGCATTCAAACGCATCTTTGTATTAAAAATAACCCTATTTTTTAATGAAATAAAATATCTTTCGACAATTTTTTTAAATTCTGCTGTAAAATCTCTTCCTTTCTCTTTACATCTTTGATTTTTTCTTTGATAATAGTAACAATCCTTTATAAGAATAATTATTGTGAATAAAGATTTTTACTTTTATGTCCTTGGTTCCCGCTGGAGAGAAAATGCGGGTTAATATAAAGAAATTTAAATTAGGTGATCCTATGGCGAATGACCAGGTAATGACCGCAGAACAAGTCATTGACTGTACAAAATCATATTTGAATGATGAAAATATTGAATTGGTAAAAAAGGCATATGAGTTCGCCAGACAGGCTCATCATGATCAATTCAGAAAATCCGGGGAACCGTATATCATCCACCCGATCCAGGTTGCAGGGATTCTGGCTGACCTTGAGATGGACCCTGCTACGGTTGCGGCTGGTTTTCTTCATGATGTCGTCGAAGATACCGCTGTAACGCTTGATGATATTAGCGAGGCCTTCAACGACGAAGTGGCCATGCTTGTGGATGGCGTGACGAAGCTTGGTAAAATAAAGTACAAGTCGCATGAAGAACAACAGGCGGAAAACCACCGGAAGATGTTTGTTGCCATGGCTCAGGATATTCGTGTCATCTTGATTAAGCTGGCTGACCGTCTTCATAACATGAGGACCCTGAAGCATTTACCGAGTGAAAAACAGCGCAGGATTTCGAATGAAACGCTTGAAATATTTGCGCCGCTGGCTCACAGGCTCGGTATTTCAAAAATCAAATGGGAACTTGAAGATACAGCGTTACGCTATCTGAATCCGCAGCAATATTACCGTATTGTCAATCTGATGAAAAAGAAGAGAGCAGAGCGCGAGCAATATCTTGTTGAAGTCATTGATGAAGTGAAAGATAGGCTGAATGAAGTTTCGATCAAGGCTGAAATCTCAGGAAGGCCGAAGCATATATACAGCATCTATCGTAAAATGGTGCTCCAAAATAAGCAGTTCAATGAAATCTATGATTTGCTGGCTGTCAGGATTGTTGTCAACAGCATCAAGGACTGCTACGCAATCCTTGGTATCATCCATACTTGCTGGAAACCGATGCCTGGCCGATTCAAGGACTATATCGCGATGCCGAAGCCTAATATGTACCAATCACTGCATACTACTGTAATCGGCCCTAAAGGCGATCCGCTGGAAGTCCAGATCAGAACAGATGAAATGCACAGAATTGCTGAATTCGGGGTTGCGGCCCACTGGGCATATAAAGAGGGCAAACCAACTGACGCTTCCAATTTTGAAACGAAGCTTTCATGGTTCCGTGAAATCCTTGAATTCCAGAATGACACTGCGAATGCAGAAGAGTTCATGGAATCTCTAAAAATTGACCTTTTCTCGGATATGGTATTTATTTTCACTCCGAAAGGCGATGTCATCGAATTGCCTGCAGGATCGGTACCAATTGATTTTGCCTATCGGATCCACTCCGAGATCGGCAATAAGACGATCGGTGCCAAGGTAAATGGCAAAATGGTGACTTTAGATTACCAGTTGAAGACGGGGGATATCATTGAAATTCTCACTTCAAAGCATTCCTATGGACCGAGTAAGGACTGGTTGAAGCTTGCCCAAACCTCACAGGCCAAAAACAAAATTCGCCAATTCTTCAAGAAACAGCAGAAGGACGAAAATGTTGAAAAAGGCCGTGAGCTTCTGGAAAAAGAAATCCGCAATATGGATTTTGATGTTAAGGAAATTTTGACATCTGAAAACTTGAAAAAGGTTTCGGAGAAATATAATTTCACCAATGAAGAAGATCTGTTTGCTTCAATTGGTTACAACGGAATAACCGCCCTCCAGGTGGCGAACAGGCTGACAGAAAAACTGCGCAAGCAGCGTGATATGGAACAAGAAAAGGACATTTCAAATGCTGTTTCCGAGCTTAAATCATTTTCACCTGCCAAGAAGCGGGAATCTGGTGTCCGGGTGTCTGGTATCGATAATTTGCTGATCAGGCTATCCCGTTGCTGCAACCCTGTACCTGGAGACGATATTGTTGGTTTTATTACAAAAGGCCGGGGAGTATCTGTTCACCGTTCTGATTGCACCAACATCCATACAGAGGATGCGCAGGCAAGGCTGATTCCGGTAGAATGGGAAACCGCCTTGAATGACCGCAAAGAATATAATGTCGATATCGAAATCAGCGGCTATGACCGCAGGGGATTGCTGAACGAAGTACTCCAGGCCGTAAATGAAACGAAAACAAACATTACTGCAGTATCCGGGAAATCTGACAAAAATAAAATGGCGACTATCAACATGTCGATCGCCATCCATAACGTAAGCCATCTGCAAAAAGTTGTGGACCGGATCAAGCAAATTCCAGACATCTATGCAGTCAGAAGGGTAATGAGTTAATCTGATTAGAACCATAAGCAAATTGTGGAGACCGATGTGTAAGGAGATTCGCGATGCGTTTAGTGATACAGAGAAGCAAAGAAGCAAAAGTAACAGTTGATGGAGAGATAACAGGCTCCATTAATAAGGGGTTTGTCATCCTTGTGGGCGTAACCCATGAAGATACAGAAAAAGATGCTGCCTTTCTTGCCGAGAAAGCTGCTAATCTCAGGGTGTTTGAAGATGAAGCAGGAAAGATGAACCTGTCCCTTCTCGATGTAGAAGGAGAGATTCTTTCTGTTTCGCAATTTACCCTGTATGGCGACTGCCGCAAGGGGCGCCGTCCGAACTTCATGGACGCAGCCAGGCCAGACCATGCAGAAACTGTCTATGAAGCATTCAACACCTTCCTCGCTGAAAAAGGAATCCAAGTCGAAACCGGTGTATTTGGCGCCATGATGGACGTTCAATTGACAAATGACGGCCCTGTTACATTGATTATCGATAGTAAATAAGCAAAAGGCAAAGAAGGGATCCCCACTGATGGGATCCCTTCTTTTTAGTATATAGGGACTTGTAGTGCCTACAGATTCCCTTAGGCATTGTCATAAAAGTACGATTGCGAAGAAAGACACCCTTATGCGTTAGTTTGCAGAGACATAAGGGTCCCTTTCGCAAA
>NZ_JAGGQU010000028.1:0-49985 GCF_018613155.1 Bacillus sp. ISL-55 | reverse complement strand
ACACCCTTATGAGATAGTTTGCGAGGGCATAAGGGTACCTTTCGCAAAGAAAGACACCCTTATGCGATAGTTTGCGGAGACATAAGGGTACCTTTCGCAAAGAAAGACACCCTTATGAGATAGAGTGCGAAGACATAAGGGTACCTTTCGCAAAGAAAGACACCCTTATGAGATAGTTTGCGAGGGCATAAGGGTCCCTTTCGCAAAGAAAGACACCCTTATGAGATAGTTTACGAAGACATAAGGGTACTTTTACAAAAAAAAGACTGAAGACAGGTGCGCTGTCTTCAGTCGGGAATCTACAAACTTATTATCCATCTGCTTAATTATTTTTAAAATAGCGGGCAAGTCCTTCAAAGATCCCGTTAGCTACCGCTTCCTGATATTGAGGTGTATTTACAAGCATCTCTTCTGCGGGATTGCTCAAATAACCAAGTTCAAGCAGGACGGCTGTTTGTTTGTTTTCCCTGATGACGTGATAGTCACCAAATCGAGTGCCCCGATCCTTCAACATTGTTTTGCTTACAACCGAAGAATGGATTTGTTCACCTAATGGTTTTTGTTTGGAATTGTAATAGTAAGTCGTCATGCCCCTTACAGTCCGATCATTGATGCTGTCGTAATGGACGCTGATGAACGCGTCGGCATTATGGTAATGTGAGCTGCTAACCCTTGAACCTAGTGAAATATAATGATCATTGTTCCTGGTCAGGATGACGTTCGTACCGGCAGCTCTTAGTTTGTCATATAAAAGCTGGGCTGTTTTCAGGGTGAGAGTTTTTTCCAATGTTCCTCTAACACCTGTTGTCCCATTATCTCTGCCACCGTGCCCAGGGTCGATGACAATCGTTTTATTCTTTGTATGCTTTTCCGCTCCCGGTCGCTCTATTTGCGGGGCAGTTCCCTGTACAGAAACAATCCAGCCGGCTACAAACCCGCTTGTCCCATTTGGCAGCGCAATTTTATACCAATCTTTTTCGACGCTTATAATTTCAAAGCTGTCACCCTGATTGGCACGGAAGATGACGGCTGTGCCGGTGCTTGGACCTTTGCGGATGTTTGTCCCGTTATGAAGCATAGAGACACTGCTGTTTTTCACGGACTGGCTAGGTGCAGCGACGGGTCCGTTTTTCTTTTTATCAAAAAACCATCCTGCTGCCCAGCCTGTTTTGCCAGGTTGGTATTCAATCTTGACCCAATTATTTTGTTCATCAAGGATTTTAAAGCTTTGTCCCTTTGTTATAGAACCGATGACGCTTCCATCCAGGGAATTCTTGTCACGGACGTTCAGCTGTGAAGCGGTGACAGTGCCTGTGAATTGATCAACAGGCGCTGGAGCCTTTCCGCTGTCAGTCACTGGTTTTCCACTGATTTTTAGATACTCAGCGCTTACCCAGGCTCTTTTTCCTGCGTATGTAATCTCCGCCCAGCCGTTTGATTGGGAATGGACTGTAACGGCAGCTCCATAACTTAATTGGCCGATTTTTCCAGAATTCAATGAAGGCTTTTCCCTGACATTCAAGGATGTAGCGTTGACCGTTCCGCTTATTTTGGTACTTGGTGGCGGAGCTTCACTACTCTTGCTCTCTTTTGCAGTTATGAATTCCTTCGAGACCCAGCCTCGTAGGCCAGGTGTGCTAACTTCTGCCCAATTGCCATTGTAGCTGAGGATTTCGACAGCTTGTCCACTGTTAAACGACCCTAATACCTGGTAGTTGGTGCCCGGCCCTTTTCTTACCCTCAAACCATTGACTGTGACACTGCCTGAGGCTTTCGTGTTTGGTGAAACAGCAGGTGACGCAGTTGTCTTGGCAGCTTCCCTGGCAGTAAACCATTGTGCTACCCATCCTTTTTTACTGCCTCCAAGGCTGATTTGGATCCAGTCGCCTTCCTCCTTGACGATTGAAAACTTCTCTCCTTTTTTAACTGAACCTGATATCGGGTAACTTAATCCCGGCCCAGTCCTTACATTCAAACTTGTTGCAGTGATCGAGACACTACCATTATCCGCCCGAGCAGATTCTAAAGCTGGAAGGCTCCCGAAAATGAGCATCAAGCAAAGGATGATAGGAACCATTCTGTTTTTGGGCAATGATCTCCCTCCCTCTCCCATTCTCTATAAAAAATATATTACCTGATTTTTCCGTTAAAATCACGAGGACTTTTCTCTTATATCGGTTTAGAACGAGAAAAATTCAAGTGTAAAAAGAATATCTCATTTTAGTGAAAACTTTTTACAGCGGCTGGGAAGAATAGTAAGCAATAAACAATGGAAGGTGATACCATGCGGTTCAGTGATAAAGGAAGATCTGCTTCATTCGGGGAGAATCAATTATTCGGAGTGGATTTCCACGATTTTATCCAAAAGGAACAAAGCACGAACACTGTAGAATTAGCTTCGGAATTTGGGCTGTCTCTCCGTGATGTAAGAAAACTGAAAAAACAGATTGAACGTTCTTGAATAGTGCTTGACATTGCCATTTGTACTCCGTATTATAATATAAATAAAATGTTATATAGAAAACATACCGTTGATGGAGCATAGTAGCCTTGATACACGTGAAAAGAGAGGGAATGCCGTGGCTGAAAGCATTTCTGCATGATGACAGGGTGAATGAACACTCCGAAGGATTTTCTCTGAACATGGGTAACTCCATCATTAGGAGAAGACGTATTCAGGCGTTAACTGTTAAAGAGGAAGTGCATTCATGCGCTTCAATTAGGGTGGCACCACGGGAATTCAAAGCTCTCGTCCCTTGTTATTATAGCAAGGGATTGGGGGCTTTTTTGTATTCTTTTTTTTACATAAAGCGAGCTTTTTCTAGGGATGTTGCTAGATTCGCGATGTTCCAGAGTTAGTTATAAGTAAGGGCTTATAAAAAGATTTAAAACTAATGGAGGAGGATGCACTGTGTCTAATCAAATCAATATCCCTCGTGGAACACAGGACATTTTGCCAGGCCAGACAGAGAAATGGCAGCTCATTGAAGCGAAGGCGAGAGAACTATGTGAAAGATATCAATATCGGGAATTAAGAACTCCGATTTTCGAGCATACAGATCTATTTAAACGAAGTGTTGGTGATACAACGGATATCGTCCAAAAAGAAATGTACACCTTCACTGACAGGGGGGACCGCAGCCTGACGCTTCGTCCTGAAGGTACAGCAGCGGCAGTTCGCTCATTTGTCGAAAATAAGATGTTTGGAAGTCCCAATCAGCCAGTGAAGCTCTACTATATGGGACCTATGTTCCGCTATGAACGTCCTCAGGCAGGCCGCTTCCGCCAGTTTGTGCAGTTTGGTGTTGAGGCAATGGGAAGTGCAGACCCGGCGATTGACGCTGAAGTGATTTCCCTTGCCATGTCCCTTTATAAGGAACTTGGTTTGAAAAAGCTTAAGCTTGTCGTTAACAGCCTGGGTGATAAGGAAAGCAGAAAAGCTCACAGGGATGCTTTAGTCAGCCATTTCCAGCCTCGGATCGGGGAATTCTGCAGCGACTGCCAGAACCGCCTTGAAAAAAATCCAATGCGAATCCTGGATTGCAAAGCAGACCGTGACCACGAATTGATGAAGTCCGCACCATCGATCATCGATTATCTGACAGATGATTCTGCACAATATTTTAGTAAAGTAACAAAATATTTGACGGATCTAGGAATTGAATACGAAGTTGACGCCAATCTCGTGCGCGGATTGGATTACTATAACCACACAGCCTTTGAAATCATGAGTAATGCTGAAGGCTTTGGAGCAATCACCACTCTTTGCGGAGGCGGCAGGTACAATGGTCTTGTCGAAGAAATCGGCGGACCGGAAACACCTGGTATCGGATTTGCGTTAAGCATTGAAAGATTGCTTGCAGCACTGGAAGCAGAGGGTGTCGAGCTTCCGGTCAATGAAGGAATAGATTGCTACCTCGTTTCATTGGGGGATGAAGCCAAGGATTATACTGTTGGCTTGCTCCACAATTTGAGAATGGCCGGATTCTCTGCGGAGAGAGATTATCAGGATCGTAAAATCAAAGCCCAATTTAAGGCTGCTGACAGAATGAATGCCAGATATGTGGCAGTGCTGGGTGAGGATGAATTAAAAGCGAATAAAATCAATCTAAAATCAATGGCGGACGGGGAACAAACCGAACTGCCACTTGAGAGTTTTATTGAAAAATTCAAAGAGATTTGTAAGTAGAGGGGGAGTTTCGATGTTTGGGAGATCATATTTTTGCGGTGAAGTAACGGAAGAGGCAATTGGTGAAAAGGTAACGCTGAAAGGCTGGGTCCAGAAGCGTCGTGACCTAGGCGGCCTGATTTTTATTGACCTGCGCGACAGGACTGGACTTGTCCAGATTGTCTTCAATCCTGACGTTTCGCCAGAAGCACTTTCGCTTGCAGATAAAGTCCGTACGGAATACGTACTTGACGTGAAAGGAACAGTCATTGCCCGCAGTGAAGGTAGTATTAATGGAAATCTTAAAACTGGGAAAATTGAAGTCCAGGCTGAAGAGCTGACAATCATCAATGAAGCGAAGACCACACCTTTCGTGATTGCTGATAAAACAGAGGTATCAGAAGATGTTCGTTTGAAATACCGCTATCTGGACCTTCGCCGTCCTGTAATGTTCGAAACTTTTAAGATGAGACACCAGGTAACAAAAGCGATTCGTGACTTCCTAGATGGCGAAGGCTTCCTTGATGTTGAAACGCCGATTTTAACAAAGAGCACTCCTGAGGGAGCACGTGACTATCTAGTGCCAAGCCGTGTTCATCCAGGTGAGTTCTACGCTCTTCCTCAGTCGCCGCAGATTTTTAAACAGCTGATGATGGTTGGCGGATTTGAACGCTATTACCAGATTGCCCGCTGCTTCCGTGATGAGGACCTACGAGCTGACAGACAGCCGGAATTCACGCAAATCGATATTGAAACTAGCTTCATGAGCCAGGAAGAAATCATGGGCATGACTGAACAAATGATGCAAAAAGTTATGAAGGATGTAAAAGGCGTGGACATGACAGAGGCATTTCCTCGCATGAGCTATGATGAGGCAATGAGCCGCTTCGGGTCTGACAAGCCGGATACTCGTTTTGGAATGGAGCTTGTCGATCTTTCGGAAACGGTTAAGGATTCTGGGTTCAAGGTATTTGCCTCTGCTGTAGCAAACGGCGGCCAGGTAAAAGCAATAAATGTAAAAGGCGCGGCTGCAAACTATTCACGTAAGGATATAGATGGATTGACTGAATTTGTAGCTGTTTACGGTGCCAAAGGTCTTGCATGGCTTAAGGCGGAAGAGGACGGCTTGAAAGGGCCAATCTCGAAGTTCTTTGGAGAAGAAGAACAGATAGCACTTCAGTCAAAGCTAGATGTTTCGGCTGGGGACCTTCTGCTTTTCGTAGCGGATAAAAAGTCTGTTGTAGCAGATGCACTTGGAGCGTTGCGCTTGAAGCTTGGTAAAGAGCTCGGATTGATTGACCAGAGCAAATTCAACTTCCTATGGATTACAGATTGGCCACTATTGGAATTCGATGAGGAAGCAGACCGTTATTTCGCAGCACACCATCCATTCACAATGCCAGCGCGCGAAGACCTTCATAAGCTGGAGAGCGACCCAGCAAATGTTAAGGCACAGGCATATGACCTTGTCCTCAATGGCTATGAGCTGGGTGGCGGATCTCTAAGGATTTTCGAAAGAGATGTCCAGGAAAAAATGTTCTCAGTGCTTGGCTTTACAAAGGAACAGGCAGTCGAGCAGTTTGGATTCCTTCTTGAGGCATTTGAATATGGCACGCCTCCACATGGCGGAATCGCCCTAGGCCTTGACAGAATGGTCATGCTCCTAGCTGGCAGAACCAACCTTCGCGATACGATTGCGTTCCCGAAAACAGCAAGTGCGAGCGATCTGCTGACAGACGCACCTGGTGAAGTGAGCGAAGCGCAGCTAGATGAACTGCATTTGTCATTAAATGTTAAAAAAGACCAGTAATATCCATTAGTCATATCCTTGAAGTTCATTCAGGCATGTGGTAATATAATAACAACAGATGAAGAGTCCTGATGTGTTCGTTGTTTAACCTGAAGTTTTGACCTAACATCTATCCTTCGGGAGTTCGCGTTTTCGGGCCGCGTAAATGCCTCTGGTTAGAGGACTTACAGAAACCCGGAACAGGGCACCCACCTGCTGAGAGCGGGTTCAAGACGAAGGCAACCAACACGACGGCACGATTGGGACTCTTCCTACATACGTAACCAAAAACCATGCGGATGCATGGTTTTTTTGATGCTGTATAGATTAGTCCTATAAAGAGTATATGTATCGATTTCTATTTTCTCCTAACGGACAGTTTTGAGATTTCTTCTTTCTGTTTGTCCGATAGAGCCCCTCTAATAGACACTTTTTGGCATTTCACTCAGTAATTCGCAAAACCAAAACTAACATACACTTTAATTCCTATAAAAATACTTGAAATTAACGCCGGGTATGTTATATTCAAAAGCGGGTATAGATAGTAACATCAATCTTATATTTGGAGTGAGTCTGGATGCTTCATCAATTT
This sequence comes from Bacillus sp. ISL-55, assembly GCF_018613155.1. Lineage (GTDB taxonomy): Bacteria > Bacillota > Bacilli > Bacillales > Cytobacillaceae > Mesobacillus. Next base: position 43,436 of record NZ_JAGGQU010000028.1, on the reverse strand, counting down.
TCTCGTAATGAATTGGCCATCGGCAAGGAAGGCCTTGATATAATGAAAAATAGTACTGTCGCAGTTTTAGGAATTGGCGGGGTCGGTTCTTTTGCGGCAGAGGCTTTAGCTAGATCAGGTGTTGGCAAGCTGATTCTGATTGACAAGGATGATGTCGATATCACCAACGTTAATCGCCAGCTTATTGCTCTTCTTTCGACTGTCGGCAAGCAGAAGGTAGAAGTGATGCGTGACAGGATCATGGATATTAATCCTGAATGCGAAGTCATTGCATTAAAAATGTTCTATACAGAAGAAACATATGAAGAGATTTTTGGTTACGACCTGGATTTTATTGTGGATGCTTCTGATACAATCTCTTATAAAATCCATCTGATCAAGGAGTCCATTAAGCGTGAAATCCCAATGATCTCAAGCATGGGTGCAGCTAATAAAATGGATCCAACGCGGTTCCAGATTGCTGATATTTTCAAGACGCATACTGATCCTCTCGCGAAGGTCATTCGTACTCGGTTACGCAAAGAAGGAATCAAAAAAGGAATTCCGGTTGTTTTTTCAGATGAAAGCCCGATTGTGATCCGAGAAGATGTGCGTAAAGAGGTCGGCAATGAAAATGCCGAAATCCGGAAGGCGAAAATGCCGCCATCTTCAAACGCGTTTGTTCCGTCTGTAGCTGGGCTCATTATGGCAAGCTATGTTGTCAGGGAATTGTTAAAAGACATTGAAATAGAGCGTGTAAATAGCTGAAAAAGCGGCAAGGACCACCATCATGATGGTCCTGCCGCTTATTTTTTATTGTTGCCTGTAATTTTTTCATAGATCGCCGCAATGGCCTGTTCGAATTTTCCGGTCTTCTTTGGCTTGTAATATACTTTATTTTTAATCCTGTCCGGGAGATACTGCTGCTTGACCCACCCGCCTTCATAATCATGCGGATATAAATAATCAACGCCTCTTCCCAGGTCTTTCGCACCTTTATAATGGGCATCCTTTAGATGGTCGGGAACTTCACCGCTGATGCCGGAACGGATGTCAGCCAGTGCGGAATCAAGCGCAACATAAGCAGAATTGGACTTTGGGGACAGACAAAGTTCAATTACCGCATTCGCCAGCGGAATCCTTGCTTCCGGAAAGCCAACCCGCTCAGCAGCCTCAATAGCTGCCAGCGTCCGTTGTCCTGCCTGCGGGCTTGCCAGTCCAATATCTTCATAGGCAATGACAAGGAGTCTTCGGTTGATGCTGACCAGGTCGCCAGCTTCTATCAATCTGCCAAGATAGTGGAGCGCAGCATTCACATCACTGCCCCTGATGGATTTTTGGAAACCTGACAGCACGTCATAATGTGCGTCGCCGTCTTTATCATGTGTGAGGCTTTTTTTCTGCATGCACTCTTCGGCTGCAGATTCATCAATATGGATGATCCCATTTCCATCTGGTTCGGTAGACAGCACAGCTAGTTCAAGAGCGTTCAGGGAGCTTCTCACATCTCCGCCGGAAGCAGTAGCGAAATGGGTGAGTGCTTCCTCTGTAATTTCAATATTTAAGTTTCCCAGGCCTCGTTCTTCATCCTCAATCGCTCTGCGTAAAGCAGCTTTTATATCATAAGGTTCAAGCGGCTTGAGTTCGAAAATTTGGCACCTTGACCTGATGGCGGGGTTGATCGCGTGATATGGATTGCTTGTGGTCGCCCCAATCAAGACAATCATCCCATTCTCGAGGTATGGCAGCAGGAAGTCCTGCTTCGCTTTATCAAGGCGGTGAACCTCATCGAGAAGCAGGATGACCTTCCCTGACATTTTCGCTTCAGCGGCGACTACTTCCATATCTTTTTTATTATTGGTAACAGCGTTCAGAGTCCTGAACGCGAAATTCGTGCTTCCTGCAATAGCGCTGGCAATGGAGGTTTTTCCTATTCCAGGCGGTCCGTAAAGAATCATCGATGACAATTGCTTTGCCTTGACCATTCGATTGATAATTTTCCCTTCAGCTACAAGATGCGACTGGCCAATCACTTCCTCAATCGTCCGCGGCCGCATTCTGAAAGCAAGAGGTTTAAGATTCATGCTCATCGCTCCAATAACGCATATTTCGTATATATACAATAACACGAACGAGGGACTTGCGCATGGTCCACGCAATTTGTGCTATAATTGCAAAAGCCTACCTATTGACTGAGGATTTTGATAGTATTTATAGTGAGAGAATGCCATATGGGGCATTATGAATATATCTGAAAAAAACAGCTAACCTTTAAGAAAATTTGAATAGAGGTGCATTATGAAAATTTCAACGAAAGGGCGCTATGGACTGACGATCATGATCGAGCTGGCCAAGAAATATGGAGAGGGCCCAATATCTCTAAAATCCATTGCGCAAACAAATGATTTATCAGAGCATTACCTGGAGCAACTGGTTGCGCCGCTAAGGAATGCCGGCCTGGTAAAAAGCATCAGGGGAGCATATGGCGGCTACATTCTCAGTTCAGAACCGTCAACCATCTCGGCCGGGGACATCATCCGAGTCCTGGAAGGCCCAATAAGCATTGTTGAGGGTATAGAGGACGAGGAACCAGCCAAGCGTGAACTCTGGACACGAATCAGGGACGCGGTCAAGGACGTACTCGATAATACGACAATCGAAGACCTCGCCAATCATTCAGACAACTTTGGCGAGTCAGACGCTTATATGTTTTATATTTAGGTTTTCTTCGTAAATCTTGTTGCCTGCACACCCCATTATTAATGGGAAGCATTAACGGTAATTTTTAAAAAATCTTCTGAAAAGAGGGTAAGACTTTGGAAAGAATCTATTTGGACCATGCAGCTACTACACCAATGCATCCAGAAGTCCTCGCTGAAATGGTCAAGGTAATGGAAGCGGAATTCGGCAACCCTTCAAGCATCCATCATTTCGGTCGAGAGGCCAGGAAAATCCTCGATGATACCCGCGATGAACTGGCGAAAAGCATTGGGACGAAGGGGAACAATATCATTTTTACGAGCGGCGGCACTGAAGCAGATAATCTGGCTATTATCGGTTATGCCGTAAATAATCGCTCAAAGGGGCAGCATATCATCACGACTCAGATTGAACACCATGCTGTCCTGCATAGCTGTGAGGAATTGGAGAAACGAGGGTTTGAGGTCACATATCTGCCAGTGGATGAGAATGGCCAGATCTCCATGGAATCATTCAAAGAGGCATTACGTGATGATACGATCCTTGTGACGATCATGTACGGAAACAATGAGGTGGGCGCGATCCAGCCTATCCGAGAGATTGGTGAAATGCTAGCTGATCATCAAGCTGTTTTCCATACAGACGCTGTCCAGGCTTATGGCATAGAGAAACTGGATGTCGAGGAACTTAAGGTTGATTTGCTTTCTGTTTCAGCCCATAAAATCAATGGTCCCAAGGGGATTGGTTTTCTTTATATCCGTGATGGAATCAAGCTGGCGCGTCAGCTTTTCGGCGGCGAACAAGAAAGAAAACGCCGTGCCGGCACCGAGAATGTCGCAGCTATTGCAGGGTTTCGCAAAGCAATTCAGCTATCCCAACAGGAGCTTGAAACAAAACGCAGCTTCTATCATGATTTAAGGAATCTGTTCATCGATAAACTGCAAATGAGCGGAATCTCTTTCCAGCTGAACGGATTGCTTGATAAATCACTCCCTCATATTTTAAACTTAAGCTTTCCGGGCACGAATGTCGAAGCGATGCTTGTGAATCTTGACCTATCTGGAATAGCTGCTTCAAGCGGATCAGCGTGTACTGCGGGTTCAATCGATCCCTCGCATGTTCTTGTCGCAATGTTCGGAAAAGAAGATGATAAGCTGACAAACTCAATCCGGTTCAGCTTCGGCTTACACAATACAAGGGAACAGGTTGAAAAAGCAGCGGAAGATACAGCAAAAATTGTCCAGAGGCTTTCGAAAAATAGCCGGGTTTAAGGATAGAATAAGTTTTATAGGAATAGAAAAGAGGTGAAGCATAATGGAAAAATCACCTAAGGATACAAGAGTGGTGGTAGGGATGTCAGGCGGTGTTGATTCATCGGTTGCTGCGCTCATTTTGAAGGAGCAGGGCTATGATGTGATCGGCATCTTCATGAAAAACTGGGATGACACGGATGAAAACGGAGTCTGCACGGCTACTGAGGATTACGAGGATGTAATCCGCGTCTGCAATCAGATCGGCATTCCATATTATGCGGTCAATTTTGAAAAACAATATTGGGATAAGGTTTTCACTTATTTCCTTGATGAATATAAGGCAGGCAGGACTCCTAACCCGGATGTCATGTGCAACAAGGAAATCAAATTCAAAGCATTCCTTGAGCATGCAATAAATCTTGGGGCGGACTATTTGGCGACAGGCCATTATGCACGAGTCGAAGACCGGGACGGGGAACGCAAAATGCTTCGCGGTCTTGATGAGAATAAGGACCAGACTTATTTCTTGAACCAGTTGAGCCAAAGCCAGATTGAAAAAGTTTTGTTTCCGATCGGGAATCTGGAAAAATCCCGAGTCAGGGAGCTTGCAAAAGAAGCGGATCTTGCCACGGCAACCAAAAAAGACAGCACAGGCATCTGCTTCATAGGTGAACGGAATTTCAAGGAGTTCCTTGGGAATTATCTTCCGGCACAGCCGGGCAATATGGAGACAATGAACGGTGAGGTAAAAGGAAAGCATGACGGCCTGATGTATTATACGATCGGCCAGCGCCAGGGTCTGGGCATTGGCGGATCAGGTGAACCTTGGTTTGTTGTCGGGAAAGACCTCGAGCGCAATGTCTTGCTTGTTGAACAAGGCTTCCACAACGAACTGCTTTATTCAGACAGCATCACAGCGGTTAATATCAGCTTTGTATCTGACAATGAGAAGCCTAAGACGTTCGAATGTACAGCAAAATTCCGTTACCGCCAGCCTGATAATGCTGTAACGGTCGAGCTGCAGGATGATGGGACTGCAAAAGTCCTGTTCAAAGAACCAATCCGTGCCGTGACTCCTGGACAGGCTGTCGTTTTCTACGATGGGGAAGAATGTCTTGGCGGAGGTACGATTGATGAAATTTTCAAGAATGGGAACAAACTGACATATGTCGGTTAATCCTGTTAAAATCCCCGGCGGGACAGCTTCGCCGGGGATTGTTTTGGCTTAGGCTCTTTTTTTGCTTTTTTGTGAAAAAATGAACCATCAACCGTTCTGTTGCTGGCTCGAAAAGAGTCTAAATCCTCCCGTATTATGGTATACTTTCATGGAGAATGGAGTGTTAGAAATGGATAAAAACCAGACAGGTATTGAGTTTATGAAAGAAGGCAAATGGGAAGAGGCTGCCAAGGCATTCGCGGAAGCGATTGATGCTCAGCCAAAAGATCCTGTTGCATACATAAATTTCGGAAACGTACTCACCGCAGTTGGTGATACCGAAAAAGCAATGAATTTTTTCGATAAAGCAATTAGCCTTGATGAGAATGCAACTGCAGCATATTACAGCAAGGGCAGCGTTTATTATGATAACGAGAATTTCGAGGATGCCAGAAAAATGTTTGAGCTGGCGATGAAAAAAGGGCTGGACAATGGAGACAACTTTTTCATGCTGGGTATGACCCTTGTACAGATGGGCAGCAACAAGCTTGCTTTGCCATATTTACAGCGCAGCACAGAACTGCTCGAAAATGATGCTGAAGCCAACTTCCAATATGGACTTTGCCTTGCAAGGGAAGGGTTTATTGACGAAGCGATTACAGCTCTAGAATTAGCAGTATCGATGGACCCAGAGCATGCTGATGCCCTCTATAATCTTGGCGTGGCTTATGGCTACAAAGAAAATGGCGAAAAGGCGCTCGAGATGTTCAATCGTGCATTGGAAATCCAGCCAGACCACTTGCTTGCAGGTCACGGCAAGAAATTGATTGAGGACCAAGATACCCATTAATTGAGGCGCTTAATTAATCTTTATTGCGCAATGCGAAACTCATCCTTAATCAAATTGAATTGACGGAAAGGGGGAAGTACTTTGGACAAACAGGACTCGCTTGATTTGTTTTCAGAACAAGGCAAGTTCATGAAGGGAAAGCATCTTGTTACCATATTTCACAATGAACAGAATCTATACACAGTCCTGAGGATCAGGGTTGAGGAAACAAATGAGCAGTACGAGGATAAAGAAGCTGTCATTACAGGGTATTTCCCCCGAATTCATGAACAGGAGACTTATATTTTCTTTGGCGAGGTAAAAGAACACCCTAAGTTCGGCGCACAATTCCATGCGACTCACTTCCGTAAAGACCTGCCGCAGTCAAAGCAAGGGATCATCAGCTACCTTTCCGGTGATCTTTTCAAAGGAATCGGAAAGAAAACAGCAGAGAAAATTGTCGATACACTGGGTGAAAAGGCCATTACGAGGATTATCGAGAACCCGTCTGTTCTTGACCAGATTCCGAAGCTGGCTCCTGAAAAAGCAAAGGAACTTTATGACACTTTAATGGAACATCAGGGCCTTGAACAAGTGATGGTCGCATTGAATGAATATGGCTTTGGTCCTCAGCTGTCGATGAAAATTTATCAAGTATACAAGGAACAGGCGATTGACGTTATTCAGAACAATCCATACAAGCTTGTGGAGGATATCGAAGGCATCGGTTTCGGAAGGGCGGATGAACTGGGCAGCCAGCTCGGGCTGACAGGCAACCATCCAGACCGGATCAAGGCAGCCTGTCTCTATACACTTGAAAATTCAAGCATCCAGGGCGGCCATGTTTTCATGGATGCGGAAGAGCTCCTGGTCGAGGTGAAAAAGCTGCTTGAAGATAATCAGCAGATCGAAATCGAATTTACTGATATCTCGAAGGAAATCATCAAGTTAGGTGAAGAAGGAAAGCTGGTTGCCGAAGAACAGAGAGTTTATTTGCCATCCCTTTATTATTCGGAAAAAGGCCTGGTTGTGAACATTAAAAGAATCCTTGAGCAGACAGAATACGAAAATCAATTTCCTGAATCGGAGTTCCTCCTTGCTCTTGGAAATCTTGAGGAGCGCCTGGGTGTCCAATATGGGCCAAGCCAGAAAGAAGCGATTCAGACAGCGCTTATGTCACCGATGATGATTCTGACCGGTGGGCCCGGCACAGGTAAAACGACGGTCATTAAGGGAATTGTTGAACTTTATGCAGAGCTGCATGGCTGTTCACTGGACCCTAAAGATTACAAAAAAGAAGAACCTTATCCGTTTTTGCTTGCGGCGCCGACTGGTCGTGCAGCAAAGAGGATGACTGAGTCAACCGGTCTGCCTGCCGTGACAATCCATAGACTGTTGCGCTGGAATGGCGAAGGGGGTTTTGATCATAATGAAGACCAGCCTCTTGAAGGAAAGATATTGATAATCGATGAAACCTCTATGGTTGATATATGGCTCGCCCATCAATTATTCAAATCTTTGCCTGACAATATTCAGGTGATCGTGGTGGGAGATGAAGACCAGCTCCCTTCAGTAGGTCCTGGCCAGGTACTGAAGGATCTATTGGATTCTGGCAGGGTCCCGACTGTGAGGCTGACGGATATTTACAGGCAGGCCGAAGGTTCGTCAATAATCGAGCTTGCCCACCAAATCAAAAAAGGCTATCTGCCAAATGATATTTCTGCCCAACAGCCAGACCGTTCTTTTATAAAATGTACGACAAGCCAGATTCCCCAGGTAGTCGAAAAGGTTGTCGCCAATGCTAAGAAAAAAGGGTATTCCCCGAGGAACATCCAGGTGCTGGCGCCGATGTACCGTGGTCCAGCCGGCATTGACCGTCTGAACGAACTGCTGCAGGACCTCTTCAATCCTAATTCTGATGGGACGAGGAAAGAGCTTGCGTTTGGTGATGTGAAATATCGTATCGGGGATAAGGTCCTTCAGCTAGTCAATCAGCCGGAAGCCAATGTGTTCAATGGGGACATGGGTGAGGTTGTCGCGATCTTTTATGCAAAGGAAAACACGGAGAAGCAAGATCAGCTGATTGTTTCCTTTGACGGCATAGAAGTTACCTATAATCGGGCGGACCTGTCGCAAATCACTCACGCTTATTGCTGTTCCGTGCATAAATCCCAGGGTAGTGAATTTCCAATCGTCGTCCTTCCAGTGGTAAAAAGCTACTTCAGAATGCTGCGCAGGAATCTGATTTATACAGCAATCACCAGGAGCAAGCAATTCCTCATACTTGTTGGGGAAGAAGAAGCACTAAAAATGGGGATTGAACGCGGTGAAGATACCGAAAGGAATACAACACTTGTTAAGAAGCTTGTTCATTTACTGCCCGAATTGCAGGATGAATCGCGTACAAAGGAACAGTATGAAAATAAACACCAAAACGAAGATAGTTCCGGCAAAGATGAAAAAATGGACTATATTGAAATCATTAAAACCGCTGACCCGATGATCGGTATGGACGATCTGACTCCTTATGATTTTATGGAGGAAGGCAGCTAGTATTGAAATGAAGAACCCGCGTACTCGTTACGCGGGTTCTTGCCTGCTCACCTTTACCTTAAGCTAGCGGATATTTCCTGCATTTTTTTATTCACCAAAGGAAAAAAATGATTCTTAGCATCTGTTGTGGAATTTCCGCCGAAAAATCCTGTTCCAGGGCAAGTTTTGACCGCGTGGCCTTCTCCTTCATCCAGTACTCTTTCACCTGAATTGATATCCCACCAATGGTGATAGGTGATACTGTCAACAGATGGAGTAAGACCGAATTTCATCATAAGCAATGCTGAGACCGTAAGGATAGTTTCCCTTTGCTCTGCAGTCATCTGGTTATTGCCAGCATCGAAATTCCCCACATTCTCTATTGCAATTGCATCTGCTTCAATCTCTTCCATCACCGATTCATTCAGCAGTCCAAACGAACCTTCAGGAGGAGTGTTAAATGATCTTCCTACAGCTACCTTTCCATCCGGAAAAGTCGTCAATTGCTGGCTGATTGTGCTCCACTTCATGGAATTAACATGATAGTCTTCCATTCCCTTTAATAAGGTAAAGTGATTGGAACCATTAAATTGCTGGTACGATGGCTGATAGGTATGATGCTGCTGGATCTTGCCTATTTTTCGAGTGAAAAGGTGATTGAATAGCCAGTCCTTAAATTCCTCCCTTGTCATGAGCACAAATTGCCCCTGCATGGAGAGTCTTTTAGGAGGTATCCGTAAAATTTGGCCTACGTAAATCATATTTGTGCTCAGATTATTAGCGGTTTTAATTGACTGTACGGTGGAATTGAAAGTGACTGACAGCTTCCATAATGTGTCCCCTGGTACGACTTCGTACATAATCGGTACTCTTAACTTCTGCCCAACTAAAATTAAATCCGACTGCAGACCGTTAATGAGTTTAATGTCTTCAACAGATGTCCGGTAAGTAGCAGCGATTTTCCATAAATAATCCCCTGGCTTAACTTCATAAGTATTCCTCGGATGATTGGCAGCAGAACCAATCCCAACATTCATTAAAACTAAACTTAAACTGAACAATAGTACAGAGATGCGTTTTTTCATGATGTTAATTCCTTTCATTCTGAGTTCGAATGGCCCTGTACTTAGTGTGCAAAACCATCAAAGAATTACACCGTATTTTAATAAATATTTGTCTTGTCATCGAATGGAAATCCTTACACCACATGATTTTAGCGAAGCGGTGGAAACTAATATTGTTCGGGAAAGGCGGGACACACTTTTGCGGACATTTTCACTTTTAAAGGGACTGCCTGTATATGAATTGGTGAGTGGACAAAAACTGGGCGAAGTTTGTGATGTGAGCATTTCTGGCAATGGAAGCGTAGTAGGCTTACTTGTAAAAAAGGGTGCATTCATCAAGAAAACGTTTCAGGTGAAGGTGGATCAGGTTTCAGCCTTTGGTGAAGATGGAGTCATGGTGAAAGACAAATCAGCCTTGGAGCGATTGGAGGCAGAGCCTGAATATACATTCGAGCATAATGAGAGCCTTGCTGGGAAAAAGCTTCTTTCAAAAGAAGGTGAGCAGCTTGGCTTGCTGGAGGATGTATATTTTATGGAAGAATTGGGCACGATTGTAGGGTACGAATTAACGGATGGCTTTTTTTCGGATATCGCGAATGGAAAGCGTGTCATAAAGACCACTGGTCCGCCTGCAATCGGAAAGGATGCCATCGTCGTCACTGTCAAATCGAGATGAGGTGTCCTTATGTTAAGTTGTCCCAATTGCAAAAGCAAGGATATCGGTAAAATTGGAATTAACCAATATTACTGCTGGAATTGCTTCATCGAACTGTCTCTGAATAAAGGCTTGATCCATACCCATCAAGTCGAAGAAGATGGAACATTGAGCTCACTTGATGATTTATTTGAAGAAGATCAACGTCAATACGGCATGTAAAATAAATCAAAGAGGTGAAGCACATTGAATAAAATGTTAACCTCCGTTATCGCTTTTGGCGCTGGTATGGCAGCTTACAATTATGCTTCCAGCAACAATATGATGTCTGGAAGGAAAATGAAGAAGCTTGGCAAGAAAATGACGAAAGCTTTATTTTAATATGCTGAGACAATCTAAACGACAAACCCCTGTAATTTTTTTTGCAGGGGTTTTTTATGTAGCTGGAAAAAAACGCTTGAAATTACCATTTCGCTATAAAAAATCGATTTTCGCTATAATAATGAAATATTCGCTATAAAAACCTATTTTTCGCTATAAAAATGAGATTATCGCTATAAAAATCAGAATTTCGCTATAAAAACAAAAGACGCTTTTGTAAAAACTCCTACCAAGGCCAAAAATGTATAATCCACCTCCTTTTTTTCAAGAATAAACAGGAAGGAGGCCGAAAATCGATGAATATCCAGATGAAATGGTATTACCGGCTTGGATTTCTTCTCCTTTTATTCATTGTTCTTTACGTATTTATCAAATTGCAGTCCATATGGGTTCCTTTTTTGGAAGTATTACTTTCACTGCTTGTGCCTTTTTCCGTGGCTGCGTTCATTACATATTTACTGCATCCTATTGTTGAAGCTCTTCACCAAAAAGGACTTCATCGCGGAGTTTCTATCTTGATCATCTATATTTTGTTCTTTGGCGGAGCCGGCTTTGCTTTTTATAAAGGGATACCAGCGCTGATCCACCAGCTGGGGGACCTTGCGGAAAATGCTCCGTATTTCGCCGAGCAGTATAAACAAATGGTCAATAACATTGTTGACCAGACTTCGACATGGCCGGCAGGTATCCACGAAAGAATCGAAGATGGAATTAATCGGATGGAGCAATGGCTTGATGGTGTGCTCGCAGGTACGATGACATTCCTGATGGATATGATTAATTCTATTCTTACGATTGCCGTGATCCCGTTTATTGCTTTTTACATGCTGAAGGATTTCGATGTCATGAAAAAAGCGGCATGGTATCTCACCCCGCGTCAGTGGAGACAGCCGGGCACTAAGTTCCTGCATGAAGTCGATAAATCGCTAGGGAGCTATATTCGCGGGCAGCTGCTTATTTGTCTAATCATTGGCGTCCTTTCCTCCTTGTTTTTTTGGATGGCGGGCATCAAGTATTCACTGCTGTTAGGAGCGATTGTTGGGATCACGAATGTGATTCCATATTTCGGGCCGATCATTGGAGCGATTCCGGCTGTAATCATTGCTGCGACAATGTCGGTGAAGATGGTGCTTCTTTCACTCGTGATTGTGTTCTCGCTTCAGTTCCTCGAGGGAAATATCCTCTCCCCGCTGATTGTCGGCAAAAGCCTGCATATGCATCCGCTGATGATTATGTTTGCACTGCTGGCTGGGGAAGAAGTTGGCGGCATCCTTGGATTGATTCTTGCTGTTCCTGTCCTGGTCGTATTAAGGGCGGCATTGATTCACGCAAAAGACCATATCATACTTGAAAGAAAGAAAGAGCGTCCATCATAATTTTTGCCAAGTCGTTTGACAAAGTGCAAGGAGCTATATATAATTCGGCTATAGATTAATAATTCGAAAAATGTAGAAGGAACGAGTATGTTATAGACCATCGTCCAGAGAGGGATTCCCAGGCTGAGAGAATTCCCGATGAAGGATAACAGAAAGCTATTCCGGAGTGCAGGCAAAACCTGCCGTAGCAGCTGCGTTAAAGCGTTTTTGAGAGATGGGCGCACGTTTTTGTGTCCATAATCAGGGTGGTACCGCGAGCAAGCTCTCGTCCCTGTCCAGGGATGAGGGCTTTTTTTGTTGCCTAAAATCCCTGAAAGCTTAAATTTCAATTGGGTTTAGGAGGTTAGTTTTATGAAAAAACTGACAGGTGCTGAAATCAGAAGAATGTATCTTGATTATTTTAAGGAGAAAGGCCACGCAATCGAACCGAGTGCGTCGCTTGTACCACATGATGATCCTTCCCTGCTTTGGATCAACAGCGGTGTTGCAACATTGAAAAAGTATTTTGACGGTCGTGTGATTCCTGCAAACCCGCGGATCACAAACGCGCAGAAATCAATCCGTACGAACGATATCGAAAACGTCGGCAAGACAGCACGCCACCATACGTTTTTTGAAATGCTCGGAAACTTCTCGATTGGCGATTATTTCAAGGTAGAAGCAATTGAATTCGCATGGGAGTTCCTTACGGATGAAAAATGGATCGGTTTTGATCCGGAAAAGCTTTCCGTGACTATTCACCCTGAAGACGATGAAGCTTTCACTATCTGGAGAGAGAAAGTCGGTGTACCAGAAGAGCGCATTATCCGCCTTGAGGGGAACTTCTGGGATATCGGTGAAGGTCCAAGTGGGCCTAACACGGAAATCTTCTATGACAGAGGACCTGAATACGGCAATGACCCTGAAGATCCGGAATTATATCCTGGAGGGGAAAATGACCGTTATTTAGAAGTCTGGAACCTTGTGTTCTCTGAATTTAACCATAATCCTGACGGAACTTACACTCCGCTGCCAAAGAAGAACATCGATACAGGCATGGGACTTGAGCGTATGGCATCTGTTGTCCAGGACGTTCCGACTAACTTTGAAACGGATTTGTTCATGCCGATCATCAATGCGACTGAAGAAATCTCCGGTGAAAAATACGGACAGTCCAAAGAAAAGGATGAAGCGTTCAAAGTCATTGCTGATCACATCCGTACGGTCGCATTTGCTGTCGGTGACGGTGCGCTTCCATCAAACGAAGGCCGCGGTTATGTACTTCGCAGATTGCTTCGACGCGCTGTTCGTTATGCGAAAAAACTGAACATCAACCGTCCATTTATGTACGAGCTTGTGCCGGTGGTCGGTGAAATCATGCATGACTTCTATCCTGAGGTAAAAGAAAAGACAGACTTTATCCAGAAGGTTATCAAAAACGAAGAAGACCGCTTCCATGAAACGCTTCATGAAGGACTTGCGATTCTATCTGAGTTGATCAAGAAGGAAAAGGAAAAAGGCAGCGGCATGGTCCAGGGCGAGGATGTCTTCCGCCTTTATGACACATACGGATTCCCGGTGGAATTAACAGAAGAGTATGCTGAAGAAGAAGGCCTTAAAGTCGACCATGCAGGATTTGAAAAAGAAATGGAGCTGCAGCGTGAAAGAGCTCGTGCTGCACGACAAGATGTAGGTTCCATGCAGGTGCAAGGTGGCATTCTAGGTGACATCAAAGAAAGCAGCGAATTCGTAGGTTATGATAATTTTGAAACAAACAGCAAGATTGTTGCATTAGTCAAGGAAGGCGAGCTTGTAGAGGAAGCGAAAGCAGGCGATGAGGTTCATTTCATCCTTGATACGACACCTTTCTATGCAGAAAGCGGCGGCCAGATTGCTGATAAGGGAACAATTGAAGCGAATGGCGTGAAGCTATCAGTCAAGGATGTAAAGAAAGCTCCAAACGGACAAAACCTTCACCATGCAGTGGTAGAAGAAGGGACAGTAACGAAGGGCCTTGAAGTGACAGCGAAAGTTAACCAGGATAACCGTGCGAGAATCATCAAGAACCATACTGCAACACACTTGCTGCACCAGGCGTTGAAGGATGTTCTGGGAGGTCACGTAAACCAGGCAGGATCGCTGGTCGAGCCTGATCGATTGCGTTTTGACTTCTCTCATTTTGGTCAGGTGACTGCTGAGGAGCTTGAGCAAGTAGAAGCAATCGTCAACGAAAAAATCTGGAGAAGCATTCAGGTTGAGACTAGTTTCAAGCCGATTGCTGAAGCAAAATCAATGGGCGCAATGGCACTGTTCGGCGAAAAATACGGCGATATCGTCCGCGTCGTAAAAGTCGGCGACTACAGCCTTGAACTTTGTGGAGGCTGCCATGTTCCTAACACTTCTGTCATCGGACTATTTAAAATTGTTTCCGAGAGCGGTATTGGTGCAGGAACAAGAAGAATTGAAGCCGTAACAGGCGAAGCAGCTTACACAGTGCTCAATGACCAGATCAGTATTCTGAAGGACGCAGCATCTAAATTGAAGACGTCTCCAAAAGAAGTAGCGAACAGAATTGATTCCATGCTTGTAGAAATGAAGCAGCTTCAGCGTGAAAATGAATCTCTTTCCGCAAAATTGGGTAATATTGAAGCAGGAAGCCTTACTTCCAAGGTCAAAGAAGTCAATGGTGTCCAGTTGCTGGCAGCACGCGTTCAGGCTGCAGATATGAACAGCCTTCGTAATATGGCTGATGACTTGAAGCAAAAGCTAGGTTCAGCTGTCATCCTGCTTGGCATGACCGATGGCAGCAAAGTGAATCTGATTGCTGCAGTGACAGATGATTTGATCAAACAAGGATACCAGGCTGGAAAACTGATCAAGGAAGCAGCGGCAATTTGCGGCGGAGGCGGCGGAGGCCGTCCGGATATGGCCCAGGCTGGCGGGAAGGACCCATCAAAACTCGACAATGCGCTTCAATTTGCCGAAGAATGGGTAAAATCAATTTGATATAAAAGTAAAGTAGTGTAGAATGAAGGTAACTTGAAGAAAATTTTACCGGCTATTTTTTGAAAGAGAGGTGCATTCGATGAGCTCGTTTGACAAGACGATGAGATTTAATTTTCCCGAAGAGCCTTTTGAGCATGACGCCAATGAAGTCCTTCTGCAGGTGTATGAAGCACTGCAGGAAAAGGGATATAACCCGATCAACCAGATTGTCGGTTATTTGCTCTCTGGCGACCCGGCCTACATTCCCCGCCATCGGGATGCCCGCAATATTATCCGTAAGCTGGAGCGCGATGAAATTATCGAGGAACTGGTCAAATCCTATTTAAGGAACCACCGAGAGGGGAAATAAATGCGTACGATGGGACTGGATGTCGGTTCAAAAACAGTCGGCATTGCGCTGAGCGATGAACTGGGATGGACTGCTCAGGGACTTGAAACATTGAAAATCAACGAAGATGAAAATGTGTTTGGTTTCGATGAATTAGGTAAAATAATAAAAGAGTACGAAGTCGACAAAGTTGTCGTCGGGCTGCCTAAAAACATGAACGGCAGTATTGGGCCACGCGGAGAAGCGAGCCAATTCTATGCCCGTGAATTGGAGGAAAGGTTCGGCGTTTCTGTCATCCTCTGGGACGAGCGTCTGACGACAGTGGCTGCAGAGCGGGTTTTGCTCGAGGCAGACATGAGCCGCAAAAAAAGAAAAAAGGTCATTGATAAAATGGCCGCAATGATGATTTTACAAGGCTATTTAAACAGCCAAAATTAAATTGAGGTGACTACAATGGATCACGGCGAAAACAACATTACAGTAGTAGACGAAAACGGCAACGAACAGCTATGCGAAGTACTTTTCACATTTGACTCTGATGAATTTGGCAAGTCATATGTGCTTTACTACCCAGTAGGTGCAGAGGATAGCGATGACGAAGAAATTGAAATCCACGCATCAGCATTCACACCGTCAGAAGACAACGAAGATGGCGAACTAATGCCAATCGAAACTGACGCAGAATGGGACATGATCGAAGAAATGCTAGAAACCTTCCTTGCAGAGCAAGACGAAGAATAGAACAACACATTAGGACCAGGCGAATGATGCCTGGTCCTTTATTTTTTTTGGTAAATCTATTGACCAAACAGAGGGGATATTCCTTGAAAAGTGTCCGATAGGAGGGCTCTATCGGACAAACAGGGTGCAGAATCTCAGGAAAGTGTCCGATAGGAAGGCTCTATCGGACAAACAGAGAGGAGAATCTTTGGGAAATGTCCGATAGAAGGGCTTTATCGGCCAAACAGGGTGCAGAATCTCAGGAAAGTGTCCGATAGATCATCTATATTGACCTCCATACCAGCCCCTCCCCGAAAAAGGCACCGCCTTCTGTTCTCACACCTTTTACTAGCACTGTCGAAATTTTGGTTTATTTGTCGCTAGTGGTATTTTTTCGTAATTATTTGCAAATAGAAATAAAAAATATAGTATAATGGTTCGAGATGTGAAAATAGAGAGTATCCAGGAAATTAACATTGTTAACTGGAGGGGGAAGTTATGTCTGACGAAAAAAATAATAAACAAGATAAAAAGAAGTTGATTGCTGAGAGATTGGTTGAACAGCAAAAGGAAGCAAGAATTGTCAGGAAGATTGTTTTCATCACGGCGATCGTCGGTATCCTGCTCATCGGGGCAGTTGGCGGAGGCGGATATTATTATATTAAAGAAGCCCTTAAGCCGGTAGATGCATCCAGCGAGAAGACGATTGATGTCAACATCCCGATTGGCTCCTCTACTACAGGAATTGGAAAGATATTGGAGGAGAATGGTGTAATTCGGGATGCTAGGGTCTTCAAATACTATGTGAAATTTAAAAATGAAGCAGGTTTTATGGCCGGCGATTACAAAATGAATCCGTCCATGACCATCCCGGAAATAATTTCGAGCTTGAAAACTGGTAAAGTCATGCAGGAAGTGGTCATGAAAATTACCATTCCTGAAGGAAAGCAGCTGAAGCAAATCGCTGGAATTATCGCGGAGAAGACACAGCAAAACGAAGAAGAGATTTTCAAACAGCTGAACGATAAAGAGTTCATCACGAATATGATGGGAAGATATCCAGACGTTCTGACGGAGGACATTTTAAAAGAAAATGTAAAGTATCCGCTAGAGGGCTATCTGTTCCCGGCAACTTATCCTTTCTATTCTGAAAAGCCGACGGTCGAGGAAATCGTAACTGTCATGCTTACTAAGACTAAGGAAGTTCTCGGTGAATTCAGAGGCCAGATGGAAGAAAAAGAAATGACGACGCATGAACTGATGACGATGGCATCACTCATTGAAGAAGAAGCGACTGAAAAAGCTGACCGCGATAAAATCGCTAGCGTTTTCTATAATCGCCTGGAAGACGGCATGATGCTGCAAACAGACCCTACTGTTCTATATGCGCACGGAGAACATAAAGACCGGGTGTTTTACAAGGATCTTGAAATTGATGACCCTTATAATACCTATAAAATCCAGGGTTTGCCGCCAGGCCCAATCGCCAATCCGGGGGTAATGTCGATTGAAGCCGCCCTGGCACCTGCCGACACGGATGATATGTATTTCATTGCAACGTCTACTGGAGATGTGCTCTTCTCTAAAACTCTTGCGGAACATAATCGCAAAGTGAATGAACATATCACAAACAAAAAATAACAGTAATTTAAAGGGAAATGCAGAATGATTAGCATTTCCCTTCTTATTGTGATAAAATAATACAAGTGTTTTTTTGTAGTAATATTACTGTCTAGTGTGTGCTCTCGGGTGGGAGCTCTGATTCATTTGATAGCGTGTATTACAGAAGTAGGAGTTGCGGCTTTAGCTTATGAACCTGTAGGGCAGCATGGCCTGATGGTGTCCTCTCTTAACCTGTGAACGCTATTTTTTTCATGCTCTGACAGTCATTCTTATACCTACTCTGGCTAAAAGATAGCCTTTGAATAGAGGTGATGCAGCTTGCTTAGTCAAGAGCTGCAAAATTATATAGATTCTTTAATACATCCCAGGAATGGCCTCCTTGCTGAGATGGAGCAATATGCAGACAAAAATGGAGTCCCGATCATGGAGCCCTCAGGAATTGAAACTATGCTTCAGCTTTTGAGGATCCAGCAGCCAGAAGCGATTCTGGAAGTAGGGACGGCAATTGGCTATTCTGCTCTAAGGATGGCATTCGCCCTGCCGCAAACAAAGATTGTCACTTTGGAACGTGATGAGGAACGCTTTAAGCTTGCAGTTGATTTTATCAAGAGGGCAGAAATGCAGCAGCGGATCATCCCGATCAGTGGAGATGCGCTGGAGCTGGAAGACGAAGTCGCCGGCCATGGCCCCTTTGACGCCATTTTTATTGATGCAGCCAAAGGGCAGTATAGGCGCTTTTTTGAAATGTACTCTAGGTATTTAAAGCCGGGAGGAATGATCATTACGGATAATGTCCTATTTAAAGGGCTTGTATATAATCAGGAAGCGGATAGCAGGAGATTACGCAGCCTGGTAAAAAAAATAGACGAATTCAACCGCTGGCTTGCAGCCAATCAGGAGTATGATACTGTCATCCTGCCGATAGGCGATGGTATAGCGGTTAGTAAGAAGAGGTGAACGGAATGAATAAACCTGAATTATTGGTAACTCCAAAGAGTGTTGAGGATATTATTCCACTGGCAGAAGCAGGAGCAGATGCTTTCTTGATTGGTGAACAGAAATTCGGTCTGCGCCTTGCTGGCGAGTTTAGCCGTGAGGACGTAAAGCAGGCAATCGAACTGGCACACTCAAAGGGCAAGAAAGTATATGTCGCGATGAATGCTTTGTTCCACAATGAAAAAATTGATTTGCTTGGTGAGTATCTTACATTCCTTAAGGATGTCAATGCGGATGGAGTCACTTTTGGCGACCCGGCAGTATTGATGGCTGCAAAGGAATATACACCGGATATGAAGCTTCATTGGAGCACGGAAACAACAGGCACGAACTGGTATACTTGCAACTATTGGGGCAGAAAAGGTGCAAAACGCGCCGTTCTTGCAAGGGAAATCAATATGGATGCCATTGTTGAAATCAAGGGAAATGCTGAGGTTGAAATTGAGGTACAGGTTCATGGAATGATGAACATGTTCCAGTCTAAACGACCATTGCTTGGACATTACTTTGAATATCAAGGCAAGGCGCTGGAAGTTGAGAACCGCAAACAAGAGCGCAATATGTTCCTTCACGATAAAGAGCGTGAGAATAAGTATCCTATTTTCGAGGATGAAAATGGCACTCATATCATGAGTCCTAACGATATTTGCATTATTGATGAACTAACGGAGCTTGTGGAAGCTGGAGTCGATTCTTTTAAAATTGACGGCATCCTGAAGAGCCCTGAATATATTCTTGAAATCACCAAGCTTTACCGCAAAGCCATTGATCTGGCTATTGAGGATCCAGACCAGTACGACGAAGAAAAAGACGGATTGCTGGAAGCAGCTGAAGAACTGCAACCTCCAAACCGCCCGCTGGACACAGGATTCTTTTTCAAAGAGACGGTTTATTAAAAGTAAGAACTATGAGGAGGTTGCGTAATGGCAGCAGTAGCAGATAAAATCTCGCAAATTGTTGACGGGAAGCGTGTCATCGTGAAAAAGCCAGAACTGCTTGCGCCGGCCGGAAATCTTGAGAAATTGAAGATTGCCGTCCAGTATGGTGCGGATGCCGTTTTTATTGGCGGACAAGAGTATGGCCTGCGCTCGAACGCAGATAATTTCACTTTTGAGGAAATGAAGGAAGGCGTTGAATTCGCCAAGAAATACGATGCGAAAATCTATGTAACAACAAACATTTTTGCCCACAATGAAAATATCGATGGTCTTGAAGACTATCTATTAGGCTTGAAGGGAGCAGGCGTTCACGGCATCATCGTCGCTGATCCTCTGATCATCGAAACATGCCGCAGGGTCGCTCCAGAGATTGAAGTCCACCTGAGCACACAGCAATCCCTTTCAAACTGGAAAGCTGTCCAGTTCTGGAAGGAAGAAGGACTTGAGCGTGTCGTTCTTGCTCGTGAGACAAGTGCAGATGAAATCAAGGAAATGAAGGAAAAAGTAGATATCGAAATCGAAACCTTCATCCATGGCGCAATGTGTATCGCCTACTCAGGCCGCTGTACATTGAGCAATCACATGACAGCACGTGATTCCAACCGCGGCGGCTGCTGTCAGTCTTGCCGCTGGGACTATGACTTGTATACACTTGAAGGAAATGAAGAAAATGCCTTGTTTGCTGAAGGTGATTCTCCATTTGCGATGAGCCCAAAGGATCTTAAGCTGATCGAATCGATTCCACGCATGATCGAGCTTGGAATAGACAGCTTGAAAATTGAAGGCCGCATGAAATCAATCCACTATATTGCGACTGTAGTCAGCGTATACCGCAAAGTGATTGATGCTTATTGCGAAGATCCTGAGAACTTTGTCATCAAGCAGGAATGGCTTGAAGAATTGGACAAATGTGCGAATCGTGAGACAGCAACTGCCTTCTTTGAGGGAGTTCCTGGGTATAAAGAGCAAATGTTTGGAAACCATAGCAAAAAGACAACTTTCGATTTTGCCGGACTTGTGCTTGATTACGATGCTGATACGCAAATGGTAACACTTCAGCAAAGGAACTACTTCAAGCCAGGCGACGAGGTTGAATTCTTTGGTCCAGAAATCGAAAACTTCACTCATGTCGTTGAGAAGATTTGGGATGAAGATGGCAATGAACTTGATGTTGCCCGCCATCCATTGCAAATCGTCAAGTTCAAGATGGACAAGCCTGTCTACCCAAATAACATGATGCGGAAGGAGAAGTAAATAAATGGACCGCAAACCTGTTGTAATTGGTGTAGCCGGCGGCTCCGGCTCAGGAAAGACTAGTGTAACTAAAGCGATTTACGATAGCTTTAAGAGCCAATCAATCCTGATGATTGAACAAGACTACTATTATAAAGACCAAAGCCATCTGCCAATGGAAGAGCGTTTAAAGACAAATTATGACCATCCGCTGGCATTTGACAATGACCTTTTGATCGAACATATCCAAAAGCTGCTTCGTCATGAGGCGATTGATAAGCCAGTTTATGATTATGCTATCCACACAAGGTCCAGCGAGGTTATCCATGTTGAACCAAAAGATGTAATCATTCTTGAAGGAATCCTGATCCTTGAAGATGAGAGACTTCGCGACTTGATGGATATCAAGCTCTATGTTGATACAGATGCAGATTTGCGGATTATCCGCAGGCTGCTGCGTGACATTAAGGAGCGGGGCCGTTCAATGGACTCTGTCATCGAACAATATGTGAATGTTGTCAGGCCGATGCATAACCAGTTCATTGAACCAACCAAGCGTTATGCACATGTGATTATCCCAGAAGGAGGCCACAACCATGTGGCGATTGACCTGATGGTAACAAAAATTCAAACAATTCTTGAACAAAAATCATTTTTGTGACACAATAGCATAGATAATATGGACATGGAAGTACTTGCAAAAAGTGCTTCCTTTTGTCCAATGAATAGCAAATGGTCCGTTCCGGTCCTATTTAAAAACGCGCGCCCTGGTAAAGGGTGCGCTCCTGTATATTTTTCAGGTTACATAATATAATATTACACAATCTATTTTTTGGGGAATTGTGAAGACTAGAAGGAGTGAAGTATTTTGGCTACAGAAAAAGTTTTTCCTATGACACAGGCAGGAAAAGAAAAGCTGGAACAAGAATTGGAACAATTAAAAACAGTAAAGCGTAAAGAAGTTGTTGAGAGAATCAAGATCGCCCGCAGCTTTGGCGACCTTTCTGAGAACTCTGAGTATGATTCAGCAAAAGAAGAGCAAGCCTTTGTTGAAGGCCGTATTACGACTCTTGAAAATATGATTCGCAATGCAAAGATCATCCAGGAAGATGAAGTAAGCAAAGATGCAGTCAGCCTTGGCCGCACAGTAACGTTTGTCGAACTTCCTGATGGCGATGAAGAATCCTATACAATCGTGGGAAGCGCAGAAGCTGACCCGTTTGAGGGCAAAATTTCGAACGACTCTCCGATTGCCAAAAGCTTGATGGGCAAGAAAGTTGGAGATGAAGTGACTGTCCAGACTCCTGGCGGTGAGATGAACGTTCGTATCACGACAATTAAGTAAATACCTTATGTTTGAAATATCAGCACCTCGTCAACACTTTTGACGAGGTGTTTTTTTGATGAAAAAGAGAATGGTCGCGCTAATCTTCATTTGCATAGCTGCCATTGGTCTGCTGATGTTACGGCTGGCCCAGCTGCAATTATTTGATACTGAATCCTTTTCAAAGCATGAAATCAATTTAATTGAAGCGAGTGTCAAGCAAAGGTCACAGGAAATGGTCGTTGACAATGGCAGAGGGAATTTCCTTGACAGGACAGGAGCACCTCTATCCTATGAAACTTCGTCTGTTCTTGTCTTGTTTCCATTTTTAAAGAAAATGGACTGGGAAGCTGACAAAGTCGCAAGGACGATCGGTGTATCTGTATATTCTTTGAAAACTGCAGTGGAAAAGTCCAAGGAACCATTCGCCTACGGTGACCCGGATCCGGTGATCTTGACAAAGAGCCAGATGGACATCATAAATGAGATGGAAATTCCAGGTGTATTTGCTGTTGAACGAAAGTATCCATTGGCGAGTGTGCCGGCTGCCCAGCTTCTCGGTATTATTGGAGAGAATGAATCGCTTCTTAAATCAAGGTATGGGGAAAAAGATTTATTGCCAAGGACTTTGATCGGTATCTCAGGACTGGAGAAAAGCTTTGACGAATTTCTGGTTGCAGAGGGAAAATCCAAGCTGGTTTATCATGTCGACGGAGCTGGGGCGCCACTATTCGGAATCAATGTAAAATACATAGATCCAGCAAATCCATTTTATCCAATCAATCTGCAGACATCGATAGACAAAGATCTGCAGATAATCCTTGAGGAAAAAGTAGACGAGCATAACATCAACAAAGGCGGCGTCGTGCTGCTGGATATTGAAACGAACAGCATACTGGCAATGGTTTCAAGACCGGACATCAACCGTGTAAATCCTTTTAATGATGAAGGAACAGAAAATATGATGGTCAAGCAGCATATACCCGGTTCTGTCTTTAAAACAGTTGTTGCTGCAGCAGCAATTGACCATGGGCTCGATGATCCAGCCCGGAAGTTCGATTGCAGCAAGACGATCCGCGGGGATCCAGACTTGAAATATGACCATGGAATGCTCAATTTCACTGATAGCTTTGCAGTGAGCTGCAACAGGACTTTTGGGGAGATAGCGCGGGAACTGCAGGAGAAGGATCCAAAAATGCTCGAAAAATACGCAGAAATGCTATCCATCACTGGCGGTGCAGGATGGAAGGGTGACATTTTCCATCTGGAAGATTTCGAACAGATACAGGATGAAGAAAAGGGACGGGTATTTTTATCAGATGAAGCGAGGAAGGATCGGAATTTTTCAGCCTTATCAGGTATTGGACAGCACGAAGTGAGGGTGTCTCCTCTCGCTGTCGCGAACATGATGGCTACGATCGCCAGAGGAGGAGAAAAAGACATGGTCAGGGCCGTTTTCTCCATCCAGTACCAAAATGGCGCTAAAATGACTGAATTTCCTAAACAGAAGCTAGAAGGGGAAAAAATCTCACCATTTACAGCTATGAAGCTACAAAAGCTCTTGCGAGAGGTCGTATTGAATGAAGAAGGGACGGGGAGATGGTTCAGGGACTTGCCATATGCGGTGGCAGGAAAGTCCGGGACTGCCGAAACCGGAATATACAAAGAAGACAAGCAATTGCACAATAAATGGTTCGCTGGATATTTTCCCTATGAAAACCCTAAGTATGCGCTTGTGACTGTCAACCTAGGAGTCCTGGAGAATGAAGGCGGGGTGAATCCTCTTTTTGCAGATATAGTAAAAGAGGTCTATGAATTTAACCATGGAAACCTGGAGGAAGGTCCTAAAAACGATTGAAACAGCATTAGATGAGTATAAAATCCTTCAAGTTTGACTTAAGTCGTGGTAGAATGTTGACAACCTTATAAGGGAGGGAAAGATCTTGAAGCACGATTATGACAACCTAAATGAGGGGACACGTTCAGGAAAAAGATCCAAGCGCAGAAAAACGAACCTTATTTTAAATAGCTTAATTGTTGTCGTTATTTTGTTAATTGGAATTGTCTCTTTTAACATTTTTTTCAGCAATGATGAAGGGGCAGCCGACCAGAACGATGTTGCGGCAGAGAAAGATTCCGCAGCCCCTTCAGGAAACAAAGATGACAGCGAAGATACAGGCAAAAAGAATGACCTTAAAGATTCTGATAAAAAAGACGATAGTGCAGCAGAAGATACCGAGTCTGAAGAAACAGATGAGGAATCTGCAGAGGATGAGGAGTTGGGTGAACCAAACGTCACTGAAGGCGGCAGCGATGCCAATGTCAAGCAGACGATAGAGAATCCTGAATGGAAGCCGGTAGGAACAACCCAGTCTGGAGAACATAATACCGTTTTCGATCAAAATGCGGTTGATTGGCAGGAAATGATTCTTGCCTATTCCTATGCTACCGGAATTGATAAGAATAATATGACGGTATGGTTTAATGGAAATGGCGGTGCGCCTAATACCGCGGTAGGAACCATCTCTGAAAAGGGAAGTGACCAGACGTACAGAGTTTGGATTGAATGGGTGGAAGGCGAAGGCTGGAAGCCGGTGAAAGTAGAAGAATTGATTGAGAATGATCAGAAGAGATAATGTGATTTATTAAGAGGGGCTCAAGTGGGCCCCTTTATTTTTTGGCTTTGAAGTGGACAACAGCTGAATAGAACAGCCTTCCTTTTTCATCTAAATGCATTTGATGTGATACATGATGGACAGCCAGCATGATCGCCTTATTAATTTCAATCTGTTTATTTATTTTTTGTTCCAGGGTCTTCAAATCGATAGCTTCAAAAAATTCAACCTTATCTTCAATTAAATCAAATTGAAAATTCATTAAATCAGCTCCCTTTATTTAGTTCTGTTAAAATAGTCTCTGTAGTGCTTTACAAATAAAAATAGCAAATTCTCTATAAAAATAAAACATTTTTTGATAAATTAAAACGATAGGCATATTTCAACGTTTTACACCGAATTCTAGTTAGTACAAATATACTCAAGTGTTTTTACATAGGAGAGATTAATATGGCAAGAAAGTTATTATATAACGGGACCATTGTTACGAGTAACACAAATAATGAAGTGATTGAAAATGGTGCTATTGGCATTGAAGATGGAAAAATCATTTATGTGGGAGCAACACCTGAAGATTTTTCCTCTTATGATGAAAAAGTTGATTTAAAAGGCAATATTCTCCTTCCAGGCCTGGTCAATACGCATGGACACACACCAATGTCTTTGCTGAGAGGGTATGCAGATGATTTGCATTTGCAAACATGGCTGGAAGAAAAAATTTGGCCGCTTGAAGCAAAATACACTCCTGAGCACGCAAAATGGGGCGCGAAACTTTCCATCATTGAAATGATCCGCACAGGCACAACGACTTTTGTTGATATGTATGACAATATGGATGAGATCGCAAATGCGGTTGATGAAGCAGGAATACGTGGAGTACTGTGCCGGGGTGTGATTGGCTTTGGTTCGGATGAGCTTCGACAAAGTAAGCTTAAGGAAGCGGCGGACTTTGCGAAAAGCTGGAATAATGGAGCTGGCGGCCGTATAACGACTATGCTGTCACCGCATTCTCCTTATACTTGCTCACCTGAGTACATTTCACAAATCATTGATAAATCAGTCGAACTGAATGTACCTCTGCATACTCATATGTCTGAAACGAAATTTGAGGTAGAAAAGAATATCGAAGAATTTGGTGCAACACCAGTAGTGCACCTGAACAACCTTGGTTTTTTTGACCGGCCAGCTTTGGTGGCACATGCTGTCCATGTGAGCGACGAGGATATTGAAATTCTTGCAGAAAAAGATGTGAAAGTATCTCATAATGTGATCAGCAATCTCAAATTGGGCAGCGGAATTGCCCCGATTGGCAAAATGGTCGAAAAGGGAGTTACAGTCAGCCTTGGTACAGATAGCGTCGCTTCAAACAATAACCTTGATTTATTTGAAGAACTGAAAGCTGCGGCAACAATTCATAAAGGGATTGCACAGGACGCAACGGTCATCACCGCTCAGGAAGCTTTAAGGATGGCAACAATCAACGGAGCAAAGTCCCTCTGGCTGGAAGAGCGAATTGGATCTCTTGAAGCAGGAAAAGATGCAGATTTCATTGTCGTGAATTCCAATCAGTCATTCTTTTATCCAAAGCATAATCCAGTATCCCATCTTGTATATTCCGGGTCTGGACGAGATGTAAGGGATGTCTATGTCCAGGGCAAACAAATTCTGGATAATGGGCAGTTCAAAACGATAGATGCAGAAAAAGTACTTTATGAAGCAGATCGAATTTCAAAGCTTCTTTCATAGGAATTCTAAATAAAGTCCGAAAGTCTGGAAAAAATAGCTGAACGGTAAAATCAGAATGTAATAAGAACATTGGAGGGCTCAATGATGAACAGAATTGGTATTATTGGTGCTATGGATGAAGAAATACAGCATATTCTTGACGCCATGAAAGATTATGATGAGAAAAAGAAAGCAGGCATTACATTTTATGTCGGCACTTTCAATGGATATGAAGTTGTACTGTGTAAATCCGGGGTAGGGAAAGTGAATGCAAGTGTATGTACTCAAATCCTGATAGATGAATTTGCTGCATCCCAGATTGTTTTCACAGGAGTAGCGGGTGCTGTGAACCCTGATTTGAAAATAGGCGATATCGTCATCTCCACTGATTGTGTACAGCATGATATGGACGTTCGTGCGCTGGGCTTTAAACTAGGGGAAATCCCTTATACAGAAGTATCTGTTTTTAAAGCTGATGAGCGACTGGTGGATTTAGCGATTACAGCGAGCAAAGAAATTGTAGATGACAAGAAAATCGTCAGCGGCAGGATTTTATCAGGCGACCAATTCATCGCCGATCGAGATAAAGTGAAATTCCTTCATGAGGAGCTTAATGGTTATTGTACAGAAATGGAAGGGGCAGCCGTTGGACAGGTATGCAGCATGAACAGCATTCCATTCGTGATCATCAGGTCAATGTCGGACCAGGCAGATGGCTCCGCAGACGTGAACTTCCTGGAATTCACGAAACTTGCCTCCAAGAACTCCTTTGAAATCGTCAATGAGATGATCAAAAACTGGAACCTGAATTAATAAATAGCCTTCTAGTTTACGATAGACTGTACGATCATATTTATTTAGCGTGAAATCACTTCTGAGAGATTTCACGCTTTTTTTATGTCCTAAGCTTCGGACAAAACCAGAGAAAGAAGCCGGTTGAAATGTCTGAAGTAGGACCATGTTCGGACAAAACAGCGGTGGAAGCATAGGCAAATGTCCGAAGAAGGGCTAGGTTCAGACAAAACAGAGGAGAAAGGCCGATGAAATGTCCGAAGTAGGACCATGTTCGGACAAAACAGCGGTCGAAGCATAGGCAATGTCCGAAGTAGGATCATGTTCGGACAAAACCAGAGAAAGAAGCCGGTTGAAATGTCTGAAGCAGGACCATGTTCGAACAAAACAGCAGTGGAAGCATAGGGAAATATCCAAAGTAGCACCATGTTCAGACAAAACAGCAGTGGAAGCCTAGGCAAATGTCCGAAGTAGCCCCATGTTCGGACAAAACAAAGTTGGAAACCTAGGCAAATATCTGAATGCTTTTTCAATAAAAGGTATTTATTTTCCAGTATTTACTTACCGAAAAAGTGTTTAAAAAATGTTAAAGTAGGGTTGTGGTTAAGTCTGAAAGTGAAGGTGATAGATTTGGACGCTAAACAACTCTATGATAAAATGGTTGATTTTAAACAATTTGCAACTGTGCTTCTTGCTGCAGGAGTATTTTTTTACCTCGGTACAATCATTCCGTCTGAAACGAAAGTATTGACAGATATATATATTGCAACAGGTGCATCTGTTGGTTTCCTTGCTGGATCTATAGCATTCTTTTCAATCGCTAAGAAATTCCGTAGCCAGCTGATTGAAACTGAAGAAGGCCAGGAATTATTGATGAAGAAATAAACGTCCATGCAGGGCGTTTTTTTTGTTGGATTTTGACGAAGGCTTTTTTGGAAAAAAAGGCCAAAAAAAGGTTTACAAAACACAGTAAAGTGGATATACTTACCAATGTGGTTAAATAATTCAAAAGGAGGTCGAGTGAAATGATCATGATTGGATACTGGAATAACGCACAAACTTCATATCGTAATACGCATTCGACCGGATCGGACTGGATTATTGAAGCTGTTTTTTAACTAATACATCCATGGCCGCAGGGAGAATCGTGCCCCTGCGGCTTTTTTGTGCCCATTTTGCCGCAAGGGAGGAATCCCTGCGGCTTTTTGGGGTGGAATTAAAAAGGAGGTGAACCGATAATGACCTTAAATATCTTGTTTTTTACAATTACAATCAACAAACGCCAGATGTCTTTAGAAGAAATTCGCCATAACGAAATGGTAGAAAAAATGATGGAAGATAACAAAACCCGTCAAACCATGCTGCGCCCGTTTTAATTCATTTGAATAAAAAACTTTGGAAAGGTGGAATGAAAAATGATTTATTTAATTCAAAGAAGACTGGCTAGCTTATGGGTGGAGAAGGACACCACCTAACGACGGAGTCGGGAGGAAATTTGTATGTCACTGCATGTATTGCTGTTAACCCTCATTTTCAAAAAAAAGAAATCCCATCGTTAACAAAATGTTCACAACCCTACCCTTTTAGCACCGTATTTATATGATAAATTTGGGGTAAACAATGGGTCTTCGTTAAAGGGGTGATGGGCATGTTCTTGATTGTCATGGGATTGGTGATTTGTGGCGCTGTCGGTTTGGTAGTTGCTGCAGAAGTGAGTGTGGAATAGAATATAAAAAGGTATCAATCATTTGTGGTTGATGCCTTTTTGTTTTAAGTGGATAATTTGATACCGAAAAAAGAAACCTGGAGCGTCAAGCCCAGGTTTCTGCATTTATTGCCCTTTATTCTTCTTCTTTTCTTTCTCCGCCCGATAAAACTCATGGAACATTTTCATCAATGCCCTCTTCTCGATCCTGGATACATAACTTCTCGAGATGCCAAGTTCTTTGGCAATTTCCCGCTGCGTTTTTTCCTTCTTTAAATCAAGGCCAAAGCGGCCAACAATGACCTCTTTTTCACGTTCATCAAGGACATCGATATATTCTTTTACTTTTTCAAGCTCCATATTGAGCTGGATGGTATCAATAACATCTTCTGATTCAGACTTCAGGACATCAATCAGCGAAATTTCATTTCCTTCTTTGTCCTGGCCGATAGGGTCATGCAATGAAACATCCTTCTTGGTTTTCTTCAATGCCCGCAAATGCATAAGAATCTCGTTCTCAATGCAGCGGGCAGCATATGTTGCCAGTTTGGTTCCTTTGCCTTCCGAATAGCTTTCGATTGCCTTGATCAGGCCAATTGTTCCGATAGAAATCAAATCCTCCGAATCCTCGCCGGTGTTTTCGAACTTTTTCACGATATGCGCGACAAGTCTCAGATTGTGCTCAATCAGCATATTTCTTGCGTGTGGATCGCCATTTGCCATCAACCTTAAGTACTTTCGCTCATCAGCTGCAGATAACGGTTGAGGAAATGCATTGTTTTTAACATACGAAACAAGAAGGATCACTTCTTTAACTAAGTAGCCGAGTGCTGTTAGTATGCCCGACATGTTTCCACCCCCGCTTTTTTAGGCTTTCGCCTATAATAAATTCCTATGTTTTAAAGGGGTGGATTGTGTCTGTCCGATTAAATATTTTGTTTTGGGAATATAATCCAGAATAAAAGTGCGATGAATCAATAGTTAATTCTGTGAACACCTTGTTTTGTCACTTTTTAGACTAAGAACGTTCACATAAAAGAAACAGACATAGATGTAGGGGTATGGGTATAATTCAGGTGTAAAGAAAAATCATTCGAAATTATTAGGAGGAAATAAATTATGGAACAGCAAGCACCATCTTTAGCGGTCATTTTATTATCGGAAGATCTTGAAAAGCTTCATGCAGGAGCGCTTGTAGGCTCAGTTGCATCAATGTCTGGCATGACTGTGAATGTATTCGTCACTATGAACGCATTGAAATCTTTCCGGAAAGACAGCTTTGAAACTACTGATTTCATCACTGGAACGATTGGTAAGGAAATGCTGGCTAAGAAAATCCCGTTGTTCGATTCACTTTTACAGGAAGGAAAGGATATGGGAGAGCTTAATATTTACGGATGCGCACTTGCAATGGACATCATGGATTGGCAAGAAGAAGACATGATCGATGTATTTGATGGAGTAATCGGGGTTACAAAATTCCTTGGTATGACTCAGGGTGCAACTGTTATTACAATGTAAGCTGCAGAAGCAGGAAAAAGTGATATGGCGTGCAGGCCTTTCAAGCTTTTTCCCCTTCATGCAAAAATAAAAAATCTTTTCTCATTTTAACACAAAACTTAATTATACTGGAGGAAAAAAATCATGAGTGAAGTACAAGTAACTAAATCAATCGATGCAAGAGGAGCATATTGCCCTGGACCGTTAATGGAATTGGTAAAAGGAATCAAGACAGCACAAGTTGGCGATGTAGTGGAAGTCCTTTCTACTGATAAAGGTTCAGCAGTTGATATTCCTGAATGGGTTAACAAAATGGGCCACGAAATTGCTTACCTCGAAAATGAAGGCGATGAATTCAAGATCGCGGTTAAAAAGGTTAAGTAATCGATCGCTGTTTGTTCAGATAACAGCCTTCATCAAAGAATCCAATAAAGAGGTGTGGACCAAATGACAAAGAAAATTGTTATTCTTGGTGCCGGCAGCGCGGGAACAATGGTCGCTAACAGATTAGCCCGCCAGCTTGGGGAAGAAATCAAGAAGCGTGAAGTCGAAGTCACTTTGATTTCCAATACAGAAAAGCATATCTACCAGCCAGGATACTTATTCATCGCTTTCAATGAAAAGCCATCTGAGCACTTCATCAGAAAACAGGAAGCACTTGTTCATCGACATGTAAACCTTGTATATGATGATGTAGAAAAAATTGATGTCGATAAAAAAATGGTCAAGGGAAAGAAACAGTATCAATATGACTATCTTGTCATCGCAACTGGATCACATCCTGACCTCGACAGTGTACCTGGCTTAAGAGAAGGGGCGCACAATTTCTATACACTTGATGGTGCAGAACGCCTGCGCGATGATCTTGCAGCGATGGAAAAAGGGAAAATCCTGATTACGATCGATGTGCCGCATAAATGTCCTGCTGCTCCGCTTGAGCTGGCATTGATGCTTGATGACTATTACCGCAAAAATGGCCGACGCAAGGATATCGAAATCAAATATGCTTATCCTATCGGACGTATCCATTCATTGGTTCCAGTTGCAGAATGGGGACTTCCACAGTTTGAAAAGCGCGATATCAAATACGAAACGTTCTTCAATCTTGAAGAAGTGGATCCTAAGCGCAAAGTGGCCATCACAATGGATGGATCTGAACATGAATATGACATGCTGATTACAATTCCAGCCCATACTGGCGCTAAAGCAGTGATGGATTCTGGTATTGGAGATGAATCCGGCTTCATTCCAACAAACCGTACAACATTGAAAATGATTGGCCAGGATGATGTGTACGTAATTGGTGATGCTACGAACCTTCCAATCAGCAAAGCTGGTTCAACAGCCCACTATCAATCTGAATCACTTGTCGCCAATATCATCAGCAGATTGACTGGTCGCCCGGAAACAGCTGTATACAATGGAAAGGTAGCTTGCTTCCTTGAAAATAGCCTTGAAGATGCCAGCATGATTACGTTTGACTACAATAACCCGCCGCAGCCAGCAGAGACTTCTGACCTGCTGCACTGGTTCAAAGCAGTATACAATGAGCTTTACTGGTTAAATGCCAAAGGGATTTTATAGAAGGGGTGGTTGAGATGGCTACAGAAACACCTCAAGCTCAACAAAATGCTCAACATAAAATTGTCAGCTTCACCGATGCAGCCATGAATGCGGTAACTGGTGAAATGGTCTCGACGATTGCCGAAACCGGCGTAAAGATGGTCGAGATGGCCGATGATTTGCTTCAGCCTGAAACGCTTTCTTTATTAAAAGCCCTTCCTGAGGTGGCTGAGAACCTCGAGCGTACTTTAATGGAAGTAAAGCGCATGGAAGAAACAGGTGTCTTGAAATCTTTGATGCAGCTTGCGGATATGGCAGCTGCCATGAAGGGGGCCATGACTGGACCTATGGTTACGGATATGGCCGAGAAAGCAATCAAAGGTGTAGAACTTGCAGATTCATTCGTCCAGCTTGGTGCCATTGATCTGGTGGAAGGTATGCTTACTGCGTTCCATAATGCTCAAGAAGAAACAAAGGATAAAGAACCGTTATCATCCATGCAGTTGATGAAGGCTGTCACGCAGAAAGAAACAAGAGAAGGCATGACTTTAATGATCTCCTTCCTGCAAAACCTGCCGAAACAATTGAATAAATAGAAGGAGAGGGGAATTAAATCCCCCTCTCCTTTTCTTCATTTATATAGAATATCATTCTTCATGCCTGTCAGTTTCTCCAGTACTTGATTGATGTCTTCTTCCGATACATTGAACTCTCTCAGGCTAGCAGCAAGGTGATTGGCGATGGCCCCAAAGTGCTCGTCATTCAGGTTCATGCCTTTATGTGCGAGTTCCATGCTTCTTCCGGAATATTGGTTCGGTCCGCCCAATGCCCAGCTGATGAACAATGATTGATGCCTGCGCTGTTTTTCCATGTCCGTTTCCTCGAAAAACTTATTGACTGTTTCATCGGCTAGTACCTTTTCGTAAAAAACATCAACTACTTTTGAAATGGCATCCTGTCCACCCAGACGATCGTATAAACTTTCAATTCTATAATCCTCCTATCTAAGTTAACGTCACTATTATTTCTCTTTATCCAAAGGATTATGAATGAAACCTTATTAAACAAAAATACGAACTTAATGAATCCATTTATAGCCCACGCCCCAAACAGTAGACAAATATTCATCCACCGTAAAACCTGACTTACGAAGTTTATCCCTAAGGTTCCTCACATGCGAATCAATCGTACGGTCTTCTGTATCGACACCATATCCCCATATGGTTGAGATTAAGTGTTCCCTTGTGAAAACCTTATTAATGTTTTGCAAAAATAGAGTGAGCAAGGCAAACTCCTTTGGCGTCAGAGGAATCAAAATGCCATTAAACTGTACTTCATAGGAGTCTGTGTTAAGTTTCAAGCCATTGAAATTGAGAAGGGGACTTTTGACAGTTTGTCTCCGAAGCACTGCTTGAATTCTAGCAATTAATTCACCCTCATCAAAAGGCTTGGTTATATAGTCATCAGCTCCTATTTTTAGACCTCTGACAACGTCTGGCTTCTCACTTCTGGCAGTGAGCATGATGACGGGAATATCCCAGTGCCTGCGAATTTCACTGCATGTCTCCCAGCCATCCATCTCGGGCATCATGACATCAAGCAGCACGAGATCAGCATGGTTATCCTCCAGGAAGCTGATCGCCTCGTTGCCGGAAGTTCTTTTAATGCAATTATATCCTGCTGGTGTTAAATAAAGGGCAAGCAAATCAAGCATACGCGTTTCATCATCTACTAACAAAATCGTGGACATATAAAAACCCCTTGAAAATATTCTTGAGTTTATCTTACACGAAAAGTTTGAAAAAACCGTGCACTTAAAATGAAATTTCACATATCACTTGGGTCTTTTTATGCTTCTTGATTTTTTAAAAAGGTTCGCAAAAAGCCCAAACCAAAATGGACAGAATCCCATAAAGTAATAACAGGATACAGAAAAGGAGAGTGAAAGTATGCCTTACGGTTACTATCCACCATACGGTGCGCCCTATGGAGGTTATCCGGGATATTACGGCGGAAGTGGTGTATGGTTTGCACTGTTCATCATCCTGCTGGTCATCGTCCTGATTTTTGGCGGATGGTGGTATTTTTACGGATAGAGGGCAAAAAGGTTTATCCTGAAAACAGGGATAAACCTTTTTCCTGTCCTTATGTTTTGTTAACTTGTTCAGAAAGAGGTTTGAAAAAATAGAAATTTTAGAAAAATAACATTATAATAATATAATAGAAAAAAAGGGGGAACCAATCAATGTCCAATACATACTCAGAAGTCTGGGACTTAGAGGTATTTTTTGAAGGAGGTAGTGATTCACCTGAATTCGCTGCGCACCTAAAGGCTGCAGGTGAGGAAATCACACAATTCAAGAAGGAACTTGAGGGCTGGCAGCCAGCTGATCAGGCAAGTGAAGCTGGCAGGCTGGAGAGTCTTGTTGAAATGTTTGATGGAGCAGCCAGGAAAGTAAGGCAGGCAGGGGCTTTTGTAAGCTGTCTGCATGCTCAGAATACTGGTGATAAAAAGGCCGGACAATTAAAATCGGCCGTTACAGAGCTTAGTGCATCATTGCAAACAGCGCTGACGACCTTTGACCAGAAGCTATCCAGCTTTTCGGAACGTGTTTGGGAGGAGCTTGTCCAGGAAGGACTGTTGCATGAGCTGCGTTTTGTACTGACAGAGCGCCGCGAACGGGCTGCGGAAAAGCTTTCAGAAAAAGAGGAATCAGCAATCAATGCATTGAGTGTAGACGGCTACCATAGCTGGGGCCAAATGTATGACCTTCTAGTTGGCAATACAAAGATCAATTATAAAGAGGAAAGTTTATCTGTCGGCCAGGCAGCCAATAAACTCTCCGATGCTGATCGTTCTGTCCGTAAGGAAATTTTTGCACAATGGGAAAAAGCCTGGGGAGAGAAAGAGGATTTCTACGCAAAGACCCTGAACCACCTTGCAGGCTTTCGTTTGAATGTCTATAAGCTCCGCGGCTGGGAAGATGTATTGCAAGAGCCGCTTGATATTAATAGGATGAAAAAAGAAACTCTTGATGCCATGTGGGAAGTCATCTCCGATAATAAGGAACCATTTGTTCAGTTCCTGAATCGTAAAGCGAAGCTGCTTGGAGTTGAAAAGCTTAGCTGGTATGATTTGGATGCGCCAATTGGCAGCGCTGAATCCAAAATGTCCTATCAGGAAGGGGCAGATTTCATCGTCGATAATTTCGAGCAATTTGGCAAGGAAATGGCCGACTTTGCGAAAATGGCATTTGAAAATAAGTGGATTGAAGCGGAAGACCGTCCAGGAAAAGCTCCTGGAGGATTCCATACTTTCTTTCCGGAGAGCAGTCAATCCCGAATATTCATGACCTACTCAGGCACACCATCCAATGTATCCACATTGGCTCACGAGCTTGGACATGGGTTCCACACATATGCCATGAGGGATTTACACTTGCTGAATCGTAATTATGCGATGAACGTTGCTGAAACCGCCTCTACATTCGCTGAAATGATTGTTTCCGACGCATCTGTAAAAAATGCGAAATCAAAAGAAGAGAAGCTCAGTCTGTTAGAGGATAAAATTCAGCGGTCGGTCGCGCTATTGATGAATATTCATTCCAGGTTCCTGTTTGAGACGAAATTCTATGAAGAGCGCAAGCAGGGAGTTGTCAACGCTGAAAGACTGGGTGAATTGATGGAAAACGCACAAACCGAAGCATATGGAGGAGCTCTGGAGGAGTATCACCCGTTATTCTGGGCTTCGAAGCTGCACTTCTTTATCACTGGAGTGCCGTTTTATAATTTCCCATATACATTCGGTTACTTATTCTCCCTTGGCATTTACGCAATGGCCCAGGAAGAAGGCAAGGGATATGAAGAAAAATATATCGCCCTGTTGAAGGACTCCGCTTCCATGACAGTCGAGGAGCTGGCACAAAAACACCTGAACGTCGACCTTACGAAAAAGGATTTCTGGGAAAAAGCAGTCCGTATGTGTGTGGAGGATGTCGAAGAATTTATGGCATTGACTGAGTAAAAGTACTGTTTTCCAGTAGAGAGACTCAGCAAACAGTAAGCTCGGTCCGTAAGTGGGTCAGGGTTGAATACAAATAATCATGCAAAAACCCAGCCATCCAGGCTGGGTTTTATACTTTTCTCAACTTGAATGGACTGACCATAAGCAGGCTAAGAGTCATCATAATGAACAGGAAAGTCTGAGGCGGTAAGTGGGGAATGGCCAGGAAGCTTAGCGTTGCCAGCACTCCTGCTGCTGTGATTGGCAAACCTGTGAAATAGCCGGTGTTCTCGGTGATATTGAATCGTGCCAGCCGGAAGGCGCCGCAGCCTATGTAAAAAACGATGAAGAAGGCTCCGGGAGCACCGAAATCGGATAAAATTCCCTGGTAGATTAATAATGCAGGTGCAACTCCAAATGATATAATATCACTCATGGAATCCAGCTGCTTTCCAAGTTCTGATTCTATATTAAGCTTTCTTGCAACCATACCGTCAAATCGATCCGCTAGGGCGGCAATGAAAATCAATAAAAGGCTTAAATTCAGGTTGTCATGAATGGCAACAATTATCGCAAATCCACCTAGCGCAAGATTCGCCAATGTCAGAAGATTGGCTGTCTGGGATTTTACTTTCTTACGAGTAGAGTCGAGTACATCGTGTAAAAACATAATTTCACTCCTTATGTGGGAAAAGGGAACTAGCACAATGGGTTATTATATAATAATATATAATTCTAAGCTGATTATGCTATTTCGTAAAGATTTCTTTTGATAGTTTTCGAAATTTCAGATTAAATCCCGCAAAACAAAATTTCATCTGAGCAAACACTCAAATAATAATCGGAGGTAAGAGTATTGTTCCAATCTATATACCGCTTGCTTATAGAATTGACAAATGGGAAGTGGACTTCGGCCATTTTGCATAAATTCGCAAAATCCAATAGCAGCAAAAGAATTATTCCTTCATTTGCTAAAACGTATAACATCAACCAGGAGGAAATGGAGAAGCCAATCGGGGAATATGAAAATCTCCATCAATTTTTCATCAGGAATCTTAAAGAAGGTGCAAGGAGAATAGATGAGGATCCATTGTCAGTTGTTAGTCCAGTAGATTCAGTAATCGAAGAGATTGGACAAATCGAGGCTGATAAAACGATCCTTGTAAAGGGAAAGGTTTATTCTATTTCTGAGATGCTCGGAAGTGACGAAGCGATGGCCAGGTACGAGCAGGGTACTTATATGATCTTTTATCTGAGTCCAAGCCATTACCACCAAATTCACAGCCCGGTAACTGGTGAGGTAATCAATCAGTGGACATTGGGCATGAAGTCGTACCCTGTCAATAAGATGGGATTGAAATATGGAAACTACCCATTATCTAAAAACTACCGTAAAATCACTGAAATCAGGCACGAAGTGGGTATGGCAGCTGTTATTAAGGTAGGCGCCATGTTTGTCAATTCGATTGAAACAACACATGGTGGAACGAAACTGGAGAAAGGTGATCAAATGGCATACTTCACCTTCGGTTCGACTGTAGTCCTGCTGTTCGAAAAAGACACTATGAACCTGCTGCCGCAAATTACTCCTCCATACCATATAAAATATGGCGAGAAAATCGGCACATTAAATAGACAAGGATGAAAAGCGAGGGGCACAGGCTGAAGCTGTGCCTTTATCCTTTTCTATTCCGTTTAACAAAAAAAAAGCCCTTTTAGGGGCTGTCAGGATGAGGCTTTTATTCGGTTAGATAATGAACGCCGGTGGATTTCCGTTTCAATCAAACGAATAAATTCATAACTTAAATTCAATTCTCTTGCTTTAAAATAAGACTCGATCAACAGCTCGTCCGACAGTTTACGCATTCCAGTCATTCACCCCCAAAAGGATCTTCTAAAACAGATGTTAATTGCATATAATTGTAAGTTAATTCGTTCTACCCCTACTCTAGCAGAATGAAACACGGAGAACAACTGTTCTAATTATCCACAGTTGGCAGTGGATAACCTGTGATTAATTTGTTTATAAATGGGAAATTATTAATAAAATCAATGTGTGTTATGTGAATAATGTTATCCACAGGATTGGAAAACGTTGGATTTTGTCGAAAAGTTTTTTGGAATATTTTAAAAAAAGTTGAAGTTGAAGGAATAAATGGTGTTTTTGTCGACCTTTAACCGGTATTTTTCATTATTTCCTATCCATTCAAATGTTTGTTTTGAATACGAGGATTAAATTGGGTATGATGTTAACGGTATGTTAGGAATTTAATTAATGAGGTGTAATGAAATTGCTAAAGCATTTTTTGCCGGACCAGCATGTGAAAAGTATATTTGAAATCACGCCCGAAAGCCTAAAAGACAAAGGTGTGAAGGGCATTATAACAGATCTTGATAACACACTCGTTGAGTGGGATCGTCCGCTTGCGACCCCAAAGCTCATTGAGTGGTTTGATAATATGAGGAAAAATGAAATACTCGTAACAATTGTTTCAAATAATAATGAAAAAAGAGTCAGGTCATTTTCTGATCCGCTTAGAATACCCTTTATATTTCAAGCGAGGAAACCGATGACTACTGCATTTAATAAAGCATTAAAGCAAATGGGATTGCGAAAAGAAGAAACGGTCGTGATTGGTGACCAGCTTTTAACTGATGTACTTGGCGGCAACAGAAGCGGCTTCCATACGATTCTCGTTGTTCCGGTTGCCCAGACGGATGGGTTTGTGACTAGATTCAACAGGAAAGTAGAAAGAAGAATATTAAATTGGTTCAGGAAACAAGGAAAGCTGAATTGGGAGGACTAAAATTTGAGTGAGCAATTTAACTGTACAGGCTGTGGTGTGAAAATCCAGACGGAAAATCCAGAGGAATTAGGGTATGCTCCGGCCTCTTCATTAGAAAAAGAAGTTGTCGTATGCCAGAGATGCTTCCGCTTGAAAAATTATAATGAGATCCAGGATGTTAGCCTGACGGATGACGACTTTTTAAAAATATTGAACGAGCTTAGCAGCAGGGATGCCCTGATTGTCAAGATTGTTGATATTTTTGACTTCAATGGGAGCTGGCTGCCAGGCATCCAGCGTTTTGCCGGGAAAAATCCAGTATTATTGATCGGCAATAAAGCTGATCTGGTACCTAAATCGGTCAAACAAAGAAAATTGATTGACTGGATGAAGAAAGAATCCAGGGATTTGGGACTCAATCCGATTGATGTATCCCTCGTTAGTGCTGCAAAAGGGTATAATATCAGGGAAGCTGCTGCGGCAATAGATGAATATCGCGATGGCAAGGACGTTTATATTGTAGGCTGTACAAATGTAGGGAAATCTACTTTTATCAATAGAATCATCAAGGAAGTGACAGGGGAAGGTGATATCATCACCACTTCTCACTTTCCGGGTACTACACTTGACATGATAGAAATACCGCTTGAGGACGGAAAAGCGATTGTCGATACACCGGGCATCATCAACCATCATCAGATGGCGCACTACGTGGATAAGCGTGATTTGAAGTTCATCACTCCTAAAAAAGAAATCAAGCCGAAGGTGTACCAATTGAATGAAGAGCAGACACTGTTTTTCGGCGGTCTCGCACGTTTCGATTATATATCAGGCGGCAGAAGGTCTTTTTCATGCTATGTGCCGAATGAAATCAACATTCATCGGACAAAGCTTGAAAAGGCGGATGAGCTGTATAAGAATCATGCAGGTGAGCTGCTGACACCGCCGCGGCGTGAGCAGATGGATGAATTCCCTGAACTTGTCCGACATGAGTTCACTATTAAGGAAGCCAAAACCGATGTAGTATTTTCAGGGCTTGGCTGGATAACGGTCAATGATGCGGGCGCAAAAATCGCGGCACATGTCCCTAAAGGCGTTCATGTAATGCTGAGAAGGTCACTTATTTAGGAACCGTTGTTAGCAGGATCAAGTCAAAAAGAAAGGGTGGGAGACGTTAATGAAAAAATTGTTCGGTGTCATCGGGGATCCTATCGCTCATTCAATGTCTCCTGCCATGCACAATGATTTATTTGATTTTTATGGAATAGATGCGGTTTATTTGCCATTCCATGTGAGCAAAGATAATCTTCCGGATGCTGTGAAAGGCTTGAAAGCGATAGGTGTGAGTGGGTTCAATGTAACAATTCCGCATAAGACAGATATCATCCCTCACCTGGATAAAGTCGATCCTTTGGCAATGGCAATAGGAGCAGTCAACACAGTCAAAAATGAAAATGGCCTTCTGGTAGGCTATAATACTGATGGCCCAGGCTTTGTTAAAGGGCTTGAATATATGGATGCTGATCTTTGTTCAAGATCAGCTTTGATTATTGGTGCAGGTGGAGCTTCGAGAGCCATTTACTTTTCGATGGCCCAGGCCGGGATCGAGCGTATTGACCTGTATAACCGCACTCCCGAAAAGGCTGAAGAGCTTGTCAACTCTTGCCCTTTCAAAGTGGAATCAAAAGTTATTGGGCGGGAGGCGGCTGAAAAGTCACTTGCTGAATATCAGCTAATCATCCAGACAACTTCTATTGGTATGGTGCCTGATACAGAAAATTTGCCGCTGTCTCCAGAAAACATCACCCCAAATACAATAGTTAGTGATATAATTTATAATCCATTGCAAACAAAGTTTTTAAAAGAAGCCTCCAGAATGGGAGCTGCTGTCCAGAATGGTGTAGGAATGTTTGTGTTCCAGGGAGCGCTTGCTTTTGAGATATGGACAGGGATTTTTCCTGACGTTGATAGAATGGAAATGAATGTTTTAAGAAATTTAGGAGGTTAACATATGTTAACAGGTAAGCAGAAAAGTTTTTTAAGATCGAAAGCCCATCATCTTACTCCAATTTTTCAAGTTGGAAAAGGTGGGGTAAATGAAAATATGATTAAGCAAATCGCAGATGTGCTGGAAGCAAGAGAGTTGATTAAGGTAAGCATCCTGCAGAACTGTGATGAGGATAAGGATACTGTGGCTGAACAGCTCTCTCGCGGTGCAAAGGCAGAGCTTGTCCAGGTAATTGGTAATACCATTGTTCTATATAAAGAGTCCCGGGAAAATAAGCAAATCGTTCTTCCAAGATAAATACTGGGAGGTGCCTGTTTGAAAAAAGTCGGCATTTTAGGCGGAACCTTCAACCCGCCGCATAACGGACATTTAGTTATTGCCAATGAAGTGTTACATGCTTATGGACTTGATGAGGTTTGGTTCATGCCAAATCAGGTGCCGCCGCATAAAACTGTAGACGAGCCCATCAGCCATTCAGACAGGCTGGCTATGCTTGAACTTGCGCTCGCTGATAACAAGCAATTCAGGATTGAGAAAGCAGAACTTGAGAGAAGCGGCCGATCTTACACGTATGAAACGATGAAAATATTAAAAGATATGTATAAAGAAACCGACTTCCACTTTATCATTGGTGGGGATATGGTTGAATATCTGCCCAAATGGCATAAAATAGATGAATTAATGAAAATGGTCAAGTTTGTGGGTGTCAGCAGGCCATCATACAGTACTGAAACACCGTATGATATTCTTTATGCAGAGACACCGCAAATGGATATCTCTTCAAGTATGATTAGAGAAAGAGTGAGGGACGGCCGAAGCATACGCTATCTGCTGCCCGATCCGGTTAGGGTTTATATAGAGGAGCATGGTTTATATGGAACGTGAACAAGCACTTCAGATTGTGAAGCCACAACTAACTGAACACCGCTATCAGCATACTCTTGGTGTGATGGAGACAGCCATCAAGCTGGCCGGGAAATATGGAGCGGATATCAAGAAAGCGGAACTGGCTGCCATTTTTCATGATTATGCTAAATTCCGGCCCAAGGATGAGATGAGACAAATCATTGAGGAACAAAAAATGCCTGCAATCTTGCTTGAGTTTAACAGTGAGCTCTGGCATGCGCCGGTCGGGGCATTTCTCGCAGAAACGGAAGCGGGAATCGACGACAAGGAAATTCTTGATGCAATCCGTTACCATACTTCAGGAAGGGTTGGCATGACGCTTCTTGATAAAGTCATCTATCTGGCTGATTATATTGAGCCAGGCCGCCATTTTCCAGGAGTGGAAGAAGTCAGGGAATTGGCAGAGAATGATTTGGACAGGGCATTGATTCAATCCATGAAAAATACAATTCAATTTTTAATGAAGAAAACCCAGCCGGTCTTTCCAGATACATTTAGTGCCTACAACAGCATCGTACAAAATTCAGGAGGTTGATTTAATGAGTGAGCGCGAATTATTAATAACAGCAGTAAAAGCAGCAGACGATAAAAGAGCAGAAGATATTATGGTACTGAATATGAAAGGCATCTCTTTGATTGCCGATTACTTTGTCATCTGCCACGGGAATTCTGATAAGCAGGTACAGGCAATTGCCCGTGAAATCAGGGAAAAAGCAGAAGAGCAGGGATATAATCTTAAGAGAATCGAAGGTTTTGACGAAGCAAGGTGGGTGCTGATTGATATCGGTGATGTTGTTGTCCATGTCTTCCACAAAGAAGAGCGAAGCTACTATAACCTTGAGCGCCTATGGGGAGATGCTCCGATCGAAAACGTGCAGAGTGAGCTTAATTAATGTCTTACGAAAGGTTCGCTTATTTGTATGATGAGCTCATGCAGGATGTTCCCTATGA
Organism: Bacillus sp. ISL-55; assembly: GCF_018613155.1. Taxonomy (GTDB): domain Bacteria; phylum Bacillota; class Bacilli; order Bacillales; family Cytobacillaceae; genus Mesobacillus. The sequence continues at coordinate 810 of NZ_JAGGQU010000028.1, read as the reverse complement.
TGAATGGGTTTCGATTGTAGAGGCATACAAAGAGAAATATCAAGTGAACGGAATGAAGCTCCTCGACCTCGCATGCGGAACCGGGGAGCTATCTATAAGATTTGCGCAAAAAGGGTTTGATGTGACCGGCGCGGATTTATCAAGTGATATGCTCTCTGTAGCCCAGTCGAAAGCTCAGGCGCTATCGTTGCCAATACAATTTTTCCAGCAGGACATGACAGAGCTTGATGACTTAGGTGAATTTGATATCATCGGCATCTTTTGTGATTCGCTGAATTATTTAGACGATGAACTGGCAGTCCGCCAGACATTTGAAGGGGTATCCCGCCTTTTGAAAAAAGGGGGCTTATTCCTGTTTGATGTTCATTCTATCTATAAAATGGAACAGATTTTCGCAGACGCGACATTTACCTGGGATGATGAAGAAATCACTTATATTTGGAATAGCTTCAAGGGAGAAGGCGCTCACAGTGTTGAACACGAGCTCACCTTTTTCGTCCGGGATGAAGGATCCGGAAAGTATGACCGAGTCGATGAATTGCATTACCAGCGTACATATCCCGAAGATTCCTATTTAAAATGGTTAGCGCAGGCAGGCTTTGAAAGTATTGAGGTAACCGGAGACTATACACTTAAAAGCCCCGAGCCAGAAGCTGAGCGGTTGTTTTTTGCAATGGTAAAGAAATAAATCAGAAAGGCACCCAAGTTTTTGGGAGCCTTTCTTGTACATGCAGAGGAAATTATAAAATAATTTTGTTGTGGATAACTATAGGGGTTTTCTTAATCCAGCTACAGCGCCTAGCCCCTCGA
>NZ_JAGGQU010000027.1 GCF_018613155.1 Bacillus sp. ISL-55 | reverse complement strand
AACCAAAATAGATTACTCGTTCTTCTTCTTCTTCTTACACATTATCTAGTTTTGAAGGAATAAATACATTCCTTTAACCAAATAGTCTGGTGGCGATGGCGAGAAGGTCACACCCGTTCCCATACCGAACACGGAAGTTAAGCTTCTCAGCGCCGATGGTAGTTGGGGGTTTCCCCCTGTGAGAGTAGGACGCCGCCGGGCACATGAAAGAACAGCTGTAATGGCTGTTCTTTTTTTTGTATTCAGATTTATAACCGATGCTGGAATTAGTGAAGCAACTGATAATATACCCAATGGATTCAGACAGGTTTGGCGAAAAAGCAGGAAAAGTTGTCCGAAGTAGAACAACTTCAGACGGGTTTAGAGGAAAACAGCAAAAAGTTGTCCGAAGTAGAAGCAACTTCAGACAAGTTTAGAGGAAAACAATGAAAAGTTGTCCGAAGCAGGAGCAACTTCAGACAGGTTTGGGAAAAAAAATAGAAAAGCTGTCCGAAGTAGAGGCAACTTCAGACAGGTTTGGAGAAAACCATAGGAAAGTTGTCCGAAGTAAGTGCAACTTGAGACAGGTTTAGAGAAAAAGCAGGAAAAGCTGTCCGAAGTAAGAGCAACTTCAGACAGGTTTAGAGGAAAAGAAGGAAAAGCTGTCAGAAGAAGAAGCAACTTCAGACAGGTTTAGAGGAAAAGAACGAAAAGTTGTCCGAAGTAAGAGCAACTTCAGACAGGTTTAGAGGAAACCAATGAAAAGTTGTCCGAAGTAGGTGCAACTTCAGACAGGTTTAGAGGAAAAGAATGAAAAGTTGTCGGAAGTAGGTGCAACTTCAGACATGTTTGGAGGAAGAAACCCAAAAGCTGTCCGAACATGGAGTTAACTCCCATCAAGTTCTGAATTCACATCTATATCCACAATTAAAAGACCCTTTGAATTCATCAAAGGGTCTAATTCTTTCTTTACTTCTTCACTTTCTTCCCAAGAGATTGCAATTGATCCATTACCTTCGTGCGTGACTTTTGATCTTTTAGCAAGTATGCTGTACCTAGAGCAACAGTTGTCATCATTAGTTTTTTTCTATCCATATTAAAACCTCCTCAGTTATGCGTTGTCCATATATTTGAAATTCCCGAAATTGTATTATCTAAACATTCTCCTTTTGACTGTACTGGCTTCATACCCTTGGTGCTATTACTTTTTCATTAGATACTGGTAAATTAAGTAAGGTCCTTTTTTTAATGTGGATTGTAAAAAAGCTTGAATCAAGGGATAGTCTTCATTGGGCATCATTTTAATTAACTCACTCCACCATTCTGTTTCATAGCGCGCGATCATCCCAAGATTATATAACAATAGGTAGTGCAGCAGCAGTTCTGGAAATAGAAATAAATCGCCTTTATTTAAGGGGAATACATAATGCTGCTCTTCAAGATTATATTTTAATGGGAGGGGTTCTGATGCTTCGCTTAAGTTTGCTTCAAACCTGATGAGGTTGGGATCTTCCACAAAAGAAACAGGGATAGAAGATTTGGTCTGCAAGAATTCCTTAAAGCGGTTCTCCGTCATATGGAATTGGTCGATTATTGATTTTGGCAGCGAAAAACCTGTCTCGGCAGCTGTGACAACTTCGAAATTTTGTTTTCCTCTTAAATTAGAAAAGATGCCGGACAATTCTGGGATCAGCTCCAATACATCACCCATTGTTGCTTTATCTCCTTCCAATTGTTTCATGTGGAACATCTTTTCTGCCATAAGAGAGAACAATCCATTCTTTTGGATTTTCACTTCATCATCCGTAAAGCTGTATTGTTGTTTTTTCCGTTTCCTTGTTGAAACTCCGTGAGCAAGAACAGATGTGGTTTCTGGGTAATCAGGTTCAACTGTCAGGATACATGCTTTTATTAGATGGACAAGTCCGTAAAAGAGCAGGATTGGCTGGATGGCCAGCGGAGACTTTTCGGCCTGTTCGTAGTAAAGTTTCCCATGTTCGAGATAATACATAAAGGGATAACAGTTTTCAAAGCTTTTCATGTCAGGCTGGTCAATGTTGATTTTACGGTAGCATTTTTTCAGATAGGCTTGTGAATACTCTGCAGAAAAAAAGAGAGTGTAACTATTCCATTCCTTATAAGGCGTAGACACATGAAAAACCTCCAAGTTATTTGAAAAGTCGGACAAATAATAACCTTCTTGACAGTATTTTAACCAATTGATAACCTACAAATAATATTTTCTTAAAGGGGGTCATTTTACTATGTGGGAAAGTAAATTTGCGAAAGAAGGATTAACGTTTGATGATGTGCTGTTAGTGCCAGCCAAATCGGAGGTACTGCCAAAGGATGTGAGCCTGAAGGTCAACTTGACGGAGACTTTGAGATTGAATATCCCAATCATCAGTGCCGGCATGGATACTGTAACAGAATCTGAACTAGCCATTTCTATTGCCAGGCAGGGCGGTCTTGGTATCATCCATAAAAACATGTCCATTGAGCAGCAGGCTGACCAGGTCGATAAAGTAAAACGTTCTGAAAGTGGAGTCATTACCGATCCGTTCTTTCTAACTCCAGATCATCAAGTATTTGATGCTGAACATTTGATGGGGAAATACCGCATTTCTGGTGTCCCAATCGTCAATAATGAGGAAGAGCAAAAGCTTGTTGGAATCATTACGAACCGTGATATGCGTTTTATCCAGGATTACTCCATTAAAATCGAAGAAGTGATGACGAAAACGGAACTGGTGACTGCTTCCGTGGGAACGACCCTTGAAGAAGCGGAAAAGATCCTTCAGCGCCATAAGATTGAAAAACTCCCACTAGTAAATGACGAAGGCGTACTGAAAGGGCTCATTACCATCAAGGATATTGAAAAAGTGATTGAGTTCCCGAACTCTTCGAAGGATGCGCAAGGCCGCTTGCTTTGCGGTGCTGCAGTTGGAGTAACAGCCGATACGATGAAACGGGTCGAGCTGCTTGTTAAGTCTCATGTAGACGTCATTGTTGTCGATACAGCGCATGGCCATTCTAAGGGTGTCATTGAAACGGTAAAGCAAATTCGGGAAAGCTACCCTGAACTGAATATTATTGCTGGAAATGTTGCGACTGCAGAAGCGACAAGAGACTTAATAGAAGCTGGGGCGGATATTGTCAAGGTCGGCATTGGGCCAGGATCAATCTGTACAACGAGGGTTGTAGCTGGAGTAGGCGTTCCGCAAATTACTGCTGTATATGATTGTGCGACAGAAGCACGTAAGCACGGCAAAGCAATCATTGCAGATGGCGGTATTAAATATTCAGGAGATATCGTCAAAGCTCTTGCAGCAGGTGGGCATGCCGTCATGCTAGGCAGCTTGCTTGCAGGTGTCAGTGAAAGTCCAGGGGAAACTGAAATCTACCAGGGAAGACGCTTTAAGGTATATCGTGGAATGGGCTCAGTTGGGGCAATGGAAAAGGGCTCTAAAGACCGTTATTTCCAGGAAGATAATAAGAAGTTCGTTCCGGAAGGCATTGAAGGAAGAATTCCTTATAAAGGTCCTCTTACAGATACGATTTATCAGCTTGTAGGCGGTATTCGCTCAGGTATGGGATATTGCGGCACTGCCAATCTTGAAGAATTAAGGGAGAACGCCCAATTCATCAAGATGACTGGTGCAGGCCTAAGAGAGAGTCATCCGCATGATGTCCAGATCACGAAGGAAGCACCGAATTACTCTATGAGCTAATTTTATATTTTGGAAAACAGACAGGGACTGTGACTTTTTACCTGTATATCAGCTGTTTTTTCCTTATTTTTCAATAGACAGAGTGACTATTCTCTGTCTATTTTTTTCATTTTTTTTATGTTAAACTTAACGGGTGTGATTTTTCAGGGGTCAACAAATATGAAAGTTTCATAGATATTTTATAAAAATTTTGGAGGGAAATTCGTCTTGAATCGTAAACAGAAACAGCTTTCAATGTTCTTTGCAGCATTCATTTTAACGATCACAACTATGTTTTCCGGATTTTCAGTGGAAGCAGAAGCAGCAGAGGGACAGTTAGGCATCGATGCTGAAGCAGCCATGCTGATTGACGCAGGTACAGGAAGAGTTTTATATGAGAAAAATTCCGATGTCGTCCTTGGAGTAGCGTCCATGTCTAAAATGATGACAGAATACATGGTCCTAGAAGCAGTCAAGGAAGGAAAGCTTAAGTGGGATCAAAAGGTAAAAATCAATGAGTATGTCCATAAGTTGTCAGCTGCACCTGGCCTATCCAATGTCGGATTAACCCAAGGTGAAGATTATACGGTAAAAGAATTATATGAAGCAATGGCAATCCATTCTGGTAATGCAGCAACTGTTGCACTGGCAGAAGTTCTTTCAGGAACAGAGAAGAATCATGTTGAAAAAATGAATAAAAAAGCAGCCGAGTTAGGCTTGAAAGATTATAAATTCGTAAACTCTTCCGGCTTGAACAACAGGGATCTATTAGGACAGCATCCTGCAGGCAGTCCGGATGAAGAAAACGTCATGTCTGCACGTTCAATGGCCAAGCTTGCTTACCGTTTATTGAAGGATTATCCGGAAGTACTGGAAACAGCAAGTGTGCCTGCATTGAAATTCCGTGATGGACGTGAATATAAGAACTTTAACTGGATGCTTCCAGGTCTGATCTACCAGTATGATGGTGTTGACGGCTTAAAAACAGGTTCAACTGATTTTGCAGGATATGGTTTTACTGCTACTGCAATGAGAAATGACCAAAGATTCATTTCTGTGATCATGAAGGCGGACTCTAAGGACAGCCGTTTTGCTGAAACGCGTAAAGTCCTTGATTTTGCTTTCAGTAATTTTACAGAAGAAGAGCTTGTAAAAAAGAATCACCAGATTAAAGGCAAGAAAAATCTTCCGGTAACGAAAGGGAAGGAAGACAGCGTTAAGATTCAGTCTAAAGATGCCATTACAATGACCATCAGAAATGGTGAAAAGGATGAGTATGCACCAGTTCTTGTATTGGATAAAAAGAAGCTGAATGAAAATGGCGAACTGACTGCTCCTATTAAAAAAGGCGAACAGGTCGGCTATATGACTGTAAAGTCCAAAAAGGATGAAAACATCAGCTTTTTAACTGAAGATGGACAAAAACTAATCCAGGTTCCAGTTGTCGCAGCTGATAGTGTCGAAAAAGCGAACTGGTTCGTGCTGATGATGCGTGGTATCGGCGGTTTCTTTGGAGACCTATTTGGCGGAGTTGCTGACACGGTTAAGGGTTGGTTTTAATTAAGTTGTAATATAAAGAATATTTGGTTTCCTGCCTTGACAGGAAACCTTTTTTATTGTTTATTTTCAATAGGGATAACTAAATTCCGACTAAATAAGTCTGGTTTTCCAGTTATTTTCAAGTGCTTACATAGTAATCCTTTTTAAAGGGATAAGGGGGAAAAACAATGAAGACAGGTACTGATCGAGTTAAACGCGGTATGGCAGAAATGCAAAAGGGCGGCGTCATCATGGACGTTGTTAACGCTGAGCAGGCGAAGATCGCAGAAGAGGCCGGCGCAGTTGCCGTAATGGCCCTGGAACGTGTTCCATCGGATATCCGCGCGGCAGGCGGCGTAGCAAGAATGGCTGACCCACGTATCACTGAAGAGGTAATGGGTGCTGTCACAATTCCCGTTATGGCAAAAGCACGAATCGGCCACATCGTAGAAGCACGCGTGCTAGAAGCGATGGGTGTAGATTATATTGATGAGAGTGAAGTTCTGACTCCAGCAGATGAAGAATACCACCTAAATAAAAGAGATTACACAGTTCCATTCGTCTGCGGCTGCCGTGATCTTGGTGAAGCCGCGAGAAGAATCGGAGAAGGTGCTTCTATGCTTCGTACAAAGGGAGAGCCAGGTACGGGTAATATCGTAGAAGCTGTCCGTCATATCCGCAAGGTGAATGCGCAGGTTCGCAAGGTCGTCGCAATGGACATGGATGAGCTTATGACAGAAGCTAAGCTTCTTGGGGCTCCATATGAACTGCTTCTTGAAATCAAGCAGCTTGGACGTCTTCCGGTCGTTAACTTCGCAGCCGGTGGTGTTGCAACGCCAGCAGACGCTGCATTAATGATGCAACTGGGTGCTGACGGAGTGTTTGTAGGATCTGGTATCTTCAAATCTGATAATCCAGCAAAATTTGCAAAGGCAATTGTTGAAGCGACGACTCACTATCAGGATTACGAACTGATTGCGAACATTTCGAAAGGTCTTGGCATCCCGATGAAGGGTATGGAAATTTCATCATTGGCACCTGAAGCCCGCATGCAGGACCGCGGCTGGTAAGGGGATAGCTATGGTGAAAATAGGAGTACTTGGCCTTCAGGGCGCTGTACGAGAGCATATATGGGCAATCGAAGCATCTGGAGCGGAAGGCACGGTCATTAAGCGTCCAGAAGAGCTATCAGAAGTCGATGGCCTGATTATTCCCGGTGGAGAAAGCACTGCAATCCGCCGTCTTATTGATAAGTATGGCTTCATGGAAGAGTTGAAGAACTTCGCTGCAGATGGTAAGCCGATGTTCGGAACCTGTGCCGGATTGATTCTGCTTGCGAATGATCTCGTTGGCTATGATGCGCCGCATATCGGTGTCATGGATGTGAAGGTGGAGCGCAACTCTTTTGGCCGCCAGCGAGAAAGCTTTGAAGCGGACATTGACATTGCCGGAGTGGCAGAGAATTTTTCTGCTGTCTTTATCCGTGCCCCGCATATTGTGGAAGCGGGCGAGAATGTCGAAGTGCTGGCCAAGCATAATGACAGGATTGTTGCTGCGCGTGACGGTCAATTCTTAGGCTGTTCGTTCCATCCTGAATTGACCGATGATTATCGACTCATGAACTATTTTGTAAAAATGGTCGAGGAGACAAAGAGTAAAAATTTTGCATAAACCGCTTGCATGCTGAACATAATTGTAGTAAATTATGAATTAAAATTCGATAGTAAAAAAGCGATGAGAGGGAATAGTAGCTTGTGTCCATTCCGAAGAGAGCCGGTGGTTGGTGCGAACCGGTGTCTGGAGCAAATGAATCCGCCCTCGAGCAGAGTATGGAAAGCCTGATTGGCAAGTAAATACTTTCGGTAAAAACCGTTATTTTCTGAGTGGAAAGCATTTTTGCTTTCAACTAGGGTGGCAACGCGGGTTAACTCTCGTCCCTTTTTGGGACGGGAGTTTTTTATTTTATCAAAGACTTTTTTTACTTCAGGTAAAAGGGAGGAAATCGCAGTGTTAGACGTAAAGTATTTAAGAGCAAATTTTGAAGAAGTAAAACAAAAGCTTCAGCACCGTGGCGAAGACATGACCGACTTCGGGAAGTTTGAGGATCTGGATGTGAGACGCAGGGAATTGATTCTTGATGCTGAACAGCTGAAGAGCAGAAGAAATGAAGTTTCACAGCAGGTTGCGCAGTTGAAGCGTGAAAAGCAGGATGCTGACCATTTGATTGCTGAAATGCGCGAGGTTGGGGATAAGATCAAGGTTTTGGATGACCAGCTGCGGGAGGTTGAGGAAGAACTGGAAGCCTTGATGCTCAGCATTCCGAATATCCCTCATGAGAGTGTTCCTGTTGGAGAAACGGAAGACGATAATGTAGAGGTTCGCAAATGGGGAGAAATCCGTGATTTTGAATTCGAAGCGAAGCCGCACTGGGATATCGCAGACCATTTGAAAATCCTTGATTTTGAACGTGCTGGAAAAGTAACTGGCAGCCGATTTGTATTTTACAAAGGTCTCGGAGCACGCCTTGAGCGCGCCTTGATGAGCTTCATGCTTGACCTTCATGTCGACGAGCATGGCTACACAGAAGTTCTTCCACCATACATGGTTAACCGTGCAAGTATGACGGGGACGGGCCAGCTTCCTAAGTTTGAAGAAGATGCGTTCCGAATCGAGAGCGAAGATTATTTCTTGATCCCGACAGCTGAGGTTCCTGTTACAAACATGCACCGCGATGAAATTCTGAGCGGAGAGGAATTGCCAATCAATTATGCAGCCTACAGTGCATGCTTCCGTTCAGAGGCAGGATCTGCGGGGAGGGATACTCGCGGTTTGATCCGTCAGCATCAGTTCAACAAAGTCGAGTTAGTTAAGTTTGTAAAACCTGAAGATTCTTATGAAGAGCTCGAAAAACTAACTGGACATGCTGAAAAGGTCCTGCAGCTGCTAGGCCTTCCATATCGCGTGTTGAGCATGTGCTCAGCCGACCTTGGATTTACAGCTGCTAAAAAGTACGATATTGAGGTTTGGATACCAAGCTATGGCACTTACAGGGAAATCTCTTCTTGCAGTAACTTTGAAGGCTTCCAGGCTAGACGTGCGAATATCCGTTTCCGTCGTGAAGCTAAGGCTAAACCAGAGCATGTGCACACACTAAACGGATCTGGTCTTGCGATTGGCCGTACTGTAGCCGCAATCCTGGAAAATTACCAGCAGGCTGATGGAAGTGTCATCATACCTGAAGCACTGCGTCCATATATGGGCAACCGGGAAGTTATTGCACCTAAATAATTTAACATTTGGGCAGGATCCATTCCTGCCCAAAAAAAATTCAAAAGAAGTGTTGACTCGATTTAAAATACATGATATTATATTTCTTGTGTCTCGGAGGTATACCCAAGTCCGGCTGAAGGGATCGGTCTTGAAAACCGACAGGCGGGTAACACCGCGCGGGGGTTCGAATCCCTCTACCTCCTCCATAATTTTAATATTAAGCATTAACGCATAAAAACAATTTGGAGATTGTGTAAAGAAACCCGTTACGGATGTAGCGGGTTTTTTTATATCCTTTTTTGGGGGTGCATATAGAAAAGTTCTATATGCCCTTATGTGGAACTGCACCTCAATTTGGGCCTATAGAGAAATTCTATGGTCCTTTTGGGGAGTGCTACCGCGATTTTGGGCTTATAGAAAAATTCTATGAGCCCTTTTAGGGAATTCAACACCGATTTGGGCTTATAGAAAGAATCTATGAGCCTTTTTGGAGAATTCCCCTCGATTTGGACCTATAGAAAGGTTCTATGTGACTTTTAAGAAGGGGACAACCCATTTTAGGGTTGTAAACCCATGTTAGTTCAATTCTAATACGCGTAGAAAAACAAAAAACCGCCAAATGGCGGTTTATTTTTTCAATAATTGAGTTTGCTTGATGTGCGTAGCAATCTTTTCAACGATAGGCTCGATTGATTCAGGATTGTTGAACAGATCATAATCATTGATATTCAAGCGCAGGACTGGGCATGCGTTGAAGTTATTGATCCAGTTTTCATAACGTGCATGCATTTCTTCCCAATAAGTAATTGGTGTCTGCTGTTCCATCGGACGTCCTCTCAGCTTGATCCGCTCAAGAATATCGTCAATTGAACCCTCAAGGTAGATCAGCAAATCTGGATGCGGGAAGTATGGTGTCATGACCATTGCTTCAAAAAGGCTTTTGTATGTTTCATAGTCGACAGGTGACATTGTGCCTTTTTCATAATGCATTTTAGCGAAGATGCCTGTATCTTCATAAATCGAACGGTCCTGGATAAAGCCGCCGCCGTATTCGAAAATCCTTTTTTGCTCCTTAAAGCGCTCTGCAAGGAAGTAGATTTGCAGGTGGAAGCTCCAGCGTTCGAAATCAGCATAGAACTTATCGAGGTAAGGGTTTGTATCTACTTTTTCAAAGGATGTACGGAACCGAAGGGCATCCGCCAGGGCATTTGTCATAGTCGATTTACCGACGCCCACAGTGCCAGCAATCGTGATGACCGCATTTGCCGGGATGTCATATTTTGTTCTTAGATTCATGGTTGTACGCTCCTTTTTCTTAATGATGCGGTTAGCTGGTCAATGATCAGCTGAAGATCTTCTTCTTTTTTAACGAAATCCAGGTCATCACCGCTGAAACGGAGAACCGGGATCTCAGGGTGGTCTTGCTCGAATTGAAGCATGGCTTGTTCGTAATCAAGGGATAATTGCTCTAAATATAAAGGGCTGATGTTTTTTTCGACTTCGCGGCCACGCATCTTGATGCGCTTCAACAATGTATCAAGACTTGCATTCAAGTAAATGATGACATTCGGCTTAGGCATATCTTTTGTCAGGATTTGATAAATATCTAGATATTTTTTATACTCCTGATCGTTCAAGGTACGCTGGGCGAAAATGAGGTTTTTCATGATATGGTAATCAGCAACGACGGATTTGTTTTTGCTGAGGTAATGTTCATTAATATCTCCAAGCTGCTTATATCGATTGCAGAGGAAAAACATTTCTGTCTGGAAACTCCATTCTTCTATGTTATCGTAAAACTTCCCCAAAAATGGATTTTCATCGACAATTTCCTTTAAAAGTGCAAATTGAAACCGTTCGGAAATGGCACGTGCCAGTGACGTTTTTCCAATACCGATTGGTCCTTCAACCGTTATAAAAGGTGTTCCTTCCACAACATGTCCTCCCTCTCTGTTGTATCTATCTCTTTTTTACATTTCTGTCAGTTAAATCACGCAAAGTCCATTTTATCACACACAGTATTGTATGGGTATGGAATATTAAGAGGCAATTTTAGCAAAAAAGAAGACAGCCGCATAAATACTGCGCCTGTCAATTATTATCGGAATTTGTAAAAAAATTTTAACAGAAAATTTTATCTTTTTACCACATTGAAATTCTCCTGGATGAGCAGCCAGTTTTGCGGGAAGGAAAGTCCAAGCTTCCAGTAGCTCATTCCTCTAAGGTTCAATTCCTTGATCAAGTCGAATTTTGCCTGGATGGACCGTGCGTCCTCAAACCAGACTTCATGCTGCTTTCCATCTGACGCTGTATATCGGAAGGTCGGCGCCTGGGATTTGGCATTGTACTGGATTGGAACATTATTATCAGCAGCGATCTGAATGGCCTGCTGCGGACTGACCGCCTTCGCGATCGTCCCCTGGACAAATGGGAGAGTCCAATCATAACCATAAAGATTCTGGCCCATCATGACTTTTTGTGAAGGCATTTCACTGATGGCATACTCCAGCACCTCACGGACAGGTCCAATGGGAGAGACTGCCTGTGCAGGCCCGCCGCTATAACCCCACTCATACGTCATGATGACGACGAAATCGACAATTTCGCCATGTGCTTTATAGTCATGCGCCGTATACCATGCACCGGTCTGGGCTGCGCTCGTTTTAGGGGCAAGTGCGGTGGAAATGAACCAGCCCTCCTGTTTAAAACGATCCCTTGCTTTTCGCAAAAAGGTGTTATAGGCTTCACGGTCAGCAGGGCGCAGGAATTCAAAATCAAAATGGATATCGCGGAATCCGTATTTTTTAGCAGTCGTAACGATGTTATTCAGGAATTTATCCTGGATGGCCATGTCATTCAGGATGATCCGGCCAAGCTCATCACTGAACTGGTCGTTTTCCTGGTTGGTGATGACCATCATCAATATATTGTTGTTTGCCTCGGCAATGGTAGGGAAATTATTCAGCAGCGGCTCCTTCAGCGATCCGTCACGCAAGGCCTGGAAGCTGAATGGAGCAAGATATGTTAAATAAGGAGCAGCTTCCCGTGCGGCTGTCTCCAGTGCAGGTGCAACTGTATTCCCACGAGGTTCTACGTAAGCGTTGAATTCCGCGTTTGATTTAGGGCGCTGCGGAATATAAAGGCGAAAACCAACTGAAAGTGGCTGGTTGACTGTGATTCCGTTGATTCGAGCGAGTTCCTGTGGAGTGGTACCGAACCTTCTCGAAATAGCCCATAAGGTGTCGCCTGGCTGGACAAAATAAAAGCTTCCGACAATCGGGATGACCATCGCCTGGCCGACTACAAGATTATTTGGGTTAGGCAGCTCATTCGCCTCGGTTATATCCGCAACAGATGACCCGTAAATTTGAGCAATCTGTGTCAAAGTCTGTCCTTGCTGTACTACATGAATTTGCATCTTCTTCCCTCCCTGGCATTTTAGCGCTACAACCATTGTATGAAGGAAGAAAATACAGTATGTTATAAATCAAGCTCCCTGGATGGCCTTGTTTCAGCGGACAGGACGTTCTTCATCATCGTCAGTGCGTATTTATTATCTTCACCATAATTGGAGGCAACGAAGTCCTCCGGGATGATCAGGTTGTATTCGCGCATGTATGCATCATTTGCGGTGAAAAGCACGCAGATATTGCCTGCAATCCCCGCCAGGACCAAGGTGTCCACCTTCAGCTGCTGAAGCAAGGTATGAAGCGCCGTTCCATAAAATGCAGAATGCTTTGGCTTGATCAGGAAATAGTCCTTGTTCTTTTCAGGAGCGATTTTTTTAATGATTTCTTCGCTCGTTTCATTTGAGCAATAATCCATGATTTTTTCAAAATCAGCCTGCCATAGATTATAATGGTCATTAATATAGATAACGGGCATGCCCTTCTCATTGAAAGATTTCTTTAATGTTAAAATTGGATCGATGATTTTTCTGGTGTTTTTTGCGAGGTCTTCCCCGGCATCGAAATTGAAATCATTGATCATATCGATAATTAATAGAGCACTCTTTGACATGAATAATCCTCTCCTTATCCTTTATATTTTTACCGGCGGGGGATTATTAAACCAATTGGAAATAACTATTACTATTTTTAGCGGAGGGAAAGATGGAAGCGCAACTTACCCAGGATGAACGATTTATGCTTGAGGCGATTGAAGAAGCGAAAAAGGCAGGACAAGTGGATGAGGTGCCGATTGGTGCTGTCATTGTGCTGGATGGTGAGATCATTGCCCGTGCCCATAATCTCCGCGAAACGAAGCAAAGCTCCATTGCCCATGCAGAGGTGCTGGCAATCGATGAAGCTTGTAAGAAGCTCGGTACATGGCGGCTGGAGGAGGCTGTATTATACGTAACCCTCGAACCTTGTCCGATGTGTGCAGGGGCAATCATGCTGTCCCGGGTGGAAAAAGTGGTCTATGGCGCAAAGGATCCGAAGGGCGGCTGTGCCGGGACCTTTATGAATATCCTCCAGGATGAGCGCTTCAACCATCAAAGTGATGTGGTCACTGGCGTGCTGGAAGCAGAATGCGGAGCGCTGCTATCCGACTTTTTCAGGAATCTGCGGGAGAAAAAGAAACAGAAAAAGAAACAGGCAAAAGAGGAACTGGAACAACAGACAGGAATTGACAGGGGATAAGCATTGCTTTTTGGTTCGTGAGTTAGTATACTATGTATGTGTCCTTGAGACACACCTAAATAAGGTTTCAATTTTGCCGTGCTAGTCGGGGAGGTAGCGGTGCCCTGTACCCGCAATCCGCTCTAGCGGGGATGAATCCCTTCCTGAGGCTGATTTACTGTAGGGTCTGCCTTAAGCAAGTGGTGTTGACGCCCGGGTCCTGCGCAATGGGAATCCATGAACCATGTCAGGTCCGGAAGGAAGCAGCATTAAGTGGACGCTCCCATGTGCCGCAGGGTTGCCTGGGCCGAGCTAACTGCTTAAGTAACGCTTATGGTATTCAGTCGACGGAAGGTGCACGGCAGTTAAATATGATTCATTCAACTCATCTCTTTAACGGAGATGAGTTTTTTGTTTTTCAGGGAAGATTTCCTTTTCTAAAAGTGTAAATGTCCAAATAATTGCGTTATAATAGATAAGATAATAAAAGGAAGGGAGCGGTGTCATTGGCCTACCAAGCTTTATATCGTGTCTGGCGTCCACAGCAGTTCATTGATGTGGTCGGGCAGGAACATGTCACAACGACACTGCAAAACGCTCTGCTTCAACAAAAAATATCACATGCCTATCTTTTTTCCGGCCCCAGAGGGACTGGGAAAACGAGTGCTGCGAAAATTTTGGCAAAAGCGGTTAACTGTGAAAAAGCTCCAACGGCCGAGCCTTGCAATGAATGCGACGCCTGCCGTGGAATAACGGATGCGTCTATTCCTGATGTGATCGAAATCGATGCCGCTTCCAATAACGGTGTCGAGGAAATTCGGGATATCCGAGATAAGGTTAAGTATGCGCCGAATGTCGTGAAGTACAAAGTGTATATCATCGACGAAGTGCATATGCTTTCCATCGGGGCGTTTAACGCATTGCTGAAAACCCTTGAAGAGCCTCCAAAGCATGTCATCTTTATCCTCGCTACGACTGAGCCCCATAAGATTCCACTCACAATCATTTCACGATGCCAGCGATTTGATTTTAAGAGGATAACAGCTCAGGCAATCGTCGGCAGGATGAAGCAAATTGTTGAGGAATCTGGAGTGGATTGCGAAGATAAAGCCCTGCAGATCATTTCCAGGGCTGCAGAAGGCGGAATGCGTGATGCCTTAAGCCTGCTTGATCAAGCCATATCATTCAGCCAGGATAGAGTAACAATTGAAGATGCGCTCACGGTAACGGGTACCGTATCACAGAATTTCCTGAACCAGCTAGCCAGGGCCATTCATGGACGAAATGCGGCAGCTGGGTTAGAAGCTCTGGAAGAACTGCTTTTACAAGGGAAGGATCCAGCGAGGTTCATAGAGGACCTGATCTTCTTCTACCGCGATATGCTTCTGTACAAGGCAGCGCCAGTGCTCGAGGAATCTATGGAGCGAGTAATGCTGGACGATGATTTCCAGGAGCTTGCCAATCAGGTCGAGCCAGCTCAAATCTATGAATTGATAGAGGTCTTGAATAAAGCACAGCAAGAAATGCGCTGGACAAACCATCCCCGTATCTTCCTTGAGGTAGCGATTGTCAAGCTATGCCAGCTGGAAAGACAAAATCCGTCCAGTAATGTTCAGGTTGAACCATTGCTAAGAAGGATTGAGCAGCTCGAGGAAAAATTGGTGCAGTTTCAGCAGAACCCTGGGATGGCTGCAAGCGAACCGGCTGCGGCTGCTAAAAAAGCGCCTCGCCCAAACCGAAAAGGCTTCCAGGCACCGACCGGAAAAATCAATGAGGTCCTAAAAAGTGCTACCAAGACAAATCTCCATACAATTAAGGGACGTTGGGGAGACCTGCTCGAAATGCTTGCCGCGAACCAAATGCGTTCACAGGCTGCATTATTGAACGAAGCGGAACCAGTGGCTGCATCTGATGAGGCAGTCGTGATAAAATTCAAATATGAGATTCACTGTCAGATGGCAATGGAAAACACCAGGTTCATTGAAACTGTCAGCGGTGCGATGAATGATTACACCGGTAAAAGAATGCAGGTAATTGGTGTGCCGGAAGATCAGTGGCTTAAGATAAGGGAAAACTTTATCAGCCAGAGAGGCGATGGAGCAACGGAAGGGCAAGCTAATGCAGCTGAAGACCCGCTGATTGCTGAAGCTAAAAAATTATTTGGCGATGAATTAATACAAATACAAGACTAGTATTGGAGGACGTTAATATGATGCGTGGAAATGGTAATATGCAAAATATGATGAAGCAAATGCAGAAGATGCAAAAGAAGATGGAAGAAGCTCAAGTTCAATTGGGTGAAGAAAAGATTGAAGGAACAGCTGGCGGCGGCATGGTAACAGTCATCGTGACAGGCCATAAGGAAATTGTTGACGTCCAGATCAAACCGGAAGTTGTCGATCCTGATGATGTCGAAATGCTGCAGGACCTAGTGCTTGCTGCAACGAATGATGCGTTGAAAAAAGCCGAAGAGTTGACGAATAAGACAATGGGCCAATTCACAAAAGGGATGAACCTTCCTGGGGGAATGTTCTAGGAGGAATATAACAGAATGCATTATCCTGAACCAATATCGAAGCTGATTGACAGCTTTATGAAATTGCCAGGTATCGGCCCGAAAACGGCCGCTCGTCTGGCTTTTTTCGTATTAAGCATGAAGGAAGAAACTGTTTTGGATTTCGCTAAGGCATTGGTCAACGCGAAACGCAACCTGACTTATTGCTCTGTCTGTGGCCATATAACCGACCAGGATCCTTGCTATATATGTGAAGACCAGCGCCGCGACCGCAGTTTGGTCTGTGTGGTACAGGATCCTAAGGACGTTATTGCGATGGAAAAGATGAAGGAATTCAATGGTCTCTATCATGTGCTTCATGGTGCAATTTCTCCAATGGATGGAATAGGTCCAGAAGATATCAATATTCCTGACCTGTTAAAGAGACTTCAGGATGAAACTGTCCAGGAAGTCATACTAGCGACAAACCCGAATATCGAAGGGGAAGCAACAGCGATGTATATCTCAAGACTGCTGAAACCGTCAGGAATCAAGATTACAAGGATCGCGCACGGACTGCCGGTCGGCGGGGATCTTGAATATGCGGATGAAGTCACCCTTTCTAAAGCATTAGAAGGGCGCCGGGAAGTTTAACTCCTTTATATAGAAAGAAACTTTACTGGAGGAGAGTCATGTTATTTCGTAAAAAGAAATGGCTTAGAAAAGAATTCGACCATAAACTATTGGAACAGCTGGACAGCATGAAGAGAAATTGGAACAATCAAAAGCTGCTGGTTGAAAGAAGCTTCGATCCATCAGAAGAGTTTATCACTGAAGCGAAAATTGCCGAGGCCAAGTACTTCTTTCTATTTAAAGAAGCTAAGCACAGGAAAATCACCATCAAGACGAAGTGATGTTTTTTCCATACGATAAGGTCTTATTTTGATAACTTGTACATAAAAATGTACAAGACATTGAAGTAAGGGGGAAGAGTATGGAACCTATAGTCGTCATATCGGTCCTTGGCGGATTGATCTTTTTGCTTCTTATTTTAGGTGCACCGACAAAACCGCTCCGTTTTATCGGCCAGAATGCAGTGAAGATCTTAATTGGAGCCATCTTTTTATTTTTTCTTAACGCTTTCGGAACTAGTTTCGGCATTTATGTGCCAATCAATATTGCGACCGCAGCAGTCTCAGGGTTATTAGGAATACCTGGTGTGTTTGCGTTGGTAGCTATTCAGACTTGGATTATATAAAGAAGGAACGCCGCTTTTGAAGCGGCGTTTTATTTTTTGCAAAAAGCTATTGACCAAGCAAGCAGAAGTTGCTATTATATTAAACGTTGCTGTTGAACAGCCGTTAATAACTTTTTAAAAAAGTGTTGACGAAATATCGACAGCATGATATATTATTTAAGTCGCCTGCGGGTGACACAGAAAAATTGCTCTTTGAAAACTAAACAAACAAGCGTCAACAAACAATTTTTTATAGTGACTTCTAT
>NZ_JAGGQU010000026.1 GCF_018613155.1 Bacillus sp. ISL-55 | reverse complement strand
GAGGACTTAACCAAAATAGATCATTCGTTCTTCTTGAATTCTTCTTACACATTATCTAGTTTTGAGGGAATAAAAGCTTTTCATTAAGTGAAAAACTTTTTAAAATTTCTCTTGCAAAATGCATAAAAGACAGTATAATAGATATTGTCTTCAAAAAAATGTCTGGTGACGATGGCGAGAAGGTCACACCCGTTCCCATACCGAACACGGAAGTTAAGCTTCTCAGCGCCGATGGTAGTTGGGGGTTTCCCCCTGTGAGAGTAGGACGTCGCCGGGCAGTTTCAAAATGGAGGATTAGCTCAGCTGGGAGAGCATCTGCCTTACAAGCAGAGGGTCGGCGGTTCGATCCCGTCATCCTCCACCAAGATTTTTTCACGTAGTGAAAATAATCTCCCATAAATGCCGGTGTAGCTCAATTGGTAGAGCAACTGACTTGTAATCAGTAGGTTGGGGGTTCAAGTCCTCTTGCCGGCACCTTTTGTACGAGCCATTAGCTCAGTCGGTAGAGCATCTGACTTTTAATCAGAGGGTCGAAGGTTCGAGTCCTTCATGGCTCACCAAGTTTTTTTCGCGCTAGCGAAAAGAAACTTCCTTACTTTCGCGTCAGCGAATGAATATTAATATGCGGGTGTGGCGGAATTGGCAGACGCACCAGACTTAGGATCTGGCGCCGCAAGGCGTGGGGGTTCGACTCCCTTCACCCGCACCATTTCTTTTTAAAAAAAGTATAATGCGGAAGTAGTTCAGTGGTAGAATACAACCTTGCCAAGGTTGGGGTCGCGGGTTCGAATCCCGTCTTCCGCTCCATTTCTTAGCCGGGGTGGCGGAACTGGCAGACGCACAGGACTTAAAATCCTGCGGTAGGTGACTACCGTACCGGTTCGATTCCGGTCCTCGGCACCAAGTTAGCTAAATTATTATATATGCGCCCGTAGCTCAATTGGATAGAGCGTCTGACTACGGATCAGAAGGTTATGGGTTCGACTCCTTTCGGGCGCGCCATTATTTTTTCTCATTAACGGGGAGTAGCTCAGCTTGGTAGAGCACTTGGTTTGGGACCAAGGGGTCGCAGGTTCGAATCCTGTCTTCCCGACCATCTTAATTTAATACGGGGCCTTAGCTCAGCTGGGAGAGCGCCTGCCTTGCACGCAGGAGGTCAGCGGTTCGATCCCGCTAGGCTCCACCATATAACTTTAAAATAATAATTTGGCGGTGTAGCTCAGCTGGCTAGAGCGTACGGTTCATACCCGTAAGGTCGGGGGTTCGATCCCCTCCGCCGCTACCAAATTTAATCTGGTTGAACCTATTCAATCTAGGATTTCCTGGACCTTTAGCTCAGCTGGTTAGAGCAGACGGCTCATAACCGTCCGGTCGTAGGTTCGAGTCCTACAAGGTCCACCATTGCTTATTTAACACGGAGGTATACCCAAGTCTGGCTGAAGGGATCGGTCTTGAAAACCGACAGGCGGGTAACACCGCGCGGGGGTTCGAATCCCTCTACCTCCTCCATTATCTTATTTAAATATTATCGTCGCGGGGTGGAGCAGTCCGGTAGCTCGTCGGGCTCATAACCCGAAGGTCGCAGGTTCAAATCCTGCCCCCGCAATCTGGTCCCGTGGTGTAGCGGTTAACATGCCTGCCTGTCACGCAGGAGATCGCCGGTTCGATCCCGGTCGGGACCGCCATTTTAATTATCAGTATCATAGTAGCTCAGTAGCTCAGTCGGTAGAGCAGATTGCTCACATCCTGAATTGGCTTCTGCGGCAATCTGCGAAAAAGACCGAAGGTTTTTTGAGCAAGGGACTTAAACGAGTAAAAGTTTAGGATGCAATATCATAGTGGCTCAGTAGCTCAGTCGGTAGAGCAAAGGACTGAAAATCCTTGTGTCGGCGGTTCGATTCCGTCCTGAGCCACCTTTTTTAATTTAAATTAATTTCCATTATAGATATGGCGATTGTGGCGAAGTGGTTAACGCACCTGATTGTGGTTCAGGCATTCGTGGGTTCGATTCCCATCAGTCGCCCCATTTTTTGCGGGTGTAGTTTAGTGGTAAAACCTCAGCCTTCCAAGCTGAT
This sequence comes from Bacillus sp. ISL-55, assembly GCF_018613155.1. Taxonomy (GTDB): domain Bacteria; phylum Bacillota; class Bacilli; order Bacillales; family Cytobacillaceae; genus Mesobacillus. The sequence goes on along the minus strand of NZ_JAGGQU010000026.1, from coordinate 25,551 downwards.
GATGAGAGTTCGATTCTCTTCACCCGCTCCATAAGGGCCTATAGCTCAGCTGGTTAGAGCGCACGCCTGATAAGCGTGAGGTCGGTGGTTCGAGTCCACTTAGGCCCATTTTTTATATTATTCCGCAGTAGCTCAGTGGTAGAGCACTCGGCTGTTAACCGAGCGGTCGTAGGTTCGAATCCTACCTGCGGAGCCATTTTTATGGGGAAGTACTCAAGAGGCTGAAGAGGCGCCCCTGCTAAGGGTGTAGGTCGGGTAACCGGCGCGAGGGTTCAAATCCCTCCTTCTCCGCCATAAGGCCCCTTGGTCAAGCGGTTAAGACACCGCCCTTTCACGGCGGTAACACGGGTTCGAATCCCGTAGGGGTCATAAGGAAAGCTGATAGCAAATTTGCTATCAGCTTTTTTTCATGCTCTTTTAATTTGGCTCTTTTCTCAAACTTTGTTGCTCTTGAGTACACAATAGGATTTTATAACCAGTTTTCTTTGTAAAGTTGACTCTTTTATGAGAAAAGAGCATGGAAACTTTATTACGAACTGCAAAATGGCCTTATATTACGTTAAAATCGGCTTTAGGATTTTTAACAACAATCTGTACTAAAACAGCCTTTAATTTTGGAAACCAGAGAGGATCCAGTATTTAATTAAGGTACTATTGAATGGTGATTTATCAATACATCAAGCGGCCTGCACTTAGAAGAAGGTAAGAGGTTCATAAAGTAACTAGAATAACCTTGCCCGGTGAGTGGTATAAACAAGAACCGGTGTAAAAAGAAGATATGTGTTCGTTATGAGGTCCACGGCCAAAACCTATAACATAAAGCAGTGAAAGTGATTCGTCTAATGGCCGAAGAAAAACTAATTAAACGATTCCCATTCCCCAATCTGTCCCGCTAGAACCACATCAGTGGCAACTCCAACCTAGTAACCTCACTCCAAATCAATATCAAGCACTTCCTTCGGTATGATGAAAACGTTATCAACCAATAATAATTTTTATCCCATATTCACTTTCAAACCTAATAATTTCAAGAAATCTTTCTACTGAATCATTATTCATTTTCAACTTTCGTTCTCCAAATTTCGCGTAATTGGAAGATTTAGTACATTAAAGCGCTATCATTTATGTGCATTTGTCGAATCAGGCGTAATCTTGGGTATTATTGTCGAAATATTAAAAAAATGTTTACAAGGAATTCCTTCTAGTAACTAGAATACTACTAAAATAGGCAGTTTTTAGTTTTTACAAAGGCAGGTGGATTGCAGTGGTGATAAATCCTACTGAGTTTGAATTGCATTTGTTCCATGAAGGGAATCTGTTCCAAAGCTACAATTTATTTGGAGCACATGTCATTAAAAATGGAACTGAAACATATACTCGATTTTGTGTGTGGGCTCCAAATGCGACTCAGGTAAGGCTTACAGGTGATTTTAATAATTGGGTTGGGAATGACTATGAGTTTCATAAAGTCAATCAGGAGGGGGTCTGGCAGCTCGCTCTTGAGGGGGATCTGACCGGTACCATTTATAAATATGAGATTGTAACGGAGTCGGGTGAGCGATTGCTCAAATCTGACCCTTATGCTTTTTTCTCGGAAGTAAGGCCAAATACGGCTTCAATCGTCTACCCATTGGACGGATATAAATGGAATGACCAGAAATGGCTTCAGAAGCGCGAAAAGAGGAGCACACTTGGTGAGCCGATGTTCATTTATGAACTTCATGTGGGTTCCTGGAAAAAGCATATTGATGGTTCGTTCCTTACATACCGTGAGCTTGTTGATGAATTGATCCCATATATTGTTGCGCATGGATACACACATATTGAGTTATTGCCTCTAACTGAGCATCCGCTCGACATCTCCTGGGGCTATCAATCCACGGGTTACTTTTCGGTTACGAGTCGATATGGAACGCCTCATGATTTTATGTATTTCGTTGATATGTGCCATCAAAACAATATTGGGGTCATCCTTGATTGGATTCCGGGGCATTTTTGCAAGGATGCGCATGGGCTGTACAAATTTGATGGCAGCTATGTGTTTGATTACCAGCGTGAGAATGATCGTGAGAACCAGGTTTGGGGCACAGCCAATTTCGACTTGGGAAAAACTGAGGTGCAGAGCTTCCTGATTTCTAGTGCGCTATTCTGGCTGGAGAAATATCATATTGACGGTTTCAGGGTTGATGCAGTGGCCAATATCATCTACTGGCCGAATTCAATTCAGGCTGCGAACCAGTATGGAGTGGATTTTTTAAAGAAGCTGAACAAAACGGTAAAGGAGTATGAGCCGGGAGCCCTGATGATTGCGGAGGATTCGACTGACTGGCCGCAGGTGACGGCTCCTGTGGAGTATGGCGGTCTTGGTTTTACATACAAGTGGAATATGGGATGGATGAATGACACCTTGAAGTATATGGAGGAAGAATCCCATAACAGGAAGCATATACATGATAAAGTTACCTTTTCGCTGCTTTATGCATTTTCAGAGAATTTTGTCCTGCCTTTTTCACATGATGAGGTTGTTCACGGGAAGAAATCACTTCTTGATAAGATGCCGGGCGATTACTGGCAAAAGTTCGCACAACTCCGGCTATTGCTTGGGTTCATGGCAGCACACCCCGGCAAGAAGCTGACCTTCATGGGGACAGAATTTGGGCAGTTTTCGGAATGGAAGGACAAAGAACAGTTGGATTGGAATCTTCTCGACTATGAAATGCATGAAAAGATGAACCATTATAATAAGGAACTTATCAAATTGTATAAGCGGTCAAAGCCGCTGTATGAGGTCGATCAAAGCTATGAAGGATTTGAGTGGATCGATGCTGATAACCGGGACCAGTCGATTTTTTCTTTTATCAGGAAAGGAAAGAATCCTGAAGAACTCCTGGTCATAGTTTGCAATTTTACAGAGAAAGTATATAGCGATTATCGAATCGGTGTACCGAAGCCTGGCGAATATCGGGAAATTATGAACAGCGATGCTACAGTCTTTGGGGGTTCAGGCGTTATAAACAAAAAAGTTTTGAAAGCTGAAGAAATAGCCTTCCATGGAAGGCCATATTCTATAGAGATGAGCATTTCTCCATTCGGAATCTCAGTTTTACGTCCTGTTATAAAAAGAAAGGGGAGAAACAATCATGCAAAAGAAGAAATGCGTAGCAATGCTGTTGGCAGGAGGAAAAGGAAGCCGGCTGCACTCACTGACGAAGAATCTCGCTAAACCAGCTGTCCCATTTGGCGGCAAGTATCGAATCATCGATTTCCCGTTAAGCAACTGCACGAACTCAGGAATCCACACGGTGGGCGTTTTAACCCAATACCAGCCACTTTTGCTAAATTCCTATATTGGCATCGGCAGCGCGTGGGACCTTGATAGGAAAAATGGCGGGGTGACTGTGCTGCCGCCTTATGCCGAGAGTTCTGAAGTGAAATGGTATTCTGGTACGGCAAGTGCAATTTTTCAAAACCTGAATTATCTCTATCAGTATGACCCGGAATATGTTTTGATTCTCTCCGGTGACCATATTTATAAGATGAATTATGAGTTGATGCTCAATTACCATATCGAAAAAGGAGCTGATGTGACGATCTCGGTCATTGAGGTTCCATGGGAAGAGACAAATCGCTTTGGCATCATGAACACGGATGCTGACCTAAGGATTACTGAATTTGAAGAAAAACCGGACGCAGCGAAAAATAATCTCGCTTCGATGGGTATTTATATTTTTAAATGGAGCGTTTTAAGGGAATATCTGATAAGAGATGATCAGAATCCAGATTCCAGCCACGATTTTGGGAAGGATATCATTCCTATGCTATTAGAAGAAAATATGAACTTATTTGCCTATCCTTTTAAAGGCTACTGGAAAGATGTTGGGACAGTCCAGAGTCTTTGGGAAGCGAATATGGATTTATTGGATAAGGATTGTGAATTAAACCTGTTTGATCATTCGTGGCGAATCTACTCTGTCAATCCGAATCAGCCTCCGCAATATATTTGCCCAGAAGGGGAAGTATCAGAGTCGCTGGTCAATGAGGGATGCAAGATCGAAGGGGAGGTTTCCAGAACGGTGGTATTCCAGGGAGTGACGGTGAAAAAGGGAGCTGTTGTTAAGGAAACGGTTATCATGCCGGATGCTGTTATCGGACACAACTGTGTGATTGAAAAGGCGATTGTATCCCCAGGAGTCTATGTTCCGGATGGAACAATCATAAAGCCTGGCGAGGGCGATAATGACATTACACTAGTATCTGAAGAAACAATCGGAGAATTGCAATCCAATTGAACCGATTCGGGAGGAATAAGAAATGAACAAACAATTATTAGGAGTAATAGATGCGACAACGGTTCACGATGATCTGCATGAACTGTCGATTCACCGGTCGGTGGCAGCGATCCCTTTTGGCGGACGATACAGGCTGATTGATTTTATCCTATCAAATATGGTGAACTCTGGTATCCAGAGCGTCGCGATTTTTCCTAAATTCCAATACAGGTCGCTGATGGACCATTTGGGGTCAGGGAGGAACTGGGATCTTAATCGAAAAAGGGATGGACTATTTTTCTTCCCTGCACCTAACCTGGATAAACATTATACGGGAATCGGCACGCTCGACCACTTTGCTGACAATATTGATTTTTTTGAAAGAAGTACCCAGGAGTATGCGCTGATTGCGAATTCCTATACGGTATTCAATATGGATTTCCAGCCGCTGCTAGATTGGCATATCAAGTCAGGCTGTGATATCACGGAGGTCCAGAAGGAAGGCAAATCATTGGGCATATACCTTGTTAAAAAGACATTATTGATGGATCTGATCGTGACGCGGAATGAAACTGGCTACTCGAATATGAGGGATGTCGCGACTGATCATGATAGCCAATTCCATCTCTGTTATTACAATTTTGAAGGCTACGCTTCAATGGTGGATACGATTGAAAACTATTTCAAGACCAGCATGGATTTGCTGAAGCCTGAGGTTTGGAAAGAGTTATTCCCGAAAGAAAGGCCAATCCTGACCAAGGTAAAGGATGAGCCCCCGACCCGTTATGATATTGACGCATCAGTACGGAATTCAATGGTTGCCAACGGCGGAATGATTGAGGGCACGGTGGAAAACAGCATCATTGCCCGCGGGGTAAAAATCGGCAAAGGTACCGTCATCCGCAATTGCATCATCATGCAGAAGACACAGATTCAGGAGAATTGCCTATTGGATTCAGTGATTGTCGATAAGGATGCAAGAATTGAAGCAGGAACAGTGATTACAGCGCCAGCAGAGTCACCGGCTGTCATCCGCAAGGGTTCGGTCCAGGGAGTGGGTAGCACGTCGTGAAGATTTTATTTGCTGTATCGGAATGTGTCCCGTTCATCAAGTCAGGCGGACTGGCGGATGTAGCGGGTTCGCTTCCAAAGGAATTGAATAAGTTTGGAGCGGATGTCAGAGTCATTTTACCGAAGTACGGATTAATACCTGAAAAATTCCGCTCTGAGATGAAGAAAGTGAAAGAGTATAATGTGCAATTAGGCTGGCGCACACAATATTGTGGCATTGAAACTCTTGAGTATGACGGCGTAACATTCTATTTTGTTGATAATGAGTATTACTTCAAGCGCGATAGTCTTTATGGCCATTATGATGATGGGGAGCGATTCGCGTTCTTCAACAGGGCTGTTCTTGAGTTCATCACAGAAATTGAATTTTACCCAGATGTCATTCATTGCCATGACTGGCATACAGGAATGATTCCATTTTTACTAAGAACAGAGTACTATAAGCGGCCAGGCTACGGTTTAATCCGGTCCGTGTTCACGATTCATAATCTGCAGTTCCAGGGAATCTTCCCACCAGAAGTTCTTGGTGACCTGCTGCAGATTGACAGTCATTATTTCAATGAAGAGCAGCTGGAGTTTTTCGGGAATGCCAATTTCATGAAAGCGGCTTTGATTGCTTCTGACCATATCACTACGGTCAGTCCTACTTACAAGGAGGAAATCCAGACAGACTTTTATGGTGAAAAGCTGGATGGCATCCTGCGTAAAAGAAGCGAGGATCTATCGGGAATCCTGAATGGGATTGATCACGATTTATATGATCCTGAAAAATATCTTGGATTGGCTGCCAATTTCGGAGTGGACTCACTTGAAAGAAGAGTCGAAAACAAGCTTCAAGTGCAACGTAGTTTTGGTTTGCCGGAGAACGAGGATATCCCTGTAGTGGCAATGATTACAAGGCTGACGAAACAGAAGGGGCTCGATTTGGTCCGGGGCGTCTTCCATGAAATCATGGCTACCGGAGTGCAGCTTGTCGTGCTGGGAACGGGCGACCCTGAGTTTGAACATTTTTTCAGGGAAATGTCAGCGAGTTACCCGGAACAGTGTGGTGTATACATTGGCTTTGATGAGAATCTGGCCCATCAAGTCTACGCAGGGTCTGATTTATTCTTGATGCCATCCAAGTTCGAGCCATGCGGGCTCAGCCAGATGATCGCGATGCGTTACGGTTCTATTCCTGTGGTCAGAGAAACAGGCGGCCTGAACGATACTGTACAGCCTTACAATGAATTTAACGGTGAAGGCAATGGATTTTCCTTTGCAAACTTTAACGCCCATGACATGCTGTTTTCGCTTGAACGGGCGCTGTCTTTTTACCATGAGCGCGAAAAATGGCTTAAGCTGACGAAAAATGCTATGGAGACAGACTACAGCTGGGCACAGTCTGCCAGACAATACAAAGAATTGTATTCCGATCTCATCTCAAGGAGTGAATCGCATGTTTTCTAGTGTTCCCAAGTTCAAAAATGCTTTCTTGAAAAAACTCGAGATGATGTTTGGAACCAGCTTTGAAGAAAGCACGAGCCGGGAGCAGTTCCAGACTCTCGGGCATATGATCAGGGAGCATGTGAGTTCTGATTGGATCAAAACAAATGAATTATATCGTGCTGGCGCGAAAAAGCAGGTTTATTACTTGTCGATTGAGTTCCTGCTGGGCAGGTTGCTTAGACATAATCTGATTAATTTAGGCGTCGAAAAAGTGGTTTGTGAGGGGCTCAGTGAGCTGGGCATCGATCTGGATCAGCTCGAGGAAATTGAGGCGGATGCAGGGCTTGGCAATGGCGGTCTAGGCCGCCTTGCTGCCTGCTTCCTGGATTCCCTCGCTTCCCTTGATCTACCTGGTCATGGCTGCGGAATCCGCTATAAACACGGTCTTTTCGAGCAGAAAATAGTCGATGGCTACCAGGTGGAGCTTCCCGAGCAATGGCTTAGGCATGGTCATGTCTGGGAAATACGCAAAACGGATGATGCGGTCGAGGTCCCGTTCTGGGGTGAAATCGAAAGCAGGATGGAAAATGGCCGGCTTGTTTTTAGGCATCTAAACGCGGAGACAATCATGGCAGTACCATATGATTTGCCTGTCATCGGCTACGAGACTCAGACGGTCAACACCTTAAGGCTGTGGAATGCCGAGCCATCCAGGTTCCCGGCTAACGCGGATATTTTTAAATACAAGAAGGATACCGAATCGGTTTCTGAATTTTTATATCCGGATGACACGCATGATGAAGGAAAGATCCTTCGTCTTAAGCAGCAATATTTCCTGGTCGCATCCAGCTTGAAGGCGATTGTGAATTCTTTTAAAAAGAAGAATAAGAGTTTGCTAGAGTTCCATGAGTATGTGAGCATCCATATCAATGACACGCACCCGGCGATTGCCGTTCCAGAACTGATGAGGATCTTGATGGATGAGGAAGGCCTTGGGTGGGCCGATGCCTGGGATATCACCGTGCAGACGCTTTCCTATACGAACCATACGACATTGGCGGAGGCCTTGGAGCGGTGGCCGATCCGGATTTTCAAGCCGTTGCTGCCACGCATTTTCATGATTGTCGAGGAAATTAATGAGCGTTTTTGTAAGCAGGTTTGGGAGCAGTATCCTGGCGACTGGGGCAGGGTTGAAAGCATGGCGATCATCGCCCATGACGAAGTGCGCATGGCGCCGCTGGCCATTGTCGGCAGCCACAGTGTCAATGGAGTTGCACAGCTTCACACGGAAATCCTGAAAAATCGCGAGATGAACCTGTTTTATCAATTTTATCCGGAGCGTTTTAACAATAAGACAAATGGGATTACCCATCGCCGCTGGCTGCTGAAAGCGAATCCTGGTCTTTCGGGATTAATTACGGATGCTATTGGTGGTAGTGACTGGGTATCTTCTCCACAAAAGTTAGAAGAGTTAATGCGGTTTAAGGATGACTCCGCTTTCCTTGAAAAATTGCATGAAATTAAGCAGGGAAACAAGGAACGCCTGGCAAACCGGATTTTGGATAAAACCGGGATACAGGTTGATACGGAATCGATTTTCGACGTCCAGGTAAAAAGGCTTCACGCTTATAAGCGGCAGCTGCTGAATGTCCTGCACATCATGCATCTGTACAATGCTTTGAAAAAGGATCCTGAAGCATTGCTATATCCGCGCACATTTATTTTCGGGGCAAAGGCGTCTCCAGGTTATTATTTTGCCAAAAAGGTCATTAAACTGATTAACTGTGTGGCTGATAAGGTGAACAATGATCCGGAAACGAATGGCAAGCTGAAGGTGGTTTTCCTTGAAAACTACCGCGTCTCTCTTGCAGAGGAAATTTTTCCGGCTGCGGATATCAGTGAACAAATCTCAACTGCCAGTAAAGAGGCTTCTGGCACCGGGAATATGAAGTTCATGATGAACGGGGCTTTGACACTTGGCACACTAGATGGGGCAAATGTCGAAATCACCGATTTGGTCGGCAGAGAAAATATCTTCCTGTTCGGCTTGACCGCAGAGGAAGTGCTAGATTACCAGAATAATGGAGGATACCATTCGCTCGAATATTATCACCATGATGAAAGGATTCGTGGAGTGGTCGACCAGCTGGTCAATGGATTCTTCCCTGATACGGAAAACCATTTTAATGAAATATTTGATACTTTGCTCGGACATAACGACCAGTATTTCGTGTTAAGGGACTTTGCTTCGTATGCAGAGGCACACCAGGACGTCAGCCGGAGTTATTTGGACCGGAATGCATGGCTGCAAAAGAGCCTTGTTAATATCGCGAAGTCAGGTTATTTTTCCAGTGACAGGACGATCATGGAATATGCCGATCAAATCTGGAAAGTACAATCTGCTTTAAAAGTATAAGAAGAAGCTTCAGGCCAAATCGGGGACGGTTTGGCCTTTTGCTATGTCGGTGGATGTTAAGTAGAACGTGAGATGAGGATGAAGGCGAATTTAGTTTGCGGAGATGATATTGCGATCGCAACAAAGGGACTCCAGAGAGGTTTTATTAGTCTAAACTGTCAGCTAGAAAAGTTCTATAAGCCCGAAAAGCGTCTGAATGAGCGAAAAGGTCCTATAGAAAGATTCTATAAGCCTAAAAAGCGGCTGAAGGGGCGAAAAGGTCCTATAGAAAAGTTCTATAAGCCCAAAAAGTGATTGAAAGAGCGATAAGGTCCTATAGAAAGATTCTATAAGCCCAAAAAGTGATTGAAAGAGCGAAAAGGTCCTATAGAAAGATTCTATAAGCCCAAAAAGTGGCTGAATGAGTGAAAAGGTCCTATAGAAAGATTCTATAAGCCCAAAAAGTGACTGAAAGAGCGAAAAGGTCCTATAGATAGATTCTATAAGCCCAAAAAGCGATTGAAAGAGCGAAAAGGTCCTATAAAAAGATTCTATAAGCCCGAAAAGCGTCTGAATGAGCGAAAAGGTCCTATAGAAAAATTACTAAATACAACCGATGCCGTGGAACCAATAAAGGTTAACAGAAAGCTTTTTACTGCCGGAGCGGCCGCTCTTCTCTATAAGATCAACAAAGCTGTTCCGATCGTGATCAATACAGCACCTGCGACGGTTGATTTTGTTGGTTTTTCTTTTAAAATGATGAAGCTTAGGATCATCGTCAATACGACGCTGAATTTATCAATTGGATTGACGATGCTCACTTTGCCGATTGCCAGTGCTGCGAAATAACATAACCAAGAGAAGCCTGTTGCGGCTCCGGAAAGGATCAGGAATATGTAAGATTTCCTGGAGATATTCTTGAGCTCCTTCACAGTTCCCTGGAAAAACACAATTCCCCATGCAAAAATTATGATCACAACTGTTCGGATAAATGTCGCTACATTTGAATCAACATTTACAATCCCGATTTTTGCGAGGATATTGGTCAGGGCTGCAAAAATTGCTGACATGATAGCGAGAAAAATATAAGATTTGGTGTTAAAAACCTTTTTCCTCTGTTTTTTCTTCTTTTTGTCTTTTCCGATCAGCACAAAAGTTCCAATAGATATAATGACACCACCAGCGACAACAGGCATTGTCGCAGGCTCCCTAAGAACCACGAATGATAACAGGATGGTCAGCACGACACTGGCTTTATCAATAGGAACAACTTTAGAAACATCACCAATTTGAATCGCTTTAAAAAAGGCAAGCCAGGATAGGCCGGTCGTCAATCCGGAAAGGACTAGAAAGATTAATGACTTCGCAGACACTTCCAATATGTGCCCCGTTTGCCCGGTGATCACAACCATCAGGTATGCCATGATGACAACAACAATCGTCCTGACGGCAGTTGCCAGATTTGAATCGACATCCTTAATTCCAATTTTCGCAAGAATGGCGGTAAAGGAAGCAAATAGCGCGGCCAGTAAAGCTAAAATGATACTCATCGTTTTTCTCCATTTCTATTAAGGTACTATTAGTTTGGGAATCTGCCTCAGGAATATTCTTGTCCAAAAATCGAACAATGTACGTTACCTGAATACTGGGCATAGGATAAGTTGATAAAACCTGTGAAGGGAATGAGCAATTTGTATAACGTACCATCCTATTCCTATCCATATTATGTTGATTCTTCAGCATATAACCCAAGATCCAGCCAAAATAGCCATCAGCAAGTACTTGAAGCGCTGCTTGCTGGAATAAAAGGGGAAGCTTCAGCAGTTGATTTTTACAGCCGCCTGGTGCAATATGCACCAAATCAAAGGCATAAAAAAGCAATACAGCAGGCTTTGGAGGATAAGCAGGTCCACTTAAAACAATTTACCGACCTGTTTATTACCCTTACTGGGCAATCCCCGCAGTATCAAATTGAACAAGTGGAATTCGGTTCTTATCACGAAGGGCTGCAAAAGGCGTATGAAGCAGAAGTTGAAGATTATCACGAATATCGAAACAGTTATTTGCTGACTCAGTATCTACCAGTAGGTAATGTTTTCTTTCGGGCGTTTGCCGATGAAATTGAGCATGCAACCAGATTTGGCTGTTTAAGGCAAGAAGGGCACAGGCCATTAATGGATAATGGAAAGCAGCCTTTTATCATAAATATTGAAGACGCTACCTTGCAAAACGAAACATTCCGTACAGCGATTTGGACAGGGAACAAGCTTCAGGTGACAGTGATGAGCATTGATGTCGGCGAAGATATTGGTCTGGAGGTCCATGAAACCGGTGACCAGTTCATCCGAGTTGAAGAAGGAGAAGCACTTGTACAAATGGGGGACAGCAAAGATAACCTCGATTTTGAGTCCAGGGTATCCGATGACTTTGCCATTATGATTCCTGAGGGTAAATGGCATAACGTAACAAATATCGGCGATACAAAGCTGAAAGTCTATGTGATTTATGCACCACCTGAGCATCCATTTGGAACAGTACATGAAACAAAAGCAGATGCGATGGAAGCGGAGTAAAGAGTAATAAAAGGGTTGGAGATCATTCTCCAATCTTTTTTTGTTTTACCGTATAATATCGAGAATTTCTGGGCACTAATCGAGATAGTATAAAATCTTCTAAGAGGGTGTTCTTTTGAAAAAAGAAAATAAGAATCTATTTATTGCCGGATTGATTCTCGGATTAGGTTTATTGGGCGCGGTAGATGGGATAGTGTTCCACCAGCTGCTGCAGTGGCACCATATGGTTCTTAGCGATAATATTCAGTTGGAGATTTTTACAGATGGCTTATTCACTGCATTATTTTCTGCATTGCTCCTCTGGGGCGGCGTGAAAATATTCCAGGATGCGCGAAAAAATCGGCTTGGCTCCAGTTGGAGGATTTTCCTTGGAGGGATTTTCATCGGCGGCGGAGCATTCAATCTCGTCGAAGGAATTGTAGATCATCATATCCTGCAAGTGCATCGCGTCAAACCACTGGCAGAAAATCCTTTGATGTACGACCTGGCATTTTTGGCGATGGGTGCTTTATTAGTGATCATTGGGTTTATGATCAAGCGGCTCGAACAGAATGTATGAGGGTGAGGTGTAAAACTTGAAAAAGTTTAGGAGTTTTTTAGTCTTTTTCATCCCGTTCATTGTATTCTTTTTTTATTTTACAAGTAATAATGAACACAATCCCTCTTCAGCGAACCATATACAGCATGGCTATGTTGAAATTCCAGAAGGTTACCCGGTTCCAGCAGTGAATATAAGCGTCACTGAGGATAAGTCAGGTAATTGGCTTTTAAGTGTGGATACCACTCATTTTACCTTCGCGCCAAAAAAGGTAGGTAGCGCGGATCCTAGTTTTAACGAAGGACATGCCCATATTTATGTGAACGGCAAAAAGATCAATCGATTATATGGGCATTTCTATAACTTGGACACTTTGAAAAAAGGTGAGAATGAAGTTATGGTTACACTCAATTCCAACAATCATGGGGCATTGGCTTATAGAGGGAAACCAATCAGTAGCAAGGTCGTAGTGGAAAACGGAAAGTGAATGGCAGGTTTATCTGCTCCAATTGGGTGGCAGTTCCATTCATTGATGCCCTGTTTTTCAAAAAAAAGAAATTTAGGTCACCAATCGTGGTTATTGGTGACCTGTTTTTTTAAAAAAATTAAATTCAGGTCACTAAAGGTGTTGTACTTATATTCCAAATGAGTCTGCTTCATTAATCCACTTTAAAACGAAGCCTCAGTCCTAAAGTGGACTGAGGCTGTTGTCTATTCCTTATTCTTTTTCTTATCATCTTCAATATAACTATCTCCCTCTTTATAAGGGATATCCCCAAGCTCGGACTCCATACCGGCTTCGTCGAGCATTTCTTCGTAGTCTTCTTCGCTTTCACTCTGGAACACTTGGCGGTCATCACCCTCGATATCTGTAGCGCTGAAAGACTCGAAGTCCTCAGTGAACCCGCGTTCTTTTTCTTCATCAATATAGAGCTTATTATAATCTCCATGATCACCGGTTAGATCAGATGGAGTTTCCGATGTACCGAAATCGGCGACGTCATCAAAGCTGTTCCTGTTGTCGGCCATTTCCTCGTTTTGTCTGCGGTCAAAGTTGGTGTCGTGAGTATATTCCAGAACATCCTCTTCCGCGGGACGGTCGTTTGATAAGTTCTGTTCTTGTGAGTGCTCTACACAATACAAAGTATATGGAACTATTTCAAGTCGCTCAAAAGGAATCTCTTTGCCGCACTCTGCGCATTTACCGTACGTACCATCCTCAATAGCCTTCAGGGCTTGATCGACTTTTTCAATCTGGTCATCATGATGCTCATCCAAGGCAAGATTTTTGCTTCGCTCAAATAGTTCTGTGCCGCTGTCGGCCGGATGATTATCGTATGAAGAAAGCTCTCCGGTTGCCTCCCTTTGGCTGCCGTTCAGATAACCGTCCTCTTCATTGTTTTCTATTTGCGAATTTAGTGTTTCTTTTTCATCTATAAGCGTTTGCTTCAATTGGGTAAGCTGGTCATTTGTCAGCATCACTACACATCCTTAGTTTTGATTCGTGTCATACGTACTAAATACCCGCTCGTGATGGTAAGAAACATAGAAAAAGCTTCCGCCTAAGGCAGAAGCTTCTCGTGTATGACTATATTAAACTGATGAAAATGCCCACTGATAAAAGTAAGCCGAAAATCGTGTTGGTCTTTGCTGTGTTAGCCATAGCCGGCATCATTTGCAACGGATTTGATTTTCCAATGAAGCCTTTCGTTGCTTTTACAGCTTTAGGGATGCTGAGGGCGACAATCGCCAGCCAAGGTGAAACGACACCTGCAATGATTAATCCGATTACCCAGGCGTAAGATACAATGAACATTCCTGCAAGCAGCCTGATGGCGCCTGTTCGTCCAAGCAAAATTGCCAGAGTCTTCCGGCCGAATTCCTTGTCACCATCCAGGTCGCGAATATTATTCGCTAGCAGGATCGCACCGACTAGCAGAAAGCTAGGAAACGAAACAAGTACGCTTGTTGGCGTGACCGTGCCAGTCTGAATGTAGAAGGAAATCAGGATGATCAGTACACCCATGAAAAATCCTGCGACAAGCTCTCCAAAAGGAGTGTAGGCAATCGGCAATGGACCGCCTGTATAAAGATACCCGGCTGCGAGGGAAACGACTCCGACAGCAGCGACCCACCAGCTGGTGCTCACGCAAATATAGATACCAAGAAGGACTGAAATTCCATAAAGGCCAAAGGCCAGGTTCAAGACCGTTTTAGGCTTTATGCCATGGCGGACGATTGCGCCACCGATCCCAACGGAATTTTCATTGTCAAGTCCGCGTTTAAAATCATAATACTCATTGAACATATTCGTTGCAGCCTGGATTAGCAGGCTTGCTATTAACATCGCGAGGAACATTCCCCAATGGATTCCACCGCTGTATTCGATCGCTAAAGCAGTCCCAAGAAGGACAGGGGCAAATGCTGCAGTCAAAGTGTGCGGCCGTGTAAGCTGCCACCAGACTCTCCAGTCTGCGCCATTGACTGCTGGTGAAGAACTAGGCTGTAGCTGTGGTTGCATAACTAATTCTCTCCCTTATATATCAATCTATCAAACCTTAATATTTTATCTAAAAGAACCAAAATTGTCAAAAAGACCTTTCATATATAGGCTAAATTACCTTACAATTATAAGTGTAGATATTCACATTAACACTGTCAATTAGTATTTTCACGTATAATGAGGTTGGATTTTCCAGATTACTTTATCTGATGCGTGTAATATATAATAAGGATGATAACAGGTTAGGAAAGCCCGCCATCGTTGACATCGTGGTGTATGAGGTGTATCTTAAAATAAGCTTTAAAACGTGTAATAACAGATGAGAGGCTGTTATTGGGGGGATAATTTTGGTTGCCATTCAGGAAACGGAACTTAGACAGGGAATTCTTGATGCGATTGAGCGGGCCAAAGGACAATCTCAGTCAGTTTTGGTCAGTGAGGTCCATAAAATAGATCGTATAGATCCTTTTTATTTTTTTGCTTCAGGCAGGGAAAAGTTTTTTGGAGAACGCTTTTTCTGGAAGGATCCTGAAGGGGAACACTTCTTAGCTGGATTGGGTATATGCGGACAAATACAGTCGGATCAGGGAGCTGACCGCTTTTTTCATGTTGAAAAAGAGTGGAAGCGCTTCATGGATACAGCACTGGTGTTTAATAAATACAATGTAAATGGAACAGGGCCATCTATTTTCGGCGGATTTACTTTTGATCCAATGAAGAAGAAGACAGGCTTATGGTCTAAATTTTCCGAAGCTCTTTTCCACATTCCGAAATATATGCTGACTATTGTCAAGGGAGAGGCGTATTTTACAACCAATGTCGTCTGCACTCAGCATGACGATATGTCCTTGTTTGATAAAGTCACAAGGGAGAGGGAAGCGGTTCTTTCGAAGGCTGGAGAGAAACCAGCACTTCCTACGCTTGATCTTACCGACATTATCGAAATTGATCCAGAGGCATGGAAGCAGACTGTAACTGATGTTGTAGACGGTTTTGAAAATAGCGAACTGAAAAAGGTCGTACTTGCGAGAGAGTTGCGTCTTCATTTTAAAGATGAAGTCCAGTCAGAAAGTGTCCTGGCGAATCTGCTTGAGAATCAGCAAGCAAGCTTTACATTTGCCTTCGAATCCAATGGTGACTGCTTTATCGGAGCTTCTCCTGAACGGCTGGTCAAGAAGGATGGAGCAAGCCTGTTTTCAGCCTGCCTGGCCGGTTCAATTGCCAGGGGCAGCACTCCTGAAGAAGATAGGAATCTCGGCGAAGAACTTTTAACAGATGAGAAAAACTTAATCGAGCATCAATATGTAGTGGATATGATTAAGGGAGCGATGGAAGAGACCTGTGATGAGGTGCTTCTTCCTGAACAGCCTGAACTAATGAAAATGAAATATATACAGCATTTGTATACACCAGTAATCGGAAAGAACAGGGAAGGTACATCTCTTCTTCATTTAGTAAACAGACTTCACCCGACTCCAGCACTTGGCGGATTGCCGAAACAGGCAGCCATCGTGAAAATCAGGGAAATTGAACAACTTGATAGAGGCCTTTATGCAGCTCCTGTTGGCTGGATGGATTATCAGGGAAATGGTGAATTTGCAGTAGCAATCCGCTCAGGACTCATTCAGGGAAATGAGGCTTCGCTATTTGCCGGCTGCGGCATTGTGGCAGATTCAAATGCCGAAAGTGAATATAAAGAGACTAGCATCAAGTTCAGGCCGATGCTTACAGCACTTGGAGGAAAGATCACATGAGCCACCAGGAAGGTTTAACAGCATATATTGCAGCATTCGTTGCGGAATTATCCAAAACAGGTGTAAGGGATGTAGTCATCAGTCCAGGTTCTAGGTCAACGCCAATGGCACTGGTTATGGCTGAACACCCGGACTTGCGCATCCATATCCAGGTTGATGAGCGATCTGCATCCTTTTTCGCGCTTGGGGTTGCAAAGGCCACTCAAAAGCCTGTCGCATTGCTTTGTACGTCAGGTACTGCTGCGGCGAACTATTATCCAGCGGTGATTGAAGCCAGTATATCAAGGATTCCATTGATCGTCCTGACAGCAGACCGTCCGCATGAATTGCGTGATGTCGGTGCCCCGCAAGCGATTGACCAGATCCATCTTTACGGAAAGAATGTCAAATGGTTTGTCGAAATGGCACCGCCGGAAAAAACGGAGGATATGATCCGCTATGCCCGGACAGTTTGTGGCAGGGCAGCGGCTACCGCATCAAGCTATCCACAGGGACCGGTCCATTTGAACTTCCCGTTCAGGGAACCGTTGATTCCGATTATGGATGAAAATATGTTCGAGCTTCCTGAGCGCGTTGGCGGGTATGTGGAAATCGAGACAGGTCACCTCAGTTTATCTGATCAAACGTTTGCAGCAATCAGGGAGGATATCGCTTCATATACAAAAGGCATTATTGTCTGCGGACAGATTGACAACAGCGAATTTACAGATGAAGTCATTGCCCTTGCTGAAAAATTACAATTTCCAATTATCGCTGATCCACTGTCACAATTGCGCAGCGGAGAACATGATGGCCGGAATATCATTGATGCATATGATGCGTTTTTAAGGAATGAAGATGCCAAGGAAGCATTGAAGCCGGATGTGATTATTCGTTTTGGCGCAATGCCAATCTCGAAAGCCCTGACTATTTTTATTAAAGAAAACCGTACCGCCAGACAATTCGTTGTCGACAGCGGCGCCGGGTGGCGTGAACCTACGATGTCGGCTTCTGAAATGCTATATTGCGATGAAGTTTTGTTCTGTGAAAAAATCGGCGAGGCTGCTGCACCAGCAGGAAAGTCTGACTATCTGCAAAAATGGCTTACTATAAATGAACTGGCAAAAGAACAGTTATCTGCTATTTCTGAAGTGGAGGAATTAAGTGAAGGTAAGCTATTCCAGCAGCTTGCTGAAATGCTTCCTCAAGGCTCGACCTTATTTGTCGGTAACAGCATGCCAATCAGGGACCTTGATTCATTCTTCCTTTTAAATAAAAAGAAGATCAAGGTGATGGCAAACAGAGGCGCGAACGGTATAGATGGGATCGTTTCTACCGCACTTGGTGTAGCCAGTGTATCGCAGCCTTGCTACCTTGTATTGGGCGATTTGACATTCTACCATGATCTGAACGGTTTATTGGCTTCAAAATTATATAATATTGATATCAATATCTTGCTGATTAATAATAATGGCGGTGGAATCTTCTCATTCCTGCCACAGGCAAAGGAACCAAAGCATTTTGAAGAGCTTTTCGGTACACCATTGGACCTGGATTTCAGCCATGTTGTCGAAATGTACAACGGGAAATATGATTTGATCCAAGATTGGGAGCATTTTTCTGATACTTTTGCCAAAAATCAAGAGATTGGCGGCTTAAAAGTTATGGAAATCAGGACGACGAGGGATTCAAACCTAAAGGAACATCGAGATTTGTGGAATTCTGTTTCCCGGGAAATAACTACAATGCTAAAAGGTGACACAAAATGAAGACCATGATCAACGGCGTACGATATAATGTCGAGCAGTGCGGAGATGGTTTCCCTCTTGTGCTGCTTCATGGTTTTACAGGGGCGGCTTCTACTTGGAAGCCGTTTTGTCCTATATGGGGACAACATTCAATGCTGCTGATGGTCGACCTCATTGGGCATGGGGAGACCGAATCGCCAGGCGATATGGCGCGATATGACATCAAGAAAACCGCTATGGATTTGAAGGAGCTGTTAGACCAGCTGGGCATTGAAAAAGCGGATTTCCTAGGATACTCGATGGGTGGCAGGACGGCGATCACGTTTGCCAGTCTGTATCCTGAGAGAGTAAGGAAGCTGGTGCTAGAAAGTACGACGCCAGGTTTGGTCAATCCAGAAGAACGAGAAGCGAGAATTAAACAAGATCACAAGCTGGCAGATAGAATCGAGAATGAAGGTGTTGAGAGATTCATTGATTTTTGGGAATCGATCCCGCTTTTTCAGTCACAGTTGAATCTTCCAGCAGAAGTAAGGGAACAAATAAGAAGTCAAAGGCTGAGGAATGATTCTGTCGGACTGGCAAACAGCCTGAGGGGAATGGGGACAGGTGCCCAGCCTTCTTGGTGGGGCGAGCTACCGAATTTCGATTTCAAGACTCTTCTGATTACAGGCGAGCTTGATGAAAAGTTTTGTAGAATAGCCGCAGACATGGCTTCCAGACTCCCAAATCCGACACATTTGACGATAAATGGCTGCGGCCATGCAATTCATGTGGAAGAACGTGAAAAATTTGGTACAATAGTAAGTGAGTTTTTGTCGAATACATAATAGGAGGTTGTCTAAATGACAGTTGAATGGGTTTCAGAACGCAAGTATGAAGATATTCTGTATGAAACATATAATGGCATCGCCAGAATTACCATTAACCGCCCGGAAGTGCGCAATGCTTTCCGTCCTAAAACGGTTATGGAATTGATCGATGCATTTGCTTATGCACGAGATGATTCAAGTGTTGGCGTAATCGTCCTGACTGGAGCTGGAGATGATGCATTCTGCTCCGGTGGAGACCAGAGAGTGCGCGGACATGGCGGATACGTTGGTGAAGACCAAATTCCTCGCTTGAATGTCCTTGACCTTCAGCGTTTGATCCGTGTGATTCCTAAGCCGGTAATCGCTCAGGTTAAAGGTTACGCAATCGGCGGCGGACATGTACTTCATGTTGTATGTGACCTGACAATTGCAGCTGATAATGCAATTTTCGGCCAGACAGGCCCTAAAGTAGGAAGCTTCGATGCTGGTTACGGTTCAGGCTACCTTGCAAGAATCGTTGGCCACAAAAAAGCTCGCGAAATCTGGTTCCTGTGCCGTCAGTACAATGCTCAGGAAGCTTTGGATATGGGTCTTGTCAACACAGTTGTACCTCTTGCTCAGGTTGAAGAGGAAACACTCAAGTGGTGTGAGGAAATTCTTGAGAAGAGCCCAACCGCACTTCGTTTCTTGAAAGCTGCTATGAATGCAGACACTGATGGACTTGCTGGACTTCAGCAGATGGCAGGAGATGCAACATTGCTTTATTACACAACAGAAGAAGCGAAAGAAGGCCGCGACGCGTTCAAGGAAAAGCGCAAGCCAGACTTCGGCCAGTTCCCGCGTTTCCCTTGATTTTATAGTTTTCACACAGCTTGATGGACTTCCATCAAGCTGTTTTACTATGCAGAGAAGAGGTGACATCTATGACTGAAACGATGCCGAACTGGCTGAAGAAGCGGGCAGATCTGTCTCCTGACCGCGAAGCACTGATTTTCGAAGGGAATACATATACGTTTAAACAAGTTTTTGAAAAGGCGAAGTCCTTTGCAGCAAAGCTTGGCGCACTCGGTCTGCATAAAGATGACACAGCAGCGGTGCTGTTTTCGAATCAGGCTGAATCTGTGTTTATTTTATATGCCTTGCAAATGTCAGGAATCAGGACGGTTATTTTGAACAATCGCCTTACATCCGAAGAGCTGTCATGGCAGCTTGGTGATAGTGATGCGAAAGTACTTGTATATGAGAATCGATTTGAAGACAAAGTGTCAGAGGTTAACCCTAAGATAAGAAAAATCAGTACAGATGAATGGAGCCAGGTGCAGGAAAAGACTGCCTCTATTCTTGAAGAGTTCAATTTGGACGATGTCACGACGATCATGTATACATCAGGCACGACCGGCAATCCGAAGGGTGTCATGCAAACATATGGCAACCATTGGTGGAGCGCCAATGCATCTGCCCTCAATCTCGGTTTGCATCAACACGATAAGTGGCTTTGCACTGTGCCAATCTTTCATATCAGCGGATACTCAATTTTAATGAGGAGCCAAATATATGGGATGCCAGTTGTTTTGCATTCTTCTTTTGAAGAAAAAAAGGTAATTGAGGATATTCGAAAATATCAAGTTACAGTGATATCGGTGGTCAGTACTATGTTGAGGAGAGTCGTGACGGAGCTTGGCTCAGAAAAACTGCCGGTCTCCTTCCGTTGCATGCTGCTAGGAGGCGGGCCTGCTCCACTGCCTTTATTGGAATCCTGCATTGATAAAGATATTCCTGTATTCCAGACATATGGAATGACGGAAACTTCGTCACAATTTGCAACCTTATCTCCGGAGTACAGCATTCAACGCCTCGGTTCTGCCGGAAAAGCTTTATTTCCTAATCAGATCCGGATTGTCAATTCAGTTGGGAAAGATGTTCCACAGGGAGTTGAGGGAGAGATCCTGGTCAAAGGTCCAAATGTGACGATTGGCTATTTGAATCGACCAGATGTAACTGCTGATAAAATCCGGGAAAAATGGCTTCACACAGGTGATATCGGCTATTTGGACAGTGAAGGCTTCCTTTTCGTCCTTGATCGCCGCTCAGATTTAATCATTTCAGGTGGAGAAAACATCTATCCTGCCGAAATTGAAGGCGTACTGCTTTCACATCCCGGAGTTTCCGACGCTGGAGTGATCGGGGCCCCAGATGAAAAGTGGCAACAAGTGCCTGTCGCTTTTATTGTGAAAAGCGATACAGATATTTCTGAAGATTCATTGCTGGCTCTTTGTGAGGAGAAACTTGCAAAATACAAACTTCCGAAAAAATTCTACTTTGTAGAGAGTCTGCCAAGGAATGCCGCGAAGAAATTATTAAGGCGAACGCTCCGCGAGTGGCTGGAAGCAAAGGGTGATGGCATTGGACATTAAAGCTGTTAACTTATCAATTATTAAAATGCCATTGAAAAACCCTTTCACCACCCATTTGGGTTCAGTGACAGAGAGAGAAGCGATTATCGTTGAGGTTGAAGATCGCAATGGTTTGATCGGTTATGGCGAAGGTGTTGCTTTTTCGTCTCCATGGTATACCGAGGAAACGGTTCAGACCTCATACCATATGCTCAAAGATTTTCTCATCCCTCTTTTAAAAAGGAAGGGCTTCAGTCATCCTGACAAAGCTTTCGACTTGTTCAGTTCCGTGCGCAGAAACCATATGGCAAAAGCTGCAATCGAGACAGCACTTTGGGATTTACAGGCGAAAAAAGAGGGCATTCCATTATCTAGGCTGATCGGGGGAACCAGGGAAGCCATCCCAGCCGGAGTCGTTGTAGGCAATCCAGATTTGCCTGAGGCATTGAAACAAATTGAAGGTTATCTTGAGCAGGGTTTCAAGCGTGTTAAGGTAAAAATCAGTCCTGAAGATGATTATCAATATATATCAGGCATTCGTGAAAAATTTCCTGATTTACCGCTGATGGCGGATGCCAACTCGGCTTATTCTTTGGAAGATGTTGACCGCTTAAAAGCACTGGATGAGTTTGGCCTGCTGATGATCGAGCAGCCGCTTGGTTTTGATGATATCGTGGACCATGCCAAGCTGCAGGCTCAGATCAAGACACCAATATGCCTGGATGAAAGCATTGTTACTTTTGGCGACGCAAGAAATGCAGTGGAGCTTGGCAGCTGTGGGATCATCAATATTAAAATCGGCCGGGTTGGCGGACTTGGCGAAGCGAAACGAATCCATGACTATTGTGTTTCTAATGGGATTCCAGTCTGGGCAGGCGGGATGATTGAGTTTGGAATTTCCAGAGCGCACAATATCGCTCTCGCATCGCTTCCAGGTTTCACAATACCAGGCGATATATCCGGCTCTGACCGCTATTGGGAGCAAGATATTATCGAGCCGGAAATCAAAGTCGAAAATGGAATGATCAAGTTGCCTGACAGACCAGGTATCGGCTTTGAGCTGAACAGGAAGCGGTTGAAGGAAGTTACTGTTTTTGAAGAACGTTTTAAATTTTAGGTGGAGAAGCACTGCTTTAGGCAGTGCTTTTGTTTATTTTTAACTGGAAAAAATCAGCGTTAATTTCCAATTCGCTATAAAAATGAAAAATTCGCTATAAAAGTAAAATTTTCGCTATAAAAATGAAAATATCGCTATAAAAATTGATTTTCCGCTATAAAAATGAAAATATCGCTATAAAAATTATTCTCGAACCTTTTTTGTAAGCTTGCAGTCGGTATAAAGTGTCGGATCTCCTAATAAGGAGCATTTTTAGTAAAGAATTCTTTTGGCAGGAATCAAATTTCCTTCGAAACTGTAATTCGAAAGCACTATTTTACGATAGTGTGATTTGCATCACTTAGTCGGTATAATTTATCTATTATAATCACTATGGGAATGAGGTAAACAAACCTCAACGAGAAGATATAAACATAGGGAGTGTATATTATGCTAGACCAAAAAACGATTGAGATCATCAAATCTACAGTACCGGTACTTGAAGTGCACGGAGAGCAAATCACGACAGTATTTTATAAAACAATGTTTGAAAATCATCCAGAGCTTTTGAATATTTTTAACCATGCGAACCAAAAGCAGGGCCGACAGCAAAGAGCGTTAGCTGGAACTGTCTATGCAGCTGCCAAATATATCGATAATCTGGAAGCAATCCTTCCGGTTGTAAACCAAATCGCCCATAAGCACCGCAGTATTGGCATCCTTCCTGAGCACTACCCAATCGTCGGAAAGCACCTGCTTATTGCAATCAAAGAAGTGCTTGGAGATGCGGCTACAGACGAAATCATCAATGCTTGGGCAGAGGCATATGGCGTGATTGCGGATGCGTTCATCTCTGTTGAAGCGGAAATGTATGATGCTGCTGCTAACCAAAGTGGCGGCTGGGATGGATTCCGTCCATTTATAGTGGAGAAAAAGGTGGAGGAAAGTGAAGTCATCACATCTTTTTACCTGAAACCTGTGGATAGAAAGGCAATTGCTTCATTCAAGCCAGGTCAGTATATCAGCATCAAGCTTGAAATCGAAGGCGAAGAATTCACGCATATCCGCCAATACAGCCTGTCAGATGCTCCTGGAAAAGATTATTACCGTATCAGCGTTAAAAAGGAAGCTGGCATGGAAACTCCAGATGGAAAGGTATCCAATTACCTTCACAATACTGTGGAGGAAGGAGAAGTTCTCCAGATCAGTGCGCCAGCAGGAGACTTCTTCCTTGATACAGAAAAAAATACTCCAGTTGTCCTGCTAAGCGGCGGCGTTGGCCTGACTCCGATGGTCAGCATGCTGAACACAGTAGCAGAACTGCAGCCGGAAAAAGAAGTGACCTTCATCCATGCAGCCCAGAACGGAAAAGTGCATGCCCTTAAAGATGAAGTCGCAGCAACTGCTGCAAAAGCAAAGGTCAACTCAGTAGTATTCTACGACCAGCCAACTGAAGAAGACCGCGAGAACAGCAGCTTCGACGTTGAGGGTTATGTAACAAAAGAATGGTTGAAAGAAAACGTCAATCTCAAACAAGCAGACTTTTACTTCTGCGGACCAGTTTCATTCATGAAAGCAATCAACACAGCGTTAAAAGACCTTGGCGTCACAGAAGACAGAATTCACTTTGAATTCTTCGGGCCAATGGCAAGTCTAGAGGCGTAATAATAATAATGGGTACTCTTCATCATTGAAGGGTGCCTTTTTTTATCCATTTTTCCACTCAGCACATTCGGGAGCGTTATCAATTGACAAAAGTTATATAAAATTTGTATAAGTATTGTATAACTTATTGCGCTCAATCTATACATAATTGGCTGATGAGTTATACATTATTTAAACAAAGGAGAGATGGAGATGAAGAAGTTCTCGTTTTTGCTGATTTTCACGCTGATTTTATCCATGTTTGGAGGTTCTGTACTCGCAGATGGTCATGACGAAGCGAAGGTACGTATTGTTCATGCTTCCCCTGATGCGCCAGCTGTCGATATCACAGTTGATGGGAATGTGGTAGTCGAAAATGCAGAGTTTAAAGCTGTAACAGATTATTTGATGGTACCATCGGGCGAGCATGAAGTAAGCATTTTTGCTGCCGGTACAGTAGCTGACGGCAAGCCGGTATTGACAACTAATTTAACGGTTGAGGCAGATCAGGCATACACTGTTCTGGCGATCAACAAATTAGAAGCACTTGAAGTTGCCGTCATGAATGATGACATGATGACAGAAAAGGGCAAGGCTAAAGTTCGAGTAGGCCATTTTTCCCCTGATGCGCCAGCTGTTGATGTAGCAGTGGCTGGTGGAGATGTTCTTTTTCCAAACGCGCCGTTCAAGGGTGTAACGGACTACTTGGAAGTTGATCCGGCAACATTGGATTTAGAAGTTAGGGCAGCTGGTACGCAGGATGCGGTGCTGTCTTTACCAGGAACTGAGCTTAAAGCAGATATGATTTACACTGTGCTTGCTGTTGGTCTTGCCAGCGGGGAGCCTGCACTTGATGCAATTGTCCTTGCGGATCCATCGACAACTGTGATGCCTAAAGAAATGCCTGACACAGGTAAGGGCGGAGTAACAGGTCTGATGATGAGCATGCTGCCATTTGTATTACTGATCGGTGCAGCCGGTTTCTTTTTCTATAAAAGAAAGAATGCATTTCAAGCTTAATCTTTTACTAATTGTCATTATTGCAGGCTGTCAACCTATGTACTCAAAGCCGATCGTGAACATTGAAGAAGCTAAGGCAGAACCAGTTGTTCATTCACCAGCTTCAACTTCGAAGCCCTCCGCCAAAAAGGTCAACCAAGAAAAAGGCATGGTCCCTTTAAACCTAACCATTGCATCGATCGAACTTGATGCAAAAATCATTCCAGTTGGACTCCAAGAGGATGGAGCAATGGAAGTCCCGGAAGATGTGATGGAAATTGGTTGGTACACTAAGGGCGCAATGCCAGGGGAAAATGGGAATGTCGTCTTAGTGTGAGCGTCAAGTTAAAATG
>NZ_JAGGQU010000025.1 GCF_018613155.1 Bacillus sp. ISL-55 | reverse complement strand
ACATTATCTAGTTTTGAGGGAATGAAATTTTTCTCTTGCAAAATTAATTTAAAGATGATACAATAATTATTGTCTTTAAAAAATAGTCTGGTGGCGATGGCGAGAAGGTCACACCCGTTCCCATACCGAACACGGAAGTTAAGCTTCTCAGCGCCGATGGTAGTTGGGGGTTTCCCCCTGTGAGAGTAGGACGCCGCCGGGCTGTTTGAAAAACTTAATGGATTAGTTTTTATTATTATCGACGCGGGGTGGAGCAGTCCGGTAGCTCGTCGGGCTCATAACCCGAAGGTCGCAGGTTCAAATCCTGCCCCCGCAATAATCCATCTTTTTTATACATATTGGTCCCGTGGTGTAGCGGTTAACATGCCTGCCTGTCACGCAGGAGATCGCCGGTTCGATCCCGGTCGGGACCGCCATTTTCATAAATTGATAGATTATCAGGACGAAACACGGTTTCGTTTTTTTTATTGCTTAAAAACAACGAAAATTGGCTGCTTTTTTTGCCCGTCCTGCTTAAATCGTGTAAACTACATATAGTATCCTCATCCTTAGGAGACATCCTAAGGATTTTTGTATTATAAAATCGACTGTTGGTTAGGTGGAAATATATGGCGAGTTATCAATTCATATCAAGGCAGCCGGAAGAGACAAAGAATTTTGCGAAGAGGCTGGGGAATCTTCTTCAAGCGGGAGATGTAATTGCCCTTGAAGGGGATTTAGGTGCAGGAAAGACGACTTTTACAAAAGGCCTTGCAGAAGGATTGGGAATCACCAGAAATGTAAACAGTCCAACTTTTACAATTATAAAGGAGTACCAGGGACGTCTTCCGTTATATCATATGGATGTCTATCGTGTTGAAGATGCGTTTGAAGATCTTGGTTTTGAAGAATACTTTGAAGGTACTGGTGTGACGGTTGTTGAATGGGCGCACTTAATTAAAGCCCAATTGCCTAAAGAGCTTTTGCTCCTTCAATTATATCTAGATGATAATGGTGCTAGAAGGATCGTTGCTGAGCCAAAGGGCAATCGTTATGAAGAACTGTGTAAGGAGATTTTTTAAATGAAGGTATTATCGATTGATACGTCCAACTATGTTTTAGGTATTGGTCTTCTTGATGGTGAGACAGTTTTGGGCGAGTATATATCCAATATAAAAAAGAATCATTCGGTTCGCGTCATGCCTGCGATCCAGACATTGATGGAAGAGTGCAATATAAAACCAGGTGATTTATCGAAGATTGTCGTGGCTGAAGGGCCTGGATCATATACTGGTGTCCGGATCGGAGTGACGATCGCGAAAACAATGGCCTGGACATTGAAAATCCCTTTGTCAGGCGTATCGAGCCTTGAGGTTGCTGCAGCATCGTCAGGCCGCTATTTCGACGGATATGTTTCACCTTTCTTTGATGCGAGGAGAGGACAGATTTATACAGGTTTGTATAAGTTCGAGAATCAAAAGATGCAAATTGTAAAAAAGGATCAGCTTGTATTGTCAGCCGACTGGGTAAAAACTCTGAATGAAATGGGCAGCAGGATTCTGTTCACGAGCAATGATTTGAAACTCCATGAAGATGTCATTAAGGAAGAGCTTGGTGACAAGGCTGTTTTTGCAGCTGTCACTGAACTGAATCCCAGACCTGCAGAGCTTGCGTTATTGGGGCTGGATAAAGAGGCTGTTGACCTTCATACATTCGTTCCAAACTATATCCGCCTGGCAGAAGCAGAGGCCAATTGGCTAAAAGCGCAAGAGACTAAAAAATAAGTGGGAAGAGAAAATGAATAAAACGATAACGTTCCGGAATATGACGGTTGATGATCTCGATCAAGTGATGGAGGTTGAGGTTAATTCCTTTACCATTCCATGGAGCAGGGAAGCTTTTTTCAATGAATTGACGAAGAATCAGTTTGCTCAGTATCTAATTGTGGAAGTGGATCAAAAGGTCGTTGGTTACTGTGGAGTGTGGATCATCATTGATGAAGCGCATATCACAAATATTGCCTTGCTTCCTGAATACAGAGGAATGAAGCTGGGTGAGGCGCTTATGGGCAAGGTAATGGAGCTGGCTCGCGAAATGGGTGCATTAAGGGTGACGCTCGAAGTCAGAGTCAGTAATGAAAGGGCCCAAAAACTTTACCGCAAGTTTGGCTTCGAAGAAGGAGCTATTAGGAAACAATATTATACAGACAATATGGAAGACGCTTTAGTAATGTGGGTGAATTTAAAATGACAAAAGATCAATTAATAATGGGAATAGAGACAAGCTGTGATGAGACGGCTATAGCGATTGTAAAAAATGGACGGGAAATCCTAGCGAATGTAGTCGCCTCTCAGATTGAGAGCCATAAGCGTTTCGGAGGAGTTGTTCCTGAGATTGCGTCAAGGCATCATGTTGAACAGATCACTCTTGTGTTGGATGAAGCATTAGCCCAGGCAAATGTGGATATTAAGGATATTGATGCCATAGCGGTAACGGAAGGACCAGGCCTGGTTGGAGCATTATTGATTGGCGTTAACGCAGCCAAAGCATTGGCGTTTGCGAATGATATCCCACTTATAGGTGTCCATCATATTGCCGGGCATATCTATGCGAACCGACTTGTAACGGAGATGAAATTTCCGCTGCTTTCACTTGTCGTATCCGGCGGGCATACTGAACTCGTATATATGAAGGAACACGGTCATTTCGAGGTGATTGGTGAGACAAGGGATGACGCAGCAGGTGAAGCCTATGACAAGGTAGCGAGGACGTTGCACCTTCCATATCCGGGTGGACCGCATATCGACAGGCTGGCTCATGAAGGAAAGGCAACAATCAACCTGCCACGTGCTTGGCTTGAGGAAGGCTCCTATGATTTCAGCTTCAGTGGGTTGAAGTCGGCTGTGATCAACGTTGTGCATAACGCCCAGCAGCGCGGAGAGGAAATCGTACCTGAAGAGCTTGCAGCCAGCTTCCAGGAGAGTGTTATTGATGTACTTGTCACAAAAACTCAAAGAGCTGTGAAGGAATACGGTGTAAAACAAGTACTGCTTGCTGGAGGAGTTGCTGCGAATAAAGGATTGAGGGAGAAATTATCCACAGAATTTGCAGATTCAGATGTGGAAATTGTCATTCCTCCGTTGTCTTTGTGCACTGACAATGCTGCCATGATTGCTGCTGCAGGCAGTGTACTATATGAAAAAGGCCAACGGGCCGATTTAACCTTGAATGGAAATCCTGGTCTGGAGATAACTATCCACAACGAAAGTCGGACGTAAAAAATTTGTTGTCAGACTCTTCTGTGGATATGTTGAGGTTTTGGGAACAAAACTGTGTACAATGTGGATAAAATAAGCTGTTTTTGTGGATAATGTGGAAAAGTCTCTGGATAAGCCATAAATCAGTCTTTACTATGTGAATAACTATGTGAACAAAAAGTCCCGGTTTTCAACTCGGGACTTTTTTTGTGGATTATTCGCATACTTTAAAAGATTTTTTTCCTAAAATGAAGGGTTTTCCCCCTTTTACAGGGGAAAGATCGTTTATTAGACAACACTCTCCGGGTTAGATCACTTTTTTATAGCAAAAATCCAAGTTTTATAGCGAAAAACTAAATTATATAGCGAAAAACTAAATTATATAGCGAAAATCCAAGTTTTATAGCGAAAACAACAATTATATAGCGAAAATCACATTTTTATAGCGAAATGGAAATTCCACTCGTTTTTTACCAATTATATTTTTGAAAATCAGCATTGGCGTTTTTAAAGAGTTTATGTAGCATATATAAAAATAAAAAACCGGACAACTTCATGTCCGGTTTTCCACTCACTAAGCCAGCTCTGTCCACTCTTCCATCAGTTCATCGAGTGTCTCTTTGGCGGCTTCAATTTTACTATTGATTTCTCCTGCTTTTTCATGATCCTGGAAGACTTCGGGATCACAAAGGATTTCTTCGTATTCAGCTACTTCTAACTCCAGCTGTTCAATCCTCGCTTCCACTTCTTCCATGCGGCGTTTCCGCTGGCGTTCGAGTTTTTTCGCTTCTTTGTCCTGCTGGTAGGAGGTCTTGTCCTGCTTTGAGTTGTCCACAGCACTTCCTGAAGCTTTGGCGGCCTGCTCGGCCAGTGCCTTCAGCTCTTCATGCTCAAGCTTTTTCTCGACGTAATAATCGTATTCGCCAAGGTATTCAGTTGAGCCATTACGATCTAGCTCAAGGACCTTAGTGGCAATCCTGTTGATAAAATAACGGTCGTGTGAAACGAACAGTATGGTGCCTGGATAATCAATCAGGGCATTCTCGAGTACTTCCTTGCTATCCAGGTCGAGATGGTTAGTCGGCTCGTCCAAAATTAAGAAGTTAGAGTTTTGCAGCATAAGTTTGGCCAGTGCCAGACGCGCTTTTTCACCGCCGCTCAGGGTGGAAACGATCTTTAGGACATCGTCACCTGAAAATAAGAAATTCCCAAGCACGGTGCGGATATCCTTTTCCGATTTAAGAGGGTATTCATCCCAGAGTTCGTTCAATACTTTTTTATTCGAGCTGAGCTCTGCCTGTTCCTGATCATAATAGCCGATTGAAACATTTGAACCGTATTGAATATTTCCGGTTATAGAAGGCAGTTTTTCAACGATTGTTTTTAATAAAGTCGATTTTCCGACACCGTTTGGCCCAACGAGTGCTGTACTGTCACCACGAGAAAGGTTGAACGTGATATTTTCAGATACGGCCTCATTCTGATAACCGACAGCAAGCGCATGCACCTTGAGGACATCATTTCCGCTCTGGCGTTCAATCTGGAAGCTGAACGTTGCGGATTTTTCATCACCCATAGGCCTGTCCAACCGGTCTATTTTTTCAAGCTGCTTCCGGCGGCTCTGGGCACGTTTGGTTGTTGATGCCCTGGCCAGGTTCCGCTGGATAAAATCCTGCAGCTTGTTGATCTCATCCTGCTGCTTCTCAAACAGTTTCAGATCACGTTCGTAATTCGCGGCTTTCTGCTCTAAATATGAGCTGTAATTGCCAGGGAACTTTGTCAGCTGATGGCGGGAGATTTCGTATACCTGGTTCACGACCTTATCCAGGAAGTAACGATCGTGTGAAACAATCAGGATGGCGCCGTCATAACCCTGTAAATACTGTTCAAGCCAGGATAGCGTATCGATGTCAAGGTGGTTCGTCGGTTCATCGAGAATTAAAATATCCGGGCGAGTCAATAATAGCTTCGCCAATGCGAGTCTAGTTTTCTGTCCCCCGCTTAAAGTGGATATTTTTGTGGAATAATCAAAAGAATGGAAGTTCAGGCCGTGCAGGACGGAACGGATATCGGCTTCATATTGGTAGCCGCCTTTTTCCTTGAACTGAACCTGCAGAAGGTCATACTCTTTCATGACTCTTTCGTATTCAGTCTCATTTGACAGAATGACAGGATCCGACATTTTTTCTTCCAGCCGGCGCAAGTCTTTTTCCATGCTGTGCAGATGGTCAAAAACTCCTAGCATTTCATCCCAGATGCTTTTCTCGGATTCAAGCCCGGTATTTTGCGCAAGATAGCCAATTGTCGTTCCCTTAGGGCGGCTGATCTCACCACCGTCATGGGATTCGTACCCTGCGATGATTTTCAGCAGGGTTGATTTTCCTGCCCCGTTACGGCCTACAAGCGCTACTCGGTCATTGGTCTGTATTTCAAACTTTATATTCGATAAAATAAGATCAGCTGCAAAATATTTTGATAGCTGATTAACCTGTAATAAAATCATTATTTTTCACCTCTATTGCCTTAGAGATAGTGTAACTCAATAATATAGGCACGGCAATATGTGCGAACTGCTATTGCTGGTAAGGTGTAAAAGTTCCCTATGTAGTATGAACATTGAAACAAAGTTCACACACAAGTTTTATAAAATAGTGTATTATTTGGTAGAAAGGAGCTTTAACATGGCAGAATTTACGCATTTTAATGAAGAGGGCAGAGCGAAGATGGTCGATGTCAGCGAAAAGCCGGAGACGGTCCGTACGGCAGTCGCCCATTCAAGCATAACCGTGAACGAAGATATATATAGCAGAATCACTGAAAATAAGATGAAAAAGGGGGATGTACTGGCAGTCGCACAGGTAGCAGGTATCATGGCGGCTAAAAAGACATCTGAAATCATCCCGATGTGCCACCCCATTCCATTAACAGGCATTGACCTTTCGTTCGATTGGGAGCAAAATGGTAATGACTACATATTAAATATCGCTGCAGCTGTAAAAACAAAAGGAAATACAGGTGTAGAAATGGAAGCGTTAACAGCAGCTTCAGCATGTGCGCTGACTGTTTATGATATGTGCAAGGCCGTTGATAAGGGCATGGTGATCGGCAAGACGTATCTTGTCGAAAAAACAGGCGGAAAGAACGGCGATTTTAAGAGAGAAGAAAAGTTGAGATAGAAATAACGGACAGGGTGGAGGATGGAGAATGACGAATGATGCTATGAAGATTCCGCAGGCAACCGCAAAACGTTTGCCGCTGTATTACCGGTTCTTATTGAACTTGCATTCTTCAGGGAAGCAAAGGGTGTCATCTGCGGAGTTAAGTGAAGCGGTAAAAGTTGATTCAGCGACAATTCGAAGAGATTTTTCTTACTTTGGAGCCTTGGGGAAAAAGGGGTACGGCTACAATGTAAATTATCTGCTGACATTTTTCCGTAAGACATTGGACCAGGATGAGTTGACGAAGGTCGCGCTGATTGGTGTTGGTAATCTTGGAACAGCATTAATGAATTATAATTTCTCTAAAAACAACAATACAAGAATTGAGATTGCCTTTGACGTTGACTCAGGTAAGGTAGGTTCAAAAATTGGCGATGTGCCGATCTACCATATGGATGATCTTGATAGAATCGTTGTCGAAGAAGGAGTTCAGGTTGCAATCCTGACGGTACCTGCTGTTGTGGCCCAGCCGATCACAGACCGACTGGTTCAGGCGAATATTAAGGGAATCCTGAATTTTACGCCGGCGAGGCTGAATGTGCCGTCGTCCATCAGGATCCATCACATTGATTTGGCAGTTGAGCTGCAGTCATTGATTTATTTCTTAAAGCATTATCCAACAGATACTGAAACAACTGAATCAATCGAATAAAAAATAGCTCCTTGCTGTGAAGGAGCTATTTTTTCTGTATATTTTTCAATTTGAAGTGGAACATGATCATTCTGATGCCGGACCCGAAGTCGAACGTGGCGAGAGCTACAAGCAAATAGCTGAAAAATCCCCAGCCTGTCTCGTTCACATTCTGGATGGCGAAATAGGTGAATAAGCTGCCTAACAAGATATAGACAATGCCTGAAAATAAAGGCGATTGCTTCATAACTTAAAGTCCCCCAATAAAGCTTTGAATTTTCTCTGCTTCTTTTATCATTCTCTCAATGTCTTCCCTAAATACGGATTGAAGCAGGACAACCATTGTATTCATTGTAACGTGGGCAATGATTGGCACAATGATCCGCTTTGTTTTTACATAAAGGAAGGCAAAGGTGAAGCCCATCGCTGAGTATAGGATCACGTGTTCCGGCTCCATATGTGCAAGTGCAAAAATGACTGAGCTGATCAGTGCTGAAAAGAAGAAATTCATTTTCTTGTGCAGGCTGCCGAAAATGATTTTCCGGAAGACGATTTCTTCTAAAATAGGGCCGATGATCGAACTGACCAAAATGACAACTGGAAACATTTCAATCAGCTTGATGATTTCCTGTGTATTCTCCGAGCCCATTTCAATGCCAATCATGTTTTCGATGCTAGCCGCGATTGATTGTGCGAACAGAGCAAGGAATACACCTGCAAAGGCCCAGGCGGCTGAGCTTGCCGGGGATGAAGCATCCCGCAGATCAGTCTCTGTCCTGCGTTCTTTCCTGAGAAGCAGCAGCACTATCACAAGTGTGAGTGAAAAGCTGATCACGAGCCAGAATGGAATCGAAAGTGTCTCCATTTCCTTCAGGCTTTTTCCCATTGCAGCGCCGATAAAGGCAACGATCGGGATGCCGATCAGGCTCGAAAGCTGCATGGCGATATAGGCGATAATGACGTACCAGTATTCCTTTTTCAATCGAAAAAACTCCTTAATAACGCAGTAATGTATGTTCTGAAATTTTACGTAATAATATGCTGGCCTGTAAAATAAAATACGTGGACAGCTTTGCTTTATAGATACACTCTCTATATTCTACTAATAAATGATTTGAAAGTTCAAATTGTAGGGCCAGGGAAAAAAAGTTGCTCGTTCGGATTTATTATTTCCCTAATATTGCATACTTGTTAAGGTGCCATTCAATTTGAAAAGTATTGGAGGTCTAAATGATTTATTTGGAAACGTCACGACTGCTTTTGCGAGACTGGTCTGCCGCAGATTTAAAGCCGTTTTGCCTAATGAATGCAGACCAGGATGTGATGAATTATTTTCCTGATGTCTTAACTTGCGCAGAAACTGAGGCGTTTTATCAGGCGATTCTTGCCGAGTTCAAGGAATACGGCTTTGGGTTATATGCCGTTGAAGAGAAGAGAACGAAAGAGTTCATCGGGTTCATCGGGTTTCACAGGGCAACATTTGAAGCAGATTTCACCCCTTGTATCGAAATTGGCTGGAGGCTGAAGAAAGATGCTTGGGGACAAGGTTATGCAACAGAAGGTGCCATGGCCTGTCTGGAATATGGGTTCAATGAGCACGGCTTTAGCGAGGTCGTCAGTTTTACAGCTGAAATCAATAAACCCTCTGTTAATGTCATGAGAAAAATCGGTATGACACCTGTTAAAAGATTTCATCACCCGAGAGTGGATCAGGGCAGTCCGCTTAAGAAGCATGTCCTTTACAATATCAGTAAATGAGCTGTCAGCATGAGATTTCTCCAGCATTCGACAGCAGCTGGATCATTATAAAATTTCATGAAAAATTTCAGCTTCACACTTGCAAAAAAAATACAGATTCATTATTATATAAATTGTGTTAGCACTCTATTGAGGCGAGTGCTAATAAAAAATAATCTACATATAATTTGAGGAGGTTGTTTCACTTGATCAAGCCACTAGGAGATCGCATTATTATCGAGCTTGTTGAGTCAGAAGAAAAAACTGCAAGCGGTATCGTATTACCCGACACAGCGAAAGAAAAACCTCAAGAAGGTAAAGTCGTAGCTGTTGGAACTGGCCGTGTTCTTGAAAACGGTGAGCGTGTTGCTCTTGAAGTTGAAGTCGGAAACCGCATTATCTTCTCAAAATACGCAGGCACAGAAGTGAAGTACCAGGGAACTGAGTACCTGATCTTACGTGAAAACGACATTCTAGCAGTAGTGGAATAATCACTGCGATTATAGACAGAACGCTATAAATTAAAATTCTGAGGAGGTCTTTTTACAATGGCTAAAGAAATTAAGTTCAGTGAAGAAGCACGCCGCGCGATGCTTCGCGGGGTTGATTCTCTTGCAAACGCAGTAAAAGTAACTCTTGGACCAAAAGGACGCAACGTGGTTCTTGAGAAGAAATTCGGTTCACCACTTATCACGAACGATGGTGTAACGATCGCAAAAGAAATCGAGCTTGAAGATGCATTCGAAAACATGGGTGCTAAGCTTGTTGCTGAAGTAGCAAGCAAGACGAACGATGTTGCTGGTGACGGTACGACTACTGCAACAGTTCTTGCACAGGCGATGATCCGCGAAGGTCTTAAGAACGTTACTGCCGGTGCTAATCCAATGGGTATCCGCAAAGGTATTGAAAAGGCTGTTATTATGGCTGTTGAAGAGTTAAAAGCTATTTCAAAACCAATCGAAAGCAAAGCTTCTATCGCACAAGTTGCGGCGATCTCTGCTGCTGACGAAGAAGTTGGCCAATTGATTGCAGAAGCAATGGAGCGCGTTGGCAACGACGGCGTTATCACAATCGAAGAATCTAAAGGCTTCACTACAGAATTGGATGTTGTTGAAGGTATGCAGTTCGACCGCGGATATGCATCTCCTTACATGGTAACTGATTCTGACAAGATGGAAGCTGTGCTTGAAAACCCATATATTCTGATCACTGACAAGAAAATTGGCAGCATCCAGGAAATCCTTCCTGTTCTTGAGCAGGTTGTCCAGCAAGGCAAGCCATTATTGCTTGTTGCTGAAGATGTTGAAGGTGAAGCACTTGCTACATTGGTAGTCAACAAGCTTCGCGGAACATTCAATGCAGTAGCTGTTAAGGCTCCTGGCTTTGGTGACCGCCGTAAGGCTATGCTTGAAGACATCGCTGCACTGACTGGCGGAGAAGTGATCACTGAAGAGCTTGGCCGTGATCTTAAGTCTGCTACAATCACATCTTTGGGACGCGCTTCTAAAGTTGTTGTTACAAAAGAAAACACAACAATCGTTGAAGGTGCTGGAGACAGCGCTGCAATCGAAAGCCGCGTAAACCAGATCCGCGTTCAAATGGAAGAAACAACTTCTGAATTTGACCGTGAAAAATTACAAGAGCGCCTTGCTAAGTTAGCTGGCGGTGTTGCAGTCATCAAGGTTGGTGCTGCTACTGAAACTGAATTGAAAGAACGCAAGCTTCGCATTGAAGATGCTCTTAACTCAACTCGCGCAGCAGTTGAAGAAGGTATCGTATCAGGCGGTGGCGTAGCGCTTCTTAACGTATACAACAAAGTGGCTGAAATCCAGGCTGAAGGCGACGAAGCAACTGGCATTAACATCGTCCTTCGTGCAATGGAAGAACCAGTTCGCCAGATCGCTCACAACGCAGGCCTTGAAGGTTCTGTAATCGTTGAGCGCCTGAAGCGCGAAGAAGTCGGAACAGGCTTCAACGCTGCAACTGGCGAGTGGGTAAACATGATCGAAGCTGGTATCGTTGACCCAACTAAAGTTACTCGTTATGCACTTCAAAACGCAGCATCCGTTTCTGCAATGTTCTTGACTACTGAAGCAGTAGTTGCTGACATTCCAGAAGAAGGCGGCGCTGGAATGCCTGACATGAGTGGAATGGGCGGAATGGGCGGCATGATGTAATTAAGGTTTTAAAACCTTGTTATACCAATGTCAAAAAGAATATATGCTTTTCTTGTCCTCGGACTTGTCCCGTTTTACAAAAAAAAACGGCAACCTTTGACAAAAAAAGTTGACTAAAGGAGAAGGTCTTTCATCAGTTTACTAAACTGTTGGGAGGCCTTTCTTCATTATTTATGAAGGAATGGGGGGATACTTTTTACTATCCCTGATTTATTCAGCAATCGTTGATTTCTGATGAGTATTTACATAAGTAGTCTTCCAATTAGTAGGGAATTACTTCAAACTTTCCATTTGCCATACTTCCAAATCCATAGATTTTAATCACATAATTGTCTCCAGGAGGAGCCATTAGTTTAATTTTAAAGTTCCCTTCGTTTTTCACATCCGCTTTGTCAAAGGATTCATCATTCCAAAATCCTCTTGTAACAATTTCATAGCGGATGGATCCATTTCTTTTTACATTTCCTTGAAATCCTTCAATAACAACGCCATGTTTTCCTGTTGAAAAGGCTGACGTATAGCGAATAGGAACATCTACTCCAACATTCCATTTATACTTGGTATCTGTATGTGAAGCATACACTGAATAACTATAGCTTAATAAGGCAAAGAGCATGAAAAAAACCAATTTTTTATACATCGGACCCACTCCAAAGATTATTTAACGGTATAAGATAAAAACACCTGTCAAATTGACAGGCATTTCCTAAAACTGAACAGAAATTCTTGGTTTTAAAAGACTAATCATTCTCTTTTTCAACCTTTATTACTTTTCCACTCTTTGCATCTATGGTTACTTCATAAAGTTGATCCGGTGCTTTGATATCCACTTCATAAACAAGTACACCATTTTCGGTTTCGAGCTCCACTTTTGTGACAGTCCCTTTTACCTGTTTAAGGGCAATTTCCTTCGCTTGATCCTCTGAAATCTGATTCTGAACTATTAATTTAGACTCAATAGGAGCTGCTTCAATAAAGTTTACTTGACCCATTAATCCTGCAGCTACACCTAAAACAATGGCGGATTTTCCAACAGTAATCTTCACATAAATTCCCCCTTTTATTCTTTAGTATCACAATTGTCTGTTAAATTATGTATGTGAAATGAACCCTGCAATCTAAATGGCATATAGTAATGAGGGAAAGCGAGGGGGAGTCATATTGAGCTTTACAGAGATGATTCCAGGAAGGATGTATGTGGGAGGGAGGATTTCCTCTCGCGATTGGCCTTTTGTCTATCATCATATTACTTCAATTGTAAACCTGCGGACGAAGCCTGACCGACCACCTTTTGATTTTTCACAGCGGATGATGATCTGGGCGCCTTTAACGATCAAGGTTGCTCCGAGCATCGATTGGATTGAAAGGCTGATGGGTCAAATAAACGATTTAGTTGTTAATAGGCATCGGATTCTTATTCATGATACTTTTGGTTACCAGCGGTTAGGCTTTGTCATCGCGGCCTACTATATGCAGCGTTTTCAATTAAACCGTAATCAGGCGCTTTATGCAGTGAGGAAAAAAAAGCCGGATATACAGCCTACTCCGAATTACATGGAAGTGCTTACCGAGTATGAGAGGCATCTCGGGCTTGGGTAAAGCAAGAAAAAAAGTTTTTTTCCTTCTTATTTAAATGTATTATAGTTTTTAGAGAGACCTAATCTTAATAGGTGATGGAGTTCACCTTTAACTGCCTCAAGGCTAATGACTCCTGTCAGTTATGTATGAACTGGCAGGAGTCTTTTTAATAGATAAGAAAGTATAAATTTTACTTCGAGAATGGTCCAGCTCCATCGCCTAGCCCCTCGAGTCGCTTCGGTCCTGCCAATGAAGTCAAAGAACGACTTCACTGTCAGGCCCTCCAGCGCTTGTCGGGGCTGATCAAGGCGCTTGCGCTTTTCTAAATTTTTGGGGAAACTATGTGAAATGGAGGGATGGAGATGGTTTATTTACTTGTGGGAGCAGCAGGATTTTTAGGAGCCTCTTTGCGCTATATTATTGGTGTTTGGCTTTTTCATGAAAGTGCGGTTTTTCCATTTGCTACACTGACGGTTAATTTGCTAGGTAGTTTTCTCCTGGCTTGGCTGACAACGGGGCTGTTAGTACGTTTTTCCTTGCCAGCCCATATAAAAACTGCAATAGGAACAGGGTTTGTAGGAGCATTTACCACTTTTTCAACTTTAAGTGTGGAAACCGTTACGCTCCTTCTTCACGGAAAGATGGCTCTGGCTATTTTGTATATCGGAGCCAGTATATCCGGTGGTTTAGGGATGAGCCGATTAGGATTTCAAATCAGGAAAGGAGAAGAGGTTGGATGAGTACTTTACATATTCTTTTGGTGGGGATAGGCGGGTTCTTCGGGGCGATGTCCCGTTTTGGGGTCAGTCAGATCATTAATAAAAGAATAGAATCGAGAGTTCCTGTTGCAACCCTTGTCATTAACTTGGTGGGGTCTCTTCTTCTTGGGCTTCTTGTAGGTCTAGGGATTGAAGGAAATCTCTTTATGCTACTCGGTACTGGATATATGGGGGCTTTCACCACTTTTTCTACATTTAAATTGGAGGGGATACAGCTCCGCATCGACAAAAGAAAAAAAGAATTCATTCTATATAATTTGCTTAGCTATGGAGGCGGAATCTTTTTGGCTTTTCTTGGAATAGAACTGGGATTGGTTATAGGATGAAGGCTTGATCCGTCTTCATTATTCAAACGTACACTAACTTTAGTAACTGTGGCCATTATTTGAATACCTTATTTATTCCCCCTTTTAATGTTCAAAGCAATTAGAGTAAAAGCGTGTCCAAAATAGCTCCTATTCCTTAGAACTCATTATGTGAAAAAAGCCTTCTCTATGGAATAAAGGATCATGGAGAATGGCTTTTTTAAAACTTTTGGGAGCTTCTTTTTAATTGGCTCTTTTCTCAAACTTTGTTGCTATTTGACTACAAAATAGGATTTTATGATTAGTTTTCTTGGTAAAGTTGACTCTTTTATGAGAAAAGAGCATGCAAACTTTATTCCGAACTGCAAAATGGCCTTATATTACGTTAAAATCGGCTTTAGGATTTTAACAACAATTGTTACGAAAACAGCCTTTTAATTTGATGGCGCTAGACATTTTCGTCATTTGGTCATCAGGTAGCGCTAAGGAAATGATCCAACTCTGAAACGCTAAACAAAAAGGAAAGACCAGATTCTCCAATAGCAGAATCTGGTCTTGTATTTTTCCCGTAAAGAATCCATTATAATTTGGCCATTAAACGTTTTTTGATTAATTCATAATCGTCCCTAGTGATCCCAGGGGCAAATTCTTCAGGCAGTTCCTCTAAGTCAGGGATTGGACCGCCTTCAGGAGTGCCAATTTTCACTTCGAGCGGTTGCCCATTTTCCGGATTTGTTCCTTTCCAAATCATTCCGATATCCCTGTATTCTGTTTCGCTCCATGTATATAGCACATTGCTTAAGCCTTGTTCTATGAATGGTCTTGCATAATCAAATTTTGAGTTATCAAGATTTGGAACTGGAAGCATTTTCGTCAAGTCTACCCCTGTAGCAATTTCGATTGCTTTCGCATAGGCGAGTACATGTGTTCCTCCACGAACAAGCAAATACCCAATCATGGTTCTGGCAACTGGATTATCAGTCATCTCATAAACTCTCATTTTATGTGTACGTGCACCAATCTCGAGGAAAAAGTTATGTGTTAAATCCAAAACCAGATTACCGCTATTAAAAACATTATCACCAGTCCAAGGTCTTCCCATTGAATCACCTGGAATAGACGTTTGAGCTGTAGAAATAAAATGGTGGGTGTTTCTCGCATCCAGCCCATTCTGAAGTGGAGTGATATCCGGATTCCCTGGAAAAGTATTACCCACAGATAACAGATTAATCGTATTAGAAACAAGTTCTACATGACCAAATTCTTCTGCTGTAATGCTCGCCACTAACTCATAGAATGGCTTTAGCTTTTTTTTATTTCGGAAGTTAAAAGACTGAAACATATAGTTATTTAAGGTAGACATCTCCCCAAACTTGCCACCCAGGAGCTCTTGTACTGCTGCTGCAGCATTCATATCGCCGTGTGCAGGTGTAGGAAGTTCAATAGCCAATTTATTAATTCTTTTAAACATTATCTCCCCTCCACTTCATTTTTGTTAACCAGGAAAAACCCAAATGATTTGCTGGGTACGAATAAAAAAGGGAGTTCCGTTAGATTCGACTACAATGTGATCTGGCAATACATTTTTCAAAGTGCCACGAACGCTGCCTCTTATGGTTTGAACAGTAACCATATTACCAACAATGGTTGCTAATGTCTGATAAACATAGGGATCATAGAAGCTTAACAGGTCGTTGTTTGTCATTTATATCCTCCTAGTTTAAAGTCATTCTTACTGAGTATATGTTTCTCGATATAAAAAAGACTGACAACCAACTGTTCAATTTGGCTCTTTTTGCTAAATACTTTTCTGAAAAATAATAAGCCTAGCAATATCCAATTTATTTAATGGACCAAGGCATGAAAAAGAATGATGGAGTATGTTATAAGCTATTACAGACTATCAGTTTGAAATGCTAACATTTTGCTAACGCAATCAAGTAAAAAAAGGTATAAATGTTACAGCCCAAATTTTGTAAAACCTTGATATACCGAACTTTTTACATGCAACGTGTAAGATATTTGGACAGGGAGGGACATAAGGATTCGAATCTGAGGTTCTGGGGCAGTGCTACCATTTCTTAATAATATTTGTCCTAGGACAAATGTAAATTAACCTGCTGGTTGACTGGATCCCGTACATTTTTATAACCAAGGGAGTTAAAGTACTAGTTGAAAGTAATATCTTCACTTTATCAAATGAAAATATTACTTCTTTTAAGTACTTTGAAGATAAAGCTAGTGTTAGTTGAAATACGATTTCTTTTGTTTTAGAGAAAGGTAATTTACTCAAGTAATACATCAGCGGCGCATCAGTCATGGTTAATGAGTGTAAGAGGCTCTTTGCCCGATTTCAAATCAGCCATTGCCTTTTCGAATTCCTTTTCAGTAACCTCTATAGTCTTGTGGTCAAAGTGAATGTAAAAAAGTAAGGAATCCCCGGCGGTATGCATACTGACTCCTCTAATTAACTGTTCTTTCAAAATGTCACTCCTAACAGAAAATGCTAAAAGTTTATCTGTGGTGCTAAGTTTAGAATATAAAAAGATGTTATTTACTACTAGTAGCGGACTTTATGAATCCGTTTCCCTGGCAATGGAAGCAAGCTTCTTTGATATTTGGGAATTTAACCAAAAGATACCCTTTTCCGGAACAACTTGGGCATTCTTTATTCATTAGGAATCACCTCCTTGTTAATCCTGTGACTCGAGAATTAAAGGACATGCTTTAAGATCTTTTCTATGAATAAATTCTACGATGGCGGAGTCCGTTCTTTTGATCTCGCAGTAACCTGTGGGATAGACATATAAAACCTTATAAGGTGCATTATTGTAAAAAATTGTTTCGTCAGCTTTAATCAAAAGCACAACCCCTTTAAGTAGATAATGATATGCAGGTACAGAGTCAGTATCTAATAATACGTTGGATTTTCTTACCCTCTCCACAGCATATCTTGCATCTCTTCTTTAGTCCAAGAAACTTGATCAAAGGAATCTTTCCATCGCCATTACATTCTTCACAAATGAGTTTGATAGCCATAAACTCCTCCTTCCTTAAAACTAATTTTCTATTCGGAAGTCCAATTCCTTAGAATTGATTACTGAATAAACATTTTGCGTATTTGTTCGTCGGCAAATAATTTATCAAATAAGCAAGAGATAATGTTGTTTTGGTTTGCTTCGTCCATATTACTGATCTTCACCAGCCAGGTTTGCTGTGTATGTTTGGCGAAATGAAGCGGATAGATCTTATGCTCCAACGGGACTTCATTTTGTATTACTGCAAGGTGTAGATAAAATGAGTACTTCTTTTTCGATAATTTCTACTTAGTACAAACTGTTATTCCTAGCGGATGTTTTACACCTGGATATGGAGGCTCGATTAATACTCCTTTTTGGTAGTACATCTTTACTTCTTTGTACTCCGGAAATAGCCCATTAAACTCGTCAATGGTCAACTGATGAACGTGGAATGGCGAACCGCATGGTTTTCCTCTTCCTTTTCCGAATGGTGTTGACAGGACCAATGTCCCACCAGGTTTTAACATATTATAAAGATTGGCAAGAAATTGCTCTTCATCTTCTAGATGTTCTAGTGTTTCAAAGGAAATGATGGCATCAAACATGCCTAATTTTTGGGGAAGCAGGGGATCTGTTGCATCTTCACAGCGATATTCAACCAGAGGATGGTTATACCGTTTGTGAGCATATTCAATTGTTTCGGGATCAAAATCAACTGCGATAAATTCATTGATTCGTTTTTTGCAAAGCTTGGCGAGCATCTGCGAACCATAGCCGGAACCGCAAGCTATATCCAGGACCCTCCCGCGTATATGGTAAGAACTGAATTGATAACGTGCCAAGTGTTCAAGTAATAAAGCATTGGCTGGTTTCATTAGGTCGGGGATGACTCTCTCCCCAGTATATTCTAACAAATCTAATCTCTCCTTCTTTCCTCCCTTGCTCATTTTGAAATTCCGACGGACACTCCAAGTATAACAAAGTATTCAATTGATTTGTAGTCAGAGCCCTGCTTGTTAAAACAGGTGAATAAAAAAAGAAATATTTCACTGTCTTCATAGTAAAAACGTAGTAAATAGAAGGATTTAAGAGAAAACGAATTAGTCAACCGCTTACATGTGGGGTTGCCACTTTTTGCAGATGTGTTATTATTGCCTTGTTTTCAACGGCCCAGACTTTGATGAGAGATCAAAGTCACTAAAAAAACAAAATGAAAAGGAGTGTTTATTTGGGTATTAATACAATTAAAGAGCAATGGTTGGGAAATATAAAGGGAGAGGTCCTTGCGGGCATAGTAGTTGCTCTCGCCTTGATTCCCGAAGCGATTGCATTTTCCATAATAGCTGGAGTTGACCCGATGGTGGGATTGTATGCTTCTTTCAGCATTGCAGTAGTGATTGCCTTCATTGGTGGCAGACCTGGTATGATATCTGGTGCGACGGGAGCAATGGCGTTATTGATGGTCACTTTAGTAGCTGACCATGGGTTACAGTATTTGTTTGCTGCCACCATTTTGACAGGAATCATCCAAATTCTCTTTGGTGTTTTTAAATT
This sequence comes from Bacillus sp. ISL-55, assembly GCF_018613155.1. GTDB lineage: Bacteria > Bacillota > Bacilli > Bacillales > Cytobacillaceae > Mesobacillus. Next base: position 27,828 of record NZ_JAGGQU010000025.1, on the reverse strand, counting down.
GGCGAGGTTTATGAAGTTTATCCCGCGGTCGGTTATGATTGGCTTCGTAAACGCATTGGCGATCCTTATTTTTATGGCTCAATTAGAGCAGTTTACGGGTGCGGGATGGCAAATGTATGCCCTGGTAGCAGGTACATTGGCAATTATTTATCTTTTACCCAGATTGACCAAGGCTGTTCCATCTCCGCTGATTGCTATTATTGTTATAACGGTAATTGCTATTTTTACGAAGAGCGATGTTAAAACGGTTGGAGACATGGGCGAGTTAACTGCTGCATTGCCAAGCTTCTTCATGCCGAGTGTTCCTTTTAATATGGAAACATTGAGCATTATTTTTCCGTATGCTTTAGGCCTTTCAATTGTTGGATTGCTAGAGTCTCTGCTTACAGCATCAATTGTTGATGATATGACTGATACAGCAAGTGATAAGAACAAGGAAAGCCGCGGCCAGGGTATTGCCAACATCATCACTGGATTCTTTGGAGGCATGGCTGGTTGTGCGATGATTGGTCAATCGGTTATCAATGTCAAGTCCGGCGGTAAAGGAAGATTATCGTCTTTAGTTGCTGGTGTTGTCTTATTGTTCTTAATCATTGTTCTAGGCAAAATCGTTGTTCAAATCCCAATGGCAGCTTTAGTGGGTGTCATGTTCATGGTCGCGATCGGTACATTTGATTGGGGTTCGATCAAAGGTGTCACAAAAGCTCCGGTTACTGATTCAATTGTAATGGTTGTAACGGTTGTTACTGTTGTTGCAACTCATGACCTTTCAAAAGGGGTATTTGCAGGGATTATCCTTAGTGCGATTTTCTTTGTAGCAAAGATATCAAGAGTCCATGTGGAGTCTTTGGTGAAAGGCGACAAGAAAATCTATACAGTCAAAGGGCAGGTTTTCTTCGCTTCTGTCGATGAGCTGATCGATGCCATCGATTTCACTGAAGATGTAAAAGAAGTTGAAATTGATTTCACCCAAGCTCATGTTTGGGATGATTCAGCAGTAGCGGCCATTGATAAGATTGTCTTAAAGTTACGGGCTACAGGCGTGGTCGTTCGCCTGGTTGGCTTAAATGAAGCAAGTATGAACCTAGTTGAAAAAATGGCAGTTCACAGAAAACCGGGAGCAAAACTTTCCGGCCACTAAAATAAAGCAAAACCCAAGATTGTCTAAATGACAAACTTGGGTTTTTTATTTTATAAGAAAAAGTATAAAATTTTTTACAATTAGATAAGTGTCCAGCTCCAGTGCTTGTCCGGGCTGACCAAGGCGCTTACGCTTTTCTTATTTTGGGTTTAATTTGTCCATTTTGAGTGAATGGGTTAATGCAATAAAATATGTTTTACCTTACCCTCATGGTTTTTGGTTTAATAGACAAAATAATAAAACAGAAGGAGGAGCCGATATGGAAAATCAAAGCTACATGCAGTCTTGGTTTGGAAATGTTAAAGGAGATATCCTTTCAGGAATCGTTGTCGCGATTGCCTTGATACCTGAAGCAATTGCTTTCTCCATCATTGCGGGTGTTGATCCGATGGTTGGACTGTATGCTTCCTTTACCATCGCTGTATTGATTGCGTTTGTAGGTGGCAGGCCGGGGATGATTTCAGGTGCAACTGGAGCAATGGCCTTGTTATTCATAGATCTTGTAGCCGAGCACGGTCTTCAATATCTTTTGGCCGCGACGATTTTAACGGGTGTTCTGCAAATTTTGTTTGGAGTATTTAAACTTTCAAGGTATATGAAATTCATTCCTCGCTCTGTCATGGTGGGCTTCGTTAATGCACTAGCAATTTTAATTTTCATGTCCCAGCTGGATAACTTTGTAGATGCACCAGTAATGGTGTACATGTTAGCGGGATTGACGTTATTGATTATCTATCTATTGCCTTACATAACGAAAGCGATTCCCTCTACGCTGGTCGCTATTGTGATTGTAACAGCTATTGTCATCATTATTGGAATCGATGTTCGATCGGTTGGAGATATGGGAACACTTAGCAGGACACTTCCCATCTTTTTGATCCCTGAAATCCCTTTATCACTAGAAACTATATTTATCATCCTGCCTTATTCATTGGCATTAGCTTTAGTAGGCCTTTTAGAATCACTATTGACCGCGACAATTGTTGACGATATGACTGATTCGGAAAGCGATAAAGATACTGAAAGCAGGGGACAAGGGATCGCAAACATCGTAACTGGGTTTTTTGGCGGGATGGCTGGGTGTGCTATGATTGGCCAATCTGTCATAAATATAAAATCAGGCGGGCGTAAACGACTATCGTCTTTGGTATCAGGAGTTGTATTGATGCTCTTGATTGTTCTGCTAGGCGATATTGTGGCCCAAATTCCAATGGCTGCACTGGCAGGAGTCATGATTATGGTTTCCATCAGCACATTTGACTGGAATTCGGTAAAAACTCTCCATCTATTGCCAAAAACCGATGCAATTGTTATGGTTGTAACTGTATTGACTGTTGTTTTCACCCATAATTTAGCTATTGGTGTTTTCACCGGAATCCTATTAAGCGCAATTTTCTTTGTATCAAAGATTTCTCAAGTTGAAGTGAAAAGCTCACTTGATAAAAACACGCGTATTTATAAAGTGCGCGGAGAACTTTTCTTTGCCTCAGTAACGGAACTAATTAAGAAATTTGACTATAAAGAGGATGTAGAATTTGTAGAAGTGAACTTAAGCAAATCGCATCTATGGGACGATTCTGCAGTAGCAGCAATCGATAAAATCGTTTACAAGTTTGAGGAAAATGGCAAGAGGATCCTTGTAACCGGAATGAATCAGGAAAGCTCAGAATTGGCTGAGAAGCTGGCCAATAAACTGGGTTCACATTAATAAAGAGGTGATAGGAATGTATCAAAAAATCCTTCTAGCTGCTGACGGTTCAGAACACTCAAAGCGTGCGGCTGATCATGCCATCATGATCGCAAAGTGCCAGGGAGATGATGCGAAAATCGAAATCGTTTATTCAGTAGATGGCGACAGTTCAAAGTCGGATGTCCTTAGCAATTGGAACTCCGCTGATATCAATGACAAACGAAAAGAGCGATTAAAAGAGATTGAGCAGAAAGCAAGGACTTCAGGAGTGAATTTTGAAATAAAAATACTTCATGGTGAACCTGGTCCTGCGGTGGTGGACTACACAAACAAAAATAAGTTTGATTTGGTTGTCATCGGCAGCAGAGGATTGAATGGACTGCAAGAATTGATGTTGGGCAGCGTAAGCCATAAAGTAGCTAAAAGGGCTAATTGTCCGGTTATGATCGTAAAATAAGAGAAAGGACGCTTTGAGCGTTCTTTTTTAATTTGCCAGCCAATTCTGTCTATGTTATAGTCGAGTTGTTTTTACCCCTTTTCCCACGAATTTCTTCTATTTCTCCCAGAATAAAATCAAAAACATCACCAATAAAATAACTTTGAATGGAGGTAATAAACACAGATGACTGAAAAAAATAAAACCTCAATTCTGGATCATGCTGATTATCAGAAAGAGGTTGAACGGCTGGAGTTTACGAAATTATATATAAAAACAATACTCGAGGCATCGAGAGAAAATAAGCAGTCTTTTACCGAAAATATAAAACAGGCATTTGTTGACCTGGATTATCTCGACAGCAGTTTGAGTTATATCAATATATTAACGAATGCCAAGTTCCTGGAGCTCGCTGGAAATGAGCTTGAGCGATTAGAAAGCATTTTGAACAAACCTTATTTCTCGAGAATCAATTTTAAAAAGCAGGAAGATAAAGCAGAGGAGATCCTTTATATTGGAAAAACCTCTTTATATGACCGGGAAAACCAGATGCCCATCATTGTGGACTGGAGATCGCCGATCGCGAATGTTTATTACGATGGACGTTTGGGTGAGGTCAGTTATGAGGTGAATGGGGAGCAGCGTGAGGGCTATCTAGCTTTAAAACGGCAATATGAGATTGAGGAAGGAAAGCTGAAGGCTTTTCATGATATAGACTTGACGACCCATGATGATTTGCTGCAGAAATCATTGGCAGGAAAAGCGGATAATAGACTTACGGAAATCGTCACGACGATTCAAAAAGAACAAAATGAAATCATCCGTGCGTCCCTTCAGCACCCGATCATTGTCCAGGGAGCAGCAGGAAGCGGTAAAACAACCATCGCCCTTCATCGCATCTCGTACTTCCTTTATACATTTGGTGAGCGGTTCAGGCCGGAAAAACTGATGATTCTCGCGCCAAACAGGCTTTTCATTGACTATATATCTGATGTACTTCCTGAACTGGGTGTTGGAAAGATCAACCAGACAACCTATATTGATTACATTCGAGCTGCTCTTGGCAAGAAGATTAAGGTCATTCCGCCTGAGAAGAAGCTGCTTGCCTTGGTGGAAGGAAAGACAAAGGATGAAAGACTTAGCAAAATTTCAACCTATAAAGGATCCCTGGAATTCAAGGCTGTCCTGGATGCTTATATAAATGATGTAGAAAAGAAGTTGGCGCCAACTGAAGATTTCTTTGTTGATAAATATCGATTGATGAAGTCCCAGAAGCTAAGAAGGCTGTTTATAAAGGAATATCGCTATCTGCCGGTGTATAGCCGGGTGGAGAAAATTAAACAGCTGTTGACCCATCATGTGAAAAAAAAGAAAACCGAGATTCTCACAAGGTTTGAAGAAAGATATGAGGAAGCTCTAGAAAAAGCGTTATACGGAATCAAGGATGATGAAAAGAGAAGAAAGAAAGTAGTTGCCTTGATGGACGGAAAGGAGAAAAGGAACGAACAGCTCCAATCCTCGATCAAAACCGCAGTCAAAACGTACATGAATTACTTTGAGAAAAAAGATATTTATACTTTGTATAAGGAATTAATGACTTCCGAGGAATTATTGGCTGCTTATTCAGTAGACCTGTCTGCAGAGGAAGTCAAACAGCTCGCAAATTATTCGAGCAGTATTTTTCATAAGAAAGCATATGAACTTGAAGACCTGGCTCCATTGTTCTACCTTAAAGCCAAGTTGATTGGAATAGATGAGAAACATAAGATGAAAAGTGTTTTTATTGATGAAGCTCAGGATTATAGTTACTTTCAATTTGCAGCTCTTAAAGAAGGGTTTGACACGAATCTCTTTACGATTGTCGGCGATTTGGCCCAGGGAATCCACGCCTATCGCGGCACGAGGAGCTGGGAGCCGTTGACGGAGCAAATCTTCCCTGAAGCGAATTACTTAACGCTGCAAAAAAGCTATCGAACGACAGTTGAAATTATGGAGCTGGCGAACGATATTCTCGCCATCATGGATGAAGATCTTCCCCAGGTAGAACCGGTGGTAAGGAGTGGACCTAAGCCGGTTTTCCATCAGGTGGATCATACGGGCCAGGAAGAGCTGGCAAGCGTGATTGAAAAGGATATTCGAGCCTTATATGAAGAAAATCTAAATTCCATCGCGATTATTGGCCGAACTGCAAGTGAATGCAAGAACATCAAAAAGATTATGGAAAAAAGCGATTTGCCATTTCAACTGCTGAATGAACAGGAAGACATGATCAAAGGACAAATTGCAATCGTACCTGCATACCTGTCAAAAGGACTGGAGTTTGACGCAGTGTTAATGGTATCTATTGAAGAACCTTATTCTGAGAAAGAACTTGATATTAAACTGCTGTATGTCGGAATGACAAGACCGATGCACAGACTTCTATTATACGGAACCGCTCCTTCTTCTTTCCTGCTAGATCGGATAGATCCAATTCACATAGAGGTAAAAGGAACAATGCAAAAAACACACTAAACAATGCATTGGTGTGTTTTTTGGTACCTTTTCCAACTGGTTATTGCTTATACTACTTTACTATCCAGCAACATCCTGTCATAAAGGTTCGTCGGATTTCCAGCCGCCAGTTTAGACTAGCTTAATTTTTTTGATAAGGCTCTTTTCTCAAACTTTGTTGCTTTTGAATACAAAATAGGATTCCAAGACCTATTTTTTTCGTAAAGTTGACTCTTTTTATGAGAAAAGAGCATGCAAACTTAGTACCGACATGCAAAATGGCTTTTTATTACGTTAAAATCGGCTTTAGGATTTTAACAACAATCTTTACGAAAACAGCGTTACGAAAACAGCGTTTGATGAAGGGGTGCGTTGATGCTGAATGAATTAGGTCAGTTATTAAAAGAAAATAATGTCATTCTCTTTGTGGGTTCCGGAATCTCTAAAAACTTGGGGTTGCCTACATATGGAGAATTGATTGATGAAATGGCCAGCCAGCTCGGATTTGATCCTGAAGTTCTTAACGCCTGGGGAAATAATGATTTTTTGATCTTAGCTGAATATTACTTTCATCAAAAGGGATCTTTAGGTGAACTTAGGAGTTGGATGGATCGCAAGTGGCATAATCCTAATATAGATATTGGGCAATCGGAAATTCATAAACTCATTGTAGAAATTGGCTTTCCTATTATCTACACGACCAACTTTGATAGATGGCTGGAATATGCATACGATTATTATAAAAAGGATTATATAAAGATTACCAACATGGTGGACATTGCAAGGATTAAGGAAAATATACCGCAAATCATCAAGTTTCATGGGGATTTTGATCACGATTCATCGATTGTGTTAACCGAATCCAGCTTTTTTAATAGACTGGATTTTGAATCACCTTTAGATATCAAACTTCGATCAGATTCATTAGGAAAATCCATTTTGTTTATTGGATATAGTTTGTCGGATATTAACATAAGGTATATGCTATATAAACTTCAAAAACAATGGGAGAAATCGAGATATGAATCTCTGCGCCCCAACTCATATATTTTTTTAGCTGATCCTAATCCTGTAAAAGAAAGACTGTTGAAAGAGCGGGGAATCATCCCCATTGTTTATCAAAATGAGGAACCAGGAGAAGCATTAGTTCAATTTTTAAAGGATTTACAGGGAATTCTATAATTTTTCGGTTTTATCTTGTGGGCAAGCACCGTTACCAAATCAGTTCTTTTTTGGCTGAATCCGTGTTACACTCTTTTTATCTTTAATTGACCATCAGTTACACTTTTAATAAGACCTTGAATTTATGACGTGGCTGTCATTAAAGAAGAAAGAAGGGTAGAAATGAATAGGCTAATAAATAATAAGATAACTAATAAATTTGTTTTCTTTTTCATAATTTCAGTCGTCTTCCTCTGGCTAAAAACATACTTTGTTCAATTAACTCAATTTAATTTGGGAGTGGAAAGTAACATTCAGCAAATTTTGCTTTTCTTAAATCCACTTGGTTCATCGCTGTTATTTTTAGGATTGGCTTTTTTATTCAAGGGGCGCAAAAAGTATATCTCATTAATTGTGATTGATTTATTCATGTCAGTTCTATTATTTGCGAATGCTTTATATTATCGCTTTTTCAATGATTTCATTACTTTGCCCACCTTAACCCAGACCCAAAACTTTGGGGATGTCAGCGGCAGTGTTGGAACTCTTTTAAGACCATCTGATGTGTTATTCTTTGCAGATGTAATTGTCATTCTGGTATTGCTTACATTCAAAATTAAGAGAGTAGAAGTTAAGAAGATCGCTCCACGAAAAGTAGCTGTCCTGCTCCTGGCCGCTTTAAGCATTTCAGGTATAAATCTGGCAATTGCAGAAATGGATCGTCCTCAATTGTTGACAAGAGGATTTGACCGCAATTACATTGTAAAATATTTAGGAATGTATAACTATACGATTTATGATGCTGTTCAAAGCACTAAAGCCCATGCGCAAAGGGCTTTGGCAGACAGTAATGATTCCACGGAGATCATCAACTTCACCAAGTCCAATCATGCTGAGCCAAACCCGAAATACTTTGGTGCCGGTAAAGGGAAGAATATAATCTATGTACACATGGAATCCATTCAAAATTTCCTGATTGATTATAAATTACACGGTGAAGAAGTCACGCCGTTCTTGAATTCCTTAACGAATGAAAAAAACACACTATACTTTGATAATTTCTTTCATCAAACCGCTCAAGGCAAAACGGCTGATGCAGAATTCCTCGTAGCGAATTCGCTGTATGGATTGCCTCAAGGTTCAGCTTTTACAACGAAAGGTTTAAATACCTATCAGGCTGCTCCTGCAATTCTAAGCCAGAAGCAGGGATACACATCTGCTGTGTTCCATGGGAATACGGGCAGCTTTTGGAACAGGGATGAAATCTATAAATCACTGGGATATGATAGGTTTTATGATTCCAGTTATTATGATATGAAATCAGACGATCTAGCGGATTATGGATTGATGGATAAACCGTTCTTTGAACAATCCAAACCTTATTTAGAGTCATTGCCGCAGCCGTTTTATGCAAATTTCATTACGGTTACTCACCATTTTCCGTTTAATATAAAGGAAGAAGAAGCAACCCTTGAAAAGCACACGACTGGAAACAAAATTGTGGATAATTACTTCCAGACAGCGAGATATGCGGATGAAGCTCTTGAACAATTCTTTGGCTATTTAAAGGAATCCGGGTTATACGATAATTCCATAATCATAATGTATGGGGACCACTATGGTATTTCCAATAATCACAATGAGGCAATGAAGGATGTAATTGGAAAAGAAATCACACCGTTTGAAAGTGCGGGATTGCAGCGCACTCCATTATTCATTCGTGTGCCTGGAATGGAAGGCGGAGAGAACCATGAATATGCCAGTCAAATTGATCTTCTCCCGACTCTTCTCCATTTAGTGGGGATCAATACGAAAGAATATGTGCATTTTGGTACCGATATTTTGTCCGAAAAGCATGATGAATTAGTTCCATTTAGGAACGGAGATTTTGTCAGTCCGACCATCACCTCTGCGGATGGCAAATATTACGATTCAAATACGGGTGAGATACTGGCAGAAGACAAGTTAGAAGAAGCAAAAAGATTACACGAAGCAGCGGAACAAAAACTGGCATACTCAGATAAAGTCGTTAACGGGGATTTGCTGCGCTTTTATGCACCGAAAGACTTTAAAGAGGTTGATCGTTCTAAATACAACTATAAAAGAGTTAAGGATAAAGATAACGAAGAATAGGGCAAGGGTTTTTTGGGAATTCGGAAATTGGAATGGACCCTCCTTAAAAGCTAAAACCATTCGTGAGACGTCACGAATGGTTTTACTTTTCTGGCTGAATGTTAATCTGGGCGGTATGACTCTTGCAAATTTAGATAAAATTCGTCATATTTGAATTATTGGAGGTGCGATATGCGACACGATATACAACCGAACGAGCAGGCATTCTCAACAAAAGAAGTGGCGGAAGCTGTTGGGATTGCAACCCCTACAGTTCGAAAATACGGCCAAATACTGGAGCGTAATGGCTATGAGTTTTTGAAGGATGGAGACCGGAGGATTTTTGTCCAATCTGATATTAATGCGCTTATAGCGCTGCGCGATACGGACAAGCCATTGGACGATACAGCTAAAGATCTTGTGGCTGAGCAAAAGGAGAGGCTGGATGAATCGGGCAGGACAGAGATTGCAATCAACGATACATATGGTAACAATTTACCGCAGGACCCAGACCAATTAAAAGAGGTATTGCTTTTTGTGGTCAATGAACTGGCAGCTGCGCGTGAAATGAATATTCAGCTGAAAAACGATATGGCCCATATGAAAACAAGTGTTTCCCAGCTTCAGCAGGATCATCATGTGATTAGTTCCAGTATCGGAAATTCAGCACAAAGAACCAATGCGAAAATTGAAAGATTGCTTGAACAGCAAAATGAGCATTACGAAGACTTGCTGCAGCAGGAAAGAGAGAGAAGCGAGCTCCTGCAAAAAGAGATTCAGAAAATGCGGGAAGAGCAAAAGAATGAGTGGAACTCCCAGAGTGATTTCAACAAACGTCTTGAAGAGGAAATAAAGAATAGAAAATGGGGATGGCTAACAGCGATATTCCGGAAATAAGGTATATGCAAAATCTTGTATGCTTATATACCCTTGCTGGCCGATATGAATATGAGCACTGCTAAGGGTGTATGTGCCGTGTTTTAGGCGGATTAATTGTATATCGCCTGACGATACGCAATCGAGAATCCTTTCAAATAGCCTCCGGAGAAAAAATTCAAATAGAACCCCACCTTCAAAATTCAACAATTTCCCGAGAAATATCTACAATTTATGATTACGCGTTCGACAAAATATCAATAAGAAAAGGCCTGTATCAATGGATATAATAAAACCCCCTTTGAAGTAAAACTCCATAGGGGGTTTTTGTTGTGTATTTATAATAGCTTCTTGATTCGTCCCACAAGTGGAATAACAATCAGACCGGCAATGACGACCTGCATGACGTTTCCTGGAATTGAACCGAATGGCTGAATCCAGTTTCCGTATAGGACCACTTCGGTAAAATAGTAGCCTACGATTTTAATGACAAGGGCAACGATCACTGCAAGAGAGTACACATACACTTTCTTGCCAGGCATTTTTTCAGCCATCAATCCAGCTACATAGCCCATTGCGCCTACGATCACGAAAGTGAAAGGCGCCCACAATGCCCATCCAGAGATGATGTCGAACAAGCCCATTCCGAACGCTCCTGCTATTGCACCTGTTTTCCTGCCGTAGACGAAAGCGGCAATAAATAAAGGGATATTGCCCATATGGATCAGGCCTCCATTCCCCATGATCGGGAGCCTGATATTGATGAACATGGTTGCTACAACGGTCAATGCAATAAAAAGAGCATTGATGACTAAAACTTTTGTTTTAGTTGTTTCTTTGGTTGTTGAGTATGCTGCATTCATTTGCTTACCTCTTTCTTTGTTCAGGACTCTTTTCGTATACTTCGAAACAGCCTTTTTACTTTCTATCATACTCTTTATTGGTAACTTAATAAATACATAATAATAGGCACTTGTACAGAATTTTGGGAAAATAATGCCCCTCCGATATGGGGATATTCGCGAATGCAAGCCTTGATTTCGGGCAAGATAACCGTATCTTGTATGGAAATTCATCATGGGGAGTGGCTGAAGTGAACAAGGTATCAAAGGTATTCTGGATTTCTCTCGTCATTGCGAGTGGATTTGTGATTTGGGGTGTGGTAGCTCCAATTCAATTAGGTGAAGTAATGGATGAGGCCAAGGGATTCTTTTTAGACACTTTTGGATGGTTTTATCAACTAGCAGCTTCTTTCTTCCTCCTGTTTGCGTTATTTTTGATTTTTAGCAAGTATGGAAAAATCAAGTTAGGAGCAGATGAGGACAAGCCTGACTTCAGCCGTGCAACATGGTTTGCAATGTTGTTCAGTGCTGGCATGGGTATCGGGTTGCTTTTCTTTGGGGTCTCGGAGCCTATTTCACATTTTGTAAATCCGCCGATTGGTGAAGGGGGCACACCTGAGGCAGCGAAAATTGCTTTAAGATACACTTACATGCATTGGGGTTTTCATGCCTGGGCTATTTACGCTGTTATCGCACTTGTCCTGGCATACTATAAATTCAGGAAAAAGAAACCTGGTCTGATGAGTATTACCCTCATGCCATTGATAGGGGAGCGCTCAAAAGGAATAATCGGAACCACCGTAGATGTAGTCGCTGTATTTGCAACGATTTTTGGTGTAGCAGCATCTGTAGGATTGGGAGCGGCACAGATAAATGGAGGTCTAAACTATGTTGCGGGAATACCAAATAACTTCACGATTCAGCTTATTATCATAGCTATTGTTACTGTTCTCTTTCTCCTATCTGCCAGCACTGGTCTGCAAAAGGGAATTAAGTATTTAAGCAATGCGAACTTGATTCTAGCTGTCCTTTTGCTTTTTGGGTTATTGATCTTAGGTCCAACAGGCTTTGTCCTTGACCTGTTCACGACAACGCTTGGGAGCTATGTGCAAAACCTTCCGAGCATGGGTTTAAGATTGACTCCATTTAACGAAGAGCAAGCTGGCTGGATAAAAGACTGGACGATCTTTTACTGGGCATGGTGGATTGCCTGGGCACCCTTTGTAGGGACATTCATTGCCCGTGTTTCCAAAGGAAGGACGGTGAGGGAGTTCATGATTGCCGTACTCATCATTCCCACACTTGTTTGTGCCTTCTGGTTTGCGGTATTTGGAGGAACGGCTATTTACTTCGAATACTTTGAAGGTGCCAACATATCCGGTCAAAGCTTAGAAACAGCCCTGTTTTACGTATATGACCTTTTACCATTCTCCGGTGCATTGGTCATTATTACATTAATTCTTATTACAACATTCTTTGTTACTTCGGCTGACTCAGCTACATTCGTCTTAGGGATGCAAACAGCGAAAGGAGACTTGAATCCTCCAAATATCGTGAAAATTATCTGGGGGCTTTTTCTATCAGCCTCTGCTGTCGTACTTATGCTCTCTGGTGGACTTAGTGCTTTGCAAACAGCCATCATTGTCAGTGCCTTTCCATTGACCTTTGTATTGATTGCTATGTCCTTCTCAATATTGAAAGACTTTAGGACAGAGGCTCTTGAAAAAAAGCCGAAAAAGGAAAAAGGGAAAACCCTTAAAAAAGAGGATAAGCCAGATCCTAATCCTATTTAAAAACAGTGGCGCGTTGTATATGTATAAAGTTTAATTATATTTTAAGCAACTTTCATATTAATTGGCATAGGAAGGACTCTCACTGATGAGGGTCCTTTCAGTTTTTCAAAGGTACATAAAACTATTGTATATATAATATTTAAATTAAAAATTTTCTATTGTCCTAAACAATAGTACGTGTTAATATCAGAATATTAAAAATAATATAAAAACGATTACATAAGGAGGACAGACAGTCGACTATTTCATTCACCAAGACGATGCATAGAAATTTTCGTGAATTTTGGGAGGTCAAAGGATGAAGAAGAGTCTGGCAGTTATATTAAGCGGTGCGATGCTCATGCTTGCAGCGTGCGGCGGCGGCAGTAATCAGGCGAGCGGAGACAAGAAAGAAAAGATGGTTAAAATCGGAATCACCCAGATTGTTGAGCACCCATCTCTGGATGCGACAAGAGAGGGCTTTATTGCTGCCCTTAAGGATGCAGGCTATGAAGAAGGCAAGAATCTCAAGCTGGATTACCAGAATGCCCAGGGGGACATGAATAACAATGCTTCGATTGCCCAAAAGCTGGTTTCGGATAAGAATGACCTTATTTTAGCGATTGCGACACCTAGTGCGCAGGCGGCAGTCCAGGCGACGAAGGATATACCAATTCTGTTCTCTGCCATTACCGATCCAGTCTCTGCGGAACTTGTACAAAGTTTTGAAAAGCCCGGCGGAAATGCGACTGGAACATCTGATACTCATCCAGATGCCATCAAGAATACAATCGCTTCAATCAAAAAATTCGTCCCTGATGCGAAAAAGGTCGGAATCATTTTTAACAATGGTGAGCCAAACTCTGTCATAAATGTTAAAAATGCAAAGGAAGCGATAAAGGAAGCAGGGCTAGAAGCGGTGGAAACAACCATATCAACAAGCTCAGAAGTTAAGCAGGCGGCTGAATCGATGGTTGGCCGTGTTGACGTACTGTATATACCAAAGGATAACACTGTTGTCGCTGCTCTTGAATCTGTCATCGCGGTAGCAAATGACAACGACATCCCAATCTTTTCCGGTGATGGGGATTCGGTAAAACGCGGAACGTTTGCTTCCTATGGATTTGATTATCACGACTTGGGCTACACGACTGGTAAGATGGCGGTAGAGATCCTTAAGGGTAAAAAGCCGAGCGAATTACCTGTCGGATTTCCTGAAAACCTGGAACTAATCGTTAATAAGAATGCAGCTAAAGAGGAAGGCATCACGCTGACTGAGGACTTGCTCAAGGACGCCAAGATTGTAGGAGAGTAATAGGGAGAGGCCTGTCAGATTTTTGGCAGGCTCTTCTTATGCAGAAAAACAGATAATACTATTTTCCCAATCTAAATAAACCGAAATACCCTTCTAATTAGGACAATAACATAATACTTTTTAACGATGTGCGAAAAAAAGGGAGGGGTATGGGTTTGAGAAGGAGTAAGAGAATAATGTCATTATTGATGGTTTTATTGCTGATGGTACCTGTTGGAGTAAGAGCGGGCGACTTGGGTGGAGGTACTTCGGGTGTCCCGGGAACATGGTACCTGGGTACTGACCCTTCAACAATTGATCCGGCCAAAGCACCGATTGTGTTCATTCATGGGTATAACAGTTCAGCTTCTGTTTGGTGGGACGGCAATGATATGTATCAAACCGCGCTGGCTAATGGTTATCAAACAGCATTCATTGATCTGTATCCAGAAAGGGACATGTGGGATAACGGTGCGATGCTGGCTGGAAAACTAAAACAAATTTATGAGTATTTCGGTAACAAGAAACTGGTAGTGGTCGGGCACAGCAAAGGCGGAGTCGATACCCAGACAGCGCTTGTCCATTACGGCGCTCATCAGTATGTATCAAATGTCATTACTCTTTCATCGCCACATCATGGCACACAACTTTCGGATCTTGCGCACAGCAGCTCAGCCTGGTGGCTGGCAGCATTGCTTGGAAACAATAATGATGCAACACGCTCGCTTCAAACAGGAAATATGAGGTATTTCCGCAGCATGACAGATAGCCATTCGAACTCTTCCAAGAACCGCTACTATACACTTGGCGGATATAAATGGGGCTCATTCGGCAGTGCATTGTATTGGGGCGGACTGTATCTAAGAAGCTATGGCTCCAATGACGGTGTTGTCACAGTCAACAGCTCCCGTTTGCCGGGCGGAACAATCGTCCGGGAAGGTGCCTGGAACCATACGACCATTCGCGAGGGCTCGCATACTTTCTCAGTATTCAAGCCATATACAATGTCAGAACAGCCAGCAGCTGCAAGTTCATTTTCAGCAGCGGAGAGCATCGTGGCAGAACCCGATACAAATCAGATTGTCAAAGGCGGTAAAGCTAAAAAAGCAATCCAGGAAAGCTTCGTGATTGAAGATGGAGCAGAAGGCTTCCAAATGGCATTCCTCAGTGAAAAGAAAATGGCGTCGCTAAAATTAAAGGGGCCAGATGGACAGGAATATAAGGCGGCAAAAATCGAACAGGATAAGGGTGACTTCTTTAAAGGAGCCTGGGTCCATATGTTTGAGATCGCAAAACCAGCAGCTGGAAGGTGGAACGTAACAGGACCAGCGGCGGCTTACCTGCTAGTGGTCGGCATCGACAGTCCTCTTGATGTTGAACTGAAAAAGGATAAGAATCAAAATGTGAAAGCTTCCTATAAAACAAAGTGGATTAAATATGACCGAGATAGCCAAAAGAAGCTAAAAGAAGCAGGGAAAGGCTCGAAAACAGGCAAGGTGCTTGATGGTGACCTCACCGAGCCAGGTGTATACAACCTAACAACAGAAATAACTCGAGTTGACGCAAAAGGTAAGCCTTTCGAAAGGACCGTCATTGAATCAGTCTATGTTGATGAGAATGGTAAGACTCATAGATAAAGAAGGAGTCGGCAGCTGGTGAAAACCAGCTCCTGCTCATGAATGGAAGATTGACGGAACTACCCGTACCGAACAACATGCATAAGGGTTCAATTAACCAAGAAATGAGCCCTTATGTAACTGGAATATGGTGTATGAGGGTACATTACTCCATGGAATGTGCCCTTATGCAGCCAACTGCTAATATAGCCTGTTCTACCTACAATCAATCTATAACCCTATGCCTTATTCCCTAATTTATACATAAATGATGGAGTGGCAGGATTACAAGCCGATATAGAAGATAAGCAGAGTTTGTACACCAGGAGGAGAAGGTAATGCATGTATTGGACTTGATTGCCAGGATCAACAATTGTGTCGAGGAGCTCGATTTTGCTGCCGCAAGAATGTATATGGAAGAGAACATCGAAGTCATCAACGAGAATCGCAGCCGTTTAGTATCAAATGCGAGGGAATTGCTTGAGTTTTTGACGAAACGGATGGAAGCTGGGCATCTGCCGCTTACAAGGAAAGATATGGCGGTCATCAATACAGTCAATAGCTATGCCTCAAAATTTGACTTGAGAGGCTTGAAGGTTATCGTCAGGGATCACTCACTGCTGTTTTTACGGAATGATATCGAAGCATATTTGAATAATGATGCGAAAATCATCCTTGAGGGCATGGGTGCGATTCCGAAGGCTGCAAGTTAAATAGAATTAATATAATAGTTGATGGTGGCTTCTTGGGATGAGGCCGTTTTTTTATTTCATGATTTCCAGCTCCAGAGCCTAGCCGGTTTTCATATTCGAGTTTGCTTCCTTGATACTTGTGAGGAGCGTTAGCTTTGAGCAGCTCGAGTTGATTGTGTTTTTTATTCTTATCATGAAACATTCCCCCGCAATCTTTCGTCTACCACTAAGTGGTGATATTTCATGCTGAGTATTACAGGATTTTTACAGAAAATAGCGAATATAGACATATTGGAATAAAAAAAGTAATGGTTAACGTAGATAAATAGATTTTAAGGGGGAAATTTTGGTGCGGAATCAGATGAATCCAACAGTTGAAAGAATTCTGGAAAATATTGATAAGGTTATGACGGGTAAGCGTAATGTGGCGGAGCTAAGCTTGATTGCATTGCTTGCCGGCGGCCATGTGCTGCTTGAGGACGTGCCAGGAGTCGGTAAGACGATGATGGTTCGGGCACTGGCGAAGTCTGTAAGCGCCAAGTTCAGGAGGATTCAGTTTACACCAGATCTGTTGCCATCTGATGTGACTGGGGTTTCGATCTACAATCCAAAGGAAATGGAGTTTGAATTCAGGCCGGGTCCCATCATGGGCAATATCATTCTTGCAGATGAAATCAACAGAACCTCTCCGAAGACCCAGTCTGCGCTGCTCGAAGGAATGGAAGAGCATAGTGTGACGGTAGATGGTGTGACACACTTGCTCGGTAAGCCGTTTTTCGTTATGGCGACACAGAATCCGATTGATTATGAAGGTACGTATCCATTGCCGGAAGCACAGCTAGACCGTTTCCTGTTAAAAATGAAAATGGGATATCCTGCACCGGAAGAAGAAATGGAAGTTTTGAACCGTGCGCAGCGGAATCTTCCGATAGAAGACTTACAGCCTGTTGTATCACTTGAAGATCTGCGCGAACTGCAGCAGAGTATCAAAGAAGTGGTAGTAGACGATACACTGAAGCGATATATTGTGGAATTGGCTAACCGGACCCGCGGACATTCGAGTGTATATCTCGGTGTCAGCCCTCGTGGATCGATCGCTTTGATGAAGGCTGCCCAGGCTTATGCGTTCATTTATGGAAGGGATTATGTCATTCCGGATGATATTCAGTACCTTGCTCCATTTGTTTTCGCCCACAGGATCATTTTAAAATCAGAGGCCAGGTTCGAGGGGATTACAACCGAGGATGTCGTCAACAGAGTGTTGGCGAGAGTGCCTGTCCCGGTCCAGAGGCTCGTGAAGTAATATGAAAAAATATTTCCAAAAGTTCAAAGAAATTTGGAAGCTCATCGTTTTACTGTTATTGATCTTGATCACCTTTTCCTATGCGATGTTCCAGGGAGGTTTTGTCAGCTGGTTCCTGTTTTACAGCTTCTTGCCATTTGCTCTCTACGCCCTAGGTCTCGCTCTTTATTCCATCAAGGATATCAAGGTGGAAAGGGTGTTTACGAAACAGGAATATAACGCTGGCGAGAAGTTCAAGGCTAGCATTGTGCTTGAAAGGAAGGTGGCATTCCCGCTGTTTTATGCGATCGGGGAAGAAGAGGCCGGTGATACACTTTCAGGAAACAGGGATTTGCAACAGGCGAAAACGATGATGTTTCCTGGATTCAACAGGGTATTCGGTTTTGACTATTCCATTGAAAACCTTCCTCGAGGTGAGCATACCTTAATGGGCATCAAGTTGAAAACAGGAGACCCGCTTGGATTAATTGAAAAAGAAAAGGTATTGCCCGTTGAAAATAAGATCCTGGTTTATCCTGCTTATCAGGATATGGTATATAGGCCGGTTGCCCATCATTTTGACCAGGGGATGACCGCCTCGAAGGAGCGTGTCCAGCGTGATACCTCAATGGCGATTGGGGTTAGGGAGTACCAGCCGGGAGACCGCTTTTCGTGGATCAACTGGAAGGCGACTGCAAGGCGGAATGACATTATGACGAAGGAATTCGAACAAAGGCAGTCACATGATGTGGTCATTTTAATGGATTGTGCCCCTGAATCTCGTTTTGAAGTCGTCGTTTCTTTCACAGCTTCGGTGATCAGGGCAATTTTACGAAAAGGCGCACAG
Organism: Bacillus sp. ISL-55; assembly: GCF_018613155.1. Taxonomy (GTDB): domain Bacteria; phylum Bacillota; class Bacilli; order Bacillales; family Cytobacillaceae; genus Mesobacillus. The sequence continues at coordinate 9,574 of NZ_JAGGQU010000025.1, read as the reverse complement.
GTGGGCTTATTGACATTAAGCGCTGAGCGCAAGGCGTTTCCGGCACGCGGCGGGGAAGCCCACCAGCAACAGCTTCTCCATCACCTTGCTAAAATTCAGGATGGGAGCCCCGTATCGTTTGATCGGGTTCTTGAGGCAGAGAGCTTTTTAGCGCAGCAGAACAATTCAATTATGCTGATAACCGCCCAATTGACGAAAGAGTTGATTGAAAAAGCTGCCTTCTATAATCAAAGAAACGCATCGGTGAGCATTTTCCTGATTAAAAATGGCCAGGAATCCCCGACAAAAACGGAGAAAAATTTAAGAGCCTCGGCAAATGCCAGGGGAATCCGGCTTGTCATGGTACATGACGGCCAGTTCGCGGAAGCCTTCTCGGAGGTGAATAGAGGTTGAGGATCGATAAATCCAAAAAAGACTTCACTTTCTTTTTACTTTATATTTTCAGCTTTTTACTGCTTTGGGAGTGGCTGCGGCCATTGGAAGAGTTGACAGATACTGGCCACTTAGGTGTTTTTCTTGGTTTTGTGTTTGTCTCACTGATGATGTCTTACTTCAATATGCCAATTTTGCCGTCTGCTCTTATAAAAGTCATCATCATCCTTTATTCCATTCACTTTATGTATTATGAAGGAACATTCTTCAGCCTGGAATGGTTTGGACAGCTCATCAATGAAATCATTGTGAATTCAGTGGTTGTCATAAATGCCGAATGGACTGAAATTTCGAATGTGTTTCGGACATTGTTGTTCTTTACCCTGCTTTGGCTGATGGCATACTTGATACAATATTGGCTGATCAACAGGAAACAAATTTTCGTGTTTTTCTTCATGACGCTGGTTTATATAACGGTGCTCGATACATTCAGTCCTTATGAAGCGGACGCGGCGATTGTCAGGACAGTCATTGCTGGTTTTGCTGTGATGGGGATACTGGCCTATTACCGGATTGCCGATAAGGAAGTAGTGAAGAAGAGCCTCGAAAGTGCGAAAAAATGGATGATACCTCTTGTCGCCATGATTATCTTGAGTGTGGGGATTGGCTATGCAGCTCCAAAGGCTGATCCGATCTGGCCGGATCCTGTCCCGTTCATTACCTCGTACAATTCGGATTCCGGAGAGGGCAAAGGCGGCGTAAAAAAAGTCGGCTACGGAACGGATGATACTGCTCTGGGAGGACCGTTCATCGGAGACGACAGGGTCGTTTTTACCGCTGAAGCCGATGGCCGTCATTATTGGCGGATTGAGACGAAGGATGTTTATACGGGGAAAGGATGGATTGCAGACAAAGGAACAGCCATGCCGGTAGAATTTTTACCTGAGCAAAACATTCCGATGCAGCCTTTTGAAGAGGAAGTTAAAACGGAACAGCGTTCGAGCAGGGTCATTCCGAAGATCGGATATCCGCACCTTGTTTATCCGCTGGGGGTGACACAAGTGGAGGCATCTTCAGGGAACTCCACGTTCCAATTCAGTCTTGATCCAACAACAGAGAAAATCACATCAATGGCTGATGGACAAGAGGGTTCAATTGGACCATACTCGCTTACCTTTGCCCACCCGGTGTACAGTGTAGAAAAACTTAAGGCGGCCGGACCTGACGAGCTGGAAGCAGAGTCTTCCTTTCTCTCGAAATATACACAGGTACCAGAAGAGCTTCCGGAGCGGGTAGTAGAGCTTGCTGAGGAAATAACGAAAGACAAAGTGACCTGGCTTGAAAAAGCGCAGGCGATTGAGAAGTACTTCCGCTCAAATGAATTTGTATATGATCAAACACTTGTTGCTGTCCCGGAAGAGGGCCAGGATTATGTCGACCAGTTCCTGTTCGAAACTCAGCGTGGCTATTGTGATAACTTCTCGACTTCGATGGTTGTCATGATGCGTTCGGTTGGGATTCCGGCGCGCTGGGTAAAGGGCTACACTGAAGGTGAATATATCGATACCCTTGGGAATGGACGCCGTCTTTATGAGGTCACAAACAACAATGCCCACTCCTGGGTAGAGGGATATTTCCCTGGAGTCGGCTGGGTTCCATTTGAACCTACGCAAGGTTTTTCAAACAACGTTCAATTTGAGTATGACAATAAAGACGATTCACAAACCCAGACGGGGCAGGAAGAAGAGGAAGATACAACACCTGCTGCTCCTAAAAAGCCGGAACTGCCAGAAGAGCAGGCACAGGTTGACAAGCCAAAGGTTTCTTTTTCTGAAGGTCTGAAAAACACAGGAGCATTCCTGAAGGATAATCTGCAGAAGATTTTCCTGACATTACTCGTATTGACTGTGTTCGGCGCGATCTTGTATAGATTGAGAGGAAGGTGGCTTCCTGTCCTGTATATCCTTCTCTATAAGTATAAAAAGCAAAATAAGTACATGGAGAAAGCCTATCTTGCCCTGTTGATGCAGCTGGAAAGATACGGGCTGAAAAGAGAAAAAGGCCAAACCCTGCGCGACTATGCCAATTATGTGGACTCATTCTTCTCGACAAACGAGATGCGCTGGCTCACAGAAAAATATGAAGAGTATTTATACCGCGGCGATATGGATGAAGAAATGTGGCAGAATGCGAAAAAGTATTGGGAATTCATGATTCGGAAAGTTAGTGCTTGACCGCTAAAATATTATACTGATACAATGTTTGCAACTATATATAGAATCAACCTTCATATATCCTCGATAATATGGTTCGAAAGTATCTACCAAATCACCGGAAATGATTTGACTATGAAGGCAGGCTTCTTTTTTGTTCGTAACGTGCCGGGATCCTGCTTTCCTTTTATTTGAGGGGCAGAATTCCGGCTTTTTTAATGGGCAAAAACGCAGATATGGGCATATTAAATACATACGATTCCAGTTCCGCGTTCTATTTTAAAATGAGGTGAATTTATGAAAACCGAGCTGCAAGACCAGGAAAAGATTATTGTATTAGACTTTGGCAGCCAGTATAACCAGCTGATTACAAGACGGATCAGGGAGTTTGGCGTGTACAGCGAATTACATCCACACACGATTACAGCAGCTGAAATCAAGGAAATGAATCCAAAGGGCATCATCTTTTCTGGCGGCCCGAATTCTGTCTATGATGAGGGAGCCTTCCACTGCGATGAAGAGATTTTTGAGCTGGGACTGCCGATTTTAGGGATTTGCTACGGGATGCAGCTAATGACAATGCATTTCGGCGGCAAGGTCGAGAAGGCGAAGAACCGTGAATATGGAAAAGCTTTGCTGACCCTGCATAACCAGAACAGTTTATTTGAAGGAACACCGGGTGAGCAGGTTGTCTGGATGAGCCATGGAGACCTTGTAACGATGTCACCTCCGGGATTCACCGTGGACGGCATCAACCCTTCCTGTCCAATCGCTGCAATGAGTGATGAAAGCCGCAAACTATATGCTGTTCAATTCCATCCGGAAGTACGCCATTCTATTTACGGAAATGACCTTTTGAAAAACTTCGTCTTCAAAGTTTGCGAATGCGAAGGCAACTGGTCGATGGAAAACTTTATTGAAATCGAAATCGAGAAAATCCGTCAGCAAGTCGGTGACAAAAAAGTCCTTTGTGCGCTTAGCGGGGGAGTAGACTCCTCGGTGGTCGCAGTGCTAATCCACAAGGCGATTGGCGACCAGTTGACTTGCATCTTCGTTGATCATGGTTTATTACGTAAAGATGAAGCGGAAGGTGTCATGAAAACTCTAGCTGATGGTTTCAATATGAATGTGATTAAAGTTGACGCGAAGGATCGTTTCCTCAGCAAACTTGAGGGAGTATCCGATCCTGAACAGAAGCGGAAAATCATCGGAAATGAATTCATTTATGTTTTTGATGATGAAGCGGAAAAGCTTGAGGGCATTGAGTTCCTGGCACAGGGAACATTGTATACTGATATTATCGAAAGCGGCACGGCAACAGCACAGACAATCAAGTCCCACCATAATGTCGGCGGGCTGCCTGAGGATATGCAGTTTAAGTTGATCGAGCCATTGAATACATTATTCAAGGATGAAGTCCGGGCACTTGGCACTGAGCTTGGCATGCCTGATGAAGTCGTCTGGCGCCAGCCATTCCCGGGCCCAGGACTTGGCATCCGTGTCCTGGGTGCGATATCGGAAGAGAAACTAGAGATTGTTCGGGAATCAGATGCAATCCTTCGTGATGAAATAAAGAAAGCCGGTCTTGATCGTGAAATCTGGCAGTACTTCACCGTCCTTCCTGATATCCGCAGCGTCGGTGTCATGGGTGATGCAAGGACTTATGATTACACAATCGGAATCCGTGCGGTAACGTCAATTGATGGAATGACATCCGATTGGGCCAGGATTCCGTGGGACGTTCTTGAGGTCATCTCAACAAGGATTGTCAATGAAGTAGACCATGTAAACCGAGTTGTCTATGACATCACAAGCAAGCCGCCTGCAACAATTGAATGGGAGTAAAATACGAACGATTTAAAAACGAACATGAAAAATGTTCGTTTTTTTATTGACTAGGGGCAAAAGTCCTGTTAGAATGATACTGAACTTAATAATTTGTCATAATTCGTCGTATAATCTTGGGGATATGGCCCAAAAGTTTCTACCGAGCTACCGTAAATGGCTTGACTACGAGGTGAAGAATCCATGGCTGGCAATCTATTAATCTATTGCCACCAGACTTTCTTATATAACCTTTTTAGTCAACGCCCGGTAACCCGAGGCGTTTTCTTTTTGGCCTTATTTCCTGAATACTATTCAGGGGGAAATGAAAATGAAGAAGTATTTTGAGTTTGAGAAGCTTGGCACGAACTATCGCCGCGAATTCATTGGCGGGATGACCACATTCCTAGCAATGGCGTACATCCTTATCGTGAATCCCAATATCCTTACATTGGCAGACGTGCAGGACCTGCCGGCGTCGTTGAGGATGGATACTGGTGCTGTCTTCGTTGCGACAGCGCTCGCCGCAGCAGTTGGTTCCATCATCATGGGCCTTATCGGTAAGTACCCGATCGCTCTTGCGCCGGGAATGGGCTTGAACGCATTCTTCGCTTACACAGTTGTTCTAAGCCATGGAGCGCCGTGGCAGCATGCACTTGCAGCAGTCTTCATCTCAAGTGTGTTCTTCCTTCTGCTGACGATTTCAGGCTGGCGTGAAAAATTGATCAATGCCATCCCGGTAGAACTCAAACACGCAGTCGGAGCGGGTATCGGTTTGTTCATTACATTCATCGGTTTGAAAAATGCAGGGATCATTGTCGATAATCCAGCAACGCTTGTTGGACTGGGGGATTTGACTAATGGCAATACCTTGCTTGCGCTTTTTGGCTTATTGATTACAGTCATCATGCTGACAAGAGGCATTCATGGTGCAGTATTCTTCGGAATTATCGTTACCGTCATTGTCGGAATGATTTTCAATCTCATTGATACACCTGAAAAAGTAGTTGGTGCAGTACCAAGCGTAGCGCCAACATTTGGAGCAGTTTTTACAGCATTCGGCGATCCATCTTTCTATACATCAACCATGCTCGGGATCATCCTGACATTCCTGTTCGTTGATTTCTTTGATAATGCAGGTACCCTTGTGGCAGTTGCCAACCAGGCAGGACTTATGAAGGAAAACAAGCTTCCGCGCGCCGGCCGTGCATTGTTTGCTGATTCGATTGCATCACTAGTTGGTTCAATATTTGGTACGTCAACAACTACATCCTATATCGAATCATCAGCTGGTGTTGCTTCAGGAGCCCGAAGTGGATTCGCTTCACTTGTTACAGCAGGATTCTTCCTGTTATCACTGTTCTTTTTCCCGCTGTTATCGGTCGTTACCTCTGCTGTAACAGCGCCAGCATTGATTATCGTTGGAGTCCTGATGGTTTCTTCTCTTGGTAAAATTGAATGGGGCCGATTTGAAATCGCCGTTCCATCCTTCCTTACAATGATCGCAATGCCGCTATCATCCAGCATCGCAACTGGGATTGCAGCAGGATTCATCTTTTACCCAATCACGATGATCGTAAAAGGAAAATCAAAAGAAGTTCATCCAATCATGTATCTCTTCTTTGTGATATTCGTGCTTTACTTCGTATTTTTAACAGAATAGTAAATGGAGTCAGCCCTCCCGGCTGGCTCTTTTTTTTCAAAAAATTGAGAAAGGGATGGAAAGCAGTTCGGTTTGACTTATAAATCTCCCTTATATACGATATTTCTATAGATCAAGCTGAAACGGGGATGCATGATGGACCAAATTGCAGTGAAAAAAGGGTTGAACAATAATGTCATGATAGCTGACCACCCTGCTTTCGGGGAAGTCATCCTGATCGGCAAGGGCATAGGCTTCAACCGGAAAAAGGGAGATTTGATAGAAGAGGGGCAGGCCGAAAAAATGTTTGTCCTCAAGGATGAAAAAGAACGGGCGAATTACATTAAGTTATTGCCTTTCGTGGAGAACGAACTTCACGAGGCCATCATTTCTTCTATCGAGTTGATTAAAAAGAGAGCAGCTAGCCAATTGAATGAGCACATCCATGTGGCATTGACGGATCACTTGATGTTCGCTGCGAACCGAATTGCAAATGGGCTGGATTTCAAGAACCCATTTTTAGTCGAAACGAAAACACTGTACCCGACTGAGTTTCAGATCGCTCAAGAGGTTGTTCAGCTTCTTAAGGATAAATCAGGAATTGAATTTCCGGAAGGTGAAATAGGCTTCATCGCCCTTCATATTCACAGTGCGGTAATGAATCGCAACCTTTCTGAAGTGAACAAACACTCGCAGCTTGTGACAAAATTGGTACAAATGATTGAAGAAAACCTGGAAGTCGAAATCGACAAAGAGGGGATTGACTACACCCGGCTTGTACGCCATATACGTTTCACGATTGAAAGGGTCAATAATGGCGAAACAGTAGAGGAACCAGAAAAATTTGCAAACCTCTTGAAAGAAGAATACCCAGTGTGCTACAATCTTTCGTGGAAACTCATTAAAGTGATGCAGCAGACCTTGAAAAAACAAGTATGCGATGCTGAAGCCGTCTATCTGACAATGCATTTGCAAAGGCTTCAGAAAAAAGTTAAATAAGTTATTATTTTTTACGTGTTACTGATTCGATCAGGCATGAGTAAAGAATGTAATTGAAATGGAGTTTTATGGGTAATATATCCGTATGCTTCTTTCACTACATCTTTCTCATGCCTTTTTTATTTGTTTTTTTGATGTTTGTAACCGCTTTAGGAGAAAAAATTTCAGGAGGTATTCCTATGTTTAAGAAAGCTTTTGGTGTTCTTCAAAAAGTAGGTAAAGCGCTTATGCTTCCAGTTGCGCTTTTGCCAGCTGCAGGTATCTTGCTTGCTCTAGGTGCAGCACTTAGAAACCCTGCTTTGCTGGAGCTTGCTCCATTTTTAGATAACAGCGGCGTCGATATGGTGGCTGCAGTCATGCAGAAAGCCGGTGACGTTGTCTTCGGAAACCTGCCGCTCTTGTTCGCGGTCGGTGTAGCTGTTGGTTTGGCTGGCGGTGAAGGTGTTGCCGGTCTAGCAGCAATTATCGGGTACCTAATCATGAATGTAACGATGGGTACAGTTTTGCAAATCACGCCAGAGGATGTTAACGGTCTTAACTACCAAAACATTCTTGGTATTCCAACCCTGCAAACGGGTGTGTTCGGCGGTATTATCGTAGGTATTATTGCCGCTGCGCTTTACAACAAGTTCTTTGAAATTGAGTTGCCATCTTATCTTGGCTTCTTCGCAGGAAAGCGTTTCGTTCCGATCATTACAGCGGGAACAGCCATCCTGCTTGGTCTGGCAATGCTTGTCATCTGGCCGCCGATCCAAAACGGCCTGAATGCATTCTCTCAAAACATGGTTCACGCTAACTTGACACTATCAGCATTTATCTTTGGTGTAGTTGAACGTTCATTGATTCCATTCGGCTTGCATCACATCTTCTATTCACCATTCTGGTATGAGTTCGGTCAGTACACTACATTGGCTGGCGATGTTGTCCGCGGTGACCAGCGTATCTTCATGGCTCAGATTGGTGACAACGTGCAAGACCTGACTGCGGGTACGTTCATGACTGGTAAATTCCCATTCATGATGTTTGGTCTCCCTGCAGCAGCTTTGGCAATTTATCACGAAGCACGTCCAGAAAGAAAGGTAGTAGTCGGCGGTTTGATGGTATCTGCTGCACTGACTTCATTCTTAACAGGGATTACAGAACCGCTAGAGTTCTCATTCTTGTTCGTAGCTCCAGTTCTATTCGGAGTACACGCAATCTTTGCAGGTCTATCTTTCATGACTATGCACCTTTTAAATGTAAAAATCGGTATGACTTTCTCAGGTGGTCTAATTGACTACATCCTGTTCGGTCTGATCAACCCACAGACAAATGCATGGATTGTCATTCCTGTAGGTTTAGTTTTCGCAGTAATTTACTACTTTGGTTTCCGTTTTGCAATCCGCAAGTTTAACCTGATGACTCCTGGCCGTGAAGAAGCGGAAGACGATCAGGAAGAAGGCGGAGCAAAAGGCCAAGCTGGCGACCTGCCATATGAAGTTCTTGAGGCAATGGGCGGAAAAGAAAACATCTCCCACCTTGATGCATGTATCACTCGACTTCGTGTATCTGTAAATGATATTAATAACGTTGATAAAGATCGTTTGAAAAAGCTGGGTGCAGCCGGAGTGCTCGAAGTCGGCAACAACATCCAGGCGATTTTTGGACCTCGTTCAGAGACAATTAAAGGTCAGATGAGAGATATCATGAACGGTAAAAGGCCACGTCCAGTGGAAACGAACCAGGCTACAGAAGTTGAACAACAAATAGAAGAAGTAAATCCTGAAGCATTGCAGACGCACCATGATGCTAATGCAGATGTATTCGTTTCTCCTATTAAAGGTGAAATTCTTCCAATCACTGAAGTCCCTGACCAAGTGTTCTCAGGCAAGATGATGGGAGACGGTTTTGCTATCGTACCTTCTGAAGGTACAATTGTATCACCGGTAGATGGTAAGATCGTTAACCTGTTCCCGACAAAGCACGCAATCGGTATTCTGTCAGATTCCGGACGGGAAATCCTCATCCATGTTGGTATCGATACAGTGAACTTGAAGGGACAAGGATTCGAAACACTTGTTTCTGAAAATGATACAGTGACAAAAGGGCAGCCACTGTTGAAGGTTGACCTTGATTACATCAAAAAGAATGCGACATCAATCATCACTCCGATCGTTTTCACTAACCTTTCTGAAGGGGAAAGCATTGTTATTAATAAAAAGGGCAATGTAGATGTGAAAGACGAGAATATCATTACTATTTCTAAATAAGAACTTATTACAGCCGGTCTCCTGTATGGAGGCTGGCTGTTTTAATATATAGAAGAAAAAGAACAGAGGGATTTTTTCCAACTTTTTCTAGGTTTAAACTTGTTGACTCTGGGCATTTCCGGTGATAGTATATAGAAACAGTCGCGAACAGGTTAACAACATTTTGATATGAAAAAATAAATCAAAAAAGCTGTTGACATTCAACGCTGTGATGTGATAAATTATTAAAGTCGCTTCTGAGCGGCGCACACAATTTGCTCTTTGAAAACTAAACA
>NZ_JAGGQU010000024.1 GCF_018613155.1 Bacillus sp. ISL-55 | reverse complement strand
ATTTTAACTTGACGCTCACAATATTTTGTTAGAATCAAAGAGTATATATTATATTAGTTCTCAATTAATTATAAATTTTATAGAAAGTAGTGTTAAAGAATGAAAATCCTAATCTCCGGCTTTGAGCCGTTTGGAAAAATGAGTATCAATCCTACTGAGGAATTGTTGAAGGAAGCGGAAAGCTTTGAGCTTGAGAATGTTGAAATCTCCACGATCCTGTTGCCAGTTAATTATGATGAGTGCGCAGAAGAATTAATAAAAAAGATGGACGATATCCAGCCGGATGTGGTGATTTCCTGTGGTCTGGCGGCAGGCAGGACGGCGATTACTCCGGAGCGGATCGGAATCAATATAAAGGATACGGGTTCTGGTGATCCTTATCCAGATAATAAAGGGAATATCCCAACAGATAAACTGATCGACGGAGATGGACCGGACGGCTTGTTCGCCACCTTGCCCAACCGTCTGATCGAGAAGAATCTGAAGGAACTGAACATTCCTGCTGCTGTGTCAAACAGTGCCGGTACATTTATTTGCAATAATACCTTATATGCTGTTTTGAATCATATACGAAAAAATAATCTGGACATCAAGGCTGGATTTATCCATTTTCCTGCATCGACGAAAATGTCAGCCTTCAATCCCTCACTGCCATCATTGCCCCAGGAAACAATGGCCCGAGCACTGAAGGCGATTGTTGAAACATGTGCAACGATTGGAGTACGACAATAAGAGAGGATGCCAGATGAAATTTGTCTGGCATTTTTAAAAGGAGAGAAAGGATGGAGTTTAAAATCTCGCCGCTGGGTGATGTGGCTGTAGTTTTGTCATTTGGCAATGAAATTAATGAAAAAACGAACAGGAAAATACAGCTATTCGTCAGCAAGCTGGAAAAAGAAAAGGTTAGCGGCATTATAGAATGGGTGCCTGCCTATACATCTCTGACGATTTATTACCAACCTGAGAGGATCGCCTATGAATCTCTCGAAGGTGAGCTTGAAAAAATCAGCCTGTCTCCCGGGAATTCTAAATCAGACAGGAAGTTCGTCTATGAAATACCAGTCTGTTATGGTGGAGAATGGGGCCAGGATTTGGCTTATGTTGCTGATTATCATGGTCTGGAGAAGCAGGAAGTCATCAATATTCATGCAAACAGGGAATATCTCATCTATATGATGGGATTCATGCCTGGGTTTCCGTATCTGGGAGGATTGCCTGAAAAGCTGGCTGTGCCGAGGCTTGAGAAGCCAAGGCAGAGTGTGATGCCAGGTGCTGTCGGGATTGGCGGGAATCAGACAGGTATTTATCCTGCCGATGTTCCTTCAGGATGGAGGATCATTGGTACCACTCCTGTTACCTTGTTTTCTCCGGAGAAGGAGGAGCCGTTCCTGTTCAGTGCGGGTCATTATATTAAATTTGTCCCAATCAGTGAGGAGCAATTTTTAACAATAAAACAAATGGGCGATACATACGAGGTAAAAAGGATAGAGAAGAGGTGAAGTAATGTGTTGAGTGTCGATCTTAATTGTGATTTAGGTGAAAGCTACGGATTATTCAGAATTGGCAATGACAAGGAAGTGCTAAAGCATATCACTTCGGCAAACATCGCCTGTGGCTATCATGCCGGTGACCATAATGTCATGATGGAAACGGTGAAAATGGCAAAAGCATATGGAGTGAAGATTGGTGCGCATCCGGGCTTTCCTGACTTGCATGGTTTCGGCAGGAGAGAAATGAAGATGAGTGCGGAGGAAATTTACAATCTGACTATATACCAGATTGGCGCTCTTGCCGCGATAGCGAAGTCTTGTGGCACAAAAGTCGAACATGTTAAGCCGCATGGCGCATTGTACAATATGGCTGGAAAAGATAAAGCAATCGCCGATGCCATTGCGGGGGCAGTGGCAGATGCCGATCCAACTCTTGTTTTATTCGGTCTTGCAGGCAGCGGGCTTGTGAATGCGGGAGAGGAAAAAGGCCTGCAGGTGGCGCATGAAGTGTTTGCAGACCGAACCTGCCAGCCTGATGGTTCGCTGACTCCGCGTTCGGAGACCAACGCGATCATCCACGATCCTGACTTAGCAATAAAAAGAGTGATCAGAATGGTACGTGAAGGAAGAGTTGAGGCAGTTGACGGGACAGAGATTGAAATCAAGGCAGATACCATTTGCATCCATGGAGATGAACCACAGGCCCTTGATTTTGCAATGAGATTAAATGAGTCATTAAAGGCTGAAGGAATAGAAGTCGGCAGAGGCTGGGATGGAACATGACAGCACCCCTTTTTAAAGTCCTCAAGCCCGGCTTGCAGACAACCGTACAGGATTTAGGCAGAACAGGTTATCAGCAGTATGGCATCAGTCCTTCTGGAGCGATGGATTCCTATTCTTTGCAAATGGCCAATCTCCTGGTAGGGAACGCTCTTGATGAAGCAGGGCTGGAAGCTGCAATGATGGGGCCCAGTCTTGAGGGATTGAGGGACGTGTCGATGGCCATTTGCGGCGGGAATCTGCAGCCAATGGTGAACAAGAAGGAAGTATCAATGTGGAAGAGCTTTGTTTTTAGAAAAGGAGATATTCTGTCATTCGGTAAAGTGGAAAGCGGGGCAAGGGCGTACATTGGCTTTGCAGGCGGAATCGATGTCCCGCTCGTGCTGGGCAGCAAGTCCACATTTATCAATGGCGCGATGGGCGGCTTTAATGGCCGGCCATTAGATGCAGGGGATATTGTGAAGGGAAGGCCTTTTGTCCGGAAAAATCGCTTTATACATAAGAACTTTATTCCTGAATATAATGCGCAGCTAGAAATGCGGGTGATTCTCGGCCCTCATCTGGAAAAATTTCATCCTGGTGCCATAAAACTATTTTTATCAAATGAATACACGATATCACCCCAGTCAAACAGAATGGGCTATCGCCTCGAAGGACCAGCACTTGACCACATTGACGGAGCAGATATTATTTCTGATGCCATTCCGGCAGGAGGAATCCAGGTGCCTTCTAACGGGCAGCCAATCATTTTGATGGCAGAACGGCAGACGACGGGTGGTTACGCAAGGATTGCTACAGTCATTTCGGTCGATTCTCCTCTGCTTGCCCAGGCGATGCCGGGAACAAAAGTCCGATTTGCTGAAGTTACCGTAGAAGAAGCGCAGGAGCTTTATCGTAAACAGAGAAAAGTATTCAATATCCTTTCTATTGTTTCTAGATAACCAACAAATTTAGTAAGACCTGATTATTCAGTATCAGGTCTTTTGAATTGTATAAAAACTTTCACGCTGGAAATAACTGATAAAATCAGTGTTTTCGGGGAGAGAGAAGCATGTATTTATTATTGGTCATAGCAGTCTGGATATTTTTCGCTTATAAATTTATTGATTGGTCACAATGGAAAAAGCAATATTCAACTATTTTATTTTTTATGATGGTGAACCTGCTCTACAACACACTTTACTATAATCACACTTTATGGGCATTCCGCGGAATAACAGCTGATTGGCTGAACCACTCAATTATCAATTTCGCGTTCACTTTTTTCATATGTCCGGTCGGACTGATCATTTATCTGCAGCGTTTTCCATCAACAAGAAGGAACCAGTTGATTTATGTCGGCATATGGGTAGCCTTTTACACCATTATAGAGGCTTTATTCGCGCATAGAGGGATGTTTGTTTACGACAATGGCTGGAACAGCTGGCACAATATTTGGCTGAATTTGATTTTGTTTGTGATTTTGTGGATACATTATCGGAAACCGGTGATTGCATGGATCATTTCTATCCCGCTAGCGGTTATCTTCTATTTATTTTTTCCGTTCCCGCTGGACAGCCTAAAGTAAAGGCTCTTTTCTCAAACTTTGTTGGTATTCATGACGCTTCTAATGAGAAGAGAAAAGAGCATGGAACTTCATACCGACCTGCAAAATGGGTATATATTACGTTAAAATCGGCTTTAGGATTTTAACACCAATCTTTACGAGATCAGCCTAAAGTAAAAAGAGGTGGCTTGAATTGTTAATACAGAATGTGTTGTCAGCGCCTGTGTTTTTCGTTTTGCTATTCCTGACTTATACTGCAATGTGGCTGTATATCAGCAGGCATGAGGTCAGAAGGGAAAATAAAGATGAACATTAGAAATTGATTTTCTAATTTGGGGATACACCCAAAAAAATATGGGATATACAAATTCACTTTCCCAATGAAAGCCAAAAAACACGGTGGAATAGCATCCGCCGTGATTGTTAATATTGAAAATCCTCTGATGTTTTATTTAATCAATCAATAACTCGTACTACGTCATTGCCACAGTTTTTGCATTTTCCTTCGAGTACGACACTGTCGCGGAAACTCTTGATCACATATTTCTCGATTTGCACGGTGTCCATGCAATGTCCGCAAAAAACGTTCCGGACGAGCAGTTGACGAACATCAGAAGGAATCATAAGCCATTTTTTATTTGCCTCAAAAGAGCCTGTTTCATCTGTGTTCTGAGTTCTGAGTGACTTTCCTTTATCCAGTCTCTGAATGACTTCGCGTATCCTTTCTGGAATAGGTTTGAAATTCTCAAGCTCCAGCCATTCAATCAGGATGTCAATCAGTTCCTTGCTGTCTCTTTCTTCAATGAGATCGAGTAAATCCATCTTTAATTCTGGATGCTGACCAAGTATGAAATCTACATATTCATATTTTTCAAACTCAGCAGCCAGAGCGAACTCAGTGTATATGCTTTCTGCCAGTTCATCTTTAACAAAGTCCCAGCCTTTTTCTGTATACATTAGAAGGGAGAGCTTTTCGTCTGTTGTCAGGTAGCCATTAGCAAACGCCCATTCAACCTTCTCCATGACTTCCTTTTGTTTTATGTCCGCAAATATGCCGTACATAGGGGAATGATGGAGGTCAGCTGTATAAATTCTCTTATCTTTTGAGCCTGCGAGAATCTTGCCAAGCAGGCCTTTTCCGCCATACATAATGATTTCGTTAGCAGCGATCAGGATGGAGGTAAGTTCTTCTTCACTTAATGAATTCTTCGTATTATTTTTGTTCATATGAATAACTCCAATCAGTTAGAACGTTATTATGATAGTTACATCATACTTCAGTTTAATTGGTGCAACAACCAACATAGAAAAAAGGATGAGCGGCAGCCGCTCATCCTTTTACCATTCCTTAGGTTCGTAATTCAAGTCGCTGAAAAGCTGCCTTTTCTCTTTCTTATTCAAGTCACGCCATTGACCTATTGGCAGGTTCCCGAGATGGATGTTCATGATCCTGATGCGCTGCAGCCTGACAACTTGATATCCAAGGGTTTCGCACATGCGGCGGATCTGTCTGTTCAATCCTTGTGTAAGGATGATATTGAACTCGTATTTTGATAGTTGGACCACCTTTGCAGGCAATGTTTTCGTTCCCAGTATCCTTACGCCTTCCGACATTGCCTTGACGAATTCTGGAGTAATAGGCTTATCTACAGATACAATATATTCCTTTTCATGCTTATTTTCAGCGCGGAGGATTTCATTGACAATGTCTCCGTCATTCGTTAGCAGAATCAAGCCTTCGGAATCCTTATCAAGTCGTCCGATGTTGAAAATCCTTAGCGGGTGATTGACAAGGTCGATGATATTGCCCTTCACATGCCTTTCCGTTGTGCTTGTAATCCCGACAGGTTTATTTAAAGCAATATATACATAGTTTTGCGCCATCCTGATTTCTTCGCCGTTCAGGCGAACGACATCTCCAGGTTCGACCTGGCTGCCGATTTTCGCCGCTTTTCCATTGATTGTTACACGCCCTTCCTCAATGAGCCGATCCGCGCCGCGCCTTGACGTTTTACCAGTTTCGCTGATGAATTTATTGATACGCAGGGTAATCCCATCCTTAAATATGAAGTATACATTTAAGAATATTCCACTGCTGGTTTATTTTCAAGTTTTGCTGTTGACTGCAGGCAGGCAGACGACAATGAAGCAAAACTTGGATGAATTATAATGGCAGACATCCTGAAAGATTGAAATTAAATCCCCGGTTGAATGGGTAAATTAACGAAATAAGCCTATAGTAAAGTAGTAGCAAACCTATTTAATATAATAGAAAGGATTAAACATCCCCTAAATGGTCTAAATAAGTAAGGAAAGAGTTGGTAACTTAAGGGGCTGGGAAGTTTGTTGAAAAAATTTGTTTTACGAATAAGGGAAAGTATGTGGCTGAGGCCGGTTATCTATAGTGTACTGGCATTCCTGCTGGCATTGGCCGTGATTTATATTGACCATAATGAGCTGGCACAGGGAATAGTCCCTTCGTTTTTGCTGACTAATGTTGATTTGGCACAGACGATATTAGGTTCGATTTCCGGAGCACTGCTGACGATGACGACAATTACCTTTTCGACGATCATGGTTGTGCTGACTACATATTCATCTCAATTTTCACCGAGGACGCTGAGTAACTTCGTCGAGGACCCTGTGACGATGCGGGTGCTCGGAATTTTCATGGGCGGCTTCGTCTACTCGATCCTGTCCCTGTTGTTCATGAGTGAAACCTGGTATGATAGCCAGGTGATTTCAGCTACGGTCGGCGTTTTCATTGCTTTTATTTGTCTCGCATTCTTTGCCTATTTTATCCATAATGTCGCAACCTCCGTCCAGGTCAGCACGCTGATCAGGGAGATCACAGAGGGCGCTTTAAAGGTCATTAGAAGTCAGGAAGATACATTGGAAAGTGACTATACAAATGTAATAAACGACAGAAAAGATGCAGGTTTCACCTATGAATTTGTTCGGGATGTAAAATGCAGAGGGTTCGGTTATGTCCAGCTGACCGACTATCAGGGACTATTGAAATATGCCTCCCAAAACGAACTTGGAGTAGAAGCCAATTTCTTGAACGGTGATTTTCTGACAGAGGACAGCATTGCCTTCAGAGTCCATCATAGCGGAGAAACCAGCGAGGATATTGATGCCGTCCTGAATCATTACTTAAAGCTTGGGAAAGAGCGGTCATCAATCCAGGATCCTGAATTTGCGCTTCAGAAGATTGTGGAGGTTGCCTTGAGGGCCATCTCCCCGGGAATTAATGACCCAAACACCGCAAGAGTCTGTATATCCTATTTGGGCATGGCCTTGTCCCATCTATGCCGTGTCCGTTCGAATGGGCGCTATATAGCCTATTATGATGAAGAGATGCAGCCGAGGATTATCGGGAAGCAAAAGCGGACTATGGACATCCTGTATTTATCCTTTTACCAAATTATCCATTATGGGAGCCAGGACTTTTCCATTCTTACAGCCCTTATCGACGCTTTTCTATTGATTGGAAAAACAGCTGACGATTCCTTGAAAAAAAGCATTTGGGAGCTGTATATCTACAGCATGGAAAAGTTCGATACAAACGAGTTGAAGGGCCTCGACCAAATCTATTTGAACGAGAAAAAGCGCGAATTATCAACGGTGCTGGGAATTGCTCTTTGATGAATCCCCATGTTTGCCAGGTTAAAATGTCAAAATCCATCAATTTTATGGGCCATATGGAATAATTCCGTTGTATGAGACCTAGCATGTTTGTTATGTTAATAAAGGAATATTTAGTATTTTTTCAAACGCTGTTTTCGTAAAGATTGTTGTTAAAATCCTAAAGCCGATTTTAACGTAATAAAAAGCCATTTTGCAGGTCGGTACTAAGTTTGCATGCTCTTTTCTCATAAAAAGAGTCAACTTTACGAAAAAAATAGGTCTGAAATCCTATTTTGTATTCAAAAGTAACAAAGTTTGAGAAAAGAGCTTTTTCAAAACAATCATGCAGCGTGGCACAGGGGGAAATGTTCGAATGGACAGTGACGGAAAGATACAAAAATACACCGGATTATCTATCATATTTTTTCTTCTGTTCGTGGAGTTGATAGATTGGCTGACTTCGTTTTATTTTCCCATAAGCGAAGGTGTTGGCTATTTGATTGATCTGGCTTTCTCCCTTGTTTTTATCGCATTGGTCTTCCGGGTATTCAAAGCGGTGAAAAATGCTGGAGAGGATTTAGAGGGACATAAAAAAAGGCTGAAAAGCATTTTTGATACTCTCGATGTCGCGATCTGGTCACATGATCTTAAGACGGACACTTTGCTGATTACATCTGGTATCGAGAAATTATACGGACATTCGTCTGAAGAGTTTTATTATGACAACACGCTCTGGAAAAAAGTCATCCATCCTGAGGATCTGCACATTTTAGCTGACAGGGAAGACGGATTTTCAAGAGGAGAACCAGTCACCAGTGTGTATCGAATCATTCGTCCTGATGGAGAGGTGCGCTGGATCCAGGATAGAGGCATTCCCGTCATAAATGAAAACGGGAGTTTCGTTGATTTTACCAGTGTCCTTTTCGATATTACCGACCGGCAGGAAAGTGAAGGACGCTATCGCAGCTTAGTGGAAATGTCACCCGATTTGATTGCTGTTTACAGCAGAGGAAAGCTTGATTATATCAATGAAGCCGGCTGCAAGTTGTTCAAGGCGAAAAGTCCTGAGGAATTAATCGGACAGCCAATATCTAAGCTTATTCCGGCTGATATACTGGCTCGTATAAAAAATCGTGAATTAACAATAGATGAGAATTACGAGGAAAAGTTGTGGTTCGAATTTAAAGCAACACAGATAGACGGACAAAAAATAGATGTCGAAATGTCCGCGATGCCGATTTTATATGAAGGAAGAATGGCTGAACAAATTGTCGGCCGTGATTTGACGCAGCGCAAAAAGGCGGAAAAAACCATTAAATATATGGCCTATTATGATGTTCTTACTGGGCTGCCGAACCGGAATATGGTCAGGAAGCACCTGAATGCTGCACTATCGCACGGCAAAGGGAATCTCGCAGTACTCTTTCTTGATCTCGACCGTTTCAAGATTATCAACGATACGAAAGGCCACCGTGTTGGCGACCTTTTATTAAAAGTTGTGGCCACCAGGTTGAAAAATGCGGTCAAAGAGCAGGGGCTTGTATCACGCCAGGGCGGCGATGAATTCATCATTGTACTGAAGGACTTCGGGAAGGAACAAGTCGTTGAAGTCGCAGAAAGAATCCTTAATGAATTTAATAAGGGAATTACCATCGAAGCTCAGGAGTTTTTCGTGACCCCAAGCATTGGAATCAGCATGGCACCAGAGGATGGCCAGGATGAGGAAACACTGATCAAGCATGCGGATACGGCGATGTACCTCGCGAAAGATCGCGGAAAGAACAACTACCAGTTTTATACCGATAAACTGCATGGACTCTCCTCTCGAAAAATGGAGCTGGAGAATGGTCTTAGGAAAGCTTTGGAGCAAAACCAGCTTGTGCTCCACTATCAGCCTCAGGTGAATTTGGCAACGGGGAAAATCATCGGGGTAGAGGCACTTGTACGCTGGGTGCATCCGGTGAAAGGCATCATTTCGCCTGCTGAATTCATCCCTATGGCCGAGGAGACAGGATTGATCGTTCCTCTTGGAAAATGGGTGCTGGAAAAGGCGGCGTCCCAGAACAAAGTATGGCAGGAGAAGGGCTACAGTCCGATACCGATGTCAGTGAACATTTCTGTTCGCCAGCTGCAGGAAGACACTTTCATTGATTGTGTAAAACAAGTACTGTTCGTTACCCAGCTGGCACCGAGTTACCTTGATTTTGAAATTACAGAGAGCGTCATGCAAAACAGCGAGAAGACAGCTTTGATTCTGGACCAACTGAAGGAGCTTGGCATCACGCTTGCGATTGACGACTTCGGTACCGGATATTCATCGTTAAGCCTGCTGAAGCATTTTCCGATTGATAAAATCAAAATCGACAAATCATTCGTTGATGATATCATCCATCACTCCAATCAAGGAGCGATGGTCAAGACGATCATTGACATGGGACACAATCTTAAATTCAGTGTGATTGCAGAAGGTGTCGAGGAACAGGAGCAGGTTGAATTTTTGCTTAAAAATGGCTGTGTGGTGGGCCAAGGCTATCATTTCAGCAGGCCTCTATCAGTGGAAGCAATGGAAGAATTGCTGATCAAAAGTAACGAAGGCATTCTGCAGTAGCAGAGTGCCTTTATTTATTTTGTAATTTGTATAATGGTGCATGAACAAGAGATGCTAAGGTTAAAAAAGGAGTGCCTGAAATGAAAAGGTCAATAATGGCAATAACTTTGGTTCTTGCTCTCTTTTTACCTGCAGGAGTGCAGGCTCAGGGCAATGCTGATTGTGAAAAGTTAAAGGAAATATTCGATACAAAAGTTAAAACCGAGAATGGTGTCTGCAGGGTAGAAATCGTCCGTCAAAACATCAAGCTCACTCTTAAAGGGGAAGAGCTGTCCCCAGAAATGATGGAGCTGGCTTTCCATATTGGTTTTAATAAGATGGATGGTCAATCAGCTGTAATAGGGGAACTTGCCCTGCTCCAGGAAGAAGTAAATCCTGTTATTGATGAATTGCGAAAAGGGAAACTTGAAATCTCTGCATTGCACAATCATATGATGCAGGAGGAACCGAGAATCATGTACCTCCATTTCCAGGGATTTGGTGATATGGAGCAGCAGGCACAGGCAATCAAGGCAGCTGTTGATAAAACAAGTAAATAAGATGAGACAGCGGAATCTAAGTCCGCTGTTTTTTTTCGAGAAGAATACAAATACTAACCCTGTATGTTTAACAGAAGACAGTATAGGCTATTACACTTTCGTATGCTAAAGAAGGAGGATTACAACAATGAATGAGAAGTATAAACCATTATTTGATTCGTTTACGTTCCCCAGTGGGATTAACCTGAAAAATAGACTGGTCATGGCGCCGATGACTAATTTTTCGTCGAACGAGGATGGAACCGTAACCGACGCAGAGGTGAAGTATTATGCCCGCCGCTCGAAAGGCGTAAGCATGGTGGTGACTGCGTGTACATATGTAACCCGCAACGGGAAAGGCTTTCATGGAGAATTCGGTGCCGATAGTGATGAGATGATCCCAAGCCTTAGGGAGCTGGCATCAGCAATAAAAGCTGAAGGTGCAAAAGCGGTGCTGCAAATTTTTCATGGTGGACGAGAGTGTCCTCCTGAGCTTGTGCCAAACGGAGATATAGTCAGTGCGAGCGATGTTCAGTCTGAGCGAAACAGTGCGAAAGCACCACGAGCATTGACTGGGGAAGAAGTGGAAGAGATCATAGCTGCGTTTGGCGAAGCCACCCGCCGGGCGATTGAGGCAGGTTTTGATGGAGTCGAGATTCATGGTGCCAATGGCTATTTGATTCAGCAATTCTTTTCGCCACATTCAAACAAGCGTGATGATCAATGGGGCGGTTCGCTGGAGAAAAGGGTGTCATTCCCGCTGGCAGTTGTGGATGAGGTGAAAAGAGTAGCCGCAAAACACGCAAAGGCCCCGTTCATCGTCGGATACAGATTCTCGCCGGAAGAACCTGAGGAGCCGGGCATAACAATGGCCGACACATTAGAACTAATTGATGCCCTGGCTGAAAAAGACTTAGACTATTTGCATGTTTCTTTAAATGATTTCTGGTCAAAGCCAAGAAGAGGTGTCGATGATGACCGTTCAAGGATGGAAATCATCCAAGAGCGCGTGGGAATCAAAGTACCTGTCATAGGTGTCGGCTCACTTTACAGCGCAGAAGATGTTATCAAGGCATTTGGAACAGGAGTGTCATTGCTCGCCTTAGGCCGCGAACTGATCATTGATCCAGATTGGGTCGAAAAGGTTGAAACAGGCCGTGAAAATGAAATCGAAACAAAGATCGATCAGGGCGCACAGGCACGACTCGTCGTTCCGGATCCATTGTGGCAGGCAATCGTCAATACACCAGGCTGGTTTCCAGGCGTTCAATAGTAAATTTGCTGTAAATAGAACCAAAGTTGCTGCTTTGGTTCTTTTTATCGTACATTTTATATGGAAATCTTTAACAGAAGCAACTTATTGGCGAAAAAATGAATTTATTGGCGGAGTTCACAGGTTTATTGGCGATTTTATGATTTTATTGGCGAACTGGAAATTATCGTCGATTTTTACCAGTTGTTTTGTCATGGAAGTGTAAGATATATCACCGTACGCAACACCTAAAGTCTTTAAAATATAAATATGTAAGGGCTTACATTTACTTGTTGATCTGGAAACTGCCTAAGCTGACGCAGTTTTGCCAGGTTCGATTACGGGAGGGGATGTTTGTGTTGCTAACGGAAGAACAGAAAAAGGTGCTGGATATTTTTGAAGAAATGAAAAACGAGGGGCATGAACAGGTGATCTTCAACTATGACAAGGCAACTGGATTGAAGTCGATTGTCGCCATCCATGATACGACGCTCGGCCCGGCGTTAGGGGGATGCCGGATGTGGGATTATGAATCGACTGAAGAAGCGCTCCGAGATGTTCTTCGCCTTTCAAAAGGAATGACCTATAAATGCGGCGTTTCTGGCGTGACCTATGGAGGTGGAAAAGCAGTCATCATCGGGGATCCCAAGTCGGAAAAATCGGATGAGCTGTTCCAGGCATTCGGATCTTTTATCGAAACGTTAAAGGGACGCTTTTACACTGGGACGGATGTCGGTACGGTCGGCATGGATTTTGTTTCCGCGTCAAAGCAAACATCTTATCTTGTCGGCTTGCCTGAAGAATATGGCGGCAGCGGCAATTCAGCTGTAATCACAGCGTTCGGTGTATGGAAGGCAATCAAGGCTACGGCAAAAGAGATTTTTGGGACGGACTTGCTTAAGGACCGAAGAATTGCGGTCCAGGGCCTTGGAAAAGTTGGCCGCTTTCTTGTTGGCCACCTTCATGAAGAAGGGGCGAAGCTGATCGTCACTGATATTTTTGAAGAGAATGTAAAAGAAGTTAAAGATCAATACCCAGATATCGAAACAGATGAGCCACTTGATATTTACAGCGTAGAATGCGATATATTTTCTCCAAATGCACTGGGAGCCGTTATCAATGACATCACAATCCCAAAACTCAAATGCCTCGCAGTTGCCGGAGCAGCGAATAATGTGCTGGCAGAAGAACGCCACGGTGACATGCTGCATCAGAAAGGCATCCTATATGCTCCTGACTATGTGGCCAATGCGGGCGGATTGATCCAGGTAGCGGATGAACTCCATGAGTACAGCAAGGACCGTGCGTTCAAGAATGCGAGCATGATCTATGACATTCTCGAAAAAATCTACAAAATCTCCAAAACTCATGATATACCAACGTATAAAGCCGCAAATATATTAGTAGAAGAGAAGATTGAAAAAATCGGACGAATCCAGAGTAAGTATACAGGTTAAGCAACAGGAGGTGAAAAGCATGCGCTATAAAAGCTTTAAAGATGTCATTGATGCTGCACGGACAAGGCCGCCTGTAAAAATGAGCGTCGCGGCTGCACACGATTTGGATGTGCTTCAAGCTATGAAAGGGGCAGTGGAACTCGGAATCATCGAACCGTATCTAGTCGGCGACCCACAGAAGATTTTTGAACTGGCGAGGGAACTCGACTTTTCTGTGGAGGAATATCCTGTTTATCCAGCCTACACGGAGAACGAAAATGCGTATATTGCTGCCAAGCTGGCAAGCGATGCCCACGTGCAGGCAATCATGAAAGGCTTTGTGAATAGTACTCCCTTTTTAAAAGGGGTGCTTCATAAGGAGCTAAACTTAAAAACTGGCTCTGTCATCAGCCATATCTCCGTGTTCGAAATCCCGGGTGCTGATCAGCTTATTAGTATGAGTGATGGCGGTATTAATATTGCGCCGGATTTCCAGCAGAAGAAGCAGATCATCCAGAATGGGATAGAGTTCCTCGACAAAATTGGGATTGACTCACCGCGGGTAGCGATTTTAGCAGCGAATGAACGGGTCAGCGAGAAGATGCCAGTGACCGTTGAAGCTGACCATCTGGCCATGCTGATTAAAAATGAATATCGAAAGGACTTGCTGATAGAAGGACCGCTTCCGCTGGACCTCGCCATCAGCAGGGAATCTCTTTTGCATAAAGGACTGGACAGTGAGCTTGAGGGAGCAGCGGATCTGCTCATTGTCCCTACAATTGAGGCAGGAAACTTCCTCGGTAAGGCGATCACGTATTTCGCGAAGGGGACGATGGCAGGAATCGTGCTTGGTGCGAAAGTACCGCTCGTATTAAACTCCCGGTCAGATACACCAGAGGCAAAATTGGCTTCGATTGCATTGGCCGTCGTTGCGGCATCTAATACAAGTGTCAGCGTTGGAAGATAGGAGAGGTATCATGAAAATCCTTGCAATTAATCCAGGTTCCACTTCTACCAAGCTAGCAGTTTATGAAGACGAAAAATTACTTTTTGAAGAAACCATCCGTCATGCTGATGCTGAAATCATGAAACTGCAGGAAATGGCTGACCAGCTGCCATACAGTCTTGAGTCCATTATGGAGGCTTTACGGTTGAAGGAATTCAAGCCCTCAGAGCTCGACGCAGTCGTTGGACGTGGTGGCCTGCTAAAGCCAATGGACAGTGGAACTTATTTTGTCGATCACCATCTGCTAGAAGATGCACGATCAGGCAAATATGGCAATCATGCATCGAACCTGGGATCCATTATCGCAGCGGAAATAGCTGAAACTCACCATATGCCTGCCTATATCGTTGACCCTGTATGTGTGGATGAATTGATTGAGGAAGCGAGAATTTCAGGAATCGCTGATATCGAAAGGAAAAGCCATGTTCACGCTCTCAATATCAAGGCAGTTTCTCGTAAAATTGCAGCGGAAATCGGGAAGGATGTGGATGATACAAACTTTGTGGTGGCACATCTAGGTGGCGGCATTTCAGTCGCTGCACTGCGGAATGGCAGGATCATAGATGTCAATAATGCAGAAAATGAGGGGCCGTTCTCTCCTGAAAGAGCGGGCGGTCTCCCGGCAAAACAGCTTGTACAGCTTTGTTTTTCAGGAAAATATACAGAAAAAGAATTGCTGCAGCGGATGACAAAGCAGGGAGGGATTTATTCTTATCTTGGCACTAAAAATGTCATTGAAGTCGAGCAGCGCGTACTGGCTGGGGACCTGGAAGCCGCAATTATTTTAAAAGCAATGGTACATCAGATAGGAAAAGAAATTGGCGCAATGGCCACCGTACTTGAAGGGAAGATGGATGGAATCATTCTTACCGGTGGAATCGCCCATTCTGAGATGATTACAGGTTTGATTCAGGAGAAAATCAGTTTTCTTGGAAAGGTTTTCGTCCTGCCTGGTGAAGCGGAAATGGAAGCACTGGCAGCAGGTGCTTTTCGTGTGATGAAGGGCCAGGAAGAAGCGAAAATCTATTGAAAAATGCCTGAGCCTATGTGTTTTTTAAGGACACATGGAGGCTCTGGCACTTTTTTTAACCAGAATAGCGGAGTTATTCACAAAATAGCACTTTAATCGAAAAAAGCCAGGGTTTATTCACAAATGAATAGAGTTATTGACATTTTATTCGTAATTAAGTTTTTCCGTGAAAACTACTAGTTTATTCGCTGAAATTAGTAGTTTATTCGCTTGAAGTTATTGCGGATTTTCTCCAGTACCTAGCCCATTCTCATAAATTTTCACATTAGCATATATGGCAGATAGAATCGGCGCAGCCAATCCAGACTGCGCAGCTTCCTCCAGCAAGTAGCCAAATAGGTGGTCGCCTTCTGTCAGCAGTGACTTTTCCATATCACGCTGCAGGGAGGATTTCATTGCTTGTCCAATTTCTTTCATTTTCTCAAGGGTCGCCTCCGTAGCGCCTGGTGCAAGCGGCGCGCAAATTCTTTCCACGATCTCGGCAGTTTCATGTACCAGAAGCTGAATGGTTTTCCAGCCATGCTCCTGTTCGCGAATTGGACCAATCGGTGCTCTAAATAAGGAGGTAATCCCGCTCAGTGAAGTGATGAATAAGTATTTATGCCACATTTCCTGCTGAATTTTTTCAGAAAGTCGGAAGCTTGCTTTTGTTCCACTGAACGCTTTTTCCAGCTGTTGAATCCGTGCCGTTTTTTCGCCATTCCGTTCACCGAACACTAAATCATGGATTGGACTGGTTTGAACTATTTTTCCATCTTGAGTCAGGGTTGTCTCGATAAAGCATAGGCCTCCAATGACCTTTTCAGGCCCGAATGCCTCTATTAACACATCAAGATGAGCCATTCCGTTCAATAATGGCAGGACCATCGTCGCTTCCCCTACATAATGCCGGATGTCCTTAATGGCTCCTTCCAAGTGGTAGGACTTTGTTGAGACAAGAACAAGATCAAATGGCTCTGCATTTTCTCCTGCCAAAACCGTTTTAGGTTCAGGGACATGCATATTACCATGAATGCTTTCCACCACCAACCCATTTGAACGAAGCTGCTGCTGGCGCTTTTCACGCACCAAAAACGCGACATCTTCTCCTTTTTCCAACAGGCGTCCGCCAAAGTAGCCGCCAATCGCGCCTGCTCCTACGATCAATATTTTCATTTCCATCAACCTCCTGGACTATGTAAAAGTGCACGCCTAGATTCAAGCGTGCACAATCCTTATCTTATTATTATACGAGAAAGGCCGCCAGCAGCCCTCCTGCAGTAATGAGAACAATGATGATTTTTGCGAAAAGGGGAAGCTGCTCTTTCCCTTTCTCATTCACCTGGCTTTCCTTCTCGTTGACTGATTTGCGGTACTCCGGACTGCAGCATCCGCTCATCGTTACGCCACCTTGTTATAGCCGGAAATATCTTCTTCAAGCGGGATGTTTTTAGCCCGTGCCTTTTTAGCAGCGTTGAAGAAAATAACTGTGACGACAACTGTTACGATTAACGCGCCAATATTGGATACAGTGAGCGACTGGCCGAATCCGATTTGGGCATTAAGAATATAAGAAGTTGTAGCTGCTGTCATGAACATGCCCGGAATCATTGCGATCCAGTAGTTCTTCTTGGCGATGAACAGGTACATGGCGCCAACCCAGAGCGCGATGACAGCTGTTGATTGGTTAGCCCAGGAGAAGTATCTCCAAAGAATAGTGAAATCCACTTTTGTCAGTGCGAATGAGATCACAAATAGTGGAACAGCGATCCATAGACGGCTGGCGATTTTCTTTTGTGAAAAATTGAAGTAGTCAGCGATAATCATACGTGCGCTTCGGAAAGCTGTATCACCAGACGTAATTGGGAGTACGATTACACCTAGAACGGCAAGCGTTCCGCCGATTGCGCCAAGCATCGCTGTTGAAGCTTCACTTACGATAGCAGCAGGTCCGCCGTTCGCAAGCATGTCGTTCAAGCCGTTATAGCCATCGAACAAGCTCATTGCCGCAGCTGCCCAGATCATAGCGATGACACCTTCAGCGATCATCATTCCGTAGAAAATTTTGCGGCCATTCTTTTCATTTTGCGTTGTACGTGAAATGATCGGCGTTTGTGTTGCATGGAAACCTGATAGCGCTCCACATGAAATTGTTAAGAACAATAGCGGGAAAATCGCTGCATTACCAGGGTGGAAATTCGTTAAAGACAATTCAGGAATCGGTGCACCAGTAATGACAAGCATTGCGCCTACTCCGACTGCACTGATCAACAGCAATGCACCGAAGATTGGGTAAAAGCGACCAATGATTTTATCAACAGGAAGCAATGTCGCTAAAATATAGTAAATAAAGATTGCCCCGATAATCAGTCCCATTGTTACTTTTCCATCCATCAGATTGTGAAGCAAGCCAGCTGGAGCTGTGACGAAAACGGTTCCAACTAATAGTAAAAGAAGAATGGCAAATGCATTAACAACATGCTTCATGAATTTGCCGAGGAATTTTCCCGCTAGTTCAGGAAGATGTGCGCCTCTGTTACGAATCGAAATCATCCCTGTTAGGTAATCATGGACAGCACCAGCGAAAATAGCACCAAGGACGATCCAAAGGAAAGCAACCGGTCCGTAAAGCGCTCCCATGATTGGTCCAAAAATAGGCCCAACACCTGCGATATTAAGAAGTTGAATCAAAGAGTTTTTTGCTGTGGACATTGGCACATAGTCAACGTCATCCTTATGTGTATAAGCCGGAGTGTTACGACCTTCGTTGACCCCGAAAACCTTTTCTACAAATTTGCCATACGTAAAATAACCAATAATTAAAAGTGCGATACCAGCTAGAAAGGTATACATATGAAACCTCCTCAAAGTAAGTTGTATGCGTTTTCATTAAGTATAATAGAGATGGAGAAATTGTGGCTGTTTTGTGAACAAGATGCATGAAAATGAGCCTGACGTGCAAAAAATGTCGATTAAAATGCAAAAAAAGCATCCTTAAGATGCTTTATGCGAATTATAATTCCAGCTGTGTCCTCAGTGCTTTTACATAATTCCGGCTGACTGACAGCATTTCAGCACGGCCTTCGATTTCCAATTGATAGGCACCGTTGAACCATGGGGTGAGGCGGGTGACATAATCCAGGTTCACGATATAGCTTTTATGAATGCGAAA
The DNA here is from genome assembly GCF_018613155.1 of Bacillus sp. ISL-55. Classification (GTDB taxonomy): domain Bacteria; phylum Bacillota; class Bacilli; order Bacillales; family Cytobacillaceae; genus Mesobacillus. Next base: position 61,932 of record NZ_JAGGQU010000024.1, on the reverse strand, counting down.
AAAAGAGTATGGCGTAAGCCGCGTTTCAAGATCCTTCAAGGGAATTCTTGTTTCGTATTCCCTGGTTTTGGTGACGATTTTTGAGTATTTCTCCTCTCTGGATATGAACAGAATATCCTTCGGGTCTAGATAAAAAATTTCTCCTTCACCTTCAACGGCTAGTTTGCCAGTTTGCTTGCCGGCCTCTTGTTCGGCAGGCATCAGGTAATGCTTCTCAATCCTGAGAACTGTCTCCATCAGCTGATTCTCATCATAGGGTTTAAGTAGGTAATCAACGGCCTCGTATCTAAAAGCCTCTGCAGCAAATTGCGGATAAGCAGTTGCGAACACAAGCAGTGGTGTTTTCTTCAATTCCATCATCGCTTTCGCTGCTTCCATTCCATTCATTTTTGGCATTTCGACATCAAGGAAGACAACATCCGGATGGAGCTGCAAGGCCTTCATGACCGCAGCTTCACCTGATTCAGCTTCCCCGACAACCTGGATGGAAGGGAAGGACTGCAATAAATGCTTCAGCTCATCCCGGCTGTATAATTCGTCATCAACGATTAAAGTACGTATCATCTTGTCCATCTATTTTTCCTCCGCTTGTGGAATCGTAAAAGAAATCTCCGTTCCATTTCCGGGCTCACTTTTAATCAGCAGTGAGGCTGATTCCCCAAAATTCATCGTAAGCCTTCTGTTCACATTGAAAAGGGCGATCCCGCTGCCTGTTTCAGAATCAATTATTTGTTTGCCTAACTGATTGATCCGTTCCTTACTCATTCCCTGTCCATTATCCCTCACTGTTACTACGGTGCTGTTATCGGCTTTATAAATCTCTATATTGATTTGGCAGTCATGATCCATATTCTTTATTCCATGTTTTACAGCGTTTTCTACAATTGGCTGCAGCGTCAGCGGCGGAATTTTTACAGGCAAAGCATCATCCTCAATATCATAGGTAACCTTCAGCTTTTCTACAAATCGGGCCTCTTCAATAGATAGATAGGCTTTAACATGGGCCAATTCCTGCTCAAGTGTTGTCATCGATATGGTCGTCGCTGTCAGATTCTGACGCAGAAAATGGGAGAGAGAGACAAGCAGCTTTCTCGCTTTAGCGGGGTCAATCCTGATCAGCGATGTGATGACATTCAATGTATTGAAAAGGAAATGGGGGCTGATTTGCGCCTGAAGCGCTTTTACCTCTGCTTCCTTGGCGAGCTGATAGGCTTTTTCAGCTTCTGCGATTTCAAGCTGATTGCTGAGCAGATTGCTGAGTCCGGAGATCAGCTCTATAACGACATTGGTGATTTCTTTTTCTGATTTAAAATAAAACTTCAGCGTGCCAATCGTCTCATCGCGCAGTTTCAACGGAGCGATCACTGCAGCGCCAAGAGGGCAGCTTTGCTCTCGGCAGTGAATCGTTTCATCATTGGCAACAACAAGTTTGCCGCTTTTCAGTACATCTCTTGTAATCTGAGTCTGAATTGGACTTGTGGAGCGATGATGGTCATCAGCAAGACCGACATGTGCCAGGATTTCTGACTGGTTTGTGATTGCGACCGCACTAGTCTGAACTTCTTTATGCAGAATCTCGCAGACCGACCGTGCTGAATCGGGATTGATGCCCTTGCGTAAGTAAGCAAGCGTCTGGTCGGCGATGCGCAATGTTTTTTGCGCAAGCATCGCACCAGTCTTTTCTTCCTCGGAAACAACATTTTTGATCACCATTAAGAATAAAAGGGAACCGAGCCCATTTGCGATAATCATCGGAACACCAATGATCTCAACCAGTGTTTGCGCTTGCTCATAAGGCTTCGCAATCAATAGGATAATCAGCATTTGCACGGTTTCGGCAATCGCCCCAACCAGAAAGGCTGTCCTCAAATTAACATTGTTTTTCTTCTTTTGAAAACGGCCGGCGATGATTCCGGCAACAATGGCCGCAAGTCCGCAGGCAAGAGCGGTGAACCCGCCGAGTGTGAAACGATGCAGTCCCGCAATAAGGCCTGCGCCAATACCGACCTTGTAGCCGCCAAGCAGACCGGCAATCACGATTCCGATAACACGGGAATTGGCAATCGCTTCATCCGAGGCGAGATCCGCAGCCCAGGGGTTGAACTGCAGATTATCCGTTGAGAAGCTCATGCCTGAATAGGTACCAATAATCCCGAAAAAACCAAAGAAAACAATTGCAAAGTATTGCTGTCGCCTGTTCAGGGAATCATGGTAAATCAATCCCCGGAAGAAGCGAAACCTCGTTAAAATGAAAGCAATCGTCACAATGATGCCAAGCCGTTCCAGCATCGTAATGAGTAATTCGAACATAACCGTACTCCTCAGGAAGTATTTGCATTCATTTTAAATGAATGGTCGAGAAAAACAAAGATAATGAGCTGTACTGTTGGAGTTTTACACAAAAAAGAAGCCTGGCATGCTGCTGTCAGGCATTGTACGGAAGAAATTGCTTATTTTGATAGTGCATTTATAATAGAAGGGAATGGTTTATAGCGAAATTTTGATTTTTATAGCGTTTTTACCATTTTTATAGCGAAATTTTTCGTTTTATAGCGAAAATAAAATTTTTATAGCGATTTTAGAAATTTTATAGCGAAATGGAAATTCCTCGAGATTTTTTCCAGTACAAGTAGATGATTAAAATCGCTCGGCTGCGTAAATTTTGTTGAGCGTTTTATTTTATTGGCGAAGTTTACAACTTTATTGGCGAAAATCCCTCTTTTATTGGCGAAAATAAAAATTTATTGGCGAACTGGAAATTTCGTGCGTTTTTTTCCAGTTCGCCAATATGAGTGGCTAAAATATGTCGATATCGCCGCTTGATACATCAGCGTTAATTTCGTATTTCCCGTTTCCATGTTTGCCGTGAAGACGATTATCGGATTCTTCTTTGTTTTCAAGCGGGAATTGACTCGAAATATCACCGCTGCTTATTTTGCCATTCATCGTAAAATCTGCATCGTCTGGCAAATCGAGCCCGATATTACCTGAGCTTACGTTTAAGTCTACGTCATCTGTCAATGAATCCATCTGGATGTTAAGCTTACCCGACGACACATCTGCCTCAAGCTTGCCAGAGTAGTTTTTAACATGGACGCTCCCGGAGCTGATATCAAATGAACCAGACCCCGCAGCAATTGAGTCGAATTCAGCTTCTCCTGATGAACTTTGGTGTTCAAGTGTTTCAACGTCCAGATTCTCCAAAACCATGCTACCTGATCCGATTTCAATCGCAAGATTCTTCAGCTTCATCGGAGAGTCGACCGAATCTCCTTTGAATACCACTTCACCTGAGCCGAGCTTGATCTGCATATTCTTTTCATAGTCTTCAGGTATATAAACTGTCAGAGACGTTTTATCCAACTCAAACCAGTTGAACCAGAAGAAGCCTTTGCGTTTAACAGCAACCTTAATCTCATCGCCATGCTTATCAACTTTTACCGTACCTTCGCCCTTTAGCTCGGCACGAACATCATCTCGGTCTTCTGCAACAATCACTGTCTCGACACTGGAAATATCAATCGCGATATTTTCTGTCTGGCTGGTCACCTTTACCGCGTCTTCCGCTTTTGCAAAATTAACTCCACTGCCATCAAACATATAATTCCAAACGATGTAAGCCCCTGTAATCAACAGGAAAATAACCAAAATCCGCTTCATTTTTAAAATCTCCTCTCAGGTCTCATTCTCATTCTATATTCAGAATACGGCAAAACATTCTTCTCCCCAATGCACCTCCGCTTTAAATCTCGATAGGACCTGAGGCGGATTTTGAGTTAAGCCGCTCATAAAAAAAGCCAGATTCCGTTCAAAGTCTGGAATCTGGCCTCTTGTTGTTATTCGTTATGCTTTCGTTTCATAAAGTTTGGCAATCTCTACAATGGTTTCAACGGATTTCACCATATTATCCACAGAGATATATTCGAACCTTCCGTGGAAGTTCTCTCCGCCTGTAAAAATATTCGGTGTCGGCAGTCCCATATAGCTCAGCTGTGAGCCGTCTGTGCCGCCGCGGATCGGTTTGACGATTGGCTTGATGCCGAGGTTTTCCATTGCCTCATAGGCAATATCGACGATTTCTTTTACCGGCTCGATCTTATCCTTCATGTTGTAGTACTGATCATTCATTTCAAGCTCAACGCGGGTTTCACCGTAAGTAAGCTTCAGTTCATTGGTGATTTGCAGCATTAAATCCTTCCGAGCCTGGAAACTGTCTCGGTCGAAATCACGAATGATATAGTGCAGTGTTGTTTCTTCAACATCGCCTTCAATAGAGCTAAGATGGAAGAAGCCTTCATAACCTTCTGTATGCTCAGGTGCTTCTTCTGCTGGCAGCTTGCTGTTGAACTCCATCGCGATCTTCGCTGAGTTCACCATTTTTCCTTTTGCCGTACCCGGGTGGACGTTTTTGCCTTTAAAAGTCACCTTGGCGCTTGCGGCATTAAAGCTTTCATATTCCAGCTCGCCAAGCGGTCCGCCGTCAACGGTATAAGCGAACTTCGCATTGAATGCTTCAACATCGAACTTATGCGGCCCTCTGCCAATTTCTTCATCTGGTGTGAAGGCGACACGGATTTTGCCATGTTTGATTTCGGGATGTTTGATCAAATAAGCCATTGCCGTCATGATTTCAGTAATTCCGGCTTTATTGTCAGCACCGAGGAGGGTAGTTCCGTCAGTCGTAATCAATGTATGCCCCTTATACTGGGGAAGCTCAGGAAAATCGGCAGGCGAAAGGATGATATTTTGTTCTCCATTAAGGATGATCTGGTTGCCATCGAAGTTTTCCACAATCTGCGGATTGACATTTTTGCCGGTAAAATCAGTGGCCGTATCGACGTGGGCAAGGAAGCCGATAGTTGGGACCTTTTTATCGGTATTGGCAAGAAGTGTCGCCATCACATAGCCATTTTCGTCAATCGTCACTTCTTCCATTCCAATCGTTTTTAACTCCTGTACAAGCATGTTGGCAAGTGTCAGCTGGCCTTCTGTCGATGGAGTGGTCTCACTGTTTTCATTGGACTGGGTGTCCACTTTCACATATGAAGTGAATCTTTCAATGATCTCGTTTTTCATTACCATTCATCTCCCATTACTATGTATATTTTCATATTAGCATAGAACATCAGAAACGCCATTTTAAAGGAATCTCAAAATTCAATTTTTGAGGTATAATGGTGAAAAGGAGGCTGGGGAATTATGGGATATGTTTTAACCGCTATTGTCCTGTCTGTCGTGTTTTATTCGATCTACAAAATAATCACATCCGGAAAATTGCCAAGCAACAACTATACTCCATTTGATGATCTTACTGAGGGGAAAAAGCCAAATGATGATTGATATTGGAGTAATTATTGTTCTGATGCTGTCGCTCTGGTCCATCACGATTACACTGTAAAAATTGGCTGACAGAATCATGGAAAAACAGGAAAAGCAATATGAACTGCTCAAAGAAATCAAAGATTTGCTAAAAAACGAAAAATAGCAGAATAGGATTTTATGCTTTACATAAATAAAAGTTAAGGTTAGGATGGAAATAATTGAATATTGAATTTACTACTAGGGGTGCCCTGTCACGGGCTGAGAGGAAGACGTTAAGTCTTTTAACCCTTCGGACCTGATCTGGGTAATACCAGCGTAGGAAAGTAGTGTGAGAGATGTTTTTCTTACTTTGCTTTTAAGCCAGGTCCATTTATATGGATCTGGCTTTTTTATTTTATTAAGGAGGTTTCAGGATGGAAAAGAAAGAGATTGTTATACTGCTGGACAGAGTCCGCAGGGAGAACCCGCTCGTACATAATATCACCAATGTGGTGGTGACCAATTTCACCGCCAATGGATTGTTGGCTCTGGGTGCTTCTCCGGTAATGGCCTATGCTCATGAGGAGGTTGCTGAAATGGCCAAAATGGCGGGAAGTCTTGTCATCAATATCGGAACGCTGAGGCCAGAAGTTGTAGAGTCGATGCTGATTGCCGGGAAAGAGGCAAATAAGCAAGGTGTACCGGTCATTCTCGATCCAGTAGGTGCGGGCGCGACTGTGTATCGCACCGAAACGGCAAGAAGGCTGATGGAAGAATTGGAGATTGCGATTATCCGAGGGAATGCATCCGAGATTGCCAATGTTGCCGGGGAGAGCTGGAGTATACGAGGAGTGGATGCAGGTGAATCCAGTGGGGATGTTTTCGAGCTTGCTGTTTCGGCTGCGAAAAAATTGAAGACGGTTGTTGTTCTTACTGGTAAAGATGACATTATTACTGACGGACATACTGCATTTATTGTCCAGAATGGGCACCACATGCTCACAAAAGTGACGGGCACCGGCTGTTTGCTGACTTCCGTAATCGGCGCATTCACTGCTGTTGAAAAAAATATCCTCCAAGCCGCAACAGCAGCAGTAACCATCTATGGAGTGGCAGCGGAAATGGCTGTGGACAATAGTGCTGATCGCGGACCTGGAAGTTTTCAAATTGAATTTTTAAACCAGCTCTACCTGATTTGCGGAAACGATCTGATTGAGAAAATGTCTTTTTCTCAAAAGGAGGTCGATTGATATGGAAAATGCTTTAACAATTGCCGGATCCGACAGCGGCGGCGGTGCTGGCATCCAGGCAGATCTGAAAACCTTCCAGGAGCTGAAAGTTTTTGGGATGTCCGCGCTGACCGCTGTGACAGCGCAGAATACGCTTGGAGTCCAGGGAGTCTATTCGATGAAGGCAGTAGCAGTCGCCAGGCAAATTCAATCTGTCGGAGAAGATATAGGGGTCGATGCATTGAAAACTGGAATGCTTTTTAACGCTGAAATCATTGAAACCGTTGCTGAAAAAATAAAGCATTTTGATTGGGATAAGGTCGTTGTCGATCCGGTCATGATTGCGAAAGGAGGGGCATCTCTGCTTCAGCATGAAGCTGTTTCTGCCATGAAAGAGCATTTGCTGCCGCTTTGCCTCGTGGTCACACCGAATATTCCCGAAGCAGAAGTGCTGACCGGGATGACTATTCACAGTCAAAATGACAAAAAGGAAGCAGCAAGGCGCATCCATGAACTTGGAGCAAAAAACGTCGTCATAAAAGGCGGTCATGATGAGGATGCAAAAGAGTCTGTTGATCTCCTTTTTAATGGTGCAGACTTTGAGTTCTTCTCAGTTCCGAGAATTGAAACGAAGAACACTCACGGAACTGGCTGCACTTTTTCCGCCGCTATCACTGCACAGCTAGCGAAAGGATTGACGGTATATGAAGCAGTATCTGTAGCGAAGGAGTTCATCCATGCAGCCATTGCAAACCCGCTGAATATTGGCCACGGTCACGGCCCGACAAACCATTGGGCTTTTAACAGCGAGAAAGGAAGGACCTCGACATGGCAAAGATAAGTCCTGGTAAAATGAGAAGCTTGCTCAAGGTGTATTTTATCACCGGCAGCACGAACTGCCTGCAGGATCCTCGAACCGTGCTGGAAGAGGCGATTCGCGGGGGCATCACTCTTTTTCAGTATCGTGAAAAAGGGAGCAATTGCCTTGAAGGGGCGGAAAAGCTGGCGCTGGGAAAAGAGCTACAAAGAATCTGCAAGGAAAACGGCATTCCGTTCATTGTGAACAATGATATCGACCTGGCTCTTGAGCTAGATGCGGACGGCGTCCATATTGGTCAGGAGGATGAGGATGCACAGGAGGTCCGAAAAAAAATCGGTGACAAAATTCTCGGAGTATCGGTGCATTGTGTAAAAGAGGCAGAAAAGGCAAAGCTTGCAGGTGCGGATTATTTTGGGATTGGCCCGATTTTCCCAACAGAAACAAAGAAGGATACAAGAGATGTTCAGGGAACTGCACTTATCAAGGAGTTAAAAGATTTTGAGACTCCGATTGTCGGTATCGGAGGAATTACCGCTGAGAATGCTTCGCTCGTGATCGAAGCCGGAGCAGATGGAGTTTCAGTGATTACGGCGATCAGCCATGCAGATGACGTCAGAGAAGCTGCAGCCAAATTAAGAGGAAAAATTTTTCACTAAATGGAGGGTAAAATGAGAAACACACAAAAGCTAACACTTACTGCTATGATGGTAGCCATCGGTACAATGACCAGTCATATGTTGTTTATCCCGCTTGGTATTGTGAAGGTATTTCCTGTGCAGCATTTCATCAATATTTTGTCTGCCGTGCTGCTTGGACCATATTACGCGCTAGCCCAGGCGGTTGGCGTTTCACTGCTGAGAAATTTGATGGGGACTGGTTCAGTCTTTGCCTTTCCAGGAAGCATGATTGGTGCACTCCTGGCTGCCTATTTATATAAAAAAACGCAGGAAATAGGTTTTGCTTTTGCCGGTGAGGTAGTTGGCACAGGAATCATCGGTGCAATTGCCAGCTATCCAATCGCGGTACTTTTTCTTGGGCAGGAGGCAGCTGTATTCGGATTCATTCCCGCGTTCCTTGCGAGCTCACTGGCTGGGGCGACATTAGGCTTTGTTCTTTTGAAAATTTTTCTGAGAAATGCTGGTGGAAGTATTGAGATGACCAGTAAGCTATAATTTGGAAATAGTTTCTTACTTATGTCTTTAGCTGGAAATGGATGAATTCCTGCTATATGATAAATAATAGAGTCATATATTCCAGCTGAAAAGGGTGACATTTTTGAACAAAGAGAACAAGCTTGGATTGGTAGTGGACGTAGAGACAACTGGACTTGGTCCGGATTCAGATGAAATAATAGAACTGGCTGTGAAGCTCTTTTCCTTTCATGAGGAATCAGGAGAGATTATCGATTTTCTCGATGAAGATTCTTATTTAAGGGAACCGCTATCGACAACAGCGCAAAGAAATTATGACAGGGCCTACCGGATTCATGGAATTCATTATGATACGGTACGCGGCAAAACATTTTACGACGAGAAGATCATGGAATACTTCAATCGCACGGATGCGATTTTTGCCCATAATGCCTCGTTCGACAGAAGCTTTTTATTAAGGATGTATCCAGAAGTCAACGAGTTGAAATGGTATTGCACGATGAAGAATGTTAAATGGAAGAACCACGGCTTCCCAAACAGCAAGCTGCTGACTTTATTGCAGGCGCATAACATTTCGAAATTCCAGACGCACAGGGCGATGGATGACATTACATATTTGACGGAACTGCTAAAGCAGCAAAACCCAAATGGTGATTATTATTTGAAGGAAGTATTGGATTATGGTCCAATGCGAAAGTACCAGCCTGCGCAAAAACAAAGAAGAAGGATGTTTTATTAGAAAAGGTGCCTGTTTTCTCAGGCACCTTTTGTATTTTTATAGGACATATAGATAAACGCTCAGGAAATGGGCAGTGCTTCCGAGCATGATGAAAATGTGGAATATTTCATGGAAACCGAGATGCTTGGAACGAAGGAAGTCAGGTTTCAACGCATAAATGACGCCGCCGATTGTGTACAGTATTCCTCCGGCAACCAGCCAGAATATACCGGCAGGATTCAAGACGGATGATAGGGGGGAGACGACGAAAATTACCATCCAGCCCATGACAATATAGATAGAGGTAGACAGCCATCTTGGACTGCTGAACCAAATCATCTTAAAGAGGATTCCGCACAAAGCAGCGAATGTAATGATGCCGAACAATGTCCAGCCTGTGACTCCATTAAGGCTGATCAGGCAAAACGGTGTATAGGTGCCGGCAATCAATACGAAAATCATGGAATGGTCGATTTTTCTAAGGAAAGCGATCACGCTATCTTTGCTGATGACCATATGATAGGTCGCAGATGCAGTATAAAGAAGGATCATGCTGATGCCAAAAATTGTGACAGAAGTAATAGCCAGCGCTGAGCCGGTGGTAAGCGAAGCTTTGATGACGAGCGCAAGGAGGCCTGCAAAGGATAGTAAAGCACCGGCAAGATGAGTCAGGCCATTAATTGGTTCGCGGATGTAGCTGTTCATTTTTTAACCCCCATATCACTTTATGTAGTATTGATAACTACTTATAATAATATACACATAACGATACGTAGTCAATGTTTACGATTGTGTTTTTTTGCATTATAATAAAATAAAAACATGAGGGATTACTATTGAATAATTTAGAACAGCTGCTGGCTGAGCTTAAACTTGAAAATAATATCACACTGGAAGACATCCCGGAAATCGACTTGTACATGGACCAGGTGATCCAGCTATTCGAAAAGAATTTTGGAAGCTCGACACGGAATGAGGATGAAAAAGTCCTGACGAAAACAATGATTAACAATTACGCAAAAGGGAAGCTGTTCTTCCCTATAAAAAATAAAAAGTATTCGAAGGAGCACCTGATCCTGATCAGTTTGATCTATCAGCTAAAAGGTGGTTTATCGATTCAGGATATCAAACAGACACTCGAAGGGGTTAACCAGAAGACTGAGTCGAAGGATATGCCATTAGGCCACTTTTATCAAAGTTATTTGAAACTTTATGAGAAGAATGTTGAAATTTTCAGCGAGGATGTCCTGAAAACGGAACAAGATGTTAAACAGGAAGTGAAGAGGCTGGAAGCAGATGAACCTGAGGAACTCGAAACGGTATTATTGATTGCTTCACTCATTAATATAAGTAATTTTTACAGAAGGACAGCAGAAAAGCTGGTTGATAGGCTTGGAGCTGAAAATAAGAAAAAGGACTGAATTCAAGGTGTATTTGACAGTAAAGGAAGCAGCAGAATATTTATCGATCCCCGAATCGAAAGTAGAAAAGATGATTTTTCAGCGGAAAATAAGGGCCATTCACGATGGCGACCAAAACTATTTGATCTATAAAGATCAATTCAACTCGCACATGAAACAGATGGAGAAATATAAGATACTTGTCGAGGAAATCATGAATGAACCGGTGCCTGAGGATATTGACATTAAAGATGAGGATTAAAAAAACGCGAAAGGACTGATCCTTTCGCGTTTTTAGTTCGCAGATGGTTCGACTCTTTTCATTTTATCCTCGTGCTTGATCGGCAATTGAACGATTACTTCTGTACCTTTATCAGGCTCGCTATTAAACTTGATTGTGCCATTATGGGATTGAACGATTTTGAAACTGACAGTCATTCCAAGTCCGGTACCTTTTTCTTTGGAAGAATAAAAAGGTTCGCCAATTCTTTCAAGGAGCGCTTTTGATATTCCTACACCCTGATCCTTAACCATAACTGTAACATTGTTATCAAAGCTCTCGAGTGTGATGCTGACGACATCACCCGCTGAAGATGCTTCAATTGCATTTTTTAAAATATTGATGAACAACTGCTTCAGCTGATTCGGCTCGCATTCAATCATGACAGGCTCACTTTGTACCTGAAACGCGATTTGGATATTATGCAGGCTCGCTTCTGATTTTAAAAGTGAAATGACATCATGTAAAATAACCTGCAAATCTGCTTCCGAGTATTTAATTTGCTGCGGCTTGGCCAATAATAGCAATTCGCTGACGATATGGTTGATCCTGTTCAGTTCATCGATCATGATCTGGTAGTATAGCTGATGCTTCTCGTCCTCCATCTGCAATAGCTGGACAAGTCCCTTTAAAGATGTAAGAGGATTGCGGATTTCATGGGCTACGCTCGCTGATAGCTCACCAACTACAGACAGCTTGTCCGTTCTTCGCAAACGCTCCTCAGTTTGGCGAAGTTCCGTAACGTCCCTGGAGTTGCAGATTATTCCCGCAATTTTATCATTCACAATAATCGGCAGGGAAGTGCTCTGGAAAATGAGTGGCTTACCGTTTTTCTGCAGTAATTCCAGTTCAAACATTTGTGGACAGTAATTTTCCACCACATTGGCAACCTTATCTAAAACAATCTGTCTGTGGGAATCCGGAATTAAATCTGCAAGGTTTTTTCCGATATACTCGTCCCTGCTATAACCAGTGATTCTTTCAAACTGTGGATTAAGATTTGTGATCGTCCCATTCAAGTCGAGCATAGAAACAATATCAGGACTATACTCAAATAATGACCGGTATTGCTGCCTGCTCTCTTCAAGGAGAGTTTCAACGTGTTTCCGTTCAGTAATATCCCGTCCCATGATGACAAGACCTTGCCGGCTTCCATCATCGTTGAAAAGCGGCACTTTAATCGTATCAAACGTCTTGGTTGTTCCGTCCGGCTGTGGAAGCACTTCCTCGACACGGATTATTCCGCCTGCCTTCCATGCTTCTTCATCGGATATCTCGCAATATCTTAATGCATCGCTGAAATAATTACTGTATTCCGCAAGCTCCGAGTCTTTCTTTCCTCTATAGTCAACGTGTTCAATATCAAACAGTTTTAAACCAAAATCATTGGCTTGTATCCATCGGCCTTCTCCATCCTTGAAATTGACGAAATCGACCATTGAATTGATCAGTGTGGACAGTCGCTCTTCTTCTTCTTTTGACGCACTCAATTCTTCCATCTTCGAGATGAAAAAATAGAAAAACCATCCTGCCAACAAAACATAAAGGACTTCCTTAGTATGTTCAATAATGGCAACAAAGTCTGAAGGAGCGTATAAATTCAGCAGGTAATTGGTTCCGAAAATCCAGGCAATGCTCAGTATGAAAAAGATTAGGACATATTGCTTTTTTTTCATCTCTTGACTCCTAAAGTAAGCAGTAGCTTACGCAATTTAAATAAGTGTTACTTTTCTATAGTAGCACAATTCATCCAATTAAAATTAAGATTATTTTTAATTTATCTTCTCTTCCATTTGGAAAAATATACAAAGGACCGAATTGGATTCGGTCCTGTTTATTACCAGATAAGAAAGTATGAATTTTCACTTCGAGAATTGTCTAGCTCCAGCGCTTGTCGGGGCTGAACAAGGCGCTTGCGCTTTTCTTATTAAAAATCTCCATCAGTGGCCTGGAATGGAATATTCAACCGGTTTTCAACTGTCCGCAGCCTCTGGTTCAATCGATTTAAGCGGCGGGTGTGTCGTTCGTCATTTTGATTTAAACGGGTAACCTCATTATTAAGACGTCCAATTTCCCTGTTAAGCCTTGCAATCTCCCTGTTTTGTCGGCCAATCTCTTTATTCTGTCTATCCAGCTCTGTTTTTTGAACCTGGATTTGCCGTTCAAGCTGATTGACCCTCCGTTCAAGAGCCGGCTGCCTTGCGTGATCATGTGGTTCCTGCTGTTGCGTGTAATAGTTGAAATCATAATGAGTATAAGGGTCAAATTGATGCGGACTGTAAGCATAGTGATTCGGATACATACGGGCACACTCCTTAGTTTTAGCCTGAAAATAAAATTCTCTATAAAATATGTAGGTAAACGCGGAGAGTGATGGGCTTTAGCCTAAGAGAGGAAAAAACTGGTGAAGTGGCGAATGGATAGACAGGTGGTGAGAGTTTAATGGGAATGTCGAGTTACTATCAAGATCTTCGTAATAAATTGGGAAGTGACCTGATTTTTATGCCCAGCGTGGCAGGAATAATCAGGAATGAAGCTGAGGAAATTTTATTCCAGAACAAAGGAAATGGAGAGAAGTGGAGCTTGCCAGCGGGAGCAATCGAATTAGGCGAAGCCCCGGCGGAAGCCGTTGTACGCGAAGTATGGGAAGAAACCGGTCTGCATGTTGTACCAGAAAAATTACTGGGTGTTTACGGAGGCAAAGAGTTCAGATATGAATACCCGAATGGCCACAAAGTTGAATATGTTGTGTTCGTATTCGATTGCAGACCCGTCGGGGGAGAGCACAATCCATTCGACAGCGAGACTGTGGAACTCCGATATTTCAGCAATGAAAACAAGCCGGAATTGGCGTTGCCTTATCCTGAGAGCATTTTTATTAAAGCGGATAGTGAAAAGGCTGATTTCAAGTGGAATGAAGAATGGCTGAAAAAGAGGTGATGAAGTTGTGGATTGCAAAGTAAGAAAGGGCAATATTCATTATGAAGTCAATGGGGAAGGGTTCCCCCTGCTGATCCTTCATGCCATGGGTACAGACCATCGTTCGATGAAGGGCTGGCTTGAACCTGTTTTTAATAAGATTGAAGGGTTCCAAAGAGTATATATTGATTTACCTGCCCATGGGCGGAGTACTATTGACGATAGTGTGAAATCAACGGATGACATACTAGGAAATCTGCTTGACTTTATTGATGATACTTTTGAGGAACAAAAATTTTCGCTGATTGGTGCTTCCTTTGGCGGTTATCTAGCACAAGGTATTCTCCATAAGAGAAGAGTACAGGTACAAGGGATTTGCCTTTTGGCTCCAGCACTGCATGTAAAAGAAAGGAACCTGCCAGAACGAAATGTTTTAGAGAAGGATGAAGAGCTGCTTTCAAATCTTGAGCCTGATATCCGCACCGCATTTGAAACTTTATTCATCCACCAAAATGAAGCAACATTCGAAACCTTCAAGCAAGAAATCCAGCCTGGCAGGCTTTTGGCCAATCGCGATTTTCTTGCTTCGGATTGGAAGGCCAATTATTATTACATGACTGATGAACCATTTCACGAAGTGCAGGCTATACCGAATCCGGCACTGTTGATCCTTGGCAAGCAGGATTATATATGCGGATATAAAGACCATTTCTTTTTACTGGATAAGCTCCCGAATTCCACAATGGCTGTATTGGATCGTGCTGGCCATATGCTGCATGTTGAGAAGCGTGAACTTGTCCAGGCTATATTTGGGGATTGGCTGACAAGCAGTCATTAAAAAAGAGAGCGCAAATCCGCGCTCTCAACCTTTCCGTAGTTGTTCTAAAATAACCTGTGCCTCATAACCGGCGGCGAAATCAATAATCGTTGCTTCTTCACCTTTGATCGCTTTTACAAGATTATCAACCAATGAATCTGTCAGGCTCTCGTCGGCTTCCAAAGGACCAATCTCCTCGCCAAGCTTGCCGCCTTCGAGTTGCCCCCAGTTTAAGAGTGATAATGTTCCTTCATCGCCATAGGCAGTGAAGGAAATTTCCTCCTTGCCAGCAATCTGGCTCATGCCATCAATCAGTACAGGAGTACCATCCGATATCTCGAGAATGGCTAGTATCGCATTTTCACTAGCCTGTGGGTCTTCAGGGAATTGAATCTGGACATCCTTCACTTCTACCACACCGAAAATCTTTTGCAGTTGCTGGATGAAATGAACCCCAACCTCAAGAACATAACCACCCTGTTCCTTGCTCGCAACCCACGCATTCAGCTGCCAAGGGCGCGGCCACTCTGGGAAATGCATCTTCAATTGGACTCTTCTCAGCTTGCCAACATAATGATCCTGAATTAATTTCGCGAACGTCTTGCTGCCTGGGCTATAGTTCAGCGGAAAATTCATCGCATGTACCACACCTGCATCTTCAGCTTGTATCAATAGACTTTCAGCTTCCTCAACCGAGTTTGCCAGCGGCTTTTCACACAAAATATGTATGCCCTTAGTGAGAACATCAGATGCTACGGCATGGTGGAACTTAGGGGGAACAGCGACATAAACAAGATCTAAATGCGTCTCCTTTAGCATTTCCTGATGGTTTGTGAATGCCGGAATACCGCCAAGTTCGGCTGCCGTTTCCTTCGATCTTGCTTCCATAGCGTCACACACAGCCGCAATTTCCATTTCCGGGTGTTCCTGAAAACCTTTTATCAAACGCTGGCCAATCGCACCCAGGCCAATCACTCCAACTTTTATCATAGGGAACCTCCATACAATCTTTTGTAAACTATTATACAGATAATTTTATTTATTAAATAGTTTAGTGAGGCGAAATAGTAAACTTGAATTGAAAAGAGAAAACGCTGCCGTGTTTGGCAGCGTTTTTACTTTGATTCTAGTCAATATCAGGCTGAAACCCTATTAACTTAGCTTTTTTATCAGCTGTTGGATCTGCATCCGGGAAGGTGATCACAGAGGCGATATAATCCCAGCGCAGGAACATGTGGGTGATACAGGTTTCCTCGACCTGGTCTTCGGCGGGTATGGCGGTTCCATCTTCCTTTTGGACTGGAGTCCGCTTATAGCAAGGATTTTCAACCCAAATCCCCATATTCTCGGCATGTACCATTTTTACAAGATACCATTCATCCGGCTGAAAGATTCCCGTGATATCTCCAATCATGCTTTCGGGAAAATTCTTCAGTTTAACTTGCACCTTTTGGTTAACATAAGCGTCTAAAAACATGGACAATCTCCTTTCCTGAAAAGACTCATCTTATACCTACTTCCTTTTTCAGCAAGAAATAAACATGAAAAAAAGGCCAATTAAGGCCTTTTATAAAAATAACACCATCAATTCTTCGTCATGATAGGTTCCATCAATGACCATGGCTTTTTTATCTATTCCATAAATTTCAAACCCAAGAGAAGCATACAGTTTTTTCGCTGGCTCATTGCTGGCGTTTACTGTCAGGTAAATCTGCTCTACATTTGTTAACTCAGTTGCCTGTTGGATGGCCATCTTCATTAAAAGTCTTCCAGTGCCATTACCGCGCTGTGAAGGAGTCACGTACATGGCAAAAATATTAGCACGGTGCCTTATTTTAACTTTCCCTTCAGGAACAAGGGTAACAACTCCAACAAGTTGTCTTCCGTTGAATGCTCCGAAAGTGTATGTGAATTTACTATCTAGCCTTTGCCCGTAATCCGATGCCTCATAATACATCTCATCTTCATAACTCGAGCTGAATGCCTCAGGATTCTTAATTAAGGCCTCATGGCGAAGGGATCGATAACTCTCAGCATCCCCGCCATTTAATCGTCGAATTTCCATTATGCTCACCTCTGTAAAAATCGTTGCTTTATAGAGTTCTAGATTAGCAGCAGGTTTTCCTTTTAAAAAGAGAATTTGTGATTTAGGCAGAGAGAGAGTGTGCGAGGAACAGCTGTTATCGTGACAGGTTTGGGGGTGAACACGGAAAAGCTATCAAGAAAAAGCCGTTATTGTGACAGGTTTGGGGGTGAACACGGAAAAGCTGTCAAGAAAAAGCGGTTATTGTGACAGGTTTGGGGGTGAACACGGAAAAGCTGTCAAGAAAAAGCGGTTATTGTGACAGGTTTGGAGGCGAGCATGGAAAAGCTGTCAAGAAAAAGCCGTAATCGTGACAGGTTTGGGGGTGAACATGGAAAAGCTGTCAAGAAAAAGCCGTAATCGTGACAGGTTTGGGGGGCAAGAGGGGAAAAGCTGTCATGAAAAAACCGTTATTATGACAGGTTTGGGGGTGAGCGGGGAAAAGCTGTCAAGAAAAAGCCGTTATTGTGACAGGTTTGGGGGCGAGCGAGGAAAAATCATTATTGTGACAGGTTTGAGGGTGGGCATGGAAAAGCTGTCAAGAAAAAGCCGTTATTATGACAGGTTTGGGGGCGAGCGTGGAAAAGCTGTCAAAAAAAAGCCGTAATTGTGACAGGTTTGGGGGTGAGCGGGGAAAAGCTGTCAAGAAAAAGCCGTAATTGTGACAGGTTCGGGGGTAAACACGAAAAAGCTGTCAAGAAAAAGAAGGAAGTTCGGTCAGGTTAGCAGGCAAAAGTAGATTATCTTTCCGAATTTACAAAAACATCACTCAACCCGAACTCAGCAGCAAACAAAAACCTCCCCGAATCCTAACTCATACCCGGGGAGGTCACTAAACCAAATATTAAAGCTTAAACGAACTTTTCAACGAAACAATGCGGTTGAAAACTTTCTTATCATCTGTTGTGTGCTTCGGATCGACGTTGAAGTAGCCGTGGCGGAAGAACTGGAATTTGTCCTGCGGCTTGGCGTCATTCATGTTTGGCTCGATGAAGCCGTTCACGATTTCCAGGGATTTTTCATTGACCTGATCCAGGAATGATTTATTCTCAGCTTCGTCTGCGCTTCCTTCTTCATCATCAAGAATCAACGGCTCATACAGTCGGAATTCTGCTGGTAGCGCATGTGTTGCGTCTACCCAGTGGAGAGTTCCTTTTACCTTGCGGCCAGTGAAGCCAGATCCGCTCTTTGTTTCTACATCATATGTGCAGTGAAGCTCAACCACTTCGCCATTTTCGTCCTTGATTACGTCATTGCATTTGATGAAGTAAGCATGCTTCAAGCGGACTTCATTGCCAGGGAAGAGACGGAAGTACTTCGCTGGAGGGTTTTCCATGAAATCATCCTGCTCAACATAAATCTCGCGGGAGAATGGAATTTTCCTGGTTCCCATTTCCGGATTCTCTGGGTTGATGTCGGCATCTAGCCATTCCACTTCGCCTTCGGGATAGTTCGTGATGACGATTTTCAAGGGACGAAGAACTCCCATCGTACGCGGAGCCTTCAGTTTAAGATCCTCGCGTACAAAGTGCTCAAGCATTTGCGCGTCAACAGTCGAGTAGCCTTTGGAAACTCCAGCCGCTTTTACGAACTCACGAATCGCTTCAGGTGTGAAACCTCGTCTTCTCAAGCCGGAAATCGTCGGCAGGCGAGGGTCATCCCAGCCATCAACATACTTTTCCTCAACTAGCTGCTTCAGTTTGCGCTTACTCATGACCGTATTTGTCAGGTTCAGGCGGCCAAATTCGATTTGCTGAGGCGTTGCTTCCATTTCACACTCACGAACAACCCAGTCGTAAAGCGGACGCTGGTCTTCGAATTCGGTTGTGCACAAGCTGTGGGTAACACCCTCGAGCGCATCCTCGATCGGATGGGCAAAAGCGTACATTGGATAGATGCACCATTTGTCGCCTGTGTTATGGTGTGTTGCATGGGAAATTCGGTAGATGACCGGGTCACGCAAGTTGATGTTCGGTGATGACATATCAATCTTTGCACGCAATACCTTTTCACCATTGGCAAATTCACCGTTGCGCATCTTTTCGAACAGTCCAAGGTTCTCTTCAACTGAACGATCTCGGTAAGGGCTTTCCTTGCCAGGTTCGGAAAGGGTGCCACGGTATTCACGGATTTCATCTGCTGACAAATCATCGACATATGCCAGTCCCTTTTTGATCAACAGGACAGCACGGTCATACATTTCATCAAAATAATCAGAAGCGAAAAACAAACCTTCCCATTCATAACCCAGCCATTCTACATCTTCCTTGATGGCATCAACGTATTCCTGGTCTTCCTTCAATGGGTTTGTGTCATCAAAACGAAGATTTGTCCTGCCGCCGAATTCATCAGCAAGCCCAAAGTTGATGACGATGGATTTTGCGTGACCGATATGTAGGTATCCGTTTGGTTCTGGAGGGAATCGAGTCACGACTTTATCGCGCTTGCCACTCTCCAAATCTTCCTTTATGATCGTTTTTATAAAATTAGAGTTTTCTTCCAATTGTAATCAGCCTTTCCTTTGATCAGTCTCATTATCTTTATTTTAATGATAACTATAATATATTTCCACTGAACTATATAGTAATAAGAAAAAAGCGGAAAAACAAGTAGTGAAATATCAAAAAGGTGCCTTAAAAAAGGCACCTGCAGATTATTTGGCTAAAACATTCTTAATGAGTTCGTATGTCAGGTTAGGGACTATTTTAACCGAGTAGTCTATTTCCATTCTTTCATATCGTTTATGGGCGTCCAACCCGTAAGGTCCGATGTTGATCACTGGCACATTCAGCTCGCGGATTTCCTGGTAGTCCACGGAAAATTTCGTCCCCCAGCTCGGATTGTTCCGGGAAGCGAAGTCCAAAGCTTCATCATCATCACTCAAAGCGACAAAACTCATGTCAGATATATAAGGAAAGAAACTGCGGACAACGATTGGCTCATCGTAGCCAGGCTGTACCGTTTCGACAGCACTGTCCAAGGCTTCAACCAGGTTTCGCTCATCCTCTGTTTCATCAGTCACTTCAATCCTTGGCGAGTAGAGGGAAGAGTAAAAGATAATGATTGCCGGACTCTGGTCGGGCATCCATTTCCATGCTTCCTCAACAACCCGCGCTGCGTACATCCTCAGGTCCAGGCTGTCATCGAGAAGGAGGTCATCCTTGAATTCCACCATGTGGGCAGTGTAATCAGTGCCATGGACTTTGATGAGTTCAGCTTCCATGTCTTCATAAGTCATTACCCTCGGCTTCCATTGAATCTCCCTGCCTGGCTCGCCGCTGATTTTGCAAAAATGCTGATAACGCTCCTCGTACAGCTTCAATGCTTTTTCAAAAGCAATATGAGCTTGCTCCTTCAATTTTTCCAAAACATCCTTTGGCGTCCAGGAGTGAATGAAGAAGTTGTAATAAACATAAGCAGCCAGAGCCGTCTGCACCGTATAGTTAGGCTTCAGGTCCATCTGCTTCAGGGAAACCGGCGGAATCGTCGTTTCGCCGAATGCTTCATTGCACAGGTCAGGATTATAGTCGATTTGTCTCGTCAATTCTGCAGCGATCAGGTTCGGATCAAGGCCTTCGAAAGCGGAACCGACATGCGTTTCCGAGCCTGTAATATAAAAAGAAGGGAGCAGCTTTCCGACAGTCCCTTTATAGATATAGCGATTCTTATCTCCCGAAAACCTTGGTGAGACAAAGTCGCTATTGACTGCAGCGACATATTCAAAGTTATGCTCTTCTTTCCAAACGTTCAGGTCTTTGACGGCAGAGAGGATTCCATACGAACTATCCTCTTCATCACACTCCGTTAAAAAAACAAGATTGCCATCGAGCTCCTCCGGGTGTTCAGAAAAGTATTTCAGGAGATAAAGGTTGGAAGCGACGCCGCTCTTCATGTCAAGAACCCCGCGGCCAAACATCCATTCACCTGATTGCGCATGTTCATTTACAAGCGGTGGCAGCTTTTCCTTTTTTAGCTCAACAAGCAGTTGGTCCGGATCAAATGCCAAATCAGCCAGCTGTGTAAAATCATCAATGCCTACTGTGTCTAGATGTCCCATCAAAATGACCGTACGGTTGCTGTTTCCTTTTGTACCTTTTACAAAAGCCATGACATTGTATCGTTCGAGTACATCATTCTGGGTTTGCGGTTTGCTGACGTGTGACGGATTTTCTATAAAATAAGGAAACGATGAAATCATCGTATAAATTGCCTGGGCAATTTCGTTCTCTCCATTTGTGTTGACAATGCTCCCGATGTTCACAAGCTGCTTCGTATAAAATAAAACCTCATCCCTGCAATCAAGCATCCAAAGCATCCCCTTTCCGAATATTCTGGTTTTTGATTCAAACGTAACCCATATTAGTGGGAAATACAAGAGGTGTAGTCTGGTATTTGTCACATGAAAAATCCTCCCCGGTATCGAGGAGGATTCTGGTTTATTTTTTCTTGCCTTTATTTGATAGTGTGGTTACTTACTGGATGAGGCTGCTTGGACTGCTTCATAGGCGTTGACATAGCCTGCACCCACTTCATGGAGCTGGTATCCAGACATTGGATCGGCGGTTTGAATCATCAGGTCGAGTGCCAGATCCGGATTGAGAGAAGGGTTAGCTTCCTTCATTAAAGCAACAACACCAGAAATATGTGGTGTAGCCATACTTGTGCCGCTTGATGTTGTATAGTAAGGCAGATGAACTCCATCGATATAAGAGACATCGGTGACTGTACCTAATAGATTCATGACAATGCCGGTGGAAGAACGGGTTGCCACGATATCCACGCCTGGAGCTGTGATATCAGGGTGCAGGTATTCATCTCCCGCCACACCGCGTGATGAGAAGTCGGCAAGTTGTTTATCCTTGGTTCCGGCCGCCACACTTATGACCCAAGGAGCCGCTGAATATGGGTTTAGCGTGTTATCATCTGGACCTTCATTTCCTGCTGCAAACACAACGGTCATGCCTGCGTCATGCGCTTTTTTGGAAGCGACATTGATTGGGTGATCAGGAGAATACTCCCCGGTTGAACCCCAGCTGTTGCTGATGATGTCGATTCCGTACTTTTCTTGATTCTTAATGGCATAATCAAAAGCTTCCAGTGACCAAAGAATATTGATCGCCTCACCAACGCCAAGCCCGACTAATTTAGCGTCTGGAGCAACTCCTTTATATAGGCCATCGCTAGAGGTCCCGCTACCGGCAATTGTTCCGGCAACATGGGTGCCGTGGCCAGAGGTGGTGTCTGTGTTTAACTGGTTCTCAAGGTAAAGAGGCTGGTTGCCGAAAAGGTCACCAACAACGAATTTCACATTCTGGATAACTTTTTCACCGTACTGCAAATCAGGATGGGTGGCATCGATGCCGCTGTCAATTACAGCAACAGTAACTCCTTTCCCGGTGTAGCCCAGGTCGTTCCAAACTGCTTCTGCGCCGATTAGCGCCCTGCTGTCACGAAGGAAATATTCCAGATCATCATTTGCGTAAATCGAGAGAATATTGGTTGCCGTAAGGAGCAGTTCATTGACAAGGCCAATCTTCCCTTTAACTGCCACTATTGGAAGCTCGCTGAAAGGGTTCACCTCGAAACCTAATAGTTTTAAAAGCTTAATATCCGAAAGCAATGGTATGTCTTTATAAGTGATGATCAGTTCAACTTCTTCATTGCTCAATGGATTAGCCAGCAGGCTTTCAAGCTTCGGGTCAAGCTCAACTGAAAGCAAGGATGCTTTTGGGCTGGAGAATGATGGGGATAAAATAAAACTAAATAACACGAGTGCTACTGCAAAAATACTGATCTTTTTCATATGTTCCTCCTTTAAAAATGTGTGAAAATTCATACATTTTTATTTATCCCAAGCAAGTTAGCAAGAAACCTAAATAAAGTTGGGAAAATATTAGATTCGTGAAATGTTCATCATTTCACAATCTGTACAAAACATCATGAATCTTTTGTGTCATTGGCTATTTCAAGAAGGAAATCAGCTTAAAAAGGAGGAAAATGGAGGTGTAAATATAAAGGAGGGAATATCATGCCAAAAGAAATTTTCAAAGCCACTGCTGCATTGCAAGAAGGGGTGAAGGTTGATGTTCAGGCCAGGGGGTTCCATATCACGATTGATGAGCCTGTCAATTTAGGAGGAACCGACCAAGGGATGAATCCTGTAGAAATGCTTCTTGGAGCATTGGGAGCTTGCCAATCCATTGTGGCCCGAGTGTACAGCCAAAAATTTGGAGTGGAATTAGAGGATTTCCGCGTCGAATTGGAAGGCGACCTTGATACCGACGGGTTCATGAACAAATCTGATGTGCGCCGCGGCTATTCAGATATTCGCTATACCTACTATATTAAGTCGCCATCTCCGGAAGAAAACATCAGGGCTCTGGCAGATTTCATTGGGAAAACATGTCCGGTGGATGATACAATCTCAAATCCGGTGAATGTCACCAGAACAGAAATTGTAATCGAAAAGCCAGTAACATCATAAATAGGGTTTATAGGACGGCGCTCCATGTAGTGCCGTTTTTTATTCTCATAAATAATCCTCCAATGGAGAAATTAATGGTAGAAATTTTTCTGGGAGGCGCTTATGAATTTCACTTTTGTATGGCAAACGGCTTTTTTGATTTTATCAGGAATTCTATTATTGAGAATCGCAGGCAGGAAGTCGATTTCCCAAATGACATTGGCACAAACAGTTGTTATGATTTCACTTGGAACGATCATTGTCCAGCCGATTGTGCAAAAGAGCATGTGGAAGGCGATTGCCGGGGCAGCAATCTTTGTCGCTGCGATTGTGATTCTGGAATATTTACAGCTTAAATTTAATTTCTTTGAAAAGTTCATCACAGGGAAATCAAAAATCATCATCCAAAATGGGCAGCTTAATATCAAGAATTTGAAGAAGCTTAGGCTGACAGTTGACCAGTTGGAGATGAGATTGAGGAATAAAGGGATTACAAAACTGGAAGATGTTAAATATGCAACAATCGAACCTAATGGCCAGCTTGGGTATGAACTGAAGGATGACGCAAAACCTCTCACTGTCGGAGAGTTTAAAAAGATATTGAATGATTATCTACCGGCAATGGTCATGAAAATGGACGAGAAGCCGGAATCGGCAAAGCCTGACATTTTCGATGAACTCAATAAATCAAATGAGCAGCAGCATCCTAAATACCTTCAATAAAGGCTCTTTTCTCAAACTTTGTTGCTATTGAAGACAAAATTGGATAGAATTAGCTGTTTACCCTTGTAAAGAAGACGCTTTTTTATGAGAAAAGAGCATGTAAACTTTATACCGACCTCCGAAATAGGTATATATTCGTTAAAATCGGCTTTAGGATTTTAACAACTATCCTTACGAAAACAGCCTCAATAAAACAAAATTTCCCTTTTATTTATACTGTGTGCTGTGCTATTATTTAGAGATGCGAAATACACATGAAAATCTTCTTCTGCAGAAGATTTTTTTTCTTTTTTTAGGAAAAGGGGAGATATACATTGTCACAATTAAAAGAGCCATTATGGACCTCTTCGTTCATCAAATTGATGGTAGGGAATCTATTTATCTTTATGTCATTCCAGATGCTGATTCCTACATTGCCACCATATATAAAATCAATCGGTGCCAGCGGGACGGAAATTGGTCTTGTTACCGCACTTTTCTCGATAGGGGCTGTTTTGAGCCGGCCGTTCATTGGATTTATGCTTGAATACAAAGCGCGTAAACCGCTTGTCCTGATCGGTGCCCTGATGCTTCTGTTGATTACATTCCTATACCCGCTGTCTCAGGTCGTTATCATTTTTCTTGCGTTTCGATTGTTGCATGGTCTTGCATGGGGCTGGTCTACAACAGTCAACGGAACGGCAGCAGTGGATGTTGTACCCAACTCCCGGCTCGGGGAAGGAATGGGCTATTTTGGTCTTTCGATAACAATCGGAATGATTATAGCACCTAGTCTGGGAATCTTTTTATACCAGGTTACTTCCTTTGAAAACCTCGTTTACTTTTCGGGAGTACTTGGCGTCATTGCCTTGCTGCTGCTTGCATCGGTTCACTACCAAACTCCTGATCAAGTTTTAGAGACGAAGAAAGAAGATTTAAAGTTCACATATCTTGGATCGCTTGTTGAGAAATCTGGCTGGTTCCCTGCGGTCTTGACGTTGTTGATCAGTCTGGGTTATGGAACGATTGTCACATTCATTGTCATTTTTGGCGAAGAACGCGGGATACAGCAGATATTCTTGTTTTACCTGTGTAATGCAATTTTTGCATCACTCTCACGTCCGGTTGCCGGAAAATGGTTTGATCAGAAAGGACCAATCGGTCTCGTTATTCTGACAATCTCCATAACATTTGCAGGTATGTGGGTGCTGTCATTTGCTCATTCTAATATGATGATTGCTGTTGCTGGAGTATTATTCGGTATAGGATTCGGTTCATTGATTCCAACCTTGCAATCCTGGACATTATCGATTACACCGCCAAACCGACGTGGAGTCGCGAATGGAATGTTCTTCTCTTCCATTGACCTGGGAATCGGTTTAAGCGGGTTGGTTTTCGGCGTCCTGGCCCAGTATATTGAACTGGGAACTTTGTTCCAGATATCCAGTGGATTTATCTTAATAGCATTAGTTCTGACCATTTTAAAGGGGAGACGTACAAAAGCTAACCGTCAGCCGGAGGAAGCTGTTTCCTGAGAAGCCAGCCCTGTGTGAAGGGCTGGTTTTTTCTATGGTTGCTTATTGGCGCTCTTTTGATTTAAACTGATAAAGAAATTTAGACAGTACGAATTGGTAAGTGAGGACTTTTATGGAGAATCAGGATCAAACATTTGAAGTGATGCGTGCATGCATGCTAGCGGGGAAAATAATGCTTCAAAGCGGCGCTGAGACATATCGGGTGGAAGATACGATGTCACGGATGGCTTCTGCGTTCGGCATTGATAAGACGCACAGCTATGTGACCCCAACCGGCATTATTTTTTCAGTAGAAGGGGTTGGCCCCGAGAGAACGAAACTCGTACGGATTTCTGACCGCACAACCGATTTAAGGAAGGTGGCGATGGTCAACAGCGTTTCGCGGAAAATCAGCAGCGGCGAGGTTGGTTTGAAGGAAGCCTGCAAGCTCCTTGGGGAGATTGAGGAAGCCAACCTGACCTACTCGTTTATGATTCAAATCCTTGCAGCAGCGATTGCGAGTGGCTGTTTTACAATTATGTTCCTGGGAAGCTGGCTCGACTTCCTGCCATCAATGGCAGCAGGAGGTATTGGTTTCTTCTTGGTCGTTTATTTTCACAGGATTGTACCGGTAAAATTCTTCGCCGAATT
The DNA here is from genome assembly GCF_018613155.1 of Bacillus sp. ISL-55. GTDB lineage: Bacteria > Bacillota > Bacilli > Bacillales > Cytobacillaceae > Mesobacillus. Next base: position 35,884 of record NZ_JAGGQU010000024.1, on the reverse strand, counting down.
CCTGTCTTCTTTCTTTATTGGGATGGTAGCATTCTTTTTTGTGAAATTTGGCCTGGGGCAGGAACTTGATAAAATTATCATTGGGTCGGTGATGCCGCTTGTGCCGGGCTTGCTGATCACGAATGCGGTCAGGGATCTGATGGCCGGCCATTTAGTATCCGGGTTATCAAAAGGAGCAGAAGCGCTGCTGACGGCGTTTGCGATTGGCTCAGGAATTGCGGCGATTTTATCTTTTTTATAGGCAGGAGAAATTGCGATGATTTATGTTGAACAGCTAATAACGAGTTTCATTGCGTCCGCTGCGTTCGGTATTATTTTCAACGCGCCGAGAGAATCATTGGTTAAATGCGGCATCTCCGGCATGGTAGGCTGGATGGTTTATTTTGCGCTTGATACGAATGGTTTTGGGACGATTTTTGCAACATTAATGGCCTCATTTTTAATTGCCGTTGTCAGCCAGGTATTCGCGAAGGCTTACCGGACGCCGATCATTATTTTTAGTGTAGCGGGAATTATCCCGCTGGTACCAGGCGGTCTTGCCTACGATGCAATGAGGAATTTCGTGGAGAATGATTACAGCACTGCCTTGTCTTTAGCAGCGAAAGCCTCGATGATCTCCGGTGCAATCGCTGTTGGACTAGTCTTTTCTGAAGTTATTAACCAGGTAATCAGAAGGTCAAGCCTTGGTCCTGTAAAATAAGGAACATGACTCATGTGAAAATGTGAGTCATTTTTTTATGGAAAAAAAAGAGTATAATCAGGAAAAAAAATCCAAATGCCACCATCGTTAAAAGGAATTTTCATGAACATGCAGAATTACTTTTAATATACTTTTTTAAAAAGGGGAAACGACATGGAAATTCTATTGATCAGGCATGGTGAGTCGGAAGGGGATATCCTTCAGGTGCATGAAGGCAGGGCTGATTTGCTGCTGACGGACCATGGCCGCAGGCAGGCGAAGGAAATGGCGAAAGTGGTAAAAGAGAAGTACATGCCTGAGGTCATCTGGGCAAGTACTTTAAAACGCGCTCGAGAAACGGCAGAAATTCTTAGTCAGGAAACGGGAATTCCGGTCATCGAAGAGGATAGTTTGAGAGAGTTTAATAATGGAGTTTTGGCAGGGCTGCCATATGCGGAAGCAAAGCTCCGCTATCCGGAGCCAGAGGGAGGCAGGAAACCTCATGAGCGCGTTGAGGAGGGTGAATCGGAAATTGAATTTCGTTTCCGCGCCAAAACAGTTTTTTCAAAGATTCTTGCAGAAAGCGCAGGAAAGAAACGAATCGCGATTGTTTCACACGGCGGAATGATTTCTAACCTGTTAAGAGCTTTCTTGAATCTGCCAGTTCTATCAGATACTTATTTTCCTACAGGAGATACCGGAATCCACTTGCTTAAGGTGAACGGCGGGCAAAAGGCAGTGATGTTCCTGAACGACTGCGGGCACTTGGCAAAAGTGGAGCAGCTGGCAGCACAAAATTAATCATTATTCTTGTGAAAAATCCCGAATCCAGTCTGCTGGGTTCGGGATTTTTTTTACATTTTTACAATTGTTCGCCCGCGGTTCGCACCTTTTAAGATGCTGGCCAGGACGCCAGGTAATTCTTCTAATGACACTTCGTTTTCAATCGTTTCCAATAACCCCTCTGGCTTCAAGTCGGTTGCCATTCGGTGCCAAAGAAGCTTTCGCGTCGCCATTGGGCAGTACACGGAATCGATGCCAAGTAGGTTAATTCCTCTCAGTATGAACGGGAAAACAGTTGTTGGGACATCTGTTCCGCCAGTCAAACCGCTGACTGCGACAGAACCATTGTATTCAAGCTTGCTGAGGATTGCAGATAAAGTTTTCCCGCCGACGGGGTCCACGGCTGCTGCCCAAAGCTGCTGATCGAGAGGCTTTGTCTTTTCACCAACGAGCTCTTCCCGGCTGATGATTTCTTTAGCTCCAATTTTGCGAAGGTATTCGTGTTCGGAAGCTTTCCCTGTGCTGGCAACGACGTGATACCCTCTTTTCGCCAGCATCGCCACAGCGACGCTGCCAACTCCTCCGGTTGCTCCTGTAACGAGAACCTTCCCTTTCTCTGGAGTAAGTCCGTTCTCTTCCAGTCGGTGCACGGACAATGCTGCAGTGAAACCGGCTGTTCCGAAAACCATGGCTTCCCTTAAATTCAATCCTTTATGCAAAGGCACGATCCATTTTGATGGGATACGGGCATATTCACTGAACCCTCCATAGTGGGAAACCCCTATTTCATAACTGGTGGCGATGACTTCATCACCTTCCTTGAAGGAACTGTCATCTGAACGGACAACCGTGCCGGCAAGGTCGATGCCAGGAATGAATGGATAGGACCTGACAATCTTGCCATTCGGAATGCTCGCAAGCCCGTCTTTAAAGTTGACGCTTGAATAGGCAACCTTGATCACCACATCACCAGCAGGCAAATCCTCCAGTCCAACCGTTTTTACTTCTGCTGAAAAATCATTATCTGTCTTGTTCACCATAAAAGCTTTGAAATTGTCCATAACTCCCAACCTTTCTAGCTTGATAGTTTCAGTATAGGGCATAAGCATGCCGGACTTCTAATAACTCAACTTACTCAAGGTCATCATTTTACCATTCACTAAAAAGGCTGAATATGACTTTTGTTGTTGCCTAATACCAACTTCCGAAATGTTAAGTCCATCACGAATATATTACGATTTTGTGTCCACTTAATCTGGTGTGACGGACTTCACATATCTTTTAATCTGCCTCCCTTAAGATTTAGATAAGTAAGGTACACCGTGGAGGTTAGGGCTTCTAAACATTATTAAATCAATTTTTCACTATTCACAAAGTGTTTACAATTTAATCCTATTTAGACTGTTTTTCCATGATAAGATGAATTTTGAAATCGGGAACGATTTACAGGGAGGTAGCAAAGTTGTACAAATTCGAGAGATCTTTTTACTCCAAAACAAGCATGTATTCCTTTGTCGTTGTGATGGTCTTGTTTTTCTCAATGTGGTATTCAACATCGAGGTTTGTCCATATCGATATGGCGCTTCTGGGATATGCAATTTCATCAGCAGTCTTTGCGATTGGCTTAACAATCAGGATGAGCTTCTGGATGTGGCGAAAAGCCACGAACAGGGTGGCAAAGCGAAGTGTTGATAACCTTTTTAATAAAGAAAGATTGAAACGAAATTCAAAAGCACTAGTTAAAACTTTAATCGATAATATCATTTTGCAAAAATTCATTTTCCAGCGCGGGATCTACCGAGGAATACAGCACTTCATGATTTCCTGGGGCTGCATCATCTCATTCGCAATCACATTTGGGCTTACATTCGGCTGGATGCGTTTCGACCTGATTGACCCGGAAACATACCAGATCATCGTGTTCGACATGCCGACCATCACGATGGCTGCTCACGGAGTTTTCGCTGAAATCGTCTATAACGGTTTGAATATCGGGGCAATCATGGTTTTGATCGGAGCGGGAATGGCCCTCTACCGACGCATCACTGATTATGACGTAAAAGTAACCCAGCGATTCGAGTTCGACATTCTGCCATTGATCATTCTCTTGGCAGTAACAGTAACAGGCTTGATCCTGACAATTCAATACACATTCCTTGATGGCTGGATGCACCACTATATGTCGCTGATCCACCAGGTTACAGTCATCATCATGCTGATGTACTTCCCATTCGGAAAACTGTTCCACGTGCCAATCAGGCCGCTGGCTACAGCAGTTCCAATGAGTTATCAAGAGGTGGTCAAAGTGGATACGAAATCATGTAAGAGCTGCGGACAGCCATACAGCAATGATGACCAGATTGCGGATGTCCAGGCTATTTTAAAAAGCCAGAATTTCGACCTTCAGCTTGCAGATGGCACTTACCTGTCAGACTACTGCACAGGCTGCCGCCGCAGGATGAGAGCATTGAAACAGATGAATCTTGAAGCACCAAAAGGCAATCCATACGGACCGGTAAATACAAATAACGGTATTCACATATCAGGCTTCAGCAAAAAGCGTTCAGAAGAATTTTACGGACTTGACCAGGATTCAAAGGAGGAAAAAATCGATGAGCCAGTTTCTCGTTAAAGAAGGCGTAAAGAACCAGATCCGCAAAGGTGAAAAACTAGTCACAACTCACTGCTGCTACTGCGGCATGCAGTGCGGCATGCACATCCGCGTTGATGAAAAGAATAACAAGGTTGTCGGTGTAGAACCGCGTTATGACTGGGTTTTAACAAAAGGGAAGATGTGTCCTAAAGGGGTTACTGCTTACCAGACGATCGATCACCCAGACCGAATCAAAACTCCTCTGATCAAAAAGAACGGCAAGTTCGTAGAAGCAACGTGGGACGAAGCACTTGATTTGATCGAGAGCAAATACAAAGGAATCCAGGAAAACTACGGAAAAGATGCGGTGGGAGTTTACGGCGGCGTGTCGATGACAAATGAGAAGTGCTACCTTGTTGGTAAGTACGCTCGTGTCGGCCTTGGAACTCGTTACATTGACTATAACGGCCGTTACTGCATGAGCTCTGCTGCCGGAGGTTTCAACAAAACACTCGGCATGGACCGTGGTTCGACGCTTCCTTGGACTGAGCTTGAGCACACGGATACTTTCTTCATGGCAGGTTCCAACACAGCGGAATGCCATCCCACAAGCATTCAGTGGTTCTGGAAGGCGAAGGACAAAGGCGCGAAGCTAATCGTAGCTGATCCGCGTGAAACTGCAACAGCACGTGTAGCTGACGTACACCTAGACTTGCTTCCAGGAACAGATTCAGCTTTGGCGAACGGAATCATGCACCTCCTAATCAAGCATGATTACGTGGATAATGAATATGTCCAGGAACGCTGCAACAATTTTGAAGAATTAAAAGAAATGACGGCGAAATTCACGCCAGAATATACATCAAAGCTTACAGGTGTCGCAGCTGAGAAAATCATCAAGGCAGCGCACATTTTCGGTAAATCACCACGCTCTGTCGTCATGTTCGCACGCGGTGCGGAACAACAGACTTCAGGCGTTGATAATGTAAGTCTTTATACATCAATGGCATTGTTGAGAGGTCAAATCGGCAAATTCGCATCAGGCGTAGCAACTTTTACAGGACAGGGCAACGGACAGGGCGGACGTGAGCACGGACAGAAAGCAGACGCGCTTCCTGGATACCGTAAAATCGCCAACCCTAAGGATGTTGAGCATGTGGCAGGAGTTTGGGGCATCAAACCAGAAGAAATGCCGAAGGAAGGCGTTTCCGCATACGAAATGTTCCACCTGATGCAGAACAAAACAATCCGCGCATTGCATGTCATCTGTTCGAATCCGGTTGTTTCATCACCAAACATCAACTATGTCCAGGATTCACTAGAGAAGCTTGATTTCCTTGTCGTAAACGACTTCTTCATGTCAGAAACAGCTGAGCTTGCAGATGTAGTTCTTCCAGCAACGACTTGGGCGGAGGACGAAGGAACGACTACAAACATCGAAGGCCGTGTCATCCGTATCCGTAAAGTGGTTGATCCAATTGGAGAATCGAAGCCGGACTGGGAAATCATGAGCATGATCGCTGAACGTCTAGGTAAAGGCAAGTACTTCGATTACAACGAACCAAGAGAGATTTTTGACGAGCTTCGCCACGCTTCAAAAGGCGGCAAGGCTGATTACTACGGTGTAACTTATGAAAAAATCGACGAGCAGGACGGCGTTTTCTGGCCGGCACCGACAGAAGACTCCAAGGGAACTCCATCCATTTTCCAGGAGCGTTTTGCTACGGAAGATGGAAGAGCAAATCTTGCAGTTTGCGATTTCAGGGGACCTACAGAGGTTCAATCAAACGAGTATCCTTTATGGCTGACAACAGGCCGCGTTGTCTTCCATTACTTATCAGGTAACCAGACACGACGCGTTGACTTCCTGATGGAGCAATGCCCTGAGCCATTCGTAGAAATGCACCCAGAACTGGCAAGCAAGTATCAAATTGAAAACGGTGAAAGAGTGAAGCTTTCCACACCGCGTGGTGAGATGATCACACCGGTTAAAATAACAAAAGCAATCCGCAAAGACACAATGTTCGTCCCTTATCACTGGGGCAAGAAGCTGGCAGTCAACCAATTGACCAGCCCGGCACTGGATCCATTCTCAAGGATGCCTGAATTTAAAGTCTGTGCTGTAAAGCTTGAAAAACTGACTAAATAGGAGGAACGGCCACTATGAATAAAATAATGTATCTAGAATTTGAGCGCTGTATAGGATGCCGTGCCTGCCAGGCAGCCTGCCGTGAGTGTGGGGACCATGATGCCAAGGAACGGAACTATGTAGAATACGTTGACTTCACTGAATCTCGCCAGACCTTCCCGATGCTGTGCATGCAATGTAAAGACCCGGCATGTGCGCGTGTCTGCCCTGCCAACGCCATCCAGATCACGGATGAAGGCGTCGTGCTGTCTGCGATGGAAGAAAAATGCATCGGATGCCGCAACTGTACATTCGGATGCCCATTCGGTATTCCTAAATTCGACTTCGAGACGAACAAAATGTACAAATGTGATATGTGCTATGACAGAACCCGTCATGATATCGCGCCAATGTGTGCATCTGTTTGTCCGAGTGATGCAATCCGCTTCATCGACTTCGATGAAATGCAGCAATTGCGCAGAAAACGTACCCAGATGAACCTGGTTGAAGGCAAAAAGCCGCAAGAGGGCAACAAATGGGATTACGTACCTGAATTCTTCGGAGTTTATACTGATTCACAATCATAATTAGAAATGCGGAAGCGCCTTGGTCAGCCCCGACAAGCGCTGGAGGGCCGACCGGTGAAGTCGTTCTTTGACTTCATTGGGCGGACCGAAGCGTCTCGAGGGGCTAGGCGCTGAAGCTGGACAATTCTCGAAGTAAGTATAAGTTTTCACAGGATAATTAAATGGAGCCGGCCGGAAAAGAGCGCTAAGTTCATTAGGGCCGGCTCTGTTTTTAGATCGATTATTACGATATTGGCGAAAATCTGAGTTTATTGGCGGTTTTCACAAGTTTATTGGCGAAAATCGGATTTTATTGGCGAAAACCACCAACTTATTGGCGAAAATAAAATTATATTGGCGACTTGGAAATTTTCAACGATTTTTTCCAGTTGGGTTTCAACTAATTTGATATAAGGTAGGGAATAAATACCCCATCCTAAAAAAGAGGTGCTTAACATGTTAAAAGGAAATGTGCTGGCGGTGACAAGCGGAAAAGGTGGAGTTGGAAAGTCTTCTTTATCAGTGAATCTTGCGCTCGCGCTGCAAAAGCTTGGCAAGTCCGTTGCGATCATCGACCTTGATATATACGGATTCAGTGTACCGAAAATACTTAATATAGATGCAAAACCTAAGACGTTCAATGGAAAAATCATTCCGGTTGAGGCACATGGCATCAAGGTGATGTCAATGGGCTTCCTTGTGAAGGATAATGAACCGATTGTGTGGCGCGGCCCGATGCTCGGAAAAATGATTCAGCATTTTACAGAAGACGTCCTGTGGGGAGAGATGGATTATTTCATTCTAGATATGCCTCCTGGTACGGGAGATGTTGCGCTTGATATGCACCTGATGATTCCACAGAGCAAGGAAATCGTCATAACAACACCGCATAAAGCTGCTTCCTTCGTGGCAGAGCGTGCAGGATCAATGGCGATCAAGAGCAAGCATGAAGTCATCGGTGTAGTCGAAAATATGTCTTATTTCAAGCCTGAAGACAGTGACCAGAAATATTTCATTTTTGGCAAAGGCGGCGGCGAGGAGCTTGCAGCACAGCTGGGTACAGATTTGCTGGGACAGCTGCCAATTCAGGAAGCGGATGAGAATAGTGAGACACCTGCGATTGCAGAGGAAAACACACCGCTATTCAAGGAATATCTAAACCTGGCAGAAAAAATCGATGCTAAGTTTCAGCTCTAGGAACAGGAGGATTTGGCTATGAGTGATGATAAAAAACAGACCCATCATGAAGATGATAAAGATATGATCAAGCTGATCGATAATCTGAACAGGAAAGACGATGTCCATTTGAATAGAAGAGCGTTTTTGAAAGCTTCGTTCGGGGCAACAGTTGCCATCGGATTGGCAACGACTCCATTCGGGATCTTCACATTCCTGCGCGATGAAAACGGTGAAGTGAAGCGGGTGGAAGTCACCGATATCGAAGACCTGGCGATTGGGGAATCCAGGAACTTCAACTATCCGACGAAGAATGAACCGGCCATTTTGGTGAGGACACCGGAGGACAAGTTTGTCGCGTACAATAATAAATGTACTCACCTTCAATGCCCAGTCTTTTATGAGCATAAGGAAAATGTCTTGCTGTGCCCTTGTCACAAAGGTTATTTCAATGTAGACAGCGGCCAGCCAATGGCAGGGCCGCCGCAGCGCGAACTTCCGAAGATCCTGCTTGAAATCAAGGATGGCAAGGTGTTTGCAGTAGGGAGGGAAGTAAGGCATGGATAAAAAACGAATTGCTTTTTTCTCGATTTTCCTGTTCCTTGCCATTAACGTGTTCTCGCTATCCAATGCCATCGAAGGCTATTATGGCCAAGAAGATGAGCGTGTATATGGTGCGGTGATTGTCGCGTTGATTTCGACTCTGTTGGCAACAACGGCCTTCTTCATTTGGAGAAAGGCAGAGTATAAAAAGTAAGCTGGTGGCGATGATAAAAGAAGAGCTCCTTTCTTAATGGAAGTTTGACCAAACATTAAGAAAGAGGCTGAAAAAGGGAGGTATGAACGTGGTTTCCCATTCTTTTTTTCATGACGACAGCAAAAAAAAATCAATCGAGGAAGTACTTGAAAATTCCGTTGAGATTGAAGAAGATTTGATGCGTACTTACTTAATAACAGCTGAAAGAGTCCACGACGATCCTGAACTAAAGGAACGCCTTGAAAACTTCGCTGAAGGTAATGCAAAACGGACGAAACAGCTCATTGATGAGTTGAATAAAGAATAATGAAAAAGCAGCGGAATTGGTCCGCTGCTTTTCTTTAGGTGTGAGTTATTTTTAGCTAAACTGGTTAGTCGGGACAATCCTAATATTTTCCCCTTCAAACTTCCTTTCACCGAAAAGGGTGATCAATGTGCAGCTTGTGATCCGGAACGGGCTTTCAGCAATTTCATACTCAGCCAGCAGGCCTGATCCGAGTTCTTCGCCTTCTGGATTCAAGGCCTGAACGTTCTGGCCTTCAAGTGTCCTTAACTTGGCTTTCATCAAGAATACCTTCCACTCTTCCCAGTTCTTAATCAAAAAAGCTTTCTCACCATTCTCCAAATAACCTAGCTGGCAGTCTCTTTCATCGATGGCGTCTTCGTTTCCATAGCTGAGCTCCATGATTATATCCCGTAAAAATTGAAATTCATCAAGGTCAAGGTATGGATCGATCTGGAATTCAACTTCGTTTCCACTTTCCTTGATTGTAGCAAGCGTTTTGTTGTTCCTCATGACAGACTTGTTTTTGATATGTTGTGATTTAATATGTTCTAGAGGAGTACCCATAAGTTTCAAAATAAGCATAATAATCTCCTTTATTCGGTCGACTTGTTACCTTCATTATAATGATTTTGCCCTATCTGCGGTGTGACAAACTTCATTAAGTCCCCATAAAATCCGGATATAGTTCGAAAGATATAGGTAGCGGCATCATTCGACAGCAACTGGCAAATAACTGGGTCATTTATTAAAAAGATTACAAATTTTGCAGTGCTTGTTGCAAAACTGAAAGCTGGCTGAAATATTGAATGAAAAATAGTTTGATAGAATACAATGATAAGGTTTGATGGCAAGCCGGCAAAGGGAAAAAGTAGAGTCAGTTAAAACAATTTTTTATGCCTGAAGGAGTCCGAAGGCTCTTTTTTTGGATTGATATTATAAAGAAGTCGGAGGAAAGTCATGACATTTGAAGAGCAATTAATCAAAAAGTCGTATTTTGAAACTTATATGGAATCAGGAAACAGGACACATCCTGTTCGTGTTCTCGGGGAGCTTTACCTTGAAGAGCAGAAGAATGATATGCCGGATCTGTCGTATATCCGTTTTGCTCAGGGAGAGGTATATTTTCACAATAAAGATTTTGAAGCAGCGATTTTTAAGTGGGAGAACATTACGAATGAATTCGAGCCCTGGGCGAAAAAGAACATGGGTGATGCATTTCTTGAGCTTGGTTTGCTTACTTCCGCGGAGGAGCTGTACCTGTCGATTGAAACAGAGAGCAATGTTCTTAAAATCGAAAGTGGCCTACAGCTTTTATCTCTCTACATAGAGCAGGTAAAGCTTGAAAAAGCGATTGCGGTCATCAAGAAATCAGTGGCGCTTGATCCGGATTATCCTGGCGTAACGGAGATTGCCCGTGCTTTCTTTGAAGAGCATCATGACTGGGACAATGCAGTCGAGCTGGCAGTCAATGAAGGTGTGCGCACAGGTTCGCCTAAGTGGTTCGACGTTTTGAATCAATATGTAGAACAGGGACATACTGCACGTTTCGCACCAGATTATTTTAACGAAGCATTATCTGTTCTTTTCCAGGTGGACAGAAGCCGGTTTGAACAGTTGGCAGTATCCCTGTGGGAAAGCTATAAGGGACAAAGTTCTTACATGACATGGCTAAAGGAATTCAACCAATTGTTCAGCGGGATGGACGGCAATCTAAAAGATGGCTGGACCCATCTGTCAGCGGTCTACCAGGACACATATTTCGAATTGATTAACGGCGATCGTTTGATTAAGGAAATTTCACCGTTGATTCCTGAATTGCTTACCAATTGGCTGAAAATCACAAGCCCTGTTAACAGCCTTGTATCAGCATCATCTATTATTGCGTGGAATGAAGTATTTCCAGGGACCATCACCTCGTCCGCGATTCACGATGCCGAAAATCTTGTGCTGAATTCACGCGAGTATCATAATGGCTATGAGGATAGCATGCAGCTATTCAAGACGATCATTGAATGGGCGGAAAATCATGAGATAGAGGTCGGCAACAGGATCAAGTGGATGGTCCAGGACCTGCAGGAATCCAATGTTCATAATCTGTTGATCGCCGGTATAACTGGCAATGGGAAGTCCTCATTCGTCAATACCATTGTTGGGGAAGAGCTGATCACGGCACCAACTGCTGCTGTCATCCGTTTCAAGAATGAAGAGAACCCGGAAATCCAGGAAATAACGGATACAGACGTCCGCCAAATCACGGATATTGAGGACTTCAAGGAAGCGTCAGGAGTTCGCCGTCAGACGCACAAGAATGAGACAATCATTGATTTCAAGGCAGAGTTCCCATTCCTGCGGGAACACGAATTGGCATTGATTGATACTCCAGGGATCAACAGTAATAACTATGACAAGCATCCATTGTACAATTACTTGAGATTTGCTGATAGTCTGCTTTTCGTGCTCAATGCGAATGATCCTTTTACGGAAAAAGAAAGGGAAATCCTCGCGAAAATTTCAGAGTACTTCCCGAATCTGCCTGTTCATTTCCTGCTGAACAAAATAGATATGATATACAGCCAGCAGGAGGCAGTAGATGTTTTTGACCAAACATGGGCTGAAATCAGCCAGTATTATCCTGATTCTAAAATGTTTGCTTTCTCATCTAATTACGATAAAGGCAAGCAGCTGAGGGATTTCTCTGATTTCATACGAACAAACAGAAGCACAGTCGACTTTGAGCAGGAGCGTACGGCAAAACTGCAATTCTTCGTCAGACGGGCAATCACGTATTTGCTTGATAAACGGATTGAAATCGAGAATAACCATATGGAATCAATCAGCTGGAACGAAGATATGGTGAGCAAGCTTAACGGTGCCATCAACCAGCTGGGAGATATTGAAGAAGAGAAGTCAAGTTCTATTCAGAAGTCATACCGAAAAATTAAAGATGAAACCCGTGCGGAAATCATTGAGAAAATTCCTGAAGTATTGCGTGGTTGTTCGGAATTGGTGACGGAGGACAGTGATTTCGGAAAAATCCATGCTGAAATGGACGAAGATATGAACAAGAGAATCCAGGAATATCTCGATGGAAGCGTACTGCCGAAATTCCATGAAGATTTGAAAGGCTGGATTCAACATTCGAAAGACGAATTCGACCAAAGCCAAAACTATTTAAATGAAATGGCCGAGGGTTTTAACTCCATGTATGGAGATGAAAGGATTAGCCTGGACTGTGATTTCAGAGTATTAGATGACTGGCGCCGCGATGCCGACCGGATGACGAACGGGGTCCACTATGAAAAGGTCAACATCATGAACCGCTCGACGCCGCAGCAGTTCTTCTTGAAAAGCGCTGGCAAGCTGCTCGGAGTACTGCCGCAAAACAATGCGATGCTTTATAACAGATACAAGACCTATCTCGAGACTGAGGATTATTATGAAATCGGCGTAACCATTGCGAAAAGGTTTCTGCAGCAATTCGAGATTTTCGAAAAATCGATTGAACGTGATGTGAATCTGTTCTTCAAAAACCCATTCAACGTTCTTGAAGGAGCAGTAGAAGAAGCAAAATCCGAAATCGAGTACGGAAAGAACGAACTTGAAAAAATGAGAATCAATCCTGAACTGTACCGTGATCCATTAACACTTTATGAAGTAAAACTACGCCAGTACGAATGGATGACCGCGGCAGGCAGAGGCTAATCGAAAAAGGAAGATTCCGATTTGGGATTTTCCTTTTTGTTTGAAACGGAAAAAAGAATATAATTAAATTTTCATAATAATATTGACAATATGAGTATAGGAGTTTAAAGTGGGATTTATCGATTTGCAACATTAACTTAATAAAGAAATTCTCTTATCAAGAGTGGCAGAGGGACTGGCCCTGTGACGCCCAGCAACCGTTCCAACCGGAATTGGTGCTAAATCCTGCAAAACATTTATTTGTTTTGAAAGATAAGAGAGGAATCCGACCTTTGTATTCTACTGCGTTTGAAACCTCTCTTTTCTGGAGAGGTTTTTTTATTTGGTTTAGTAATGCAGATCAATCAAAGGGGGAGAATCAGATGAAAGATGGAATTAAAAAAGTATTTTTAGGTGCAGTAGCTTCTGCTTTGCTGCTTACTGGCTGCGGAGGCGGAGAGACGAAGACGGCCAGCGGTCCGGTAGAAGGAGTGCCGGAGCGATTTGCCAAAGGCGAGGAAGTTAAAATCAAAGTGATCCGCAAAATTGGCGGAGATGACCATACGGCACAATTTTTAGCCGGAGCAAAGGCTGAAGGTGAAGCACTAGGCTTTAAAGTAGACGTTTTTACAGCGAATGGGGATACAGCCAAATTCCATGACGCAATCAACCAGGGCCTCCAGCAGGACTATGATGGATTCATCATTTCCCATGGCGATGACGCAGCAACTGTAGATGATGTTAAGAAATTAGTTGAAAAAGGTAAGAGCGTTGTTACCTTCGATTCAAATCCGGATCTGGCTCAAGTAGAAGGAGTCACACTTACATCCCAGGATGATGAAGCACTTGCAACACAGGCGCTGGACCAGCTTGTGAAAGACCAAAATGGTGAAGCGAATATTGTCTACCTATGGGTCGATGGCTTCCCGCCAATGGTCAGAAGAAATAAAGTTTACCAGGAAACACTGAAGGCGAACCCGGGAATTAAAGAGGTTGAAAGATTCGGAGTGGCTGCAGCCGATACAAGCGTTCAGACACAAAATGCAGTGTCCGCTATGCTGAACAAGCATCCAAAAGGAGAAATTGATGCGATTTTCGCGACATGGGATGCTTTTGCGATTGGCGCGGCTCGTGCGATCAAAGAAGCTGGCCGAGATGAAATCAAGATTTACGGAATCGATGTATCCAATGCCGACCTTCAGGAAATCCAGGGAGAAAATAGCCCATGGAAATACACTGCCGCCGTTGATCCAAAGCTGATCGGAGAAGTGAATATGAGATTGCTGGCGAAAAAGCTGGCTGGCGAAGAAACACCAGCAACATATGACCTTGAAGCCTCACTGATTTCACAGGAACAGCTGCAGCAGTCAAAAAATCCGGTGAACATGGTCAATTTAGCTGAAATCATCGAAGGCTGGGGCAAATCAGACGCATTTTTGGAAGATTGGATGGAAAGGTTGAAGGATCACTATAAAAAGTAAGAAAAGAAGCAGTGAATATGGTAGTGGATTGATGGTATGGAAGTTTTTATAGCGAAAAAAATATTTTTATAGCGACTTTTTCAATTTTATAGCGAATTGGAAATTTCACTCGATTTTTTCCAGTTAAGCGAACAAAGCAGACACTCTCAAAACGAAAAAGAGTGTCTGCTTTCCAGATTGATAGGGAGGTGGAACCCGGATGAAACTTCAAATGAAAAACATCACCATTGAGTTTCCGGGAGTGCGTGCGCTGAATGGTGTGGATTTCAGCACGGAAACTGGCAGAATCCATGCGTTGATTGGCGCAAATGGCGCTGGTAAATCGACCTTAATGAAGGTGCTCTCTGGTGCCCATGACCACTACACAGGGGAAATACAGCTGGATGGCAAGAAAGTCGAAATCAGGACGCCGGCTCATGCCCAGAAACTCGGAATCCAGACGGTCTACCAGGAAGTTGATACAGCGATTATCCCGTCGCTGACTGTTGCTGAAAATATCATGCTTAATCACACCGTGCAGGACACAGAAAACAAACACTGGGTGAAATGGAAACAGCTTTTCAAACAGGCAGGAGAGATTATTTCCGGGATGAACCTTAACATTCCTGTAAAAAAGCTTGCCGGGGAGCTGTCGCTTGCGGAGAAACAGCTGGTCCTGATTGCCCGAGCGATTTCAAGTAAATGCTCATTCCTGATCCTCGATGAACCAACAGCTCCGCTCAGCCATACAGAAACATCTGAACTGTTCCGAATCACGAGGGAACTGGCTGAAAGGAATGTTGGCATCATCTTCATCTCCCACCGAATGCCGGAGATTTTTGAATTATGTGATGAGATTACGATCATGCGAAATGGTGAGTTGGTAATAAAAAAAGGTATTCCTGAAGTCGACACCCACCAGGTGATTGAGTACATGCTTGGCAGGAAGCTGGAAGACCAATTTCCGGCAAGGGTCAGCACGTTCGGTCAAACCATTCTGGAAGTCGAAGGCCTAACGGATGGAATCAAAGTGAAAAATGCTTCGCTCAATGTAAAAGCAGGGGAGATTGTCGGGATTGCCGGCCTGGTCGGAGCGGGAAAGACAGAGCTGTGCAAAGCGCTGTTCGGCGCGACACCAACAACAAGCGGAACCGTAAAGCTAAAAGGAAGAAACCTAAAGCTGACCAGTCCTCATGCTGCTGTAAAAAGCGGTTTGGCCCTGGTGCCTGAAGAGCGGCGCAAGGAAGGAGTCCTTGTCGCAGAGTCCGTCACCTCCAATCTTACGGCGGTCAACCTCAAAAAGTTCACCAGATTACTAGGCTTTATCAACAGACGGGCAGAAAAGAACACCGCACAGGAGTACATCAAGGCTCTCGGTATCAAAACTTCATCAGAAAATGCCAAAGTTGAAAATCTTTCAGGCGGCAACCAGCAGAAGGTAGCGATTGGCAGATGGCTGATTGCCGATGCGGACGTGTATATTTTTGATGAGCCAACCAAGGGTGTGGATGTAGGTGCGAAGCGGGATATTTTTGAATTGATTGCCCAGCTCGCAGCACAAGGGAAAGGCGTCATTTATGCATCCTCTGAGCTGTCCGAAATTGTCGGCATCACGAATAGGGTTTATGTGCTCTATGACGGTGAACCTGTCAAGGAGCTCGAAACGGCCGCAACAACAGAAGAGGAACTTTTATTTTATTCAACAGGAGGAAGATAGGATGGAAGCGAAACTCCCATTACAGCAAGAGCCGACGCCGAAAAAAACATTCGAACTATTCCAGTTTCTATATAAATATGGGACGATTTTGACAATCTTTGTCCTTGTCGCCGTCTTCGCGGCAGCGAATCCTTCTTTTATCAACGGTGATAATGTCATTAATATCCTTCGTTCGATTTCCATCGTAACCATCATCGCGATCGGCATCACCATCTCGCTGACAGTTGACGGCTTTGATTTATCTGTCGGCTCTGTCGCATCCCTGTCCAACGCCATCGTCATTTCGATGTTCGTCTGGTTCTCGCACAACACTCTGATTGCCGTATTATCAGCAATCGCAGCTGCCCTGATTGTCGGTGCACTCAATTCTTTGATGATCGTAAAGCTGAAGATTCCGGACATGCTTATGACACTGGCCATGATGTTCATCATCCAGGGAATGGCGCTGACTTATACGAATGGCGCGACTGTCTCGGAAAATATGATTCTTCCTGATGGCAGCTTTTCAACAGGAAGTATCAGCCCGTTTTTCGCTAAAATAGGGCAGGTGCCATGGATCATCCTGATCATGGCCGTGGCTGTCATCATTGTTCATATATTCCTGACATACACAAAGCACGGCCGCTATATGTATGTGATTGGCGGCAATAAAGAGGCGGCCAGGCTTTCAGGCATACCGGTCAACCGCTATAAAACAGCCGCCTACCTGCTGTCTGCTTTATTCGCGGCAATTGGCGGAATCGTTCTTGCTTCCCGTGTCATGACGGCGGAAATCAATGCAGGTTCACCATATCTAATGGATTCGGTAGCGGCAGCTTTCATCGGTTTCTCCGTCCTGGGGGCAGGCAAGCCAAATGCATTCGGTACCTTTGTCGGTGCAGTGCTGATCGGCATTTTGCAAAATGGCCTTGTGATGATGTCTGTCCCTTATTACGCGATGGACATTGTGAAAGGAACTGTGCTGGCTTTTGCACTCGGGATTACCTATTATAAGCAGAAACATTAGAGGGCAGTTGCATTCGGTGATGAATATGTCACTGCAGGATCAACAGGGTATAGAAATTTCTATATCCTGTTTTTTTATGAAGGATTATTATGCTTGAAAAAGAAATATAAAGATACATGCCTTTGGAGGAGGGATCGATAATTTACAGAAAGATTATTATATACATATCAGAGTGGATTTTATTCTTATATGTCGTTTTGCATTTTCTTATCTTTCAACTGCTATTTCTAGGGAATATCGCTGTGGTGGATAAGGTGGAAGAGGCTGCACATTTTCCATACAGTTATTCTTTGGTAGTTTTGGTCCTATGTATATTGTTCTATTTTTACATAAAGCATCTCCAGGGGAGCCGTAGCTACCGAAAGTTCAAGGAGTTCATATGGGGGTTGTTCTTCGCGGCCGCTGGAATCAGCAGCCTGTTTTGGTTTTTAATGACTAGAGCAGTGTATTCACAAGAGTTGTTGAGGAATCAAATACTGCTTGCCGCTATTTTTATAGGATCCACCCTGCTGACGGCTCAAATAGCGATCAAATACAAAAGGGAAGGCTCAGGTATACACTGAGCCTTTTATCATTCCTCAAAAAATGGTTTGTTCGCATAGTAATACATCCAGCCCATCATGATTCCGCCGCCAATGAGGTTGCCGATCGTCACGGGTATCAGATTGTGAATCACGCCTGTAAAAGTAACAGATTGCGGGTCGTCAAGGACCATGCTGATCGCAAAGGTACACATATTGGCGATGCTGTGCTCATAACCCGAAATGAAGAAGCAATAGACGAAAAACACCATTGCGAACATTTTTGCGCCGTCGCCCTTCATTGACATCGGCAGGAAGAACGCCAGGCAGACGAGCCAGTTACAGAGAATCCCTCGGAAAAAAAGTTCTGAAGTTGGTGCAAGTGTCTTTTTTTCAGCAACACTTAGCAAGAATCCGTTTACGGAATGATCATCAAACAATCCGGTTGTGTAAATTAAAAAAGCAAACGCAGCTGCGCCAATGATATTGCCGATATAGCTGTAAATCCACATTCTGACGACCTGGACCCAGGCCATTTTTTTCCTCAGCGCGGCAAAAGTATAGTAAAAAGTATTGCCAGTGAATAAATCACCGCCGCCGTAGGCAATCAGGATAATCGCGGCACCGAAGGTAATGGCAGCTATTGGATAGGCAAAGGGCGAGTGTTCCACATAAAATGGATTTCCCGTCTTGAATGCAACGATAACTCCAAAGCCGATGAACATCGAAGCGAGGGCAGCCCTGGCCAGATAGCGTGTCCTGCTCTGTTTAAAAATTTTGTACTTTTTTAAAGCCAGTTTTTCGACTTCCTGCAATGCTTGTACTTCCAACTGAAATCACCCGATTTTCTTCATATAAAATGAATTTTTTTCATCCTCTAATGTAAATGATTCCCCAGACTGCGGTTAAAAAACAGTAATTCTTCCAACTGAAGGCAAACGATAGGAGAAGAGGGAGGATTATATATCGAAAGTAAATGAAAAAAGACTGAATCCATAAAGATTCAGTCTTTGTTGGCATGCTTAAAAAGTATCTCTAACGAACTGGGGATTGCGCTGCATCGAGGCATACAGGACAATACCGCTCACCAGCAGGAGTCCGCTTGTCAGGACGAATACCGAGGTGAAGCCAAAGTAACCCGCAAGGAAACCGCCGAGCACCGGCCCGATGATGTTTCCGAAGAAGCGGAGGCTCGTGTTGTAGCCGAGTACTTCTCCCTGCATGGCAACAGGTGCTTCCTGCCTGATATAGGCAACTCGGACAGGGATAATGCCGCCAATCGTGATTCCGAGCAGGAACCGAATCAGGACGAGCTGCCAGATGTTATCGACAAAACCGCCTGGCAGATAGATGATTGCCGATAAAAACAGGAGCACGACAAGTATTTTAATATAGCCAATCCGGTCGGCTATTTGGCCCCATTTCCTTGCCATTAACAAATTGCCAAGCCCCGCTGCAGAAAAGGCGATTCCAGAAAAGAATGCCAGGTTTTCCGGTCCATGCAGCTCTCCCACATACAGTGAAAGGATAGGCTGGATGCTGAAATGAGCAATCTGCACAAGCATCGACATGAGCAGGACATTGACCATGATCGGATTTTTAAAAATATGCTGAAGAACTTCTTTGCGGCTGTAATTTGTTTTTGTTCCTTTCTTGATATCGACTCTGTACTCCATGACAAAAAATACGAGCAGACCAGAAAGGACGATGAAGGCCGAGGTCGATTGGAAGGTTGTCGCATATCCCAAGGAGTCAGCAAGAACACCACCGAGCATTGGGCCGAGCAGGGAGCCAGTGATACTGCCTGTCTGTAGGGTCCCTAATACTTTGCCAGCTTCTTCCTTTGAAGTTTGCGTTGAAATAAGTGCCTGTGATACAGGAATGAAGCCAGAGAATAATCCCATGAACATTCTCAGTAAAAATAACTCCCACACGGAAGTTGCAAATCCAAGCAGGAAGACAGCTAACCCCATCCCGATTCCCATAAAGATCAAGATTCTCTTGCGGCCGAATGTGTCACCCAGTCTTCCAATCACAGGTGAAAATAGGAAGGCTGTTACGAACGTAATACTGAAAGTAAGGCCTGACCAGTTTTGAACATACCTTTCTGAAAAATCTCCAAAAGTTTCGATGTACAATGAGAGAAAAGGCATTACCATTGTCATGCTGCCGGCAATGAAAAAGTTTGCGAACCACATGATCATCAAGTTGCGTTTCGCCTTTTGCTGCTGGGTCATTCCATCAACACTTCTTTCTCAGAACGAATATTTCGCTTTTCTAAATATGATACCAAAAATTTGCTCGATTGAAAACCAATCGAGCAAGCAGGCACTATTTTAGTGTGTGTTGCCATTCGAGCAATTCAATTCTATTCCCGAACGGATCGTTCACATATATCCTGTTCGCGCCTGGTAGCTTGTCATCTTCAATATATTCGATTCCTGAAGAGGACAAATGCTCCTTCAATCCCTCGATATTCTCAATTTCAAATGCCGGATGCGCTTTGCGTGCAGGTACAAAAGGTTCCTCAATCCCGATATGAATTTGACAATTTCCATACTGGAACCATGCTCCGCCTCGCTTTTTCAATTCTGCCGGCTTTTCGATTTCTTCAAAACCAATTATTTCTCCGAAAAATCTCCTGGCCTGATCTTCTGATCCCTTAGGTGCTGCCAGCTGAACATGGTCAATTGCTTTGAATTTATATGTCATATGAAATCCCCTCCCTAGTAAAATCATAATCTAAAAGGAAACATAAGGAAATGACAAGGTGTGAAACTATAAATATAAGTTTTTCTTATAACTGTAAAAAGTAATACAAGCCTGCTTCTCTACATATAAATTATTAAAAGTTATGCACGTTTTTTAATAAGAGGGGGCAATCAGAATGAAAAAAAGATTTCTTGCGATCGTGATGTTGGCAATCATGGCGCTTGTAGTGTCGGCCTGTGGTTCAAGCAGCTCAGGAGGAACAGGATCCAAGGAACTAAGGGTGGTCACGGACGCAGCGTATGCACCATTTGAGTACATGGAAGGGGACAAGATTGTTGGTTTTGATATTGATTTTCTAAAAGCTGCCGCGAAAGAAGCTGGCTATGAGCTGAAGATCGAGAATGTCGGCTGGGATCCGATTTTTGTTGAGATCAAGAGCAAGCGAGCTGATCTGGCAGTATCCTCGATCTCTATCAATGATGAGCGCAAGCAGACTTATGATTTTTCACTGCCGTATTTCTTGTCCACCAATAAAATCCTTGTCCGCGAAGACAGCGATATTAAAAGTGCCGCTGATCTGAAGGGCAAGGTAGTGGCTGTCCAAAATGGCACAACCGGACAGGCAGCAATGGATAAGCTCCTTGGCAAAAATAACGAAGATATCAAAAAATTCGATAATAACAACCTGGCAATCATGGAAATGCTTTCTGGCGGTGCAGATGCAGTCGTTGCCGATAACGGTGTTGTCGAAGTATATGCCAAAAACAATCCGAAAGAAAAACTGAAGGTCATTGAAGACAGTGGCAGCTTCGAGGCAGAATACTATGTAATCCTGTTCCCTAAAGGCTCCGATCTGAAGGCGAACTTTGATAAAGCAATCAAGAAAATCGTCGAGAATGGAACGTATGAAAAAATCTATCAAGAATGGTTCGGCCAGGAGCCAAACATGGAAATGCTGAAGGCGGAACAAGAAGCATCAGAATAACCACTCATAAACTATGAATCTTCGATGATGCGTAACACTTGAAAAACAGCGTTACGCATTTTTTTGTACATCTCAAAATCTAGTCCCAGGCCTCGGGGCTTTGGAGGGCAAGCTATGGATTTTCGTTTTGATATTATTGTTGAATATTCTCCTTATCTAATAAAAGGAACCTTGCTGACGATCGGGCTGTCTTTGGCCGGGATCTTAATTGGGACAATCCTCGGACTTTTCATCGGCCTCGGCAAGATCCAGCGACGGAAAGTACTGACATGGCCATTTATCTGGTATATAACTTTCTTCCGCGGTACGCCGTTATTTGTGCAAATACTGCTGATTCATTTTGGTGTTGTCCCTATGCTCATTGGGGAGACAAACGGAATTGTCGCAACAATCATCGCTCTGTCGCTGAATGCGGCAGCCTATATCGCCGAGATTTTCAGGGCTGGAATCCAATCGATCGACCGCGGGCAGATGGAAGCAGCCCGCTCTCTTGGAATGACCCATGTCCAGGCAATGAGGTATGTCATTTTACCCCAGGCCTTCAAGCGGATGATTCCGCCTCTTGGAAATGAGTTCATTGTACTAATCAAGGAATCATCACTTGCGGCGGTTGTCGCGACGCCGGAAATTATGTACTGGGGCCGGGCGATGTCAGGACAGTATTCCCGTGTTTGGGAGCCATACCTTACCGCTGCTGTCATTTACCTAATATTGACGCTATCGCTTAGCTTTTTACTAAATCTCCTCGAAAGAAGGCTGAAAACAGAATGATCAAAGTCGCTAATCTGCAAAAAACCTTCGGCAGCAACAAGGTGTTGAATGGAATAAATGTTGAGGTCCAGCCACAGGAAGTCGTTGTCGTGATCGGTCCTTCGGGTTCCGGCAAATCCACCTTTCTCCGCTGCATAAACCTGCTCGAAACGATTACGGATGGACATGTGCTGATTGAAGATATAGACATTACGGATAAGGGGTCAGACATCAACAAAGTGCGCGAAGAGGTCGGGATGGTATTCCAGCACTTCAATCTCTTCCCTCATAAGACAGTAATCGAAAACATCATGCTGGCTCCGCTTAAGGTAAGAGGAGTTTCCGAACAGCAGGCAAGGGAGAAAGGTATGGAGCTGCTGAAAAAGGTAGGGCTTGAGGACAAAGCAGAAGCCTACCCGGAATCACTTTCCGGCGGGCAAAAGCAGCGGGTGGCGATCGCCCGCGCCCTTGCCATGGAGCCAAAAATCATGCTGTTCGATGAACCAACTTCTGCCCTTGATCCAGAAATGGTCGGAGAAGTATTAGAGGTAATCAAACAGCTTGCGCGCGAAGGAATGACGATGGTCGTCGTCACCCACGAAATGGGCTTTGCCCGCGAAGTCGGTGACCGAGTCATCTTCATGGACGGCGGATTGATTGTGGAAGAAAACAAGCCGAATGAGATTTTTGAAAATCCACAGCATGAGCGCACGAAAGCGTTTTTGAGCAAGGTATTATAGTTTGATGAAGAAGCCCGATTTTTTTATCGTCGGTGCTTCTTTTTTTTGGACATGCGTAAATAAAACTGCTTCAACCGGAGATAAAAGTTGTACAATTGGAGATAAATCTGCTTCAACCGGAGATAAAAGTTGTACAACTGGAGATAAATCTGCTTTAACTGGAGATAAATTTGTGCAACCGTAAATAAAAGCTGTGCAACCGTAAATAAAAATTGTTCAACCGTAAAAATATTGATTCCAACCGTAAATTCACTTTACAAAACCAATTGACCATCGAAAAACTGATAAGTTCACTGCCAATCACACAATAGATAGCCATCAAAGCAGTCTAATATCAGCATTAATCTAAGATATGGGGAGGAACCGGTACATTTTTCATAATTTATCCTATTAATGCTTGCTAAAACTAATGACATTAGTTAAAATAAAACTAACGATATTAGTTTTTTGGGAGGTTCACTAAAATGAGAGTGATCAAAGAGGGTTTTTTATATCAGTTGTCATTCATGCCAAGGGTTTTTCCTGTGAATTGTTATTTTATCGAGGAGGAGGATGGACTGACTTTAATTGATGCGGCACTTCCGAACAGTGCGAAGCCAATTTTGCAGGCAGCTGAAAAAATCGGAAAGCAAATCAAAAGGATTGTTTTGACACATGCTCACAGCGACCATATTGGTGCGCTTGATGAGCTGAAAGACAAACTGGGAGTTCCGGTTTATATTTCTGGCCGGGATTCGCGCCTTTTAGCTGGTGATACCTCTCTTGACTCAACAGAACCCCAAACGCCTATTCGTGGCGGCGTACCAAAGAAGATCAAAACAAGACCGGATATCCTTGTAAAGGAAGGGGATTATATCGGTTCTTTGCAGGCAATCTCAACTCCTGGACACACACCAGGTTCGATCTCATTCCTCGACCCAAGAACCAATATGCTGATTGCGGGGGATGCTTTTCAAACCAGGGGCGGTACAGCCGTTTCAGGGGTGACAGTCCCATGGTTTCCTTTTCCGGCGATGGCGACCTGGCATAGAGAAACCGCCTTGCAAAGTGCACGGAAAATTCATGGGTTAAACCCAAGTCTGTTGGCTGTTGGGCACGGTGAATTACTTCGAAATCCTGGAACAGATATTGAAAAAGCCATCCAAAAAGCTGAGGCAACTTTTACAAAATAAGGGAGTATGAAAACATGTCACCAAGACCGAAAATTGCACTTGATAAAAATACGATCATTTTAGCAGCTGCGGAGCTAGCGAATGAGGAGGGAAGTGAATATGTAACGCTTGCCATGCTTGCAAAAAAACTCAGCATCAAACCGCCTTCCTTATACAATCACTTTGATGGCCTGCCGGGAATTAAAAGAGAGCTGGCCGTTTACTCCCTTAAAAAACTGTACAACAGTTTGGCGGAGGAAGCGCAAGGAAAGTCTAAAGGAGACGAAGCCATCATGGCATTAAGCCAGGCGTATTTAACCTTTGCAAGAAGAAATCCTGGACTGTACGAGTTCGCGCTAGCAGCCCCTGACCCTGCAGATGAGACAGTCAATGACGCTGGTAAAAAAATTGTTGGTCTCGTCATTTCAGCCATCCAACCATTTGGATTAATGGAAGAGGAAGCCATCCATGCTGTCCGCGGGTTAAGGAGTTTGATGCATGGATTTGCATCACTGGAACAAAGCAGGGGGTTCGGGATGTCGCTGGATCTGGATGAAAGTTACCAGCTCGCAGTCGCAGCCTTGATCAAAGGCTTGAAAAAATAAGGCTAATTTTCATCTTCTGAAATAGAATCCAAAGCCACTCATATACATATGTATAGATGCAACTTTGAAAGAACAGGAGGCGCGCTATGGATATATATGTGAGAAGAGGAGATTCCTTTTGGTATTTCAGCAATATTTTCAACATCCCTCTCCAGTTGATCATAGATTCCAACCGTGATATCGACCCGAATGCACTGGATGTGGGGCAGACGGTGAGGATTCCCGGTTTTGCAGCGGTGGATTATCGGATCCGTGCAGGGGATACTCTGTGGAAAATTGCCCAAAGCAGGAATCTGCAGGTCGATGCACTGCTGCTGGCCAACCGCAATATTAATCCAAATGGGCTTTACATTGGACAGATGATCAAGGTCCCATTAAGAATTACCTGGAGAATCGTCGAGGGGAAAAAGAATTATGATTATGCCTCGCTGATGAGTGATTTGCGACGATTGGAAAATGTCTATCCTTTCATGAGGGTACCTTCCATTGGCAATTCTGTCTTAGGTAAAAGCATACCAGAAACTTTGATTGGGAACGGCAATAAGCGGGTTCATTATAATGGATCGTTCCATGCCAATGAATGGATTACCACTCCGATCATCATGACTTTTCTGAACGACTATCTGCTGGCATTGACAAATAAGTCCTCAATACGGGGCCTGTCGATGCAGAATTTCTATGGACAGACGACATTATCGATTGTACCGATGGTCAATCCCGATGGAGTCAATCTCGTGCTCAATGGTCCGCCTGATGCGGAACCATGGAATGAAAGAGTAGTAGAATTGAATAGAGGAAGCCTCGATTTCAGCGGTTGGAAGGCGAATATAAGAGGCGTGGACCTGAACGACCAATTTCCGGCAAAATGGGAACTTGAAAGAGATCGGAACCCAACTCAGCCTGGCCCGAGGGATTATGTTGGGCCAAATCCATTATCCGAACCAGAAGCGGTTGCGATGGCAGAAATGACAAGAAGACGCGATTTTGCCAGGGTTCTGGCGTTCCATACCCAGGGAGAAGTCATTTATTGGGGGTTCGATAACCTAGAGCCGCCTGAATCAGAAGCAATGGTCAATGAATTTGCCAGGGTGAGCGGTTACCAGCCGGTCAAAACGATTGAGAGCTATGCCGGCTATAAAGACTGGTTCATCCAGGATTGGCGGCGCCCGGGCTTTACCGTCGAGCTCGGCTTCGGAATAAACCCGCTGCCGCTTTCGCAATTCGATGAGATTTATGAAGAAGCATTGGGGATTTTTCTTGCGGGACTTTACCTATGAAAAAGCAGATCACCTGTGAAGGTGGTCTTTTTCTATATCATAATCTGGATTTATCTGGTAAAATAAAATGAATGAGGGGGGAGTTAGTTGACTTATTCTGGCAGGGCACCAATATACATAATATCTTCATTGTTAGTTGTTATGCCTTTCTCATCAAACTTTAACAGGTTCTTTCAATTACTGATTCCGATTGCTTTAGTTCTAATTATTTATCTTCGATTCCATTTAACGATTTCTTCAAATCAACTTGAATATAAAATGACCATCTCAAATATAACAATATACCGAAAAGTACTTACAACTGAGAATATCAGAAATATAAAGTTCGGCCGGATTGGCTGGACGACGAAGAATGCAGTGGTGAAGGTGAGGGGAGGTTTCAATTTCAGTGTGGCCTACTTTAATAGCGAACAGCTGATAGGTGAGCTTGAAGAGTTTGCTCTTGCTAATAATATCGAAATCGTGAAGACTCGGGATTATCTGCTTCTTGAAAAATACTATTCTCATAACTAACAAAAGCATCGGGCAAATTACCCGATGCTTTTTACATTCTTATTTTTCAAAAATGCTGTTGGAAAGAAGTCGGAACAGATAATCGGTATGGTCCCGGAAACCAGCTTCCAGGCCGATCATTGTAACGTCCTTATCCTGTTCTTTGACGATGACTGCCTTGCCCTGTGCTACACCATTGTTTTTCCAGTGGCCGGCGACGAAGAAGTCGGAGTTGTCGTCAAATGTTGCGGATATCTCGTCGTTACCGGTGTTTTCATACCAGACAGGGCGATAAACAAAACCGAGATCATCCTCGCCATATCCTCCAGTCACACCTTCGCCGCTGTAATCAACCTTTGCAATGCCGTTGCTGCTGTAGCCTGCCACGACAATATCGTCATCAGTTAGTCCCAATGTCTTTGTTGCGAGCGATGCGCCAGCACCGACTGCGATATATTTGCCGCCATTATTTAAAAATTCCTCTACATTCGCTTTGAAACTATCAAACTGAGCTGGATTTTGGAACCCGAACTCTTTATTGCCATCACGTGACTGAGTTTTGGCAATCAATCCTTCCGTGCCGCTGTAAACGAAGACGTCAAAGCTGGAAAGACCTTCTTCTGCCACCTCTGCCGGAGTTACTTCAATAACCTTGAAGCCCAGGCGTTTAAGGGCGAGCTTTGTACCAGAGTGCGACTGAGCCTTATTCATGCCGCCATCCTTCAAGATTGCGACCTTCATGTCTGCCACTTCAACCGCTTCATCCGGAACCTTAGTTGATTCAATATGCAGTCCGGATTGTTTTACTGCTGCTGAAATCACGTTCGCAGCTGCTTTTGTATAAAAATTGCCTTCAGAATCGCGCTTTACATTAACGCCTTGCTGAAGAAGAGTATTCACAAGGTTAACAGCTTTCACTGAGCTGTTCGGAATCAGGAATGGACCTTTGCCGCTGACAGATCCCTGTTCCTGTATTTGGTTCACTTTCGTAGCTGTCACATCAAAATCACTTTCGACCGCAATTGCCTCGAAGCCCCAGAGCTCTGGCAGGCTCCATGCTGAGATGTCATACATGGCATCAACGTCTTCGGTGATGTTCTCACCATCCCAAAGCATCGTATTGGCAAGCCCCGCTTTTGCCTGATCCATTTTTACGATATAGGTGCCTTTAGGATAAGACTTGCCATCCGCTGTAAAAGCCTTCGAAGACTGGACGACTTCGATGTCGTTTTTCTGAAGATGATTAACAGCCTTTTGTGTCACGGTTGGATCTTTGGAATCAACAGGGAGCACATAGGCAGTCGGGAAGAAGCCCTCTTCATGGAATGGGTGATCAAAATTGATGCCGCGCTTGAACATCTCGATTTGGTCTTTGATCATTTCCTGCTTGTTATCTGTAGCATTTTTCAATGCGCCCATGATGGCGTCATACATCCAGCGAACGCCGTCTTCATCATTTGTTGGCGCTTCAAGCGTATGGCCATATGCGCCATGGTACATTGCATACATTGGCGTGAAGATTGGCGGATAATCATCCCAGCCTTCTGCGTCATCACGCTGAGGAATATAGGTACCGACCATATTTTGATACAAGTTACCAGTAAAATTGTCCTTGTTCGACATGATTTCAGTTTCCATTGCTTCAGCCTGGTCCATTGCCCACTTTTCATACAAATCATATTCGTAATTAGGGTTATGAGGAACCGTACAAGGTTCAATGAGCCCCTGCTTGTTCGGTGCATAATTTTTAACATAGCCATGTGTATCAAGGAAGACCATCGGATTCCACTCCTTGATCAGGGAAACGGTCTCCTGAGTTTCCGGTTGTGACTGGGTGATAAAGTCGCGATTCAAGTCGATTCCTTCTCCGTTGAAACGTGTAGCATCAATCCGGCCATCAGGATTCTGAACAACATTGAAAATCAGGATGTTATTATCCAGGATTTCCTTCGTTGTGTCATCATTTTCAAGAGCAAAGCGCTCGATCAGCTGCATGACCGCGTCACTGCCGATGAACTCCGTACCATGAATGGAGCCATTGATCATGATGGGCAC
The DNA here is from genome assembly GCF_018613155.1 of Bacillus sp. ISL-55. Lineage (GTDB taxonomy): Bacteria > Bacillota > Bacilli > Bacillales > Cytobacillaceae > Mesobacillus. Next base: position 7,764 of record NZ_JAGGQU010000024.1, on the reverse strand, counting down.
CTTGAAGTCTGGGTTGTTTTCAATCCAGTCCTGTGCTTTGCCAGGGTTTTTGAACATTTGTTTTCTTAATGCTTGAATCTTGCCGAACTTGCCATGAGAGTCAGGGGCAGCAATCGTCACGACATAAAGAGGCTGGCCTGTTGATGATTGGCCTTTTACTTCGACCTTCACACGATTGGATTGCTTCTCGATTTGAGCAAGCTTGTCGCCGATTTCCGAGAATTTCATAAAATCATAGTTTTCGCTGTTGAACAAGCTGCCGTCCTTTTCTTCGTATGCATTTACATAATTCCATTTTAACGACTCAGCGAGCGCTGGAGTCCATGGTGAGGATGCCAGCAAACTTGCAGCTACTAAACCAGAGATAATTTTTTTATGTTTCATTTATGTATTCCTCCGAAAAAAAATATTTTGTATATTTATACATGATAATAACTAAATATTATTTCGGCTATCGTACAAAACTCCTAAATATTTGTCTCGGTAACATAAACCTTGATGTTGCTTGATTTTTACGTTGTTGGGAAATAAATCTGAATGAGGATATAGGAAGATAGTCACCAGGCTGAGGCAAATAAAAAAACAGGGCGAGTGCCCTGTTTTATTGCGGCTGCATTGTTCGGTTGCGACGCTTGCGGTTCCACTGTCTTGCCTTATACTTCTGTTCAAGTTCAGCGACAGGTTTTGCCACTAGTGCGTTCTTGAATTCAACTGGTGTCTGTTTTACTGAAAAAACAACGGTATTGACAGCTTTCTTTTTCTTATCAAAATCAGTCATCAGCTTCTGCTGCTTAAACTTCAGTGAATCGGTTTCTTCTTTGATGGCATTCGTTTTGTTCTGTACCCGGGTTGCAGTCTCTTGAAGACTATCGATCGTTGGCTTGGCATCTTTATATGTTTTATAAACAACATATCCAAGATAACCCAGAGCTGCCACGATAACAGCGATACTTATATAAACAATAATCATAAAGCTTGCCTCCTTTTACATTAATTCCATTACAAGTACAATACCCAATTTAGGCCATGACATAACTGCTAATCATAAGAAAGGTGGAAATTGCTAATTTTGAAGCATTTGTGAAATCATGCACATACTCACCTCAGAATGTGACGAACTTCACAAACAAGAGACTTAAATCACAATACAATTTATACATAGAGGAAATATCATTAATGAAAACTCCGGAACAGAAGCTTTAACTATGGGAGGACAAACAAGATGAAAAAGAAACTAGTCATGATAGGAAACGGAATGGCAGGAGTAAGGACAATTGAAGAGCTGCTTAAACTTCAGCCAGATGGATATGAGATCACTATTTTTGGGAATGAGCCACATCCTAACTACAATAGAATTATGTTGTCCACTGTCCTTCAGGGAGATAAGTCAATCGAAGACATTATCATGAATGATTGGGAATGGTACAAGAGTAATGGTATTCGGCTTTATACAGGGGAGGCTGTAGTCGGGATAGACAAGCAGAAGAAACTGGTAATGTCAGACCAGGGACGTACGGTTGATTATGATGAGTTGATCATTGCTACAGGCTCCAGCTCGTTTATTCTTCCCGTGCCCGGGTCTGATAAAAAGGGAGTAGTCGGATTTCGTGATATCCATGATTGTGAAATGATGATCAAAGATTCCAGACAGTATAAAAAGGCAGCTGTAATTGGCGGTGGGCTGTTAGGCCTGGAAGCAGCCAGAGGGTTGCTGAATTTGGGGATGGAAGTCGATGTTGTCCATTTGATGCCGCATCTGATGGAAAGACAGCTTGATGAGACAGCTTCCGGAATGCTGAAAAAAGAGCTGGAAAACCAGGGAATGAATTTCTTGCTTGAAAAACAGACGGCAGAAATTTTAGGAGATGAAAGAGTAACCGGGCTTCGCTTCTCTGATGGTACCGAAATAAAGGCAGACCTTGTTGTCATGGCTGTCGGGATCCGCCCGAATGTTCAGCTGGCCAAAGACAGCGGCATTTTTGTCAACAGAGGGATTGTCGTCAATGATTACATGGAGACAGATGTAGAGAATGTATATGCCGTTGGCGAATGTGCTGAACATAGGGAAATCGTCTATGGCCTTGTGGCACCGCTGTGTGAACAGGGAAAAGTACTTGCAGCTAACCTTGCGGGGATTACGGCTAACCCTTATGAAGGGACGATTTGCGGCACCCAGTTGAAGGTTTCAGGCTGTGACTTGTTTTCAGCAGGTGAAATTGGTGATGATGAAGGAACGAAATCAATCAAGGTTCACAATGAGTTTGATGGAATCTACAAGAAAATAGTCATTCGTGACAACATGATTGCCGGGATTGTGCTTTATGGTGATACAAAGGACAGCAACCGACTGTTCAGGATGCTGACGAAAAGAGAAGACATCAGCGGAATGACCAGCGTATCAATTTTAGAAGCAAGCGGATGCTGCGGCGGCGGGGAAGCAGGCGATGTAGCGGCGATGGCCGATGATGAGCTAGTCTGCGGCTGTAATGGTGTCACAAAAGGAACGATTGTTGAGGCGATCCGGACAAATGAGTTGACTACTGTCGATGAAGTGGGTGGCTGCACAAACGCTGGCCGATCTTGCGGAAGATGCAAGTCGCTTATATCCGATATCCTCGCATATACGCTTGGCGACCAGTATGATACTGCGGCGAAAAAGGCAGGGATTTGTGGCTGCACAACTTTAAGCAAAGATGAAATTGTGGCCGAAATCAGAGAGAAAGGCTTGACGAATGTCAGGGAAGTCATGAATGTTCTCGGCTGGTCCCAGGAGGAAGGTTGTTCGAAATGCCGTCCGGCGATCAACTATTATCTAGGAATGGTCAATTATGGCGGCTATAAGGATGAACGCGATTCAAGGCTGGTCAACGAGAAAATGCATGCCAACATCCAGAAAGATGGAACATATTCTGTTGTACCAAGAATGTATGGTGGCGTTACGACTGCTGCAGATTTGAAGAAAATTGCCGAAGTTGCCGAGAAGTACGACGTGCCTTTGGTAAAACTGACGGGCGGACAGAGGATTGGCTTATTCGGTGTCAACAAAGAGGATCTTCCTGCAATGTGGGAAGACCTGGGGATGCCTTCTGGATATGCGTACGGGAAGACACTGCGTACTGTAAAAACCTGCGTTGGTGAAAAGTTCTGCCGATTTGGCACACAGGATTCAATGGGACTTGGAATCGAGCTCGAGAAAAAGTTTGAGAGACTCGATACACCACATAAGGTGAAGATGGGAGTTTCTGCTTGCCCAAGGAACTGTGCGGAGTCCGGAATCAAGGATATTGGCTTTGTCGGAGTCGATGGCGGCTGGGAAATCTATATCGGCGGGAATGGCGGAACTGACCTGCGTGCTGCCGACCTGCTTGATACCGTTAAAACAAAAGAAGAGGCAATGGAAATAACAGGAGCATACCTCCAATACTACCGTGAAACAGCTGCATATCTTGAAAGGACTGCTCCTTGGCTTGAAAGGATGGGATTTTATCATGTTAAAGAAGTCCTCGCCGATGAGAGCATGAGAAAGCAGTTGAACGAAAGACTGGATAAAACTTTGGAACGATATAACGAGCCATGGCAGGAAGCAATCTCTGATAACGAAATTAAAGAAAAATACTATCAAGTCCGCAGCGTAACAGTCGAATAGGGAGGATGGATGAAGATGCAAATGACAAAAGTGAGAATCAAAGTGGCTGATTATGATTCCCTGCCTGAACGGGCAGGGCAGGCAGTTACAGTAGATGGCGTGAACATCGTCTTGTTCCGGATATCCAATGGAGATGTCAAAGCGGTTGAAAATCGCAGTCCCCACAGAAAAGGCGGGACCCTTGCCGATGCACTCGTAAGCGGGAAGTTTATCTACTGTCCAGTCTACGACCTGAAGATATCGCTGGAAGACGGGAAAGTACAGGCACCAGATACAGGCGGAGTAAGAACATATTATGTTGAAGTAATCGAAAATGAAGTGTATATAACAATATGACCTAAGAGGGGGAACGTCCCTCTCAATTTTAAAAAGCGCAAGCGACACGAGGGGCTAGGCGCTGGAGCTGGACACTAATCTAATTGTGAAAAGTGTACACTTTATGCAGCATTGAAAGGGCGGGAACACAATGGAAAAAGGAAGAGCATTTTTAGTCGGAGCTGGGCCGGGAGACGTACAGTTGATCACAGTAAAGGGAATGGAAGCTATTAAAAAGGCGCAGGTCATTCTATATGACCGCCTTGCCAATCCAAAACTGCTGGATTATGCTCATGCAGATTGCGAGCTGATATACTGCGGCAAGCTTCCGGACCGGCACGTCCTTCGCCAGGAAATAATCAACGACCTTCTGGTTGAAAAAGTGCTTGAAGGAAAAATCGTTGTCCGTCTCAAAGGCGGTGATCCTGGCGTGTTTGGGCGTGTAGGAGAGGAAGCAGCGGCTTTGGCTGAAAATGGTCTTTCGTTTGAAATTGTACCGGGAATCACATCAGGAATATCAGCACCCCTTTATGCAGGAATTCCCGTCACTCACCGCGAATTTGGCGAATCTTTCGCAGTTGTGACTGCCCATGATAAATCTGAAAATGGACAGCCAAAACTGGATTGGAAGGGACTTGCCACAGGCATTGACACCATTGCCTTTTACATGGGGATTTCAAATCTTCCTTATATAAGCGAAAATTTAATCAAGCATGGAAAACCGGCGGACACACCAGTGATCCTCATCCAATGGGGAACTTTTTCCCGGCAGCAGACTTTAGAAGGAACTCTGTCCAATATTGCCGCAAAGGCGAAGGAAGTGAATTTCACCAATCCTGCCATCACACTTGTAGGTGATATCGTTTCACTTCGGGAAAAGTTGAATTGGTTTGAAAAAAAGCCGTTATTTGGGAAGCAAATATTGCTGGCCAGAACAGGAACGGATGAGAGTGAACTAGCCAAAGAGTTGGTGGAGCAGGGAGCAGACGTAATTGAATTCCCAAAATGGAAAAGGGTATCCGTGCCTGTAGATCATGCGGTGGTCAATAGAATTTCAGAATACGAACAGATTCTTTTTACATCTCCTGAAGGTGTCAGGGAATTCTTTGAGATCATATTTTCTGAAGGGATCGACATCAGAAAGGTGAAAGCAAACTTTTACGGCTGTTCAACGAAGTCTATTAAAGCATTAAACGAAAAAGGTTTTTTTGCAGAATTGGAAGGGAAGATGCCGCTGACTGGCGAGCTGTTAATAGTAGATGACAACGATTTTTCACAGAGTTATCCACATGGTGAAATGTTCATAACATCAAAAAAGGTCATCGACGAGCAATTCACTCCGATTTTTAAAAGGGTTCTTGAAGAAGCTTCTGTTAATACGATCGTTTTGCCAAGCAGCAGATCTGTAAAAACAATTATTGAAGAAGGGATTCTGAAGGAAATTATTCCCCAGCAGCTCCTGAACACAGCAAAGGTTGTCTGCATGGGAGTTAGGACAGCAGAAACTGCAGCCGAATATGGTATATGTCCGAATGAGGTTATAGAAACTCCCAATAAAACCGCCCTGGTCGATTGTTTGGCCAGAAAAGAGTCTGAACTGGCATACGTATAGGGATTTGTTTTTAAAGGAGAGAAAGATATGGAAGCAACAGTTTACATCAGCCATGGAAGCAGAAGTGAGCAAGGAAACAAGGTGTTTGTAACATTCATCGAGAAGGTGATTTCAACAGGAAAGAGTACGAATGCTTCCTATGGGTTCCTTGAAAATGCCCGGCCTACCATTTTCGAAGCGGTTGAATCATGCATTTTAAAGGGAGCATCATCTGTAACCGTCGTTCCGGTATTGCTGCTTCCGGGAATCCATGCAAATGTTGATATACCCGAGGAGCTGGAAAGGGTCAGACAAAAGTACCCGGAAATAGAGATTTTCTATGGACAGCCGGTTGGTGTGAATGAAACGATATTGGAAATCGTCATGGACCGTCTGAAGGTAAAAGGCTTTTCAGGATTGAAGTCAGAGACCATCCTGCTCGTCGGCCATGGCAGCCGTGATCCCCAGGCTGCGGCGGAATTTGAACAGCTGGCACGTAGGATTCAGGAACAAGTTCCATCCAAAGTGGAAACTAGCTATATAACAACACAGCCATTCTATGGAGAAAAGCTATTGGCAAGCGAGGTTCAAAAGAAGGTGTACGTTCTGCCATACCTGCTTTATACAGGCGGCTTTACTGTTAAAATGAAAGAAACAATAAATAGTATTTTGGTTCAAGATCAGGACAGAGAGATTGTTCTGTGCGAACCAGTCGGCTTCGATGACCGCCTGGGCGAGCTGCTTCTTCAAAGAGTTGATGAAGCAAGAGAGAGGTAAACCTATAAAAAAGCTCCTCGCTAACATAATTGTGAACATCGCCAATAAAGTTGTGAATACCGCCAATAAATTCTTATTTTCGCCAATAAAGCTGTGAACTCCGACAATAAATTTTTATTTTCGCCAATAAAATTGTGAAAACCGTCAATAAAATTTCTATTTGCGCCAATTAAACCGTGAACTCTGCAAATAAAATATAATTCGCAGTGAACATCGCCAATAAATGGAGAGTGGATGCATGTTATACCCTATAAATGTAAAGATACGGGATCGAAATGTCGTGGTGATTGGCGGGGGCAAAGTCGCTCAACGTAAAGTCTTTGGCTTGCTGGATGCTGGAGCTAAAGTGAAGGTAGTGAGCCCGGACTTAACAAGTGAATTGCTGCGGCTATCCGAAACAGGCGAGATTTCCTGGCGGCCTGAGCCTTATGCAAAGGAAGATCTTGAAGGAGCTTTGCTCATCGTTGCCGCCACTAATGACCGAGAGACGAATCTGGCAGTTAAAAGGGATGCAGCACCATATCAATTGGTTAATCTTGCAGATCATCCAGAGGAATCGGACTTCCAGGTCCCATCTGTCATGAAAAGAGGCAAATTGACCATTGCGGTCTCTACATCGGGAGCAAGTCCAGTACTGGCAAAAAAGATTTGCACCCAGCTGGAACAGACATTTGACGAGCAATTTGAGAGCTACTTGGAGTTCCTGGCAGCCTGCCGAAAAGAAATCAAAGCGGCTGTCAAAGATGAAACAGTAAGAAGGAAGCTTCTGGAAAAAATAGCAGACGAGAGTTTCGTAAAGGAGCCATATCGAGAAGAAAGGTTTGCCAGGCTGCTTGAAGAAGCGATAAGTGAGGAGGGGAGGTAAAGCGCAAATGCGCACAATTACTTCCCTCTTTTTTTCTGGATATGTCAAGCTACAGAATAAGTTATGCCAGTTGCCGATCACGTAAGGCATGGTGCTTTTTTACACAATTTTGTTCAGTTTTAACAACGAACGAAATGCCGCTTAAATGAAGGGGTATATTGGAAATGATATAATGAACTGATGATTTTCAGGATAGGAGTCTTTTTTATGAATAAATTTGTTGTGTTCCTGAAGGGGAAACGAAATGGCAAACTGGATTCCAGCTTGCTGGCAAGGCATATTGAACATCTTAGGCAGTTGAATCGGGCGGGACAAATAGTAATTGCCGGTCCTCTTAAAAATAACGAGCAAGCCATGATCATCCTCAACTGCGATGGTATCGATGAAGCAATCAGATTAGTGGAAAAAGATCCTTTCATCAAAGAAAAATATTACAATACATATGACATCAACGAAATAATGGTCGCCAATGAGGAAAATAGCTGGCTGATGGACAACTCGCAAACGAAGGGGAATCTAGTCCACTAATAGAAAAAAGAGACTTCCAGCTATGAACTGTGCCCCCGTTTA
>NZ_JAGGQU010000023.1 GCF_018613155.1 Bacillus sp. ISL-55 | reverse complement strand
CATGGGTGCAATCTATAGGGTGAAAGTCCCGAAATGTGAAGGCAGAAGTAACATTAGCTTAACGCAAGGGTGTCCGTGGTGACGCGGAATCTGAAGGAAGCGGGCGGCAAACCTCCGGTCTGAGGAACACGAACTTCATATGAGGCTAGGTATCATTGGATGAGTTTGCACAACAAAACAAAGTCCTTTCTGCCAAAGATGATACAGAGTAAATGGAGCAGATAGATGGAGGGAAAGATTGCACTCTTACCTGGGGAGGTCTGACTGATATGCCAAGCACTCTTGGTAACCTACCTAGTAATAGATAGCTGAACAGTCAGAAGTCAGCAGAGGTCATAGTACTTTATCTACTCGAGATGATAAAGGAAGGACTGAACAATTAGGAAGAACGAGAACTATGCATACAATTCTTGTGTTGAAGCAGACAATCCGAGAGGACCTACTTGAAGGAGGAAATGATGAATTTCATAGGGGACTTCAAGAGGGTGGAGCAAGAATAACATAAATAGACTTCAACGTTCACGTCGAAAGGAAATATCAGATGTTAATGGATATGATACTGTCACGGGAAAACTTAATAAAAGCACTAAAACGTGTGGAAAGAAACAAAGGAAGTCATGGCATAGATGGAATGTCCGTAAAATCCCTACGAAGACACCTCTATGAAAACTGGGATTCTCTTTGTCAATCTCTAAGGAATGGTACCTACGAGCCGAATCCAGTACGTCGAGTCGAAATCCCGAAACCGAACGGAGGAATTAGGCTACTGGGAATACCTACTGTGACAGATCGATTCATTCAACAAGCGATAGCCCAGGTTCTGACCCCAATCTTTGACCCCACCTTTTCCGAACACAGTTATGGATTCCGACCAAACAAAAGAGGTCACGATGCAGTTCGGAAAGCAAAAGGGTTCATCAAGGAAGGATACAGATGGGTTATAGATATAGACCTTGAGAAATTCTTTGACAAAGTCAATCATGACAAGCTCATGGGGATAATAGCCAGCAAGGTTAAAGACCGGTCGGTCTTAAAACTTATCAGAAGTTACCTCCAAGCAGGAATCATGATTAATGGTATTGTCTATGAAGCCGAGGAAGGAACACCCCAAGGAGGTCCACTGAGTCCTCTTCTTTCTAACATTCTTCTGGATAAACTAGATAAAGAGTTAGAGTCCAGAGGTCACAGGTTTGTTCGTTATGCGGACGACTGTAATATTTATGTGAAATCGAAGAAGGCGGGAGAAAGAGTCATGGATTCCATCACCGACTTCATCGAAAGAAAGCTTAAATTAAAAGTAAATAGAGGAAAGTCAGCAGTGGACCGCCCTTGGAAACGTAAATTTCTTGGATTCAGCTTCACGATTGGTAAGGACCCCAAAGTCCGAATAGCTAATGAAAGTATTAAAAGACTCAAAGCTAAAATTCGTGAACTAACATCCCGTTCAAAGCCAATTCCAATGGAAATAAGAGTGAAAAGATTGAACCAATATCTTACGGGATGGTGTGGATACTTCGCTTTGGCTGATACACCAAGCAAATTCAAAGAATTTGATAAATGGATAAGACGTAGACTTCGAATGATTGTATGGAAAGAATGGAAGAACCCCAGGACAAGAGTTAGAAAGTTGAAAAGTCTTGGAACAAACCCATATAAGGCATACGAATGGGGAAATTCTAGGAAGAAATTCTGGAGAATCTCAAAAAGTCCTATCCTACATAAAACCCTTGGAAGTTCCTACTGGAACTCCCAAGGGCTCAAAAGTTTGTATCAACGATATGAATTTCTGCGTCAAACTTAATTGAACCGCCGTATACCGAACGGTACGTACGGTGGTGTGAGAGGTCGGGGGTTAATCACCCCCTCCTACTCGATTAACTGGAAAAAAATACAGCGGAATTTCCAAGTCGCCAATAAAATAGGATTTTCGCCAATAAAGCTGTGAAAATCGCCAATATAATAAAATTTTCGCCAATAAAGTTGTGAACTTCGCCAATAAAAAATAAAAATCGCCAATAAAAGCAATTCAGGCAAAAAACAATCTATAATAAAAGGTGCAAAACTCCATTTTTCCGGGGAATACTGGACTTATAATCGTGTTTTAGCTAGTATCAATACTAGAATGTTTAACTGAAGGAGAAAATTATGTCAGAAACTCAACCAATTATCGCACAACTGAAACCGTTCCTGCAGCAGGCCTGGGAGAAGGCTGGATTCGAAACAATGACTTCTGTCCAGATGACGGCGATTCCATTAATAATAGAAGGAAAAGATGTCGTAGGGGAATCTCCGACTGGTACTGGTAAAACTTTAGCGTACCTGCTTCCTGTTTTAAATAAAATTGACGCTAATATGCAGAATACGCAGGCAGTCATCCTCGCTTCATCACAGGAGCTTGTCATGCAGATCCTGTCCGAAATCCAGAAGTGGGGAGAGGGCAGCGGGATCAAATCGGCAAGCCTGATCGGCGGCGCCAACCTGAAGCGCCAGATTGACAAGCTGAAAAAGAGCCCGCATATCATAGTCGGAACTCCAGGCCGGACGAATGAACTGATCAAGCAGAAAAAGCTGAAAATGCACAAAGTCCATACAGTCGTCCTTGATGAAGGCGATCAGCTTTTGACACCCGAGCATAATGAAACGGTAAAAAGTATCGTAAAGTCAACACTTGCTGACCAAAGACAGCTGCTGCTATTTTCAGCAACTCTTCCAGAGACTGTTGAAAAATCAATCAAGAGATTGGCGAAAGATCCAGAGATGATCAATGTGAAAAAGGACGAAACAATCGATGCTGCAAAAGTTGAGCATATTTACTTTGTCAGTGAGCAGCGTGACAAAATCAAAGTCCTTGAGAAAATTGCTCGTATGGATAAAACGAAGTCACTGGTTTTCATCAAGGATATCGCGAACCTCACCATCGCTGCTGAAAAACTGAAGTTCAAGGATATCCACGTCGGCCAGCTGCATAGTGATTTGGACAAGCAGGACCGCCAGCGTTATTTGAATAAGTTCCGGGACGGCAATAACGAAATGCTGCTTGTTACCGAAGTCGCAGCGCGTGGCTTGGATATTAAAGGGGTCACTCACGTTGTCCACTATGATTTCCCGAGGGAGCAGGACCAATACGTCCACCGCTCTGGACGCACAGGCCGATTTGGCGCGGAGGGTACCGTCATCTCGATCGTCAACGAACGTGAAGAACGCGATTTGAAAAGATTCTGCAATGCACTTAATATTACTCCAGTGCAAAAAGAATTTTATGGTGGTAAAATTGTTGACCCAGAATAATTATTTTGAAGCTATAGGACTTTTTCCTATAGCTTTTTTACTGCATATAAAGGTTTTTTCATAAAAGAATCAGAATATATATTTCGTAGTTTATTTTTGAAGGCTGTTAAAGCCGTTGAAATCAACAGCTGAAATGCCTTATTGAAAGGAATTGTTGAACTTGAAAAATCCACGTTTAAATAAATTGATGGAAGAGTGGCTGCCTGAAGCGACAATTGATCAGATGCAGGAAAAAATGGAGAAGGATGAGCTTTCTTCGCATGATCTTGTCCTGATGTATCAGGCTCGAATCGCCGCTTTTGATAAAATAACCAAGTCCGTGCTTGAACTCAATCCAGATGCTCTTCACATTGCAGCTGCCCTTGACGCTGAACGAAAGCAGAAAGGTTCAAGAGGCCCTTTACACGGCATTCCGGTTCTTGTAAAAGACAATATTAATACAAACGACAAAATGCATACCAGCGCTGGTTCGCTTGCATTGAAGGATTCGTTTGCCCAGAAAGATTCCTTTGTTGCTGCAAAGTTAAGGGAAGCAGGCGCGGTCATTCTTGGTAAAACGAATATGACGGAGTGGGCAAATTTCATGGCGAATGGCATGAAGAGTGGCTACAGCTCCCGCGGTGGCCAGGTGCTCAATCCGTACGGACCCGATAAATTTGATGTCGGCGGCTCAAGTGCTGGTTCCGGCGCAGCAATCGCCGCTAATTTAGCTGCAGTAGCGGTCGGAACAGAAACAGATGGTTCGATTTTAAATCCTGCTTCGCAAAATTCATTGGTTGGCGTCAAGCCGACAGTTGGGCTGGTCAGCCGAAGAGGCATCATTCCGATTGCCCACACACAGGACACGGCGGGCCCGATGGCGAGAACTGTCAAGGACGCGGTCTACCTTTTAGAAGCGATTGCTGGCCAGGATAAGCAAGATCCTGCAACCTTGATGAGTTTACCTGAATTCAACCACAATTCTCTCTTCGATGCACAAGCACTTAAAGGAACGAAAATTGCTGTTGTCAAGGAAGAGTATATTGGCAAATGGACTGATGAACAGGAACAAATTTTTCGAAAAGCGGTTGAAAAATTGGAGGAGCTTGGCGCCGAGGTTGTTGAAGCAGCAGTCCCTGCGGCTAAGGCCACATGGGGTTATAAGGTTCTGAGCTATGAATTCAAAGCGGATTTGAATGCTTATTTGAACGGGTTGGCACTGAATGTTCCGGTCAGGACACTGGCTGACGTGATTGCCTTCAATTATGAGCACGGGGAAAAAATGCTGAAGTACGGCCAGGAAGTGCTGCTCGAATCAGAAGCAACAAGCGGAACTCTGACAGAGGCTGAGTACCTCGAAGAACTGGAGTATAATCTTTACATGGCTAGGGACCAGGGAATTGACTATGCGTTGAAGGAGTACGGTGCTGACGCGGTTCTTTTCCCGATGGATGGTTCGACGATTGGCTCAAAGGCAGGATACCCATCTGTTACGGTCCCGACTGCTTTTACGGAAGAAGGAGAGCCAGTCGGCATCACTTTCACGGGTACTGCTTTCAGCGAACCATTGCTAATCAGGCTTGCCTATGCATACGAGCAGGCAACCAGGGTGCGCCGTGCGCCTGAGCTTAGAATAAACGACGAGGGAAAAATCCATACTACTTCATGAATCCATCTAAAGGAGCGAGGAAGAATGGGTAAACAAAAGCTCGGCAACGGAAACGCCCAGCGCAACAACAACAAGAAAAAAGGCAACAACACACCTGAAGAACTAGTCGAATTCACAACCGGCCAGAAAGAAAAGAAATTCAACAATCCGATCGATTAACAGCAAAGTGCCCCGGCGATTCATCGCCAGGGCACTTTTTATATTAGATCGGTTTCTTCCTGCTTTCTAATGTCCGCCGCTCTTATCAAAGTTGCTTCCCGAAACGTCGGCGACATTTTCAATCGCGACCAGCGCGTTCGGATCGATATCATCGACAACTGAGCGGAGAGTGGACAACTCAATCCGGCTGACGATGGTGTAAATGATTTTTTTCGGCTCGTTTGAAAAAACGCCCTGGCCCTGGATGTAGGTCATGCCGCGGCCCAGTTGCTTCAGCAATGCTTCAGCGATTTCTTCTGGGACATCGGAAATGATTGTGACGGATTTTAGCTCTTCCATTCCTTCGACGACGACGTCGATCATCTTGAAGGCGATGAAATAGGTGATGATGGAGTACATCGCCGTCTCCCAGCTGAACACGAGGAGAGCGGCTAGTATGAAGATGAATAAGTTCATGACCATGACGATCTGCCCGACAGAAACGGTGCGCTTTTTGCTGACAAGGATGGCGATGATCTCGGTTCCATCCAGTGCGCCGCCTGCTCGGATGACCAAACCAACGCCTGTTCCGAGAATAACCGCGCCGATAATCGTTGCTAAAAATAAATCATTCGTCACAGGTTCAAAGTGGTGTAAATAAGCAGTCGCACCGGATAAAATAATGACTCCATATAAAGTGCGAAGCGTAAATTTCAAGCCCATCCTCTTATACCCGATGTAAAGGAAAGGCAGGTTGAACACAATCAGGTAAATACTCATCGAGATGTTTGTCAGTTCTGCTGCGATAATCGAAAGCCCGATGACCCCGCCGTCAAGGATTGCGTTAGGAACCAGGAACATATCAAGCCCGAATGCCGCGATAATTGCTCCGATCGTTATCGTCACAAGCTGTGTAACCTCTTTGATCACTCTTTTTTTCTTCGTTGCTGCCACTGAATATCCAACCCTTTTCTATTAAAATAACTTCTTTGAATTAGTAATGTATGTACTATAATTATTGTATCAAACTTTAATGTTTATCTGGTATTTTTACATTATATATCCATGATTAGTAAAACCATAAAATGGGGTATTGAGAAGGGGAAGTTAATTGAAATGACGGAGGGGCTATTTTGGCTAATAATACTCAAGTGAAACATAAATCCCATAATCAGTCTGGATCAAAAAACAAGAAGAATCCTCAGACTGGAAACAATAAAAGAAAGTCATATATGAGAACTAATCCTAAGCCGCAGGAGATTGAGGAAAACAGATTGAAGCGGGTTGATGAAAATAATCAAAAGCAGGATGGCAATAAGGGAAGCGGAAATGGGAAGCCATCCAATCCATCAAAAAAAGAAAAAGGTAATATTCATTCCAATAGCGATAAAAGCAAGTCATCTTCTCAACAGCCCAGCAATGGCAATGGGAACTCATCCAAAAACGGCAACGGGAATGACCAACCAGCTTCCAGCCAATCCAAAAACGGAAATGGGAAAAATCGCAAAAATGAAGGCGGCAAGAATTCATCAAATCAAAATCCTCATTCAAGCTCTAAAAATTCAGAAGACCACGACGTTAAGCATAAGGAGCAATCCGGAAAATTCGAGACAGCTTTTAACAGGATTCACAAAGCGCTGAAGGATATGGTGAAGGGAACGGACAGCGATGCGTTTGTCGAGCTGCTGTACTCCGGCTATAAAAACCATTCATTGGTGCGTAAGTATAAAAGTGAGCTGCACCAGTTTGCGAAGCTTCGGAATGCGATTGTCCATGAGCGTGTAAATGCGGATTATTATATTGCTGAGCCTCACATTGAGGTGGTCGAACGAATTGAGGAGATATGCAGGGAGTTTGAGAAGCCGCAGACGGCATTGTCAATCGCGACCAGCCCGGTGTTTTACTATTATGAGGATGCCTATCTTAAAGATGTTCTAAAGGTGATCAATAAGTTTGATTTTACAAGATTCCCAGTCTATGACAAGGATGATAAGTATGTTGCCTTACTGACTTCAACGGAGATCATCCAGTGGATGGCGAAGCATTTTTCCGACAGTGTGGTCCATTTCGAGGATGTTCGTGTTAAAGAGCTGTTAACGAAGGGGAAAAATTACTTTGTGACCTTTGTTGATGAGGAAGCGTCTCTGTATCATATTGAAGAATTGTTTGAACGCTACCATACAAGAGGGAAGAAGCTGCAGGCGGTCATCATTACGGAGACGGGGGACCGCCATGGAAAGCCGATCGGCGTCATTACGCCATGGGACTTACTTGACAGTGATCCGGAAGATTGAGTTCCCGGTGTGCGAACTGTCATTGAAGAGAAGCCTGCGATCCTGAAGATTGACATACAGGAACTTGGACAGTTAATTAACGAATAGTTCATTGACGATATCATGGAAAAATTGATATACTGCACCTATTAAAAAACTATTTTCAAAACCGAAATAACTCTTATCCAGAGCGGCGGAGGGACAGGCCCTTTGAAGCCCGGCAGCCTTCATTTAAGGTGCTAAGTCCTGAAGATTTTAGACTTGAAGATAAGAGAGGCTATGCGGACAGAAACCTCTCCTGATGTGGAGAGGTTTTTAATATATTAAAAGCAGGTGACAAAATGACAAAAAATTTTGAAACAGAAGTACTTCATTCAATACATAGCAAGCAAAAGGGAATTAAAAGCAAGGCGACACCGATTTATCAGACGTCTGCTTTTACATTTAATGATCTTGATGAGCTTGAGGGCTTCTATCAGGGAGAGGGAAACTATTTATATTCAAGGGTTGGGAACCCGAATACGGATGAACTCGGTCAATTCGTAGCGGCACTTGAACACGCAGAAGACGGTGTAGCGGCCTCCTCTGGTCTGGCTGCCATTTTAGCCGGGGTACTGGCAGTCGTGAAAAATGGCGATCATATCGTTGCAGCCGACGATGTATATGGCGGGAGTTTCCATATGCTGAAGGCTGAGCTTGAACGCTTTGGAATCGAAACGACATTTGTTTCGTTTTCTGACCTGGATAAAGTCGAAGAGACAATCAAACACAATACGAAGCTTCTTTACACGGAGTCCATCACGAATCCGCTTCTACGTGTTGAAAAGCTAGAGGAAGTCATCGCGCTGGCGAAAAAAAGAAACCTCACCGTTTTGGTGGATAACACATTCGCTACTCCGCTCCATGTCCGTCCGTTTTTACTCGGTGCCGACCTGGTCGTCCACAGCGCGACGAAATACATCGGCGGACATAGTGATGTCACTTCAGGTGTCGTTGTTGGTAAGAAGGAACTGATTGCTGAAGCGCGGGCTAGAATCGTGAATCTGGGTGCGAACCTTAGTCCATTTGAAGCGTGGCTGACTTGCAGGGGATTGAAGACACTGGCATTAAGAATGAAGGCCCAATCAAAAAATGCAAGGTTGCTGGCTGACAGTCTGAATGAACACCAGAATGTCGCAAAGGTATATTACCCATTTGCTGAAGGTGAAAAAGGCTTCGGTGCGATCGTCACGATTGAACTGGCAGAACACGTGGATACGGACCAATTTTTCAAGTCGCTTGGATGGATAAAAATTGTGCCAACACTTGCGGGAGTCGAAACGACAGTCTCCCATCCGCTGAAAACCTCCCATCGTGCACTGCCGCCAGAGGCTCAGGCGGAGCTTGGCATCACGTATCGATTAGTCAGGATTTCAGTTGGAATCGAAAATGCCGATGACATTATCGAGCAATTTGAAGCTGCACTGGCTGCAGCAGGGAAATAATGTGGAGACAAGACTGAAGCCTTCTCTGTTTTGAAAAAGACTGCATCTGTTTATCACAATGGCCAGTAATTCTTCGACATAATGTTTACATCTCCTGTAAGCGGGTATTTTTAAAGAGACTACTCGTCCAAAGGAGGCTTTTATTATGTTTGAACATGAAAAACATCTTGTTGGAGTATATGATAATGAGCAAGACGCAATCCAGGCTGTTGAGGACCTGAAAAGACAGGGATACGCAACCGATGATATTTCGGTTATCAGCAAAAACGAAGATGAGGTTCACGATGTTAACGAAGCTACCGGTACAAAGACTGAGGAAGGTCTGGCTGCAGGTGCGGCAACAGGCGGCGTATTAGGCGGCCTTACTGGATTATTGGCAGGCATCGGCGCACTGGCGATTCCTGGAATTGGACCAATCGTCGCTGCAGGCCCAATTGCTGCGACACTTACTGGCGCGGCAGTAGGCGCAGGTGCTGGCGGTTTAGCTGGGGCACTGATTGGAATGGGTATTCCGGAAGATGAAGCTGAACGCTACGAAGGCTATGTAAAAGAAGGCAAGATTCTAGTTGTTGTCGAGCGCGACGAAAACAGAGTTGGCTTGAATAACGATGCTACAGCTGTTGATGCGTTAGATGGCACAAGGACTCGCAACCCAGTTGACGCACCGCTTACTTCGGACAACCCTGCCAACACTCGTTTTGATAACACACGCGACTTTTAATAACCATGTCATATAAAAAGGCTGCCGGTGAAAACCTGGCAGCCTTTTGGCGTTTAATGGAGAGTCTGATCATCATTCATGAATATAAAGC
Source organism: Bacillus sp. ISL-55 (assembly GCF_018613155.1). Classification (GTDB taxonomy): domain Bacteria; phylum Bacillota; class Bacilli; order Bacillales; family Cytobacillaceae; genus Mesobacillus. The sequence continues at coordinate 115,676 of NZ_JAGGQU010000023.1, read as the reverse complement.
GGCAAAAGGCATTCACCTATACAGGAGAAAACACCTTGCATAGTTTAGTAATGAGGAGATTTTGTCCTTATTCTACTATAAAGGATGAGAGGCATGAATTTTAAAGGCAAGAAACAAAAGCAAGGATTCGGCGGCAGTCACTGCCCGCCAGACCCACAGCCAGTCGATTGTACAGTTCCTTCTTCATATACTGTGCTGGATTCGATGGCAAATCCATTGTATGTGGTAACGTTCTTGGGAGTGGTTGCTGTTACAGACGGATATCGATGGGATTACCAAATTACGAACATCAATGCTCAGAATGCACTAAGCAACTGGGTGTTGGAACTTGAAGGATGTTTCAGCGATTTTGAATGTTTTGTAGGAGATATCTTCCCGGCCGATGAAACGAATATTCCTGTTCCAACGACACCGGGGGACTGTTTATTTCCTTCTTCAAATCCAAATTTCCCGTGTCCGATGACTGATCCATGCACAAATGTTGTGGGGGTGAAATTTGATAATTTAAATCCTGCAGGACAGCCAGAGCTAGGGCCAGGGAAAACACAAAGATTCTCGTTCATCATCCCTGAGAACCTCCCAGCTGAAGTAGCGTGTTTTCAATTGAAGTTTGGGAACATGTCACGCTGCGGAGAAATTTGTGCACCGGCATGTGTTTGCGAAAACCCATGCATTTGCGAAGAAGATAATACTTTTACCTGCGATGTCTTGTTCCCTGATTGCTTCACACTTGGGGGCACGAAGGAAGAAGTGAGGGTCGCCTATTGTATTGGTGACGTCAGTGATTGTGTAGAGGATGGAACATGCGAGGTGCTGGAGACAATCAATGTTTGCAACACCAATTTGCAATGTTGTGTGCCTGTACAGCGCTGGAGGCAGGAATTTGACTTCCAGGTCATCTTCAATGTCCCAATCATCCCATTGCTTGGATCTGGAGCCTGTGTGGAAGGTGAGCAAGTATTGGCATGTTGCCAGGATGAAGGCACGGCGGTTCAAAACTGCTTTACATGTATAGGCGATACTTCTGTAGAACCGCCTTGTGTTGAACCGGATTGTGAAAACACTGAAGTTGTCGTTACGGGCTTGACTCCAATAGAAGATCTCTCTGGAACGATTATCGGTGTTACGATTGAATATTCTTTTGTCACCCCGCCATGTGCCAACGAAGTGGTCGATGGTTAAGAAACTGATGTAAAAAAGGCTGGCTGCATATCTATTTCTGCAGCCAGCCTTTTCTATTCTTTTTGCCTTGTATCCAACAAATCAACCCGGCTTGCATCATTAAGGTTAAAAGCCGTTGAGATAAAATACAACAGGATACCGCCAACAAAACCGAGACAAATGACAAAACCGATGGTCATCACCCAAAGATAGCCCATAATTCGCATTCCTCCCTTGATAAAACTATATGCACCGTTTTCATGATGTTTTCACGCAAAAAATAATAAAGTATAATTTCTTGAATTAACCTCATCCTATCAGTTGAGGAGGAGTGTATTGTGTTCAAGAAAATAATCTTAGCTCTATTATTAATCGTAATGGCAATCCCGTCAGTTTCGTTTGCCCAACAGGTCCACACGGTACAGCCTGGTGACACTCTATGGAAAATATCAGTCAGGTACCAGGTTGGCCTTTCCGAAATCATCGCAGCCAACCCGCAGTTTAAAAATCCGAATTTGATTTATCCTGGCCAGAGGGTGAATATCCCTACTATAAGTGCAACAAAGAGTATAGAAAGCCAGGTAATCCAGCTGACAAACCAGGAGCGTGCCAAGAATGGCCTGAAACCGCTCGCTGCTGACTGGCAGCTTTCCAGGGTAGCACGATATAAATCTGCAGATATGAGAGATAAGAATTATTTCTCCCATACAAGCCCAACCTATGGCAGCCCGTTCACGATGATGAAGAACTTTGGGATCAATTACAGAAGCGCCGGTGAAAATATCGCTGCTGGGCAAAGGACACCGAGTGAAGTAGTCCAATCATGGATGAACAGTCCTGGCCACCGCAAAAATATCCTTAGCCCAACGTACACCCATATCGGTGTTGGACATGCAACTGGCGGATCCTACGGACACTATTGGACGCAAATGTTTATCGCAAAATAAATAATACCTCGTTTGGAAATAACCCAGTGAATAGTCACTGGGTTATTTTTTTATGGGCTGAAATCGCAGACCTAAAGAACTTCGATGCCCTCCAATAACAGATACTGCCGCCAGACCTGCGCCTCACTAAGCCTCAGGTCCTACTCCAAAATCAAGCTCAGGCACGTTATTGAATTTTTGCCAGAAAGGTAAGATGTAATCATAAGAGATAAGGAGGAATTGAAAATGAAAAAATTTGGTTTACTTGTTGCCGGTTTCATTGCTGCCATGGTCCTGATTTCAAACCTTGGCCCGCTCATCGGACTTGGGGTCAGCTTGCTGGTGCTCTACTTCGTCGTCAAGCAATTTTTAAAGACAGACTCGACATCCGCAAAAATCGGCTGGGGAATCGCCGGCTTCATCATCCTGATGGCGACGGCTTCTAACGTACCAGCGATCCTTGGAATCGCAGCAGCATATGTTCTGTACCTTGTATATAAAAACTGGGACAAAAAAGAAGCAGCGGTCCGCGAAGACAACGATCCTTTCGTCAACTTTGAAAAGCAATGGGCACAATTGAATACCAAATAACTTTAATTCAAAAAGGAGAGATTTCTAATGGCTAATCTATTAACAAGAATCAAAAACACGGTAATGGCAGACTTACACGAGGCACTTGACCAGAAGGAAAAGAAAAATCCAATCGCACTGTTGAACCAGTATCTTCGTGAGTGTGAAAATGAAACAGAAAAGGTCAGAAAGCTTCTAGAGCGCCAGGGACAATTGAAGGAACAGTTTGCCCGCGAGCATCAGCAAGCAATTGAATTGGCTGAAAAGAGGAAGCACCAATCCGAGGTGGCAATGAGAGCCGGAGAATCTGATCTTCAGGAGTTTGCGCAGCAGGAGCAGATTCAATATGAAGTGCGAGCTTCCAGGCTGAAGGAAGCGATGGAGAATGCGGTCAAACAGCAGCTTGAGCTCGAGCGGAAGTATGAAGAGATGAATCATAAGCTAAAAGATATGCACATCCGCCGCCTTGAATTGATGGGCCGGGAAAATGTGACACGCGCCAATTACAGGATGGATCAGGTGCTTGATAACCATTCAGATTCCATCAAGGGCTATTCAAGATTTGCAGAGATGGAAACTTACCTTGACCATCTCGAGGAGAAAGTGAATAACAATTACAACCGCAATACAATTGACAGCAGGATTGCCCAGCTGGAAAAAGAGTTTAAAAATAACGAATCACATACTATTTAATAGGCAAAACATGGTATTCTATAGAGGCGCAGGCATCTGCGCCTTTTGAGTATCACCTCTGTAGGACTTCATATTACCAACCCTCTATCATCTGTATTCCATTTTTTAAAATAAATCTTGAGGAAGGGAGGAGACAGCATGTTGAACAACATGAAAAATGATTATGTCAGCTGGATTGTAATTACAGGACTCATATTGCTTTTGCTCGAAGTTTCATTTTTTAACGAAGGACTGATTTTCTCCCTTCTTGCTAGCGGAGCGATGGTTTACTTTGGCCGCTCTTTAATGCCGAAAAAATCTGGTAAGGTGCTGTTTTGGGCAGGTTTGTTCTTTTTCCTGAGCAGTGTTTTCAGCATGATGACGTTCAGGTTTTTCTTATTGGCGGTGCTGATCTATCTTGCCTATCAATTTGCACAGTCGAAAAAGAAGCCAGAAGTGATCACCCCAGTTTTACAGGAGCCTGATAAGGAAGTCAGGAAGGAGATGCTGATCGAAAAGCCTCCACTATTTAAAAATCGTTTGTTTGGCCATCAGGAAACGCCTTCTCATGTGTATGAGTGGAATGATGTCAATATTCAGACTGGGATTGGCGACAGTGTCATCGACCTGAGCCTGACGGTGCTGCCAAAGGGTGAAACCGTCATTTTTATCCGTAATATCATTGGCAATGTAAAAGTGTATGTGCCATATGATTTAGAGGTAACGCTCCGGCATTCGTCGATCATTGGGTCTGCTGAAGTATTCGATCATGAGGAAGGAAGAGTGCTGAACCAGAGTCTCTATGTACAGACACCAGGCTATGACGAAGCTGAGCAAAAGGTTAAGATTTTCACCTCAATGCTTGTTGGGAATATCGAGGTGAAACGTATATGACGACAGCCATGCGCCAAATTTTATGGGGATTGACCCTCGGGATTATTTTATTCATAGCGGTGACTTTGTCATTTGTGCTTGTTTTTCCGGTAGCAAGGCTTTCGGATTTATGGAACCGTGAGTTGATGGATATTCCTTTCATCATTTTCACCTTCAGCATTAGTGTCGTTTTAGGCGTCGCTTTTGGGATGGCGTCAGGAACATACTGGCGAAGGCAAATCGGGACGGTCGACAACTGGCTTTTTCAGCTTGAGGAAGGCCAGGAGCCCGAAATTGAACAGAATCAGGCATACTCAGAAATTACCTCGATTTCTAAAAGAGTCAGCAAGCTGCATAGGCAAATCTCTGAAAAAGCGATGCTGTCACAGAGGCTGGCGACTGAAAAAGCGGAGGAGCAAGAGTCGCGGATTCAGGAAATCATTTCGCAGGAGCGCAACAGGCTTGCCAGGGAACTTCACGATTCGGTCAGCCAGCAGCTATTTGCAGCATCGATGCTGATGTCTGCGATTAATGAAACAAAGGGACCTTCCGAAAATGAGCGTGAGACAAAGCAGCTGAAAATGGTCGAGGAAATGATCCATCAATCGCAACTCGAAATGAGAGCCCTTCTACTTCACTTGCGGCCAGTTGCTTTAAAAGGGAAGAGCCTGCAGGAAGGAATCGAGGAACTATTAATCGAATTAAGACAGAAAGTCACCATGAATATCAAGTGGAAGGTGGAGCCGTTCCCATTGGATAAGGGAGTAGAGGACCATCTATTCCGTATCCTCCAGGAGTCTGTTTCGAATACGCTTCGCCATGGTAAGGCAGAAGAGTTAGAAGTATTATTGATCAAGCGCGATGATAAAGTGATCATGCGAGTTGTCGATGATGGTATTGGTTTTAACGTAGAAGAAGCAAAAGCAGGATCATATGGCCTCCAGAATATGCACGAACGTGCCGGGGAAATCGGCGGTACATTGAAGATTGTCAGTGTTCAAAATAAAGGGACCAGGCTTGAGGTCAAGGTTCCAATATTATTGGTGGCGGGTGAGAAGAATGATTAAAGTTGTGTTTGTAGATGACCATGAAATGGTGCGGATTGGAGTTTCGTCGTATTTATCGGCCCAGCCGGATATTGAGGTAATCGGCGAGGCAGATAACGGAAAGAAAGGTGTCGAGATGGCGCTGGAGCTGCGTCCGGATATTATTCTCATGGATTTGGTCATGAAGGAAATGGACGGAATCGAAGCGACAAAGCAGATCATCGAACAGTGGCCGGAAGCTAAAATCATCATCGTAACCAGTTTCCTCGATGATGAAAAAGTATACCCCGCGCTTGAAGCCGGTGCGACGAGTTATATGCTGAAAACATCAAAAGCCAGTGAAATTGCTAATGCTGTAAGGGTTACATACTCAGGGCAGCCGGTGCTCGAGCCGGAGGTAACGGGCAAGATGATGATGAAAATGCGCCAGAAAAATAATGTTGAGCTGCACGAAGAGCTGACAGAGCGCGAGATGGAAGTCTTGAAGCTGATTGCCGAGGGAAAGACGAACCAGGAAATTGCCGATGAACTATTCATCGCCCTGAAAACCGTGAAAACGCATGTCAGCAATATCTTAAGCAAGCTGCAGGTGCAGGATCGAACACAGGCAGTCATTTATGCATTCAGGCATTCAATCGTAAAATAACACAGGGAGGTCTCTGTATGGAGCCGTTATTTGGTTTGTTCGGCCTTTTTGGGGTATTGTTGTCAATCGGATTGCCAATCGTTCTTATTGTGCTTTTTGTCATGCTGGTCACCAGCACAAAAAGGCAGGAAGCGTTATTAAATGATATCCTCGCGGAGTTAAGTGGGAAGAATTCAATTCAGGACCAAAAGGATCAATAAAACAAAAAGAGGCCAATGGCCCCTGGTCAATCTAATTTGCTTTCTTATCGATTACATCTAATTTCATAAGCATTTCGCTTAACGCAATGGATATGACTTCCCGTTCTTCAAACTCATTTGGATAACGGGAAGCACTATTTATATAGTCATGCTTTTCAGCTAACTTTTCTTTTATTTTTTTACACATCCAGAGCTGGTAATCTGAAAGTTCCAGTTGTCTTAGCATTTGTCACCCTCTCCTTCGTTAGTTAACCATTACCCGGAGTCCAAGCTTGCTTAAACGCTATATCCTCAAGATTTGCCGTTTGGGAAAAATTGATAAAATCCCTGTGTGCCTGGAATGAACGGGACTTAATCAAACGTTTGATTAACAATGTGAACGGTGTGGATTATGGTTATGACGGACACAAATCGCCGAAGAATGGGAAAACTGTCGTCATTGAACTGGTTTTTACATAATAGGAACACTTCAGGAAAAACTTGCTAAAATAATTATGTGATTGTAAAATAAAACTAACTATTATTGAACGGAGGTGAGGAGAGATGATCAAGACTGTTTTTGTACGCGGATTTTGGAATGAGTTCCTTTATTTTTGTCGTGCGAAATTTGCTGTTGCAGCTGCCAACGGGATACGTATGCCCTTTTTTAACAGCTCAATATCAAATACAAACGGTACGATCATCTCTTTTCCCGCTTAGGAATATGTTTCGGTGAATATGGAGGGCCAGCTAGCCCTTCCTTGTATTCATGAAATCCAAAAGCCAGGAGCAGAGCCATCTGCCCCTGGCTTTTTTGTGCTTATTAAACAAACCGGGCGGCATTTGCTGAAAAGGGGGATCGTTTAATAGGAGGAAAAAATAATGATAGCATGCAGTATTAACAATATAAGCAAAATGTACGGAGGCAATCTGATTTTTGAAGATTTGTCTTTTGAAATAAATGATAAAGACAGGGTTGGCCTGGTTGGACCAAACGGTTGCGGCAAGACAACTTTAATGAAGCTGATTGCGGGCATGGAAGAGGCTGACCAGGGAAAGATTCATTGGAAAAAAGGATTGAAAATCGGTTACCTGGCCCAGATTCCTGCTTATGAGGATAATATGACCGCAAGGGGAGTCCTGGAAACAGCCTTTGACGAGTTGCTGGCTGTTCAGGAGGAGATGAAGCAGCTTGAAACCGAAATGGCAGAAGCTGGTGAGGATTCGCTAAGACTTGAAAGGCTGCTGGCGAAATATGGAGTTCTCCAGGAGAAGTTTACTCTCGGAGGCGGTTATGAAATGGAAGCAAATATTGACACCATTGCCAACGGCTTAAAGATTAAGGGTATGCTTGATTCCAATTTTAACAGCCTTAGCGGCGGTGAGAAAACGAAGGTAGGTCTGGGATTAAGTTTGCTCCGAAATCCAGATTTGCTGCTTCTCGATGAGCCGACAAACCATCTTGATATTATGGCTGCCGAGTGGCTGGCTGAGTTTTTGAAGGGATACGATGGGACTGTTGTAATCATTTCGCATGACCGTTATTTCCTTGACGAAACGGCGACGAAAATCCTCGACCTGGAGGATGGCGAGATTGATCTCTATCATGCGAATTACTCTGATTTCATTAAGGAAAAAGAGGCCAAATTACTGCGCGAATTCCAGGCATTTGAAGAGCAGCAGCGGAAAATCAAGAAAATGAAAGAGGCAATCAAACGTCTGCGTGACTGGGCGAATAGGTCGAACCCTCCAAGTTCGGCTCTTCATAAAAGGGCAACGAACATGGAGAGAGCGCTGGCCAGGATGGAGAAGCTGGACCGTCCGATTTTAAACAGGAAGAAAATGAATTTCGAGCTGGATTCAGGAGCACGGAGCGGGAAGGACGTGCTCGTCTTCAGAGATGTCCAGAAATCATTTGGAGGAAGAGAACTTTTCTCAAAGGTCAATCTCCAGCTCTACTATCAGGACCGTGCAGCGATTGTCGGTGAAAATGGTTCAGGCAAGACGACTCTGCTGAAGTTCGTCCAAGGTGAACTAGCCCCTGACCATGGTGAAGTCCGAAAAGGCAGCAATGTAAAAATCGGGTATCTTTCACAGCATATGGAGCTTTCCAGCGGGAAGAACGGAACTGTGCTAGATGCATTTCGGGACGAGGTCGTAATGAATGAGGGAGAGGCCCGGAACGTGCTCGCCGGCTTCCTGTTCTATGGTCCGGATGTCTTTAAGAAAGTATCCCAGCTAAGCGGAGGCGAACGGATGAGACTGCGCCTGGCCCAGCTGATGCATCAGGATCTCAATTTCCTTATTCTTGATGAACCAACCAATCATCTGGATATCGATTCACGTGAAGTACTGGAAGAAGCGCTGGCAGGGTTCGAGGGTACGCTCCTGGCAGTCTCCCATGACCGCTATTTCTTGAATAAGCTTTTTGATAAGGTTTACTGGCTCGAGGGCGGAGAGCTGACGGAAATCGAAGGAAACTATGACCGGGCGAGAGTGAAGATGGCGGAGAAACGGAAGCAGTGGGAGTCGACTGCTCCTGCTCCTGTGGAATCTTTAAAGCCTCCTTTAAGGCAAGAAAAAGTCAAGGAAGCGGTTGTTGATATTGATGAAGAAGCTCTGTATGAGGAGATTGAGAGTCATGAAAAATCGATTAGCGAGCTTGAACAGCAAATGGCGATTATGACCGATCTTGAATTGCTCCAAAAGCTATACGCGGAAAAAGAAGCTCTAGAGTCAAAACGAAATCAGCTGTATTCCAAGCTTGAGGAAATATCATAACTTTAAGTTGAAGAACTGCTTCTAAGCAGTTCTTCCTTTATTTTACTGGGAAAAACACGCCGGATTTTCCAATTCGCTATAAAAATAAGAAAATCGCTATAAAAATGAAAAAGTCGCTATATAAATTGATAATCCCGCTATACAAAACTAAATATAGCTATAAATTTGCAACTTCCTCTTTAATATCTTATTCCACCCTCGGAAACTCCTCGAAAAAGCCTCATTCATACGCTCAAAATTTCCCTTTTCATATTGTCCGGACTTGTCTCATATGTTTATAGGAGTAAATGAGACGGGATTGGGAGAGAAGCTATGAATACTTTTTTTAAAGGGATGTCTATCCTTGTGATTGCTACTTTTCTAGGGGAAGTGGTGGAGTTCCTTGTCAATATGATTCTGGCAAGGGAACTTGGGGAAAGCGGGATGGGGCATTACATGACGATTTTGCCAACGATATTCCTGATCATGATGCTCGCAAGCTTTGAGCTGCCGGTGTCCATCTCCAAGATGATCGCAGAGAAGGATGAGTCGTACCACAGGAGCATGATTAAACATGCCATAAGGCTTGCGGTGGTATTCACTACGGTTCTGCTAATCGCGGCTGCCATTGTGCTTCCAATCATTCCTGTGTTCAACGATTATCATCCCCTGCTTAAATGGGTCGTGCTGTCACTCATTCCGGTGATGACGATCACCGCTATTGCCAGGGGATTTTTCATGGGGAAACAGGATATGGGGAAAATTGCGATTTCCCATTTTATCAGAAGAGCTGTCCAGCTCATATTGCTCTCAGCGGTTTTTCAGTTCTTTGATTTTGGAAGCGAAACGGCTCTGCTTGTTGCTTTTTGCACACTGGCAGGCAGCGAACTCGTCGTCTTCCTTTATCTATTACACTACTTCATTATGTCTTATCAAAAGATTAAAAGTGTGCCAGGCAAGCATGTAGGCGGGCGAGAGGTGAGGAAGAGCCTGGTGGAGGTTTCCGTGCCAACGACAGGCCTGAGGATTTTTCATTCCCTGACGCATGCTGTCCAGCCATTTCTGATAAAATTTGCGATTGTCAGCGCTGGATTTTCAGCGGAAATGGCAACTGAACAATTCGGGATGATGGCGGGGATTGCGATGACGATTGGATTTTTCCCGGCGTTTATCGCCCATTCGTTTCTCATCATCCTGATTCCGACGGTATCGAAGGCCTACGCGGAAAAGGAGTTCTACAAGCTGCAAAAATTGCTTCAGCAGGTGATGCTGTTAACATTGCTATATGGCCTGCCTGCGGTTACTGCCTTTTATTTTTTGGCCGAGCCATTGACGATGACCTTTTTCCATTCAAAACAAGCAGCGGTCTTTTTACAGCTGCTGGCGCCATACTTCCTGTTCCACTACTTTACCATCCCAATGCAGGCTTATTTAATTGGACTCGGCTTGGTGAAAGACGCCTTTATCCACTCTGTTTATGCAACGATTGTTACCTTTTCTCTGATTTATCTTGTCGGCTCAAGACCGGAATGGGGGATGGAAGGGGTCATCATCGGCATGAATACAGGCAGTATGGTCATCTTGCTTCTTCATTACCTGACGATTTGCAAAAAAATCGGCATTACCTGGATGGCGAAGAACATAATCAAAGATTCCAGATATTAAAAGGGAAACAAGGATATTCTGCAGAATTAATTAAACAGATTAATTTTACAGGAGTGATGGTGTGGAAAAAGTATTGCGCGGGCACCATCTCCTCTGCGTGCATGGTTTCAGGGGGATGGGATACAGTCCGGAGTTTGTGAAGAAGATGGAAAGCATCGTAAAAGATATACGGGATCCTGAGCAGGATTTTTACATAAAGGTGGTCGCTGCGTTTGATGACGCATGCATGTCCTGTCCGCATAGGGGACTTGAGATATGTGAGGCGAGTGAGGGTTCGAATGACCATGTGCTGTCGATGGATGGCAATGTCATTCGTCATCTTGGCCTTGTGCCAGGTGAACGTTATCTAAAATCAGAGCTTGTTCAATGGACTGCCGAACAGGTTGAACCTGCTGACCTTGATGTTCTTTGTAAAAACTGTTCATGGCTTCAATATGGAGTATGCAAAGAAGGAATTGCCGAGCTGCGTACAAACAATAAATGCCTGACTCGCGGTGGTTGATCTAAACCATCGGGTTAGGCATTTTTGAATTTTTCATCAATCAAAGGGTTATTTCCGTATAAAATGAGCGTATCACCAGCCTCCATTTCTGTATGGAAGGCTTTGTTGCGAATGTTTATTTCACCTCTTTTGATAAATAAGAGCATAATATCTTCTTCGACATCCACTATCTCCTCAAATGTCTTGCCGGCAAAAGGAGAATCTTCTTTTATTGCAATTTCACGGACCTCATCATCATCATCCATTAAAAGGACATCACTTATTGGTAGATCAGCAAGCTCATAGTTCTCTTTCAATTCGCTTTTCATCTTTTTTTTCATCATCCTTTGCACTGTGGGAGCCTTTAAAATAACCAACAAAGCTAAAAGGCCTCCAGCGACATAGGCAATTTCCATTGTATAAAAGCTGTCGGTTAGAAGATTGCTTATGGCAGAGATGATAACTGCAAGGGAGAAGGCACCGAATAAAATCAGGAAAGCCCCCAATTTTCTTCTTACAGGATGATCAATGATCAATTCAGATTCACCGGTCGTGAATCCGGTCCCGGTTAACATGGAAATCACCTGAAATCGGGCAATTTTACGATCAAGCCCGGTAGCAACAAATATAGCCGTATTAATCTCAATCACGGTAAAAACAATGAATAGATAAATAAATATGAATAGAATACCCAATGACCTCCATCCCCCTCGCACTATCTAGTATTGATTGTCGAGGTGTGATTTAAACAAAAAATAGACCGGGGAAGTCATTCCCCGGACATTTTATCGTTGTTCTTGCAGATTCTCGTTGTAATAGTTCACTCCGTACATTGCGCCTTCACTGACCATCTTGTTATCTTCAACGTCCATCGGGTCAGGGTTTCCAGCTTTTTGCACAGGAACTACACTTGTCTTCGTTGGCATGACTTTTTCTTTTACCTGTGTTGCCATCTCGGTTAGTTTTGCTTTATTTTCCGGTTTCATTGCCATCCATAAGGCTGCGGCTCCTACACCCATCATGACTGCATTTTTTGCTTTTGCTTGCATATTAATCCCTCCTATAAATGATTAATCTATCGCTTTTGTCTATACTCCTATTTACCCGCTCTATAAAAATAAGAAACATTTTAAAAATGGAAGGTCTGCCAATTTAGTGCGAGTCGTTTCAAGCTGACTGATAAAGGGAAGAGTAATAGTTGAAAAACAACATATGAAAGGGTCTGAGACCATTGATGCATACATTTAATGAAAAAAGGTGGAAATGGTATGATTTCCGGCAAGATGATAGTGAGAAGGTAAAGGAGCTGATCTCAAAAGGACCAAGTTGTGGAGAATGGTTAGAAAAAATAAAAGACCGAAAAGCCAACCTCCTTGATCTGGATACCGAGACTAGAGGAGAGGAATACATTTGGGGCTCACTTATTTATCAACAGGATATTGAGGAGAAAGGCGAGAAAAACATCTTCCATTTTTATATCAGTAGGGACTTCTTAATAACGGTTGGTTTTGACTTTTCCATACTGGATGTCGGGGCAACAGGTGTTCACAAACAGATGGACCAGGCTGAAAATGCAGTTGAAGGGTTTTTTATCCTTTTGGGTAAAATTCTATCAAGCTATCTACTGAAGATTGATGCCTATGAAGAACGTCTTTATGATTTGTTATGGGAAATGAAGGAACAGAATAACCTTGAACTCCTTGAGAAAATTTATGAAAACCGACATGAACTCCTCGTCTGGAAAAATCTAGTTGTTCCGATTGTCGAGCTTAAATTCATCGCAGAAGAGGCATATGGAAAAGGCGTCCAGAAACAGGCCGAATTCCACCGCGTTGAAACCCGTGTAGAGCGGATCAGGATGCTACTGAGAGAATACCAGGAGGCAATCGATACAATGATCAAATTGGAAGAAGTCGTCTCGACCCATCGCGGAAATGAAATCTTTAAGACCCTGACGGTCATGACAATCTTGTTTACGCCGGTAACTGCATGGGGAGCGGTGTGGGGAATGAACTTCAAAGTCATGCCGGAGCTTGAATGGAAATTCGGATATGTATTTGCAGGTGCTTTGATATTTGCAACCACTGCAGGCTTATATTATTATTTGAAGAAAAAAGGCTGGATTGGAGATATCCTCAGGGTGAAAAAGAAGAACAAATTCTTTGGGTAAAGTTTTTCTTGGCTCTACTCATAAAAAAAATCGCCCAAAGTTGGGCGATTTTTTTCTATTCTGCCAATTTTACAAGCATATGTGCCAGTGAATGCTGCTCTTCCTTTGTGCCGACCTTCCAAAGCTCCTGCAGCAGCTGCTCCTCTTTGTTACGCGGTGTTACGTTATCAGCAAGATAATCGGCTACCTTTTCAGCCGTTTTCGCAAGCTGCTCTTCATTAAGTCCAGCTGTTTTGCCAAGCTTAACACGTTTGCTCAGATAAGTCCTGAATTCATTAAAGTCCCCAAGAATCTCATCCGCCTGCTGCGTATCCATTCGATCAAGTGTTTCATCCACCTTGTTAGTATCGACTTCGCCATCTTTATGGATCATATGGTCTTTTTCCATGTAAAAAACCTCCTTGTGAAAGATAGTTATTAAATACCCTGATGCCGGAAACTAGTAAACCTTGAGGAGCACATTCACAGGAACTCTTTGTGTAAAAACCTGCTAAGTTAGATAGTAGACGCAAAAAAGGTGCGGGCCGCTTGGCCTGCACCTTTTTTGCGTCCGACATACGGACGATGGGAGGAGTATTCAGCTGTTACTATTCAAATTGCGCTCCTGGGGTAGATCGATATTAAATGTATCGATTTAAGACCAGCGTGCCTTGAGACAGCAGCGCGAATCTTCCTCCGCTTGCGTAGCCAATGACGTATTCCGAAGTTGTCGTAAAGTCTTTCAACTTAACCAGCCCCTTCATTACTAGTATTGGCCTTGCTCCTATCCTGCGGACGAACTTAGAGGAGTGCTCTGCTCTAGCTATTCAAAAGCATTGTGGCCAATCGATATTAAGTCCATCGATTTAAGACCAGCGTGCCTTGAGACAGCAGCGCAAATCTTCCTCCGTGTGCTAAGCCAATGACATATTCCGAAGTCGCCGTAAAGTTTTGCACCTTAACCAGTCCCTTCTAGTTTTTGTATTGGCCTTGCACTATATATATACCCGGGTGAAATCACTGAAAACTTAATAAACTAAATAAAAAGTTGGTATTTCATCTAAATATTGGAAAATAGTAAAAAGGCAGCCGCTTAGGGCTGCCTTTAGATTAATATTAGTCATTGCTCGATAGAATCCCAAAGAACCGCAGAATATACAGGAAAAGATTGATGAAATCCAGATACAGGTTCAGAGCCATCAAAGGCACTTCTTCTGGACTCACGCCATAATGCTTCATCCTGTTAAAATCAAACAATACATACCCGCTGAAAACGAGGATTCCAATAAAGGAATAAGCCATCATTCCCGTCGAGCTGAGCGGCCAGATCCAGTTAAAGATACTTACCGCAATCAGCGCCAGCAAGGCTGCCATCAGCATGCCGCCAAGGAAGCTCAGGTCACGCTTCGTTTTTGTCGCATAAAGGGCAAGACCAGCGAAAACAACAGTGGTGGCCCCGAGCGCATTAATTACAACATTAGCTCCTGACACCGCGATGTAATGGGCTATCACTGGATACATCGTCATTCCCGAGATAAACGTAAACGCATAAAGAAATGCATAAGAGATGGCTTTCTTTTTTCGTAAAAAGAATACCCCGATCAACATCGCAATCTCAATGATGACGAGCGGAAGGAACAGAGCTGGCGGAACGAAGACTCCGGCCATTGTGCCAATGAAGGCGATTGCCAGGGATAAAGCGAAGGTTCTCATTACCGATGGCATCATGGAGTTATCTGAATAAGCGTACATTAACAGGTCACCTCATAAGTTTATTTGATTATATATACGGGTGACAGGTATCGCCGGTTTCATTCAGTAACGAAAAATTTCAGATATGCTTTTTTTCCTTCAAAAGATCGCGAATTTCCACTAATAGTTCTTCTTTAGCATCAGGTTTAGGCGCTGCTGGTTTGGCTTCGTCTTTTTTACGATAGCGGTTGATGATTCTAATGAAGAAAAATATAGCTAATGCCGTAAGGAAAAAATCCATGACAGACTGTAAGAATGCACCGTATTGTATCCCGTTGTATGTAAGTTTTGAAAAATCAGCTCCCAATGTAGCGAACCCTATGATCGGCATGATGATATCATCGACAAGCGAAGAAACGATTTTTCCGAATGCAGCCCCGATGATGACCCCGACAGCGAGATCTAGCACATTGCCTTTAAAGGCGAATTTCTTGAATTCATTCCACATTCAATCGTACCCCCTAAAATTTATATCTCTTATATTCTGCGAGATTGTGAGGCAAAAAGCAATAGGGCCTGCTCCCATTAGGGAGAGCTGGCCCAAGCTTTTACACAACAAAGGCAGAGGACGATTCCTCTGCCTGTTTAATATTTTATTGCAAATGACTTATAGGTTTCGGTCTTCTCTGTTTCGTTCACTTCAATATGGTCAACAGTGGAGAAAGGATTGCCCCTGCGTACCTCATCAGTGAATTTTTCGAGGTCAGCCCTGGAACCTGAAGCTAGAATTTCAACGCCGCCCTCTTGAAGGTTCTTCACCCAGCCTGTAATCCCAAACTGAATCGCCTTCATTTGAGTATAATACCGATACCCCACACCCTGAACCTCACCAGTCACAATAATTTGTAATTGGATCAAGACGTCGCCCCCAGATAAACAAATAGGTTAACAATATATCTAATGTTTTATGTAATAATTTCTTGGTAACTTCATTATAGCACAGGGATTTAAGGCGCATAAGGGAAAAGGACGTTTTGTAAAAACTATATTAAATAAGTGATTCAGACAGGTTTGATAGGATTATGGATAAAGGTGTCAAAAGGAGTTCGAGATTTTGACAGGTTTGGTGATGAAAGAGCAAAAGCTGTCCGAAGTAGAGGCAGGTTCGGACAGGTTGGAGGATGAAAGAGCAAAAGCTGTCTGAAGTAGAGGCAGGTTCGGACAGGTTGGAGGGTGAAAGAGCAAAAGCTGTCTGAAGCAGAGTCGAGTTCGGACAGGTTGGAGGGTGAAAGAGCAAAAGTTGTCCGAAGTAGAGCCAAGTTCGGACAGGTTGGAGGGTGAAAGAGCAAAAGCTGTCTGAAGTAGAGCCGAGTTCGGACAGGTTGGAGGATGAAAGAGTAAAAGCTGTCCGAAGTAGCGCCAAGTTCGGACAGGTTGGAGGGTGAAAGAGCAAAAGCTGTCTGAAGTAGAGCCGAGTTCGGACAGATTGAAGGGGAATAGCAGAAAAGCTGTCAAAGCAGCTCCGAAATCTAAAAATACTCCCCGCAAAAAAACAGCCGAACAAAATGTCCGGCTGTTTTTGACCATATATCTTACAGCGCCCAGTCTCCATTGCGGAACACTGGCTCAGCAGATCCGTCTGCAGTGATTCCGTCGATGTCCATTTTATCGGAACCGATCATGAAGTCGACGTGGGTGATGCTTTCGTTCAATCCGTTTTCAGCCAATTCTTCTGAAGACATTGTCTTGCCGCCTTCTACGCAGAATGCATATGCACTGCCGATTGCGAAGTGGTTTGATGCGTTTTCATCAAACAAAGTGTTGAAGAACAGCACGTTTGATTGTGAAATTGGCGAGTTGAATGGAACAAGGGCAACTTCACCTAGATAATGTGATCCTTCATCAGTGGCAACAAGCTGCTTGAGGATATCTTCGCCTTCTTCTGCTTCGACGCCGATGATTTTACCATTTTCAAAAGTTAACTTGAAGTTGTCGATGATGTTTCCGCCGTAGCTAAGCGGTTTCGTGCTTGATACATAGCCGTTCACGCCAGTTTTCAACGGTACGGAGAAGACTTCTTCAGTCGGCATGTTTGCCATGAACTCGTTACCTTGCTCGTTCACGCTTCCAGCGCCAACCCAGATGTGCTTTTCAGGAAGCTCGACAGTCAGGTCTGTGCCAGGTGCTTTATAGTGAAGCTTTTTGTATCGCTTGCTGTTCAGGTAATCGACTTTTTCATGAAGGGAAGCGTCATGATCTTTCCATGCTGCGACCGGATCTTCCGTATCCACACGGACTGCCTTGAAAATCGCATCCCAAAGCTTCTGAACAGCTGTTTCAGCTGAATCTTCAGGGAACACCATTTTTGCCCAGCCTTCAGAAGGAACGGCAATGACTGTCCAGCTGACTTTATCAGATTGTATGTATTTACGATATTTTGAAAGCGCCGTTCCAGCAGCTTTCTGGAAGTTTGCAATACGCTCAGACTTCACGCCTTTCAACAAGTCAGGACTTGATGAAACGATTGACATGAATGCCGCGCCGTTTTCAGCCAGAGCCTCGACCTCGCGTGCACGCCATTCAGGGTACTCGGTAAAAGCCTCATCAGGTGCAAGGTCATATTTTGTTCTGTTAACAGTGTCATCATTCCAGTTCACCACGACGTTTTTAGCGCCGGCTTCGTATGCCTTTTTCACAACCACACGGACAAACTCAGCGGAATCAAGCATTGTATTGATGACAAGCGTCTGGTCCTTCTGGATGTTAACGCCAACCTTGACAGCAAGGTCAGCATATTTCTCTAAATTCGTTTTGAAATCACTCATTTATTTCGCCCCTTTTCTGAATCTTCTTTTATATTGTAACGATTTTATAGCAAAAAAGAAACTTAAGACATTCGACTTAACTAGACATTGGGAAAGCTGTCTTTCTGTCTAAAATTGCTAGCCTATCAAACTGGCAACTTAATAGCAGCGTAGGGTAAAATAGAGCGGTATACTAAAGGGGTATAGGGGGATTTTTTTTATGAAATTCGATGTTGTCTTGTTGCGTCTTTCCGCGATTTACGCTTTCGTTGGCGCGTTCATGGGCTCGCATATGGCAGGTGCCGGTGACTATGCAGTTCGTCCTGTCCATGCGCATATCCTGGTCGTCGGCTGGCTGAGTCTGTTTGCATTCTCAAGCTATTACCGTTCATATGAGGTGCCAAAATCTTCAAAACTAGCATTATTCCATGTATGGACTGCAATCATTGGAAGCTTCGGCCTGACCTTGGGCATGTGGCTTTATAACGTGAAGCCATTCCCGCTGCCAGAAACTTTCACAATGGTGTTTTATATCGTCGGCGGTTCGACTTTGCTGCTAAGCTTCCTGCTATTTGTGTTCATGACCTTCAAGTATAGCGATGCGAAGGTAAAATAACAGGAAAAAATCCATGCAGAATCAGGTTCTGCATGGATTTTTTGTGCACAGGGTAATAGATGGACTACTTTTGACTTTTAGCGCAACTTCTTTAACTTATTGGCGGAAATTTAAATATATCGACCACATTCTTGGATATATCGACCAACTTCAAATTTTTCCATCTATATCCGAGCTGCCAACTCCATTACGTTGCTTAAACCCCCGCTGCCTTCCTAGTCTCATACATCCTGAACATCAACCCAAACAGCACCGCGCTTAAAACGGCGAGAATGCTGAGGATGGTGAACGTCCAGCCGTATCCGATCCAGACGGTGAGCGGGATGCTGATCGGGGCGATTGTCCTGCCAATCGTATATCGCAAGGAAGCGGCCGCAAAATACTGGCCGCGCATTTGCTCAGGTGCCAGATTCGAAATGAAGGTTTGCTGTAAACCAGCAGTCATTAGTTCGGCCAATGTGAATACAGCCATCGCTGCAATCAGTCCCCAAATCCAATTTGTCGCACCGAACATCAAAATTGCGATTGCATATATGAGCGAGGACAATACAAACACATTCCGTTCACGGAAGCGGGTCACCCAACGTGTGACAACGACAGTAAAGAGGGCAACCAGCAAGCCGTTTTCAGATAGAATCAAGCCAAAAGCCTGTTCGCCATTGACGGTGAATATCCTGCTGCCGAGTTCGAGCACCGTTTGATTGTGCACCACATCCTTTGTGTAAACAGGGAATAGCAAATCAAGCTGCATAAACGTTTGCGCCGCTAAAATTCCTGCAATGATGAACATGAGGAAAATTTTATCCTGGACGATAACCTTGTAATCGGCAATTTGATCCTTAAGGAAATCATACCATTTCCCATTCTCTGCACGTGCCTGCCTGGCAGAAGCAGGGACCGTCTCGCGCGTCCATTTTGCAAGGACAAGCGCAAGCAGGATGGAGATAACCGCTACTGCGATCATCAATTCAAATCGATATTTTACATAAAAAATCGCACCGAGAATCGGGCCGACAACAACAGCGATATTGATCTGTGTATAAAAAATCGCGAATACACTGCTGCGGTCTTTTTCCGGGACCACGTCCGCGACCATCGCCTGGCTG
Organism: Bacillus sp. ISL-55; assembly: GCF_018613155.1. Taxonomy (GTDB): domain Bacteria; phylum Bacillota; class Bacilli; order Bacillales; family Cytobacillaceae; genus Mesobacillus. Next base: position 96,330 of record NZ_JAGGQU010000023.1, on the reverse strand, counting down.
GCTGGCCAGTAAATGGAGCCGAACATCCCTACGAGTGTAAAGCAGATGAACCCGAGCATCGGTGAGGTGAACCATGGTGAAACCGCGTAGGCAAAAACAAGGAAGGCAATTCCCTGGCCGAAAGCTGAGATCACCATCATCCGTTTGCGCCCGAACCGGTCGGCGGTGTATCCGCCCATCAAATTGGCGAATACCGAAAAGACCTGGGATAAGACGAGCAGAAATCCCGCGTTGCCCTTCCCGAAACTTTCAGCAAAATATATCGTCAAAAACGGGAAAAACATCCAAAATGTTATATTCATTAAAGCTTCGCCAAACAAGCGAATCTTTAAATTTCGATCCCAATCCCTAATCCTCATGATGTTACTCCTTTTATATCTAATTGATGACAACCAACGAATATCATACTACTGTAAAGGAATTTTTTACAAGCGAATCTCCCAACTAGAAATGAAAAAGCGGCACAATGGCCGCTTATGAGTAACATATTCCTAATCCTTATCCTCCATCGCAGCTTTCAGCAAGTCTCCGAGACTGGTGCCGAAGTTTTCCTGGGATGGTGAGTATTTTTCCTTCAACTTGCGCTCCTCACGTTTGGATACGCCTTTTTTCTTTTTATCCTCGGCCTTCTCCACGACATTGCAGCGTCGGCATTGGAAGTATGCGCCCGCTTTGCCGTTATGGATTTCCATCCGTTTGTGGCACTGAGGGCAGCGTCTTTGTGAAAGCTTTGGATCCTTATGCTTGCGGAAGCTGCACTCAGGACTGGAGCAGACGAGGATGCGTCCGTCCTTTGTTTTGCGTTCCTTCATGAACTCGCCGCATTCAGGGCATTTTGAACCTGTCAGGTTATGGGCACGGTAGGTTTTATCGCTCGTCTTGATTTCGGATACAAGGCGGGCCGTCTGTTCACGGATCCGTTTCTTGAAAGCTTTCGGATCGCCTATGCCGCGGGCGATTTCTTCCAGTTCCTTTTCCCATTTCGCTGTCAGTTCAGGGGAAGTCAGTTCATCGTTGACCAGGTCGATGAGCTGCTTGCCTTTTTTGGTCGGGTACAGGCGGCCGTTCTGCCTTTCCACGACCTCTGAAGAAATGATCCGCTCAATGATCTCCGCCCGCGTTGCCGGGGTGCCGAGACCGAACTTCTCCATTTTTGCAAGGATGTCAGACTCAGACAAACGAAGCGGGGGTTCTGTCATTTTTTTATTCATATTAACCTGGCCCACAGAGTAGCTCTTGCCTTTTTCAAGGTGGCCCAAAGATTGTGTGCCGGCCTCATCATCGTCTTTTCCGAGAACCTTTTTAAAACCGAGCTCAAGAATATTCGTTTCCCGAGCTGACAGTGATTCTCCTTCGACATCGAAGTTAGCATGAACCACTTCATACTGATAGGCCGGGTAAAATAAAGCCAGGAACCGGCGGACGATCAAATCGTACAGCTTCCGTTCATCCGGTGACAAATCGGCGAGGTGAAGCCGCTCCTCTGTCGGGATGATTGCATGGTGGTCGGTGACTTTCTCATTATTGAATACCCGGCGGGCCTGGACCTTTCCTTTTAGCGCAAGCGCAGGCTTTGCTTCATCACGGTAGCCGGACATGATTCCATTAAGGCGGTCTGCCATGGTCGCTTCCATATCGGTCGTCAGATAGCGTGAGTCAGTCCTTGGATAGGTGACAAGTTTATGCTGTTCATACAAACCCTGCAGCACATTGGATGTTTTCTTTGCTGAAAAGCCAAAACGCTTATTGGCATCTCGCTGAAGTTCTGTCAGGTCATAGGGCATCGGCTGCGGCTCCGATTTCTGTTTGCGGTCCAGCGATTTCAAAGAAGCTTTCTTATTTGAAAGCTTCTTTTGGATTTGCTCTGCTTTTTCCTGTGAAAAAATCCGTTTTTCGCCTTTATGCTCCCATTCTGCATTCAACGAGCCGACCTTCGCCTGGATGGTCCAGTACTCCTTCGGCACGAACTTGTTGATTTCGTCCTCGCGTTCCAGAACCATCGCGAGTGTTGGTGTCTGGACACGGCCTGCAGATAATGGGTCTTTGAATTTCGTTGTCAAAGCTCTCGAAACATTCAAGCCGATCAGCCAGTCAGCCTCGGCACGGCAGACAGCGGACTCGTACAGGTCTTCAAACTGCTTGCCAGGTTTAAGGTTTTTAAACCCATCCTTGATGGCGCGGTCCGTCTGCGAGGAAATCCACAGTCGCTTGATTGGTTTTTTCCAGTTGATGCGTTGGAGAATCCATCTGGCAACAAGCTCGCCCTCACGCCCGGCATCAGTTGCGATGATGAATTCGCCGACATCCTTGCGTTCAGCCAGATGCTCGATTGCCTTGAACTGATGGCTCGTCTGCTTGATGACCTTCAGACCCATTTTATCCGGGATGATCGGCAGTTCTTCAAGCTTCCATACCTTGTATTTTGGGTCATAATTCTCGGGCATCTTCAATTCAATCAAGTGGCCGAGCGCCCAAGTGACGATATATTGATTACCTTCAAAATAGCTTTTATGAGTTTTATTGCAGCCAAGTACACGCGCAAGCTCACGGGCAACCCTTGGTTTTTCTGCAAGTACTAATGATTTCATGATTGCTCCTTTCAAAACACAACAATTTTACGTATGCTTTACTTAGTATAAAGGAAATAAGAGATTTTTTGTAATGGGGGAGCACATGAGCGACTATATTAAAGAAATCCGCGCACTTATCGGCAGCAGGCCATTCATTCTGGTGGGCTCTGCTGTGCTTGTTTTTAATAGGGAGTATGAAGTTCTGCTGCAGCTAAGGACTGATACTGGCAGGTGGGGAATTCCCGGAGGGGCGATGGAACCTGGCGAAAGCTTTGAGGATACAGCTCGCAGGGAATTGTTTGAGGAAACAGGACTTAATTTAAAAAGGTTGAAATTTATAGAAGTGGTTGCCGGTGAAGAGTACTATTTTAAATACCCAAATGGCGATGAGATTTATAACGCGATCGCTTTGTATGCCTGCGAGGATTGGGAAGGGAAGCTGAAGATGAATGATGGGGAGAGCAAGGAGCTGCGCTTTTTCCCATTAAATAATCTGCCTTCGTTAACAGAAAGGCAAGAGCTGATCATAAACAAGCTAAAAGACAGCGGATTTCTCCCTGAAATCCGGGAAATTAATTTCGAAATTAACATGGAATGTGCTGAGGTGCTGGACCTGCAGAGAAGTTCTTATAAAATCGAAGCATGTCTGATTGGCACAGATGAAATCCCGCCTTTAAAAGAAACATTCGAGCAGCTTCAGGATTGCGGCGAAACCTTTATTGGTTGTTTTATAGAAGGGAGGCTCGCTGGGGCGGTCTCTTTTAAAAAAGAAGGGGAAGTAATCGATATCTATCGTGTGATGGTTCATCCAGACTTTTTCCGCAGAGGAATTGCTCGAAAGCTGATTACTCAATTAGAACAGATTGAACACTCTGAAATGATTGTCTCAACCGGAGCAGCGAACACTCCGGCTGTAAAGCTTTATGGAAAACTCGGCTTCGAACGGCAGGAAGACTCCGTAGTAGGGAACGGACTTGTGCTTGCCAACTTTAAAAAGCAACAGGTTTAAAGTTGTATTAAGAATTGCGGGTTCGAAAAAACGATGTCTATTCAGCTATAGCATGAAAAAAGGTCCTGGCGTTGAGCCAGGACCTTCCTGCATTATTCTTTTACATAAACCGCTGTGCCCGTGGCGATACACATCATCATGCCTTCCCTTAATGTTTCAAAATCAAGGTCGACACCGATTACGGCATTAGCGCCCATTTTGCGAGCCTTGTCTTCCATTTCACGAATCGCGATTTCCCGGCCTTCTGCCAGCTTGTTTTCGTATGCCGAACTCCTGCCTCCGATTACATCAGTAACACTTGCAAGAAAGTCGCGCACCACATTGGCACCCATAATGGCTTCCCCGGAGACTATTCCAAGATATTTCTCAACTTCCTTTCCCTGCAAAGTCGAAGTTGTAGTTACGATCATATGGATTCCTCCTCAAATTTTATATCCGGCTGTTTAAAAAGCTGTGAATAACTACATATACGATTCCCTTAGGAAAAAGTTTCAATCAAAAAAAGAACCCGGCGATTATGCGCCAGGTCCTGCAATATTTTACACTTCGTCTTCCTCTACGCGATTTTTGAACGCTTCCTGGACGACGAGGAATTCCTCATCTTCCTGTGCTTCGGTCTCAGGCCTCTTTGCTTTCAGTGCACCTGAAGGCAGGTCGCCAGGATGGCCTTTTTTCTTGTGGTTGAACTCTTTGCCTCTGCTCATTCATGAACCCTCCTTTCTTGTCCGTTGTAGTTTTTCCAGATGGAACCTGAAATATAAAAAATCACTTGCATATGATTGTAGAGAAGAAATTTTACGAATGAAAGGGATGCTGAAATGGACGATAAATTGTACGCTCAAGATTTGGTTGAGTGCCCGACTGTTTTTTGCGCGACCCGTGATGACCAGGCTCCGCTTTTTACAGCAGATGCGTTGATTAATGGGGACATAAAGAAGATTAACCTCGAGGATTATCGGGGAAAGTGGGTCATTTTATTTTTCTACCCAAGCGATTTTACTTTTGTCTGACCGACAGAATTGGCGGCGGTCGCCGCTGTTTACCCTTATATAAAGGCACTGGGTGCTGAATTGCTGGCAATCAGCACAGACAGCGTATATTCTCATAAGGTTTTTAAGGAGACCTCTCCATCTTTGAAGAATGTTACGTATCCAATGGTAAGCGACAGGACACAGGTGATCAGCCGGGCTTACCGTGTTCTTGATGAAACAACTGGAGCTTCCTTCAGGACATCGGTTTTCATTGATCCAGAGGGCATTATCAAGGCAAAGCTAACCTATCCCGGCAATGTCGGCCGCAACCTTCCTGAGCACGTAAGAATCCTCCAGGCTTTCGAGTATGCCAAGCAAACAGGAAAAGGAGTGCCGGCTAACTGGGTGCCCGGCCAGCAAGGAGTCAGTACAGATCCTTCAAATATCGGGAATATTTGATTGTTCAGGTCCTGTTAAACAGGGCCTTTTTTTTGTCCAGCTGCAGCGCTTGTCGGGGCTGATCAAGGCGCTGACACTGTTTTTGTTTGTCTGTGACCTGCATCACACTCAAAGGATAAAATTGTCACAAATTCTCTACAAAAATCTGCGATATCACTCACAAAGTTTTTTTAAAATAGAATCATGATTATGTTAAAAAATTCACAAACTCAAAATTAGGAGGAACCGAAGATGGAAGAGGTCCTGTTATTAAGTCGGATTCAGTTTGCTGTAACAGTGTTTTATCACTTTTTATTTGTTCCATTAACGATTGGTTTAGTCATTCTCGTCGCCATCATGGAGACAAAGTATGCGCGCACCCTGGACCAGACGTATAAAAGGATGGCGGATTATTGGGGAAAACTGTTCGCCATCAACTTTGTGCTTGGTGTGATTACCGGCATTACGATGGAATTTCAATTTGGCACGAACTGGTCTGAGTACTCAAAGTATATGGGAGATATTTTCGGATCGCCGCTTGCGATAGAAGCACTGGTCGCTTTTTTCCTAGAATCGACCTTTATGGGCATCTGGTTGTTCGGTAAAGATAAGTTTTCACCAAAGCTGCGGGCGATTTCGATTTGGATGGTGGCCCTCGGCACGAATATTTCGGCGCTCTGGATTATCACCGCGAATGGCTTTATGCAAAATCCAGTCGGTTATGTCCTGAATAATGGACGTGTCGAGCTGGAGAGCTTTTCAGAGCTTGTCACCAATCCGTATGCCTGGTATATGTTCGTACATACAGTTGTGAGTGCCTATATTGTCGGGGCATTCTTCATGATGGCAATCAGTGCTTATCATCTGCTTAGGAAAAATGAAACAGCATTTTATAAAAAGTCATTTAAGTATGGTCTCGCAATGGCGCTGTTTTCGGCAACTTTGACGCCATTCATCGGCCACCAGTCCGGTGTGTTCGCAGCTAAAATGCAGCCGGCAAAAGGTGCAGCGATGGAGGCGGTCTGGGAAACACAAAAGGACATGCCGTTCCACCTGATCCAGATTCCCGACCAGGAAAACGAGCGCAATGCTTTTGAGGCCATCAGCATACCGAAACTGGGCAGTTTCTTCTATACAAACTCCTTTGATGGGGAAGTCACTGGTCTGAAAGACATTCCCAAGGATGAACGCCCGAACGTGGAACTGGTCTTTTACGCGTTCAGGGTCATGGTCGCTCTCGGAGTCTTTTTCCTGATGGTCTCCTGGTACGGCTTGTACCTTTACCGGAAAAATAAACTCGAAAACTCACCTCGGTACTTGAAGCTGGTCCTGTATTCTGTACTGCTTCCGTACCTGGCAATCAATGCCGGCTGGATGGTAGCCGAAGCAGGTAGGCAGCCGTGGGTTGTGTACGGATTGATGAAAACATCGGAGGGTGTCTCTCCAATCGCGGTGTCACAAGTGGTATTCTCTTTGGCGGCTCTCGTCATTTTCTATACGGTTCTTCTGATAGCAGATGTTTACTTGATCATCAAATATGCGAAAAAAGGTCCTGAATCAGAGGTTAAATATGGCCTTGAAGGAGGCGTGAAGCATGTCTCATGATACACTTGCAATCATTTGGTTCGGTTTGTGGGGATTGATTTGGACGGTTTATTTTATCCTCGATGGTTACACTCTTGGGACCGGTATGCTGTTTCCGTTCATTGCGAAAAACCGGCAGGAGCGCAACCAGCTCCAGGAGGCAGTTGGACCATTCTGGGGCGGGAATGAGGTATGGCTGATTACGGCTGGGGGAGCGACATTCGCGGCTTTTTCAGCTGTCTATGCCGATATGTTCAGCTTTTTGTACACGCCTTTATTCCTGGTACTCATCGCCTTGTTCATCCGGGCTATAGGACTTGAATTCATGCATAAGGATGACAACCCAATTTGGCAGGCCGCGTGCAAATGGGGCTTTTTCACCGGCAGCTTCTTGATCGCCTTCTTATTCGGGGTGACCTTCGCCAATCTGTATCAGGGATTGTTGATCGGCGCCAATGGCTATGAAGGCAATTTGTTCAGCTTGTTGAACGGCTACGGAATTCTGGGAGGATTGTTGTTTATTTCATTGTTCCTTCTGTCAGGATCTCTTTGGATTCAGCTAAAGACAGCAGGGCAAACGGCGGTGAGAGCATACAGATTTTCAAGGATTTTAGCTGGAGTCACTGCAGCCGTTTTGTCACTGTTTTTTCTGGCAACTGTGAACAGGACACGATTGCTCGACAACTACTCAGAGCACCCAGCCCTGTGGATTGTGCCGATTCTCGCACTGACAGCTATGCTCGCTGCGGCCTACTTTATTTTTAAAAAGAAAATCGGTTATGCCTTTACGGCTGTTTGCGTGACGATTTTTACAAAAATGGCTTTCGGTTTCGTCGGGATGTTTCCGAACATGCTGCCATCCAGAATCGACACTGCCTATAGCATCACCCTTTTCGATGCAGCCGGTAGTAAGCTGAATCTGACCATCATGTTCGTCGTTGCGGTCATCTTCGTGCCAATCATCATAGCCTACCAGTCCTGGAGCTACACGCTTTTCAAGGATAAAATATTAAAGGAAAGCGCAAAAGGATATCAATAATAATGAAAGGCGTCTGGTTAACCAGACGCCTTATTTACCGTACATCTTAATGTTATAAAGCAATAGCTGGAAGATGAAAAACACTGCAGCAGGGATAATAGTATGGAAAGCGATAAATAATGGCTTCCCTTGAATTCTCTCCTGCTCAACTAAGGTCGAAACACTGCTGTCCATGACCACGGCAATCATAACCGCAAGAAGCAGGCTCAGGATTAGCTTCAAACCTCTTCGTGCTGCATCTTTGCCCTCAAGGTAAGTACCGAAGCCTATAACAGTTAATATCCCACATAAAATAAATGACATTGAAGAATCCCTTTCTAATATAGTTACTTAATATATCTTCGTTAAAAAAAAGGAAAAACCTTTAAAGCGTGTAATTCATTTTACGATGGACAAAAGTTAGCTCTAATAGCTGTTTCAAGCAAAGAGTTGGGTCGCTAATAAAAGAGGTTTAATGGACATTTCAAGCGAAGAGCGGGAGCGAAATGTCTAATAAAAGAGGTTTAATAGACATTTCAAGAGAATAGCAAGAGCGAAGTGTCTAATAAAAGAGGTTTAATGGACATTTCAGGCGAAGAGCAGGAGCGAAATGTCTAATAAAAGAGGTTTAATGGACATTTCAAGCGAAGAGCAAGAGCAAAATGTCTAAAAAAAGAGTTTTAATAGACATTTCAAGCAAAGAGCGGGAGCGAAATGTCTAATAAAAGAGTTTTAATAGACATTTCAAGCGAAGAGCAGAAGCGAAATGTCTAATAAAAGAGGTTTAGTGTACATTTCAAGCGAAGAGCAGAAGTGAAATGTCTAATAAGAGTTCCTTACCAGTTAAAAGAGTGAAATAAAAAGCCCTATTAGATGATTAGAACTCTAATAGGGCTTTGTTCCGTAAAGTCGATTATTGATAATCGCTCAGTGTAGGCTGCAACTCTGCAGTAGAACCTGATTTTATCCTAGTTACGCTATTCTCACTCTTTAGATACCGGGCATAGGTTTTGTTCCATTTTATAACCGCTGCAAATGATAATGCGATTGTAACTGCGAGTATTCCCAGAGTTACTGGCCAAAATGCCGGAGATACATAACCGCCGGCGTATGCCAACCCGATTGGGGAGAATACAACATAAAGGATGGCAACGAGCGCTAGCAGGACGACAGATACTGGCAATGTGTACTTCCATGGCACCATGTCGACTGCTGCTTGTGAGCGGAAGGTATATGGTGTCAATCTCGGCTTCCAGAATCCGATTGCGATCATAATGGCGACTTCAACCACGAACAGGATTGCGTAAATGTGGATGAAATGGATCGGGACAACAAAATCGAACAGATGCTGTGTACCCCAAACGAGCATATAATAGGTGATGACATGGAAGATGATCACGACTTTTGCCGCAAGCGACGGGACTCGTTTCGTGAAAATCCCTACCAGCAGAATTACAATAATTGGGATGTTGAAGAAGCCTGTGAATCTTCTGATTAAATCCCATAATCCTTCGGGTGCGTTCATTAATAGTGGTGCAATACACAATGAGACGATCGCAAGAAGTGTACCAGCGATTTTGCTGACGGAAATTAATTTTCGGTCATCTGCATCATGGTTGAAGCGTGCTTTATATATGTCGAGCGCGAACATCGTCGCAGCGCTGTTCAATAATGAATTGAATGAACTTAAGACGGCACCTAGCAGGACGGCCAGGAAGAAACCGGACATCCAGTTCGGCAATACATCAGATATCAATGCAGGGTAGGCGAGATCGACGGACTTCAAGCCATCTCCGTACATATGAAAGGCAATGACACCCGGAATCATCATCGTCAGCGGCACAAGCAGCTTGTAAAAACCAGAGATCAGTACGCCTTTCTGTCCCTCGGCAAGACTTTTTGCTCCAAGGGTTCGCTGGATAACATACTGGTTAGATGCCCAGTAGAAGAGATTAGCGAAAATCATTCCAGTGAATATCGTTCCAAATGGTACAGAATCTTTCTCTGTTCCGATTGAATTCATTTTCTCAGTATTGGTTGTGGCGATTTGCTTCATACCATCCCCGATGTTGCCGTCGCCGAGAGCAATCAAGCCAAGGATCGGTACGAGCAATCCGATGATGATCAAGCCGACTCCATTCAAAGTATCAGAAATTGCAACTGCTTTAAGGCCGCCGAAAATGGCGTAAATCGCACCTATGATACCGATGATCCAAATGACGATCCAGACGGAAGCTTCATAGGAAATCCCGAACAGCTCAGGAACGTTGAAAAGCTGCAATACAGCAAGGGCACCTGAATACAACATTGATGGTGCGGTAACGAGTATGTATCCCAACATGAATAGCAGGACGGTATATTGTCTGACACCTTCATCAAATCGCTTGCTTAAAAACTCAGGTAGCGTGGTAAAGTTCCCGCCTAGATATTTCGGAAGCAGGTAGGTGGCCATAATAATAATCGCGAAAGCGGCGGTTACCTCCCATGCCATGTTGGATAGATTGGTTCTGTAAGCCTGTCCATTCAGGCCGACCAGCTGTTCAGCAGAAAGGTTCGTGAGCAGGAGGGAACCGGCGATAAAAGTGCCCGTCAGGCCCCGACCTGCTAGAAAGTAGCCTGCAGAATCACTGACTTCGCCTTTCGTCTTCCTATAAGAATACCAGGCGACCAGGCCCATGAAAAAAGCGGCTGAAATCAGAGTGAATCCAATACCCCCAATAATCATTCGTTGACACCCCTTGTTGTGAAATTGTTTTACATACTAAATAGCCTGCTTGCCAACTCTTTAAACCTTTAGTGTGATAAAATGTTTGCCATATATTAAAATTAGAAAATATTGGGTCTATGTAATATACTAATAGTAGATATATTGAAATTAATGGACTGGAGTGGTTCAGATGGATTTTTCAATGGTGGTGTCGGAGGATCGGATCAAGCGAGCTTACAAGGACGGAGAGTTTGAAAATTTGCCTGGTTACGGGAAACCGTTAAACCTGGAAGATATGTCGGCCGTGCCAGAGGAACTGAGGATGGCCTACAAGATGCTGAAAAATGCCGGTTTCTCTCCGGAAGAACAGCGGCTAAGGCAGGAAGTGATGTCTATCGAAGACCTGATCCGCAACTGTGAAAATCCAGATGAAAAGAACAGGCTTAACCAGGAGCTAAGCCAGAAGCTTCTTCGGTACAATAAAATCATGTCGAGCCGGGGAGCTAAAACAAATTCCTCCCTGTTTAAAAATTACGAACGGAAAATTGAAAAGAAGCTATTATAAAGTAAAGGGCCAGGCGGAGACATCCAGCCTGGCCCTTCGGTTATTATGGAAGTATAAAGTTCTTCGAATTGTCCAGCACCAGCGCTTGTCGGCGCTTGCACTTTTCTTATTACGCTCCGAGAGTTTTGATTTTTTCTGCTGCAGCTGCTGTTTGGCTTACGTATGCCGCGATTGTCTCGTTATCGTCGTTCAAGGTTTCAATCGTTGCATTCATTTCCTCCAGGCCTGCGGTTGCCTGCTCGATGATGGCAGCTAACTCACGTGTTGATGCTTCGACATCGCCTGTCTGGTTCTTGACATCACTGACAGTTAATTCAAATTGGCCAAATTGGTTAGTCAGCTCACGAAGTGTACCGCTGACTTCTGCGAAGAAACCGGAAACTTCTTCGACTGCGGATCGGCTTTCTGTAAGCTTTTCGCTGCTGTCGTTCATTTTTTCCAGAGCCGAAGAGTTTGTTTCGTTTACAGCAGTAAGGTTTTCGGTAATCTGGATTGCAGTTTCTTTTGTCATTTCCGCCAGCTTGCGGATTTCGTTGGCAACGACTGAGAACCCTTTGCCAGCCTCTCCGGCGCGCGCGGCTTCAATCGAGGCATTGAGGGCAAGCAGATTCGTTTGCTCAGTAATGTTGCGGATGTTGACAATAAAGCCGTTCGTCTCCTCGATTTTCTTCGTGAGCATGGAGAATGTCTGGCTCAGTTCGGAGATCGAAGAAGCAAGCTCTTTCATGTCGCCCTGAAGCTCGTTGATTTTTACAGATCCGCTTTCGGATGCTTTTGCAGCCTGCAAAGTATTGTCAGAGAGCAGTACGGACATATCCGACATTTCATCCATTCTTTGCTTCGTCAGTTCTGCATTCTCCGAGATTTGATTGATTTGTTCCGTCTGTACCTGGCTGCCGGCAGAAATTTCATTAACGGCGATTTTCATTTCTGTCTGAGAAGTAAGGTGTGTCTGAATTTGCTCGTTGATTTTGCTCAGACTCTCCGTTACGACAAGGAGTTCACCATGAAGCAAAGCGCTGTGCTGCTCTTTGCGGACCTTTTCGTTTTCAGAATCAGCAAGGAATGTCTCCAGCGATTTAAAGGCAGCCTTGTTCAAACGGATTAAGACGAACAGAACGACGCCAATCAAGATATAGCAAAGTAAAATCGCTGTGAACGTGCTGCTTAAAAAATCCTGGTTTTCTGTCGCCAGCATGGTATTCATGACAACTGCAACAAGGCCAAGGCTGAATCCGGTAACGAAGATTTTTATATCAAAATGAATGGCTGAAAAGACCGCCAGGAACAGAAGGACGAGCAAAAATGCCCCATTGCCTCCGAACATTCCGATATAAAAGAAGTGATGGATGAAGATCGCAGCAAAAGCGGCATAAGGGAACAATGACTCCTTCTTAAGCCAAAGCTGGAAGATCAGGAAAAACAGTGCAAAAAATGATAATTCACTTACATAAACCAGGGTTTTAATCATTGGTTCTTTTTCGATGAGAGTATATGCAGCTGTCGCAATCAAGGATACCGAATAAGTGCTGAGCATCAAGATGTTTTTCTTTTTCGTATCCTGCCTGCGGAGATTTTGAATAGCCTCCACGTAAAAGCCTCCTTAGACGTTCTTTGTATTCACATTTATTATATCGGCATAAAAAAACTGAATCTTTATTGTTTGCGAAAAATTATTTTTAGTCGCCATCACTTAAGATTTTTTAAAATATGTCGAAATAAAAAGAGATATTATGACAGTTAAAATCTAGAGACACAAATAGAAGTAAAGCAGACAGGGGAGTCGTACATGGATAAGTCGTCGATCATTGGTGTCATATTAGCGATCATTGCGGTAGGAGTCGGGATGGTGTTCAAAGGCGTAAGTGTGACCGCCCTTGCCAATCCAGCAGCGATCTTAATCATAATCGTGGGTACTGTTGCAGCGGTAACAATTGCCTTTCCTGCAAAAGAACTGAAGAAAGTGCCGAAGCTTTTCAAGATTTTATTCAAGGAACAGGAAAGTGCCGACTTACCTTCATTGATCCGTTTATTTTCTGAATGGGCCCAGCTAGCCCGCAAAGAAGGTTTGCTTGCACTTGAAGCGAAGACAAGTGAAATCGATGATGAATTTTTAAAGAATGGTTTATCGCTTGCCGTGGATGGCCAGAGTGCAGACTACATCAGGGACGTTTTAACAGAAGAAGTTGAAGCAATGGAAGAACGCCATCTTTCCGGAGCGGCCATTTTTACCCAGGCTGGCACTTATGCTCCGACACTAGGGGTTCTTGGAGCGGTAGTTGGTTTGATTGCGGCGCTAAGTCATATGGACAATACCGACGAGTTAGGTAAAGCAATCAGTGCGGCATTCGTTGCGACATTGTTGGGGATTTTCACTGGTTATGTTTTATGGCATCCATTCGCCAATAAATTGAAGAGGAAATCAAAGCAAGAAGCACAAGTAAAATACATGATGATAGAAGGAATCCTCTCAATCCTTGAAGGGGAAGCACCAAGAGTGATTGAACAGAAACTTGCTTCCTATTTGCCTGCAGGCGAAAGGAAATTGATCCTTGAGGAAAGCAGCGTGGCGAAGGATGAGTAGGAAAAGGAAGAAAAAGCATCACGAAGAGCATATGGATGAGTCCTGGCTGATACCGTATGCGGATCTTCTTACACTCCTGCTTGCACTATTCATCGTTCTATTTGCGATGAGTTCCGTTGATGCCGTCAAATTCCAGCAGCTCTCAAAGGCATTCAATGATGTATTTGCCGGAGGGACAGGGGTGTTCGAGTTCCAGAGCCCGATGCCCGAAGGACAGATGGAATCACCGGATGAACGCAAGGAAGATGTCGAAAAGAATGACGAGGAGAAGACCGATGTTGCCAAGGATCAAATGGAGCTTTTGGCCATTCAGCAGAAGGTCAATTCTTATATAGAAGAAAAAAAGCTGACAGATAAACTGGAGACAAAGCTGACGGATGAGGGTCTGCTGCTGACGATTCGTGACAATGTCCTGTTTGAATCAGGCAGGGCGGAGGTGCGCTCAACCGATGTGAATATCGCCAATGAGATTGCGGACTTGCTGGTCATGGAGCCGCCGCGGAATATCATTATCAGCGGTCACACGGATAATGTACCAATCAGGACCGCGAGATATGAATCGAACTGGGAACTCAGCGTAATGCGTGCTGTCGAATTCATGAAAATTATTTTAAAAAATGAACAGCTTGACCCGCGCTGGTTCAGCGCCAAGGGCTTTGGTGAATTCCAGCCAGTGGCTACGAACGATACCGCCGAAGGCAAAGCAAGGAACCGTCGCGTAGAGATTTTAATCCTTCCCCGGACAAGCAATAATCCTGGACAATAAAACGAAGAACCGCTGCCAAGTTATATGGCGGCGGTTTTTATTTTATTAAGGGTATTTTCATAATTTTGGATATTTGCTATGATTTAGGAATCCAAATTACGAGGTAGAAAGAAATGAATAAACTTAAAAACTATTACCGACAATTCCATCCGATTGTATGGGTACTGCTGAGCGGAACAGTTCTCGCAAGGGGTTCAGCGTTCGCAACGCTGCCATTCCTGGCTATCTATCTTTCTAGGAATCTTGATTTACACCCTGTACTTATCGGTATTACAATTGGAATCAGTCCATTATCGGGAGTCATTGGCGGCTTCCTGGGCGGCCATTTATCTGATAGGTTCGGCCGCAAACCGGTTATGATTGGTTCATTGTTTTCGATGTCGCTCGTCTATTTCGGTTTTATGATCGCGGAAACTCCAGGATGGTTCATTGTACTAAATGCGTTAAATGGCTTGAGCGGGTCATTTTTCGAACCGACTGGCCAGGCACTCATTGCTGATCTGACGGAAAAGAGCAAGCGGATGAGAGCATTCTCTCTAAGGTACACGGCAATCAATATCGGAGCGTCGGTCGGTCCGCTGCTCGGTGCCTATCTTGCAGTGGTTTCAGCGAAATCAGCTTTCATGGTAACAGGAATCATGTATTTCATTTACGTACTGATTCTGGCACTGATGATGAAAAAATACAATTTGGGGAATCCAGCGAGCGAAAATGCCTCTAAAGTAACAATTGCCAGCTCCTTGAAGATCATTGGCAAGGATAAGGCGTTAAGGTATTTGATTTTAGGAACAATCATCATTAACTTTGGTTATTCCCAGATGGAATCGAATGTCCCGCAGTATCTGGAATCAACAATTGCGAACGGTGTATTCGTCTATTCAGTGATGCTCTCTATTAATGCAGTGATGGTGGTTCTGCTGCAGATGCCGATCAGCCACATTGCAGAAAGGTTCAAGACGATGCAGGTGATGATGGCAGGCGCAGTCTTCCTGTCAGTGGGCATGCTGACATTCGGGTTTGTGACAGGATGGTATACGGGCATACTGGCCATTGTTTTCATCACAATAGGCGAAATCCTGATCTTTCCCTCAAGCAGTTATCTCGTCGATCAGCTCGCAACGGATGAACTGCGGGGTACCTATTTCGGAGCCGCGCAGTTCCGGAGAATTGGCCATTTTCTCGGTCCGATTGCAGGAGGTTATTTATTGAGTGAAGCAGGAGGAACCGTTTTGTTCTCGTTCATTGCCTTGGTGGTGCTCGGAAGTATCATCTTTTTCATTCAGGGGAACAAGATATTTATAAAAACATCGCCCACAGTGGTAAAAAGCTAATAAAAGAGCAAGATTCCAGGGGGAATCTTGCTCTTTTTGTGTATGTAAGGCCGCATAGCAGATTGGCATTCGCGAAAAATAAAAAGGAAACCGGCAATGTTTACTCGGCTTCCTGCTCTGTTGTATCTGGCTGGCACATTTTATCGACAGCAAAGCCGATTACAAGCATCATGGCAATCGGAATGGAGAAGTTTAAAATATGAACAAATGTCATGTCCAAGTCCTCCCTTAACCCTTAGTAAGGTTTACATATTATTAATATTATATTGTATTTGTCACAAAATAGACACATTTACTTTAGATTATTCTGAAAACTTCACAGATTCAACTGGTTTGCCCCTATTTTCACTATAAATCTCTTCATTAACTTCAACGATTCCCAACAAATATTTCAAGGTTTCATCACATTTTCTTGCTAGTTTTAAAAAGAGAATAATACAGGGAGGAGGCAGCTGTATGTGGAGGCTGACAAGGCCGTTTGCATTTAATTTATTTTTACTTCTTTTGTTGCTCCTTCCCATTAATGTCTTTGCCGATGAGTTCGAAGTGGAAGTCGGCCAATCGATCCAGAGCGCTGTCGATAAAGCCGTAAATGGGGACACCATCCTCATCACCCCTGGGTTGTACAAAGAAAGTGTCTTGATCAATAAGGGGATTTTTATAAAAGGAGAAGAGGGAGCAATTATTGATGGCGGTGGAGAAGGGAATGTCATCACGGTAACTGCTTCCAATGTGGTTATTGATGGACTAACAATCCAGAATAGCGGGTCTGAGCAGGAGGATAGCGGAATTTACATCAAAAAAGCAGATAGAATTGTGATTAAAAATAATCAATTGAAGAATGTCCACTATGGAATTTATATAGGAAACAGCAATGAAAGCCAGCTGCTTGATAACAGCATTACAAGCAACAAAGCTCATTTCTCCAAGCGTGGAAACGGCATTCAATTGTTCAAGGGAGGCGGTCATTTTCTGAAAGGAAATGAAATCGCCTATGTACAGGATGGGATTTACTTTGATTTTACCAAAGACATCGAGGTGTCGGAGAATCATGTAAGAGAATCTCGCTATGGAATGCATTTTATGTTCAGTGAGGGGATTTTAGCTGAGAGAAATCTTGTTAAAAAAAATGTGACCGGGTTCATGGTGATGGATTCTGCACATATTGAATTCATAGAAAACAGGGTAACGGATCACTTTCATTTCCGGGGCTATGGAATCTTGATTTATGAAACGAAGAATGTGCTGGTTGAGGGCAATGAAATACTGAGGAACAGCACAGGGCTTTCGCTTGAATACGGGGTAGATACGTTGATCAACAGGAATCAGATTGCCGCTAATCAAGTGGGGCTTGAATTTATGGGCAAGAATGAAAATAACATGTTCTCCGAAAACAACTTTATCGGGAATGTCGTCCAGTCGAAGATTTCCGGGGAAGATATGAGGCTGGATGATGGTGTGAAGGGTAACTACTGGGATGATTACAGCAGTTTTGACCTTTCTGGTGATGGAGTGGGAGAAGAAGCGTACAAGGCTGGTTCACTGTATGATCGACTATTGAGGAAACAGCCGTACTGGCAATTCTTTTTTGAAAGTCCCTCGATCAAGTTGTGGACCAAGGCGGAAGCTTTATTTCCTTCTTTTGGGACAGCAGATGTATATGATGCCCGCCCGTTGGTGGAACCGGTAACTATGCTTCAGGAAGAAGAACAGCGGAGCAAGGACCGAATGATCCCAGGAGTATTAGGCATATTGTTTATTTTGTTCTCGATATTCGCCATTGTGAAAGGAAGGAAACTGCGATGATCAAAAAAATAGGAATTCTGTTGATGATGTCTGTTGGGGTAGTAGCGGGCTGCAGCAACAGTGCGATGGAGCCAGTGGAAATCAACCCTGAAATTGATGTGTGCGAGGTTTGCAATATGGGTCTTGCCCACGAGCATTATGCGACAGAGATTGTCACCGCCGATGGCGAAATATATAAATTTGATGATATTGGCTGTATGGATGAATTCCTGGAAATGGAGCCATTGCTTAAGGAAGAAAGTGAAGCGAAAAAATATGTACGGGACGTGGATACGGGCGAATGGATTGAACTGAAAAAAGCTTATCACGCTTACCATCCGGATTTCTGGACACCGATGGCAAATGGTGTGGTCAGTTTCAAGGACAGGGACAGCGCTGAAAACTATATAAAGGAACAGGGAATGGGCAAAGTGCTGGATTATGAGTCTTTAAAGAAACATGAGTGGAGCTGGGGGCAATGAGGCACATCGCGAGGCAGCAAATGACCTTGATGATGAGAAGCCATTGGCTTGCCGGCTTTGGTTTATTGTTCTCATCCCTGGCCGTGATGGTCGCTTTTCTGGGCAACACAGGGGGAACAGGGTTTGACGGATTTAACAGGATGACGGCCAGCTTGCTGAATATCAATTTACTGCTGATCCCGTTGCTGTCTTTGCTGATTGGCAGCTTGTTTTTGTCAGGTGAAAAGGAAGATCGCGGGCTGACGCTGCTGCTGACATATCCAATTTCGCCATGGGCAGTTATTCTTGGGAAGTATGCAGGTTTGTTTGTTGCAGTCTGGTCTGTATTGACGTTTGGGTATGGTGCAGCATTGCTCGCCATCTTCTTCGCTGGCGGGGGAGTCTCTGTTTCTTTGCTGGTTTTATTTTATGTGTATTCGATTCTGCTGGCGGCCATTTTCCTGTCGCTGGCAATAATGATTGGCATAATGGCCAAAACGCGTTTTCAGGCTCTGGGTATCAGCTTGATTGTCTGGGCCTTCCTAGTGCTTTTCTATGAATTTATCATTATGGGGTTGAGCATGTTCATGATGAAGCAATGGCTGCTGCCAATGCTGACGGTGTCCATTTTTCTCAATCCAGTAGAGTTGATTCGCGTCCAGTCAATTTTGTCCCTGGATGGAGCATCAGTATTCGGGCCGCGACTATATGATTTAACCATCTGGGCAGATGGATTGATAGGCAAAACGCTCTTTATTCTTGCTGTTTTGCTTTGGACGGTACTGCCTGTCCTATACTCTGTGTACAGGACGAAACGGGGGATTGAGGATGAATAGCAAGGAATGGATCAGGATAGAAGGATTGGCAAAACACTATAGTCCGACCAAGAAGATTACTGACATCAGCTTCTCAATCGACAAGCCCGAAATTTTTGCACTCTGCGGTGGAAACGGTGCAGGCAAGAGTACATTAATCAAAATGCTTACAGGGATTATGAAGCCGACTGCGGGCATGGTATTTATGGACGGTAAGCCAGTTGAACCGCAAAGTAAAGAGTTCAAAAAACGATTTTCCTATATGCCGGATGAAATGCTTTTTCCACGCCAGCTGACGGGGTTGGAAGTTTTGACTTTTTTTGCCAGGCTAAGAGGAATAAGCGATGAAAAAGTGGCTGAAGCTCTTCACCAGGTTGGCTTATTTGATGTACGGGATATGCAGATTAAACAATATTCTAAAGGAATGCAGCAGCGCCTTTCGCTTGCGCAGGCGCTATTGCCGGATGTCCCGCTGCGAATTCTCGATGAACCAACCAATGGACTTGATCCACTCTGGGTGTACCGCTTCAAGGAGATCATCCAGGAAGAAAAACGCCAGGGCAGAACGATTTTCTTTACTACCCATATCCTTAGCCTTGTCGAGGAATTGGCTGACAGAGCTGCGTTCATGCAGGAAGGGCATCTGCAGTATTGTGATTCAGTTGAATCCCTAGTACAAACAAACGGTGTATACACGCCACTTGAAAAGGTCTTCTTCAATTAGAGATTAGTTAAATACCAGATGAAAAATCCCGGTGCTGAATTTCACACCGGGATTTCAATTTATTGGTTAGGCTCATTTCTCAAAATTTGTTGCTATTTGACTACAAAAAAAATTTTATGACCAGTTTTCTTGGTAAAGTTGACCCTTTTATGAGAAATGAGCATGGGAAATTTTATTCCGAACTGCAAAATGGCCTTGTATTACGTTAAAATCGGCTTTAGGATTTTAACAACAAACTTTACGAGAACAGCCATTGTTTATTACGTAAGGTTCACCATTAATGACCGCTTTCCTCTTCGCTTTCTCCATCCATTTCGCTGTCCTGATCCTTATCCATGCTGCCGCTATTCATTTTCATTTTTTTCATATAGCGTTCGTTTGCGATTTGGTCGATTTGCTCCCATGTTGCCATGGCTGGATTTTTGCTGCTGTTTTCTGAAATGAATTTCTCGGCGCTATCGTTGTCTTTGAAGAATGCATAGCCGTATTTCATAGGTGTTTTAAGATCTGCTTTTACAGGAATTGCAGAATCAGCTTCGACCCATTCTGAGGTGATATAATCACGTACCCATTTCTCTTCAAATTCTACATCATCACGTCTAGTGATATTTAATAGACAGCCTGAGTCATCAAAGTATACATACTCTCCGTCTTTCGTTTTGGCCTGTGCGGTGAAAACTCCCATTGGATCAGTTTCCCCATATACCTTCATGTTGCAGAATGCACAAACATCGTCAGCACCTGGTTCATGAGGGCCATCTCCATGGTCATCATCATCGTGCTTCACTTCGGTTGCTGCAGTTTCCTGATCGTCTTTTTGTTCATTTTCCGCAGCTTCATCACCGCAAGCAGAAACAATTATCATTAAAAAAAATGCCAACATGATAGCAAATAATTTCTTCATAAAATCTCCTCCTTTGATCGAATTTAATCCTATCAGGGAGTTGTGAGTAAAATGCGAAAAATCGAAGGAAAAAGCGTGAGAAGTATAGTATTTTTTTGACGATTTTGTGACGGTTCTTCAAACGGTATTTCTCTAAAAAAAACAATATATACTTTTGAACATTCATATGAAAGTGGAGAAAAACCATGTTGCGAATGACGTAAAAATAATGCGAGGGTGGGATTGCATCCAGCATGTCAAAACAGAAAATAAGCCTATGAGGCTGTTTTTTAAAAAGTGCTAAAAAGCAAATTAGAAAATACCTGTTCTAAAGCGCCTGTTTCCATTGTAATTTATATAAATACTTAACTGCTAATCCTGTTTTCTGCTGCTCTTAAACTTCATGAAATCCAGGTAATATGCAAAGTCTTCTTTGCTGATTCCGTTTTTTATAGCTTCATCGACGAGTCCAGCCCATTCCTCATCAACAGGCATCCTGGCAGCTTTCATGTTTTGCTGTCCCATCAAGTACTCAACAGTTGTATCTAAATTGTCTGCCAGGCGAGACAATACTTGAAGCGATGGATTTCCCTGGATCCCTCTTTCGATATAACTGAGATAGGATTTGGAAACATTTGCTCTTTCAGAGAGTTCGCTAATGGAATACTTTTTTTCAAGCCTTAAACTTTTAATTTTCTCTCCAACTGTCATAAGAGAATCTCCTTTTTATCATCTAATAATTCATTATAACGAACAAACGGGTTCTTTTAAAAATACAAGAAACTGAGATAAACGGAGGAAATTCTTAAAAAAGAACGATTTTTGTTCTTTTTTAAGAAAATTAGCGATATTTTAGACTTTTTCAGAATTGATACAAATGGACTATACTCGAATGGAATATAGTAACAAATTTCTCTTAAAAGGGGCTTGATGGCCGTGTACAGGAAAAATTGTGATCGCTGCAACCGTCCTTCGTTTAGCAGCAGTGAGGTTGGAGAGTGGCTTTGCCCGATTTGCGGAAATGATTTAACGAGATACCCGTTTTTTAATGCCATCAGTCTTGAGAAAGTGGCAATTTTACCGCACTTAAAAAAGCAAATGTATAAGAAAATGGGGCATCCATAGGAGCAACACAAATTTATGGGGGTTAATTTTAAAAAAGAGTTCAACAATTAGAGCTATAATCTGACAAATATCTTTATGAAAATGGTTATAATTTTCAGATAATAAACCTTTTATGCTATGTTTTTGTAATTGTTTGGAAGAAAAGAGAAGAAATACTTCTGTAGTAGCCGACAAATATTTACATGTTAAATATATAGAACAATGTACAATGACATTGGAAGTGAAAAAGTGAGTAAAAAGATACAGAAAAAGGCAAACTTGTTGAAAAACTAGGACGCAAAGTCACGGATCTAAGGTGCAATGTACTATGATGGCCGGACTGCCTGGAATACTAACTGTATTTTGGGGGGAAGAACTTGATTAAAGAACAGGTAGTTTTCGAAGAACTGGATACAGAATGGATGCAGCTTATAATGGAAGCATTAGAGTTGGGGATAAACAAAGAAGAAATCAGAGAGTTTTTAAGAAGGTCCAACAAATAGGCAAGTGGAACTTTACATAGAAAACGGAATTGCCATCGAGCAGCTCTTTTAGAGGTGCTTTTTATTTTTTTATAAAGGGCCTTTTCGTATATACGGGGTGGGGTGGGAGTTTTATACGAAAAGCCATAAACAATACAAAAACATCGATAATAAAAATGGACAGCGCAGGCTGTCCATTAAGATCTATTTGTTGTGGAGTCTCCATCTATTGAATTCCAGAAACTCACGGAACTGGTCTTTTGTGATACCAGAATCCATTGCTTCTTTTACAAGGTTGACCCAATCAGAATCCATGTTTTCTTTATCAGGTTGTTCATGGATTAGATGGTCTACTGGTACATTCAATACTCCTGCTATCTTTTCTAAAAATTGGATTGAAGGATTTGTTTGAAGGTTTCGCTCCAACGAGCTCAAATATGATTTTGCCACGCCAGCTTGCTCTGCCAGTTCAGATAAGGACATTCTTTTTTCTTGTCGAAGTTTCTTGACGCGTTCACCGATCACTGTTATCCACACACCTTATCAATTTATAGTTATATCATAACAAATCTGATAAAATAGTTCCATATTAAGAACGACTTATAGAACAATTATAACCAACCTTAAAGGTTTTGGAGCCACCTTTATGAAAAATCATGTTGGGAAAAATACTTATCGCTTTTATATCGGTCATTGCGATTACAATTGTACATTATTTTATGAAGATTCTTTGAAAATTAAAAACACCATTGTCAATTGTGTTCAAAAGGGCATAAACAAGGTAAAATGGTAGCAATCAGACAAGGTACGGTGATGTGTTATGCAGAAAAAGTATTTATTGATTTACGAAGAGATTTCGAAACAGATACAGGAAGGAAATTATCCTCCTAAAACGATTTTGCCGTCAGAAAATGAATTTGCGGACATGTACCAAACTTCCAGAGAAACCATCCGTAAGGCACTGAATCTTCTTGCGCAAAATGGATTTATCCAAAAAATTCGCGGCAAGGGTTCACTTGTGCTGGATTTGAAAAGACATCAGTTTCCGATTACCGGCTTGATCAGTTTTAAAGAACTGGCTGAGAATATGGGCGGAAAGGCCAAAACGACTGTTGAAGAGTTTAACCTAGAGCTGGCAGGCCGGGAAATTGCCAGAGAATTGAATGTTGAGGATGATGAAAAGGTTTGGAAGGTAAAAAGAGTACGGCATATTGATGAAGAACGAGTCATCCTCGACAAGGATTTTCTCGTGGAAAAGCATGTGCCAGGACTGTCACGTGTCACTTGTGAAAACTCGATATTTGAGTACATTGAAGGGCAACTGGAGAAAAAAATAAGCTTCGCGAAGAAGGAATTCACAGTAGAAGAACCAAGCATCGAGGACAGAACACTCCTTGAAATGGAAGGATTCAATGCGATTGTCATCGTGAAAAACTATATCTATTTTGATGACGCCACACTGTTCCAATATACCGAGTCAAGGCACCGTCCTGACAAGTTCCGGTTCGTCGATTTTGCCAGACGGATGGATACCCAACAGTCTTTATAAGAAAAAAGAAGCTGCCATTGATCCGGTTAACCGGATCAATGGCAGCTTTTATTTTTAATTGGACAAGCTGATTGCTTAATCCTGGTTTAATGCTTCGGGTATTTCCCGACAAGATGTATGGCGCTGATGATTCTTTTATTGATCCAGGCTCTGTTTTCCTGGGTATTAAGTTGTTCGTAAACCATCTTCCGGCCATCTTCTGTAGTGACGTAGTGACTTGGAAGAGTGTTGAGGCTGATGGCTATGATATCATTCCGGCACTTCTGGCAATTGCAGAAGGTCTGGTAATCAGGGCTCATCATCAACACATTGACGAGAGTGGAAACGACCTCTTCCATTACATTGACATAACTAAATTTCATGGTGCCTTCTCTCCCTATTGATGTCCTAAATTAAATTATAGTTGAATGATGGAAATATAAAATGATTTTTTTATATTTGCTATAAGATAGGTATTTTTGCTTATTTATATACTAAATTATGGAACTTTATATTAGATGTTTTACAAACTGAGGACAGGGAATTTTAATAGTGGAGATTTATAAAAAAGGAGATGTTGAATGTATGGGTAAAAAAATTGCCTGTTTGATAACCGATTTATTTGAAGATGTCGAATATCTTGAGCCATCACGTGCCTTTACTGAAGCTGGCCATGAAGTAGTGACGATTGAAAAGGAACAAGGGAAGACCGTAACGGGAAAACAGGAAAAGGCCGAGGTTAAAATTGATGAAAGCATAGACAACGTCAAGCCGGAAGATTTCGATGCGCTATTCATCCCTGGAGGATTCTCCCCAGACCAGCTGCGTGAAGACGAGCGATTCGTCCAATTTGCCAAGGTATTCATGGCCGAGAAGAAACCAGTCTTCGCCATCTGCCATGGACCGCAGTTGCTGCTTACCGCGAAAACGCTCGAAGGCAGAGGAGCGACCGGCTATAAGTCCATCCGCGTGGATATGGAATATGCCGGAGCAAAATATATGGACAAGGAAGTCGTCGTTTGCTGCAATCAGCTCGTGACCAGCAGGGAACCGAAAGATATCCCGGCGTTTAACCGAGAAGCACTAAAGGTGTTGGAATAATATTGGTGGAGAACCCTTCTGCTGAGGCAGAAGGGTTTTTTATTGTGTGTGAAAACTGGAAAAAAAAACCGTAGAAATACCAGTTCGCTATAAAAAAGAGATTTTCGCTATAAAAATGAAAAAGTCGCTATAAAAATGAGAAAATCGCTATAAAAATGAGAAACTCGCTATAAAAATAAAATTTTCGCTATAAAAAAGTACTTCGAAGATTTGTTATAGGATTCAATGCCAAGAGAAGCGGATTTCCTTGATAAAATCCAGTAAACGAAGGCTATTTTCAATATAGTCTTCGGTGAACCGGTTCATTTTGCGAATTTATTCATATAAGATAATATAGAATTGAATTGATTCGGGGAGATGACGGAATGATTGTTTTAAAATCGGCACGTGAGATTGAAAATATGAAGGCAGCGGGCGAGCTGCTCGCTTCCGTGCATAAAGAGTTGCGCAAATTGATCAAGCCGGGGGTAACCACCTGGAAAATCGACCAGTTTGTCGAGGATTATTTAAAAAAACACGGAGCCACTCCAGAGCAAAATGGCTACCGTAATTATCAATATGCAACATGCGCCAGCATCAATGATGAGGTGTGCCACGGCTTTCCTCGAAAAGAGGCGCTGAACGATGGCGATATTGTCACAATCGATATGGTCGTAAACCTGAATGGAGCGCTGGCTGATTCTGCTTGGAGCTACGCTGTTGGAAATGTGAGCGAACAATCACAAAAGCTGCTTGAAGTGACAAAAGAGGCATTGTATCGCGGCATTGCAGCCTCCGTACCTGGAAATCGGGTAGGCGATATTGGCCATGCGATTCAGTCATATGTCGAGGGAGAAGGATTTTCGGTTGTCCGTGAATTTATTGGCCACGGCATCGGCTCGGTGATTCATGAAAAGCCTGATATCCCGCACTATGGACTGCCAGGCAAAGGGCCAAGGCTGAAGGAAGGAATGGTTTTCACTATTGAGCCAATGGTGAATATCGGCGAATGGAAAACGAAGATGGATTCTAACGGCTGGACAGCAAGAACAGTGGACGGAAAGCTGTCCGCACAGTATGAACATACTATTGCGATCACCAAAGATGGTCCGGTCATTTTGACGGAACAGGATTAACAATGAAGCGGGCTGAACACGAGTTTGGCCCTATTTTTATAAAAGAAATGAAAAAAAATTTCACCCTCAACCAATAAGACTGAAATTCACCGTCATAAAGACTAATAAAAGGAGTCAATAGAATGGCCAGTGAGTTAAATGGGCAAAATGTCATCGTTAAGATTAAAGCTATCTATTCGTCGCTTTCCTCGAAGGAGAAGGCGGTAGCGGATTATATATTGACCAACCCGAAGGAGATCATCCATTTATCAATCACCGAGTTTTCGGAGAATGCATCTGTCGCGGAGGCAACCATTTTCCGTTTTTGCAAAAGGCTGGGATTCAGGGGTTATCAAGCTTTTAAAATTGCCCTGGCGAGTGAAGTTGTGGAACCGATCAAGAATATCCATGAAGAAATTAAGGAAGAAGATCAAGTTGTTACTCTTGCAGAAAAGGTGTTTGCCGGGCATATCGAGGCAATGAAAGGAACGCTCAATCTTCTGGATGAAAAGGTTCTTGAAAGCATTATTGATGTGCTTGCAAAGGCGACAAGGATTGACTTTTACGGATCAGGTGGTTCGTCGGCAATCGCACTCGATGCCTATCATAAATTTCTGCGGACAGGCATCCATTGCAATGCCCACAGTGACGGACACCAGCAAATCATTTCTGCTGCGCTTCTCGGTCCTGGACAGGCGGCCGTTGGTATTTCACATAGCGGCAGCAATAAAGATGTCATAGAAGCACTGAGAATTGCAAAAGCTAATGGAGCAGCGACAATCGCCATCACAAGTCACTTTAAATCTCCTTTATCCAAGGAGGCGGATTACGTTTTGTACACGACCTCACGCGAAACGCTTTTCCGATCTGAGGCATTAGCATCAAGGCTGGTTCAATTAAGTCTGATTGATGTCCTTCATGTAGCGGTTTCAGTACGAAGGCAGGAGCAAACTCTTGATAACTTGCAGAAAATCCGGGAAGCCATTTCGATAAAAAGATATTAGTTTTGAAAATTATTTTCTTGTTTTTAATATACATATGAAAATTTATTTGATATTATCTTTGTATAAAGTTCTTAAACTGTTCGAAAAACCAACAATAAATGCGAAAAGCATTTTTTACAAAAAAAGGAGTGCATCTACGTGAAACTAGGAATGGTTGGCCTTGGCAAAATGGGCTATAATTTGGTATTGAATTTAATGGAAAATGGCCATGAGGTTGTGGCGAACGATATTAATGAGGAAGCAATGCAGAAAATTAAATCAGAAGGTGCTGAGATTGCTGCAGATTATAAAACGATGGTGGACATGCTGCCAAAACCACGTGTGATTTGGCTGATGATCCCTGCTGGAGACCTGATCGACCAGGTAATTGAAAAGTTCACGCCTTTTCTTGAAGAGGGCGACATCCTGATCGATGGCGGAAATTCAAATTACAAGGACACACTACGACGTGCAGAAAAGCTTTCAGCAGCAGGCATTCAATTCATGGATGTCGGAACAAGCGGCGGTATGGAAGGCGCTCGTAACGGTGCCTGCACGATGATCGGCGGCGATGCGGAAGTTTTCGCACATGTAGAACCTATCTTCAAGGACATTTCAATCGAAAAAGGCTACCTCTACACAGGTAAGGTTGGAAGCGGCCACTTCTTGAAAATGGTACACAACGGAATCGAGTATGGCATGATGCAGGCAATTGCTGAAGGGTTCGAAATCCTTGAAAAAAGCCCGTTTGATTATGACTATAAAGAAGTTTCCCGCGTATGGAACCACGGTTCCGTTATCCGCAGCTGGCTGATGGAATTGATGGAAAATGCGTTCTCTAAAGAGCCAAAGCTTGAAAGCATCAAAGGCGTCATGCATTCATCGGGCGAAGGGAAATGGACAGTCGAAACCGCACTGGACCTGCAAACAGCAGCACCAGTCATCGCACTGTCATTAATGATGCGCTACCGCTCACTTGAAGACGATACATTCACAGGAAAAGTCGTCGCTGCACTAAGAAACGAATTTGGCGGCCATGCAGTGGAACGAAAAGAAGATTAAGACTCAGGTTCTCCTCTAAATGAGGGGGCCTTTTTTATTGTAAGGAAATAATAAATATTTTCGTTGTGGATAACTATAAATTGTTTTCTTAATCCAGCTCCAGCGCCTAGCCCCTCGAGACGCTTCGGTCCTGCCAATGAAGTCAAAGAACGACTTCACTGTCAGGCCCTCCAGCGCTTGTCGGGGCTGACCAAGGCGCTTGCGCTTTTTGTTCTACACGTTCATAAAATTATCCTTTTTTGCAAGATGGCTACGTTACTTTTTCCGTTATAGTGGAAGTGAATACTGGAATTGGGGGCGCAGGCTTTGAAAACAAAGTGGTATTTCTTTTTTCTGACAACGATTGCGATTTCGGCTATTATATATGCTTTTTTTGGAGTCAGGGCAGAGGAGCCGGCAGAAATTGGCGTCCTGATGATCGGCGAAAACCGTTATGAGAAGTTCACTGGCCTTGAGGCGGGATTAAAGGATCTCGGATATAGCACTAAGGAAGTTAATTTTACAGTCATGAATGCGCATGATGATGAGGTGCTGATTGACAAGCAAATTCATCAGATGCTTGATAAAAAGCCTGATTTAATTGTTACGCTTGGCGGGATTGAAACCCAGCGGCTGAAAGCAAAAATGGATGAGAAAAGCATTGAAATCCCGGTAGTATTTGCAGGTCTTGCTGCACCAAAGGAACTTGGGTTGATCAAAGATTACAAATCACCAGGAGGACTTTTTACCGGTATCAACAACTATCATGCAAGTATCTCGGGCAAGCGCCTCGAGATGCTAACATCACTTGTTCCCGCTATTGACAGGGTGCATGTTATTTATGACAGCATGATTGATGTCAGCAAATTGAGCCTTGAAGAAACGAGTGTGGCAGCCAGGGAACTGGGGATAACGATTTCCCCATGCGATGCAAGCTCGAAGGAATGCCTCGATACTCTATGGAAAACGGCTGATGATGGAGAAGCAATCCTCGTCCTGCCAAGCTTCAGGATTGAATCTCTTACAGATGAGATTGTGAAGCTGACTGAGGAGAAAAAAATCCCGGCTATGGGATTGTATGATTTTGAAGCGAAAAAAGGGTTGCTTGCGAGCTACGGGTCCAGCTTTTATTCGCAGGGCTACCAGGCATCAAGGTTTGTCAGCCTGATTCTTCAGGGAAACAAGCCGGGGGAATTGCCTGTCGAACTGCCCGATGGCATTCGTTTTGTCGTTAACCAGCAGACGAAGGACTCGCTTGGAGTCACCATTAATCAGGATTTGCTGCATATCGCCGAGCTGATTCACCCTGAAGTACAAGGAGGCAGGAAGCGATGAGAGCACTGATTGATATCATGCATTCGCAGACAATCCGCAACAAGGTCCTCGTATTCGGTGTAGTCATGTCGACGATTCCGTTGCTGCTGATCAGCTTATTTTACTACTCTTTTGTAAAATCGGATCTGGAAACAAGGATTCTGGAAAAACAGCATCTGGTGCTCGAAAATCTATCCCGTGAAATCGATTATGAATTCAGCCAGACATTTCAGCGAATTCATGTCCTCGCATCTCTTAATCTATTAAATGAAAAACAAAGCGCATTATATGAGCTTCTGCAGCAAAGCGAATCAGTCGAGGAGGTCATCATTGCCGATGATAAAGGCTTCGTGGAAAAAAGGGTGTCGCGATACGGGCTCAACATTGCCGGGGATAACGAGCGGTGGTTCACGGATGAAATGTGGTTCCAGCTTCAGACGCTTGACAGGGTCTACGGTCAGGTAGAGTTCAATCAGTACGGCCAGCCTGTTATGAAATTGGCGATCCCTTTTTACGAAGATGAATCGAAAAAAGCAATCGGGGTGGTTGTCCAGCTTCAGAAAATAATCGGGAAAATCTCGTCAATGCGCCAGGACCACTCTTCATATATATACTTAATCGATGATAAAGACCGGGTAATCGCCCACCAGGATTACAGCAAGCTCTGGCAAAAACAGACGTCAGGAAGCCAGGATGAGCTTGGTGTAACGGCTGAGATTGAAGATTTAAACTGGGTGCTGGTGATGGAGCAGCCGAAAACCACGGCTTTTGCCCCAATCAACAGAATGCTGCAAAGCGGCATAGGAGCAGTCGCCTTGCTGATTTTGACAGTCAGCTTGATCAGCGTCTGGGCAGGGCTTTATTTTACCAGGCCAATTGTTTCAATCGACAGGGAAATGAACAATTTGAAGCAAGGCCGGAAGATCAAACCAGTCATGATGAGACGGACCGATGAGTTGGGGAAACTGGCCGACTCCTTCAATGATATGAGTAAGGAGCTGCTGGAAAAATCAAGACTGCTCGAGCAGGAGAAGGAAAGGCTTGATGTCGTTGTCAACGGAATTGGTGCCGGTCTCGCGCTCGTGACCAAAGAGTACCGGATTACCTGGATGAACCCAATTTTAAAAGGGTGGCTGAAGGAGGATCGGTTAACACTGCCTTGTTACGCAGTGATTGGCGGGGAAAATGCTCCTTGCCTGAATTGTCCGATTACCTGTCCGGATCTTGATAAAATTGCCGACGAAGTCATGAAGTTCAAGGACGGTGCGAATGGCGAGCGTATCTTCCGGCACAGAGTGTTCCCGCTTAACCACGCCATCGAGGAAGAAGGTGAATTCCTCGTCGTGCTCGAGGATATCACCGAGCAAAAACAAATGGAAGAAACGATGATCCAAACCGATAAACTGAGCGCGCTTGGCATCATGGCATCGAGCTTCGCCCACGAAGTCAACAATCCGCTGGCAACAATCAATGTTTACGCAGAGGATTTAATTGACAGAATCCAGGCAGGCGACGAGGATCTCGATGAGGACGAAATGGAGCATTATCTTCGTAAAATCAAGGAAAATACCGAGCGCTGCAAACGGATTACTGGAAACCTGCTTAATTTTTCCCGGAAGAATGATTGGACAGAGGACCAAATCCGGGTGAAGGAAATCATCGAAAATAGCGTCAGCCTAGTCGAGCATCAGCTGAAAAAGCAGCGGATCCAGCTTGAACTTCATGTCGCTGAAGGACTGCCGGCTGTGAATGGGGACGGCCTTAAACTCATGCAGGTCATCGTCAACCTGATCAATAACGCAGTCGATGCAATGGAGAGCGAAGGAAGGTTAGTTGTTTCTGCTTCAGAAACCAATGGAGAAGTGGTATCGATCAAAGTCAAAGACAGTGGCCATGGCATCCCTGCCGAAGCGATGGATAAACTGTTCGACCCATTCTTTACGACGAAGCCAATCGGCAAAGGAACCGGCCTTGGCTTGTCAGTATGTTACGGCATCATCCAGCAGTTCGGCGGGTCAATTACGATTGACAGCAAGCCGTCTGAAGGAACGACTGTAGAAATCCAGCTGCCCGCTGAGCGTTCGGTGAAGTCCGGGCATGTCGTGGAAAATAAGGCGGGGAAATCTGAAGTTACAGATGGCTATGGAAACTCAGCACAAGAAACAATGGAGGTGGGCTACGATGTCAGCAACAAGATTGTTAGTCGTTGACGATGAACAGGATTTGCTTGAGCTTTTGGTCAGAAGGCTGAAGCGTAAAGGATTTGACGTGGATAGCGCTGGCACGGCCGAAGATGCCCTTGAACTTGTGAAAAAGAATGAATACGACATCGGTGTCTATGATATCCGACTGCCTGGTATGGACGGGATCGAGCTTTTAAAAGAAACGAAGAAAGTCCAGCCGGATATCGAGGTGCTGATCCTGACCGGGCATGGAACGATAGATACCGCGATTGAAGCCATGAAGGTTGGCGCTTTTGATTATATTACCAAGCCTTATAATCTATCAGAATTGGAGCTGACGATTGGGAAGGCTGCGGAAAATAAAGTACTGAAAGAAAAGAACGACTCTATGAAAAAAATCATCGCTCAACATAATGGCTTCAATATCATTGGTGATAGCGGCAATTTTAAAGAAGTGATAGAGATGACGCGTCGGATTGCTGACAGCGATGTACCCGTTTTGATCGAGGGCGAAAGCGGCACCGGCAAGGAGCTGTTTGCAAAAGCGCTTCATTACTGGAGCTTCCGTGCAGAAGAACCATTCGTGCCGGTCAACTCTGGTGCGCTGCCCGAGCACTTGCTCGAAAGTGAGCTGTTCGGCCATGCCCGCGGTGCTTTTACCGGGGCGAGCCAGGATAAAAAAGGTCTGGTCGAAGCAGCGAAAGGCGGCACACTATTTTTGGATGAGTTGGGCGAAATGCCGCTGGCGCTTCAGGTGAAATTGCTTCGTTTCCTCGAGACCGGGGAATTCCGTCGGGTCGGCGATGTCAGGGAACGGCATGTTAGTGTCCGCGTTGTTGCCGCCACAAATCGAGATATGGAAAAAGAAGTAGCCGAGGGGCGTTTCCGCGAGGATTTATATTACCGTTTGAATGTCGTCAAGCTGACGATTCCGCCGCTGCGTGATCGGAAGGGTGACTTGCCCGCATTGATTGAGCACTTCATCAGGAAAACGAAAGACCCGTCGAAGCGGCTATCGAGCGAAGCTATCGCTGCACTTGAAGATTACGATTTTCCGGGAAATGTTCGTGAGCTAAGCCACCTGATTGAACGCGGCGTTCTGTTATCCAAAGGAAGCATGATCGGAGCTGAGGATTTGTTATTGCCTCATGCTGGTAAAACAAAGGCTGAGACAGAAGTTCGGCTTTCTCCACTATGCTCTTTGGAAGAAGTCGAAAAAGTACACATCGAAAACGCCCTGAAGCAGATGAACTGGAACAAAACAAAGGCGGCCGACGTGCTCGGCATCAGCGTCCGGAACCTTTATCGGAAAATCGACCAATATGGGTTGAAAGAATAGGAAAAGCAGTAAAAACTCAGGCGGCGAACTGGAAAAAAATGCGTGGAATTTCCAGTTCGCCAATAAATTTTGATTTTCGCCAATAAATAGAGTGAAATCGCCAATAAAAGTTTATTTTCGCCAATAAAATGAAAATATCGCCAATAAAATTGTGAACTCCGCCAATAAAAATGTTCACAATTAAATTAGAAGGTAATTTTAGCTGAAATATCGAATTATAAAAGCATTACAAACAAGGAGTGAAGCTTTTGATAGCGAAAAAACGATCCATGCCAAAAGAAGTCAAGGTTTATGAGGCAATTGTAAGGCGATTACCGTTAAATCACCCACGAAAAGCAGAATTTGAGAACAAGTTATCTAGAAAACGAGCTGGATTCAAAGGTGAAAAAGAATTAGATTACCATATATCACAAATCGACCACTCTAAATTAACAATCTTGCATGATTTAAGAATCCCCTTCAATGACACACACTTCCAAATTGACTCCTTATTAATCTCAAACTCATTAATCATACCAATTGATTCAAAATACTATGCAGGAACGCTGGAGTTTTATCCTGAATTCAATCAAATGATCCAATATTTAAATGATAATGAAAAGGTATACCCAGATCCCGTTCTCCAGACGAAAATACAAGCACGTCAACTGAAAGCATTTCTAATCAGTCATCAATATTCACCGCCTCCGTTAGAACCGTTCGTTGCCATCACCCATTCACAAGCCATCATCAAAAATCCAACCCAAAGTAAAGAAATTAGCCAAAGAGTGTTCAAGTCCCCCGGCATCTTCTATAAAATCAATCCTTACCTTGAAAGATATCAAAAAGAGATAATATCGGACCAAGAGGCTAAAAAAATAGTTAAGCTTTTACTCAAAAAACATAAACCATATATCCCCGACTTAAAAACACTGAATATCTCGCATGTTGATATCCAGAAAGGAGTGGAGTGCCCAAGCTGCAATACAATTGGCATGGAAAAGTTTCATAGTCTATGGGGGTGTAAGAGATGCGGCCACACATCAAAGGATGCCCATGTTGCTGCTTTAAAAGATTACTTTCTTATTAATGGACAGACGATTACTAACGGACAATTCAGGGATTTTCTTGGGATTTCCTCGATTCACCAGGCGAGGAGAATGCTGTCACAGCTGGACCTGAACATATCAGGAGAAAAGAAAGGAAGAGTCTATACTCCAGGTAAAAGCTTTCCGTTATGGGATTGATCACTCTCCTTCCCAGCCATCTCTGTCCACCAGAGAAAGGTCACATGCCATTCAGAATCCAGATAAAACATCATGCCATTCCTGCACATCAGATACAATATCATGCCATCCCCGCACACCATGCCAAAATGTCACATGCCAAAATTGCAATACCATGTCAAAATGTCACACAACCAGCGGCTGATCCCGAACCAAAAATTCGGTTTCAGCCGCTTTTTCGCGTTCACAAAGATGTCACCGAATTCCACACCCTTACTCCCACAAGCAATCCACCAGGTCACACTCCTAAAAACCAACCATGCCAAAAAAGTTGGCACGCAGCTTGCATTATAAATAAGTAAGAAAAAATAAAAAGGATGTGGCATTATGCTATCCAATATTGGCATTCCAGGTTTGATTTTAATCCTCACATTGGCGTTGATCATCTTCGGTCCGAAGAAGCTGCCTGAAATCGGCAGGGCGTTCGGCCAGACGCTGAAGGAATTTAAGAAATCGACTCGTGAACTGACAAGCGATATTACTGACGATATCGCAGATGACATCAAAGAAATAAAGGAAATCAAAAAAGAAATCTAAACGCATAAAAAGAGGTGAGTGGAAATGGGTCTTTTTTCAAATGAGAAAAAGGTAGATTACGATAAAATCGTCGACAAGATGCTGCCTGATGCAAAAAAGGAAATGGATGAATCACAGTATGACACAGAGCTTGGCTTGAATATGGCGCGTGATGCCAGGAAGGTCATCAGTGGAAAATTGAAAATTGAAGACTTCCATAAAGTCTATTCTTCATCACTGACTAAGGAATTCGGCAACTATTACGCATCAGCAGATGGTCCAGACATCAGGAAGGGTGATGGCCCGAAATGGGCGATGGTCATCGACTTGAAGAAATGCGTCGGCTGCGATACTTGTACGGTCAGCTGTAAGGCTGAGAACAGGACGCCGCCGGGAATCTCTTACAACGTGGTAATGGAATCGCTTGAAGGCGAGTTCCCGAACATCAAGGCTGTCAACCTTCCAAGGCCATGCATGCAGTGTGACAAACCGGCATGTGCACAGGTTTGCCCGACGAGAGCAACTTATAAAATGGAGAATGGAATTGTCGCGATCGACAATGACCGCTGCATCGGCTGCCGTTACTGCATCGTTGCTTGTCCGTATGGAGCGCGTTCCTTCGATTTCGGTGATAGCTATGAACAGGAAATGCAGGGTGCGAATGATGTAACAAGCCCTGAATATGGCGTCGAACGCGGCAACCGTGAAAAAGGCAAGACACCAATCGGCACGGTCCGTAAATGCAGCTTCTGCTTCCACCGTTTGCAAAGAGGCGAAGAGCCGGCATGCGTGGAAACCTGCATTGGCGATGCTCGCTTCTTCGGCGACATCAGCGATCAGAACAGTGTTGTATCAAAGCTTGCTGCGAGTCCTAGAGCATTCCGCCTGAAGGAAGAGCTAGGAACGCATCCGAATGTTATTTACTTAAGATAGGAGGGGAATGGCGATGGCCAATCTTGCGGTTGATTTAAAAGAGAAAAGTACATCAAAAACGAAAATAAATCTGCAAGTATCAAAAGCTTTTAAAATATGGATATCTGCTCTGACAATTGCATTCTTGATAGGCGGGTATTTCATCGTTGAACGTTTCGTCACAGGCCTGGCAGCAACGAATCTTTCCAGTATTACTCCATGGGGAGCCTGGATCGCTTTCTACATTTTCTTCGTCGGCCTCAGTGCAGGTTCGTTCCTGCTGTCGACGTTGATCTACGTTTTCGGGATGGAAGAATACGAGAGAGTCGGAAAGGCGGCACTTTTTACAGCGATTGTCTGTATGATTGTCGCGCTGACATTCGTCCTGATGGATCTTGGACGTCCGGAGCGGATGCTCAATGCGATCATCTACTGGAATGTCACTTCGCCGCTTGCATGGGAAGTCCACTTTTATCTCGTATACATCGGTCTTTTAGCAGTGGAACTGTACATCGCGATGAGGGAAGACCTTGTACGCGCTGCTAAAACGAACACAATGAAGGGGTTTGTAGCAAAATTGATCACCTTCAAAAATGCAACAATCAACGCTGCAACAAAAAAGCGTGACCACATGTGGATGAAAATCCTCGGTACGATCGGGATCCCGCTTGCGATTCTCGGCGTACACGGAGGAACAGGAACCATCTTCGCAGTTGTAAAAGCAAGACCGGCATGGCATACAGCTTTATTCCCAATCATCTTCGTCGTATCAGCGATGGTTTCGGGAACGGCCCTACTTTTAGCGATGTACATCATCAAGAAAAAGGTGCAGAAGCAGCCAATTGATCAAGGCATGGTTGTATCGCTGGCAAAATTGATGGTCGGCTTTTTGATCATCGACCTTGGCCTTCAATTCTATGAATATCTGATCGGCTGGTACGGTCTTGAGGCAGAGCACCTCGATACACTTGCAACGATGATGGCCAGTGAAAAAGCCTGGTCCTTCTGGATTGTGCAAATGCTTCTTGGAGCAGTCATACCAATCACAATTGTTTTCTGGAAAAAAACAAGCCAAAACGTCAATGCACTGCTCGCAGCCGCTGTCCTGATTGTCATCGGAATTATCGGCGTCCGCTTCAATATTGTTGTCCCTCCGCTAGTCACACCGGTTTTTCACGAACTTCCGTGGGGCAATTACGCACCGACAATCAAGGAATGGATGGTAAGTGTCGGCGTTGTCGCTATGGGACTATTAATCTATTCATTCGGCGAGCTGCTTCTGCCAATCGAAGAAACTTCTGACGAGGTGAGCCATAATGGAAAATAAACCAATGAAACGGCGTGGATTTTTAAAAGCGCTCGGAACGCTCGGGGCGGTCGCGTTTGTCGGTCCGGCATTCGTTGGGCCAATCAAGCAGGTAATGGGCGATGTCTGGATCGATTCCCCGCACGGAACCGGCACCGATTACCAGGACTATACAGCTGAAAATGTCATCTTCACATCATGCCAGCAATGTAATGCGACATGTACGATTAAAACTTATATCACTGCCGGGGCGGTGGGCGGAGCTTATTCTTCCATTGTCCGCAAGATTGCCGGTAACCAGTACAGTCCGATCAACATGGTGCAAATCGGGCATATCAACTACGATACTCCGGTATCACAGGCTGTAAAGGGAACTGGAGATGTCGCAAAAATGGGTCGCGGCCTCCGCGGTGGACGTACTTGCTTGAAAGGGCAGGCCGGCATCCAGACGAACTACGACACATTCAGGGTCCAAAAGCCATTGAAGCGTGTGGGCGAGAGGGGAAGCGGCGTCTGGAAAACAGTCAGCTGGGAAGAGGCTTACAAGGAAATCCTTGGGGGCAGTAAAGATCTTGGCACACCTGGGTTGAAAGAAATGTGGAAATACGTACCGGAAGCAGCGGTCATGGCTGATTGGGATAAGCTGAAAGCCGGAGAGATGACAAAGGCTGAATTTGATAAAAAATACAAGGATGTCCTGATTGATACAAACCATCCTGACCTTGGGCCGAAAGCGAACCAGATTGCTGTTATGGCCGGGCACAGGCGTGAATTCATCGAACGCCTGGCAGCGAACAGCTTAGGTACGGCGAACTACTATGATCACGGCGGTTATTGCGGAATCACAAGCGTAATGGGAAATGTCCGCTCACATGATGCTGAAAAGCCGAAAAAACGGATGATCCCGGATTATGATAATGCAGAAATGGTCATCGTCTGGGGAACAAACCCGATGGTGGCAAACCGTGGGCCGACTACATTTGCTCCACAAATCACGAACGCGATCGACCGCGGCATGAAAATGGTCGTCATCGATCCACGCTTCAGCAAGACTGCTGAGAAAGCTCATGTCTGGGTTCCGGTAAAACCGGGCGGTGACGGTGCGCTTGCGATGGCAATGTGCCGCTGGATTATTGAAAACAACCGCTACGATGATATTTATCTTCGGAATCCGAACCAGGAAGCGGCGAATGAAGATGGCGAAACAACCTGGAGCGATGCATCCTTCCTTGTCAATGTCGGGGAAAAGAAACGCCCATTCGTCCGTGCACAGGATCTTGGAATCGGCGGCGAGGAGTTTGTGGTCATCGAAAATGGCAAGCCAGTTTCCCATGCGAAAGCAAGAAACGGCGATCTTGATGTTGATACGACAATCAATGGCATCAAAGTAAAATCCGTCTTCAGGATTTTTAAAGACAGAGTCATGGAAAAATCAATAGAAGAATATGCAAAGCAGGCAGATGTGCCGGTTGATCAGATTGTCCAGATCGCACGTGAGTTCACATCCCACGGCAAGAAGGTCGGTATCCATTCTTACCGCGGGCCGGCGATGCACACGAATGGCTATTACAGCGTGAGGGCGATCAATATGCTCAACCACCTTGTCGGCAACCACGACTGGAAGGGCGGCGACACAGTGCTTGGAGCCAAGTACAAAGCAACCGAAGGACGATACGATCTTGCAACCGTACCGAATGCGAACAAAGGCTGGGGAATCCCGGTCACACGGCATAAAGTTCCTTACGAAAAAACATCATTATTCGCAAAAGATGGCTATCCGGCGAAGCGTCCTTGGTATCCGTTTGGCAATAAACTGATCCATGATGTCCTGCCAAGCTCAGCTGAAGGCTATCCATACAAAATCAGGGCATTGCTGATTAACAGGACCTCACCGGTCATGGCCGGACCGAGATCAGAAATGCAGGCCAAGTTCATCAGGGACCCAAAAGTTGTTGAACTGGTTGTAGCATCTGATGTGGTCATCGGTGAAACTTCCAAATATGCAGACTTCATCTTGCCGGACCTTGCTTACCTTGAAAGCTGGAACGCGGAGGATATCTTCCCGATCCTGAAGCATAAATTCGCCGGTGTCATCCAGCCGGTGACGAGAGTAGTTCCTGACGCGCGTCCAACTGAACAGGTGTACATCGATTTGCTAAAAGGTTTGGGCCTGCCAGGTGTTGGCGACAATGCTCTGGCTGACGGATCGGCGATACACACGCCTGAAGACTACTACTTAAAACGGATTGCAAACATTGCCTTTGATGGCCAGAAACCAGTAAAGGACGCAAATGCCGAAGAGCTGACGATTTTTGAAAAAGCAAGACAGAAAGCGCTCGGTAAATATTTTGACATCCAGAAGCTGAAAGATGCTGTTAAACCAGATGAATGGAAGAAAGTCGTCTATGTATTGAATCGGGGCGGACGCTTTGAGGCAGCAGGCGATGAATATATCGGCAACAAGCTCAAGTATCAGTGGGCAAAACAGGTTTATTTTTACGATGAAAAAGCTGCAGGCTTCAAGAGTGCCTACACAGGCAAGTTCTTTGAAGGCGTACCGGTAGCGGAGGAAATCAAGACATACGACGGAGAAGTCTACAAGCCAAACAAGCCGCTGCAGTTTAT
This sequence comes from Bacillus sp. ISL-55, assembly GCF_018613155.1. Lineage (GTDB taxonomy): Bacteria > Bacillota > Bacilli > Bacillales > Cytobacillaceae > Mesobacillus. Next base: position 57,326 of record NZ_JAGGQU010000023.1, on the reverse strand, counting down.
CAACTGGAAATCACGGAATATGGCAACCCATCGGACCGAAGGCAATGCATGGCTGCGTGAAATCAAGCCGGAAAACTATCTTTGGATCAATCCAATCGACGCGAAGAAAAAAGGCATCAACACGGATGATGAAATCTATATTTCATCCAATAACTCAAAAGTAAAAGGCCGGGCGCTTGTGACACCGGGAATCAAGCCAGGAGTGGTAGGAGCAAACTTCAGCTTCGGACATGATGCTTATGGTTCAAAAGCAGTCAAAGTCGACGGCAAAACAATCGAGCCCGCAGGAAAATATGGCCACACAGACTACGAATTCAATAAGCCGCTGCATGAAGAGTCAGGTTATGCAAAACCGCGCGGACTGGGCTTCTCAGTCAATGCATTGTCTGACCGCGATGGCAGCTATTTCGAAGGCTACCTTGCAGACTTGCTGATTGGCGGTCCAGCACAGCAGGACGTATTCGTAGACGTGGATAAAGCATAACATCATCGGGGGTGCCTTGATGGGCCCCTCGAAATTTCTTGAAAAATGAAGGTGGAGACAATGATGGAAGAACGATATGGAAAGCTCGCAATCGCGAATATCATGACAAGCATCTGGCTTGGGGAATGGGATACCTATGAAGCATTCATGAATGACGTCCCTGAAGAAATGCGGGAGGAGCTTACATTTCATTCATTTTACAATCGGGATGAAGTGCAGCTCTGGTATGACAATCACTTTTTCATACCTGGAGATCACTTTGTCTCCCCTTATTTTTCATCATATACGAAAAATAATGAAGATGAAGAAGCTCGCAGGCATGAACTCCTTTGCCTGATTGGTCTTTATGAAAAAACAGCATTTTATTTCCCGCTAGAAAATGACCGGCTGCCAGACCATTTCGGCAGCACAACCGCATTCATCAGCTCGATTTTACAGGGAGAGATCAAAGCGGAACAAGAGGGCGACCTCGAACACCTTCAACAGCTGGAAGATATCGAAGCGGAAATGATGACAAGGTTCATCAGGCCAGTCCTCAAACCACTGATTGAAAATGCCGAAGCAAAAATCAATCATCCATTCTTTAAAGAGTTCCTGAGCTTTTATGCAGAAATGATGAGTGAAGGCTGGGTGGAGGCAGCGTGAATCATGAAAAAAGGTCCTCAGATTTGAGGACCTTTTCGCTTATCTCGACCAGATGATCTTTTCTTACTTATTTTGCTTGAACAAATCAATGAACGCTTGGTAAAACTCTACTCCTTGATAAAACATAAAGCCAAACGCCGTCAGGGAAAAGAAGCCAATCATTAAAAATCGAAACCACATGTCCATTCCTCCTAGATATTTTTAATTTGGGATATCTAGGAGACTTGATCACATAATTCGATTGGAAAAAAACAGCCGTCAAGAAGGAAAATAGGCTAACGACCCTATTTACCCGGACATCTATTCGTGCGAAGAGCAGGGTCAAATGAAGAAGGACAACCGTACTTGCGAAGAACGGGATTTTCTTTTCATTAAAATCGGGACCAGGGAGTTCTTCGTGAACTTGTTCTATAGGAAGAATCCCTTTCGATTTGCCAGCAAATGTTGAAATTCTTTCGGCGGGAAGGGTTCCGTGACCAAGCAGTAGCAGGATAAACAGGCTGAGTACCGACACAGTCAGCTTTTTCACCGTTCCTCACTCCCCTTAAAAAGTAGTAACACTATCGTATAACAATATATGCATAGTGGAAACAAAAAAGTTTTGACATTTTTCTCGGAAGAACAAAAAGCGCAAGCGCCTCGTTCAGCCCCGATAAGCGCTGGAGAGCCGCCAAATGAAGTCGTTCTTTGACTTCAATGGGCGGATCGAAATAGAAATGTATAGCCGACTGTCCAGAANNGATTAAGAAAACTACATGCAGTTATCTACACCTAAATAATTTTATAATTTCCTTAACAATTAAAAAACAGGCACCTTATTCAGTGCCTGCTGCAATTACTGCTTTCTTAAGTTACCGAGCTCTTCAGCGATCGCTTGCATTTCATTCGGGCTGAAGTTGTTCTTTCTCATGATCATATCATAGATTTCTTTTAACTCTTCATACATATCGCCGTCAAAATGCGTTGATTTAATTGCACCAAGGTTCATGAACTTCAATTTTTCTTTGATTTTTTCAATCATGAAATCAACGTTTTCAGGGGAATTCTTAGTTAGGTCCACTCCGTTCATCCTTTCAATGGTTGTACAACCATCTTTCCACGTTGTGCTAAAAAAGTCAATTACAAATCCGGCGCCATTGGGACGCCGGAATATGCTTATGCACTATACGTATTAGATTCGTTCTTTTCTTCCTTAATAGCATTCAGGATCTTCCTTGTTTCAACTACGACCACTCCAGACAAGCCGAGCAGGCCGATCAGGTTCGGGAAGGCCATCAATCCGTTCATGACATCGGCCACACCCCATACAACTTCAAGCTGGGAAATTGCTCCGATGAATACAGCAACGACAAACGCGATTCGGTAGTAAAACACGACATTCTTGCTGAACAGATAGGAGAAGCATTTTTCACCGTAATAAGACCAGCCGATGATTGTCGATGATGCGAAGAACAGCAATCCAACCGCGACAATCACAGAACCTGTCTGGCCAAGGAACTTGCCAAATGTTGCTGATGTCAGGTCGGCTGCCGTTGTATCACCTGTGTACAATCCGCCCATTACAATGGTAATTCCCGTGATGGAACAGATGACGATCGTATCAATGAATACCTGAGTCATCGACACAAGTGCCTGGCGTCCAGGAAGGTCCGTCTTGGCTGCTGCAGCAGCAATTGGTGCAGATCCAAGCCCAGCTTCATTGGAGAACACGCCACGGGCTACACCCATGCGGATGACAGTTCCTAGCGCCCCTCCGGCAACTGCTTCTCCAGTAAAGGCATCTGTAAAAATAAGTGCAACTGCTGCTGGGACGAGATCAAAGTTCATAATCATGACCACAAGGCCAGCAAGAAGATAAAATGATGCCATTACTGGGACGAATAAAGCAGTGACTTTTCCGATACTCTTAATCCCGCCAATCAATGCAAGAGCCGTAAAGATTGTTAATACAAGCCCCGTAACCCAGGCGGGCACAGAGAAAGTCGACTGTACGACGCTGGCTACTGAATTTGACTGCACCAGGTTGCCGATTCCGAAAGCCGCAATCGCACCAAACAATGCAAATAAAACACCAAGCCATTTTTGGCCAAGACCGCGTTCCAGGTAATACATTGGGCCGCCTGACATCTCTCCATCCTTATCTTCAACCCGGTATTTAACGGCTAAAACAGCTTCCGCGTATTTTGTGGCCATTCCGAAAAATGCGGTTATCCACATCCAGAACACGGCACCAGGTCCGCCTGTGAAAATTGCTGTTGCGACACCTGCGATATTACCAGTACCAACAGTTGCAGCAAGCGCCGTCATCAAAGCCTGGAAATGAGAAATATCCCCTTCAGACCGTTTGTCCTGTTTTTTTGTAAAAGCTAGCTTCAGTGAATAAGGCAGCAGCCTCATCTGCAGAAAGCCAATGCGGAAGGTGAGGTAGATTCCGGTCCCAACAAGCAAAGTCAATAGTGGGGGACCCCAAACCCAGCCGCTGATCTTTCCAATCCAATCTTCAAATGTCATGATGCTCCCCCTTATAAAATTATATTCGAAAAATGTTCTTCAACAAGAATATTCTGATAATTAGTGGTAAGTCAAGTGATATCCATTAGGTAAAACTTAGTAATTCAGATAAAATCACGTTTAAGTATTGACGTAAAGGTGTTTTGATGGTTCCCAAAATATTATTCACTTTTGAAATTTAAGGGAGAGGCAGTTATAAAAAAGTGGCAATATTTTTCACAATACTTGCATGAAGTGATGGCAATCGTGGAAAATGTTACTTAGGAGGCAGGCAATGAGAGGTCTGCAAAATGAGTAGGAAGACACTAGGAGGAGAAAACATGGGAAGTTCAAAAAAGTTTTGGATGGGCATGGTGTTTGGCGCGTTGGCTGGGGGAGCGGTTACCCTTTTGGAAAAAACGACACGCCAGGCTGTAAAAGAGGATTTCAGCAAGATATCCAGCGGTGTTTCGTATGTTGTAAAAAACCCAAATGAGTTTATTGATGACCTGAAAGAAACAGCGAATAAAGTAAGGGCAACAGTGGAACAAGTAACAGAGGACGTTGCTTTTATCACCGAAAAGGTTGAAGAAATAAAGGATGTACCGCCTCAGGTTACGGATTTGGTCAAAGATACAAAAGAGACCCTGAGAAAGATAGCGGCATCCGGACAAACACCGCAACATATAGATGAAGAATGATGAACTGACAAGCCCCAGGCAGGAGCGTGGAAAGCGTAAATGAGGTGAATGGATGGTTGATATATCATTTTTCAGGCATATGTGGCAAAGGATTCAAGAGGATGATGTTCCGGCACTTGCCGCGCAGCTTGCATATTTCTTTTTGCTTTCCTTGTTTCCGCTTTTGATTTTCCTGGTAACGCTTGTTCCATATCTGCCAATTTCAGAAGTGGATATCCTTGGTTTCTTTGATGACTATGCACCTGGCGATTCAATGGATTTAATCAAAAACAGCCTTGAGGATATCATGCAAAAAGACGGCAAATTGCTGAGCTTTGGATTATTGGCAACAATTTGGTCAGCCTCGAACGGGATCAATGCGATTGTAAGGGCGTTCAACCGTGCGTACAGGGTAGAAGAAACCAGATCCTTCATCGTAAGCAGGTTGATGGCGATCTTTTTGACATTTGCGATGATCTTTGTGTTCCTGGTCGCTTTGATCCTTCCCGTATTTGGAAAAGAAATTGGAAGCTGGCTGTTTGCGAATTTTGGGCTGAAAGAGGAATTCCTTTACGTCTGGAATATGCTTCGCTGGGTGATCAGCATTTTGATTTTATTCATTGTCTTTCTTGGTTTGTACTGGATTGCACCCAACAAGAAGCTGACCTGTGTCAGCGGCATACCGGGCTCGATTTTCGCTACAGGAGGATGGGTGCTCGTATCTATCGGATTCTCCTACTATGTCAGCAACTTCGCTTCCTACACCGCCACATATGGAAGCATCGGCGCAATCATCGTCCTGATGATCTGGCTCTATCTATCCGCGTATATCATAATAATTGGCGGGGAAATCAATGCCTATTACAGCGAAAAGAAAGCAGGGTGTTGATGGCATTCTTTATCCTGAAATTACCTCAGGTAACGTCTGTAGTTTTTGCAGAAGATACTGAAGAGGAGAGCTCCTCATTACTTAGTTAATTTTAACACTTTGATTAGTGTCCAGCTCCAGCGCCTAGCCCTCGAGACGTTTCGGTCCGCCCAATGAAGTCAAAAATCGACTTCACTGGTCGGCCCTCCAACGCTTGTCGGGGCTGAACAAGGCGCTTGCGCTATTCTATTTAAGGGGGAATTCAGGATGACAAAGAAAACGAAGAAAGACGGAAGCACCAAGCAAAAAGGCAAAAGCAACCACAGCCAAAAAACATCCGGTTCAGCAAACGGATCAAACGGATATCACTAACACCATGCGCCCCCATTCGGAGGGCGCTTTTATCATTTTTTCTAGATAATAGAGTGACCTGGAGACAGTGTTCGTCATCAAAGTCATGACGGACAGAAAATGCCGAAACATACGAAAAATGCACGTCATCAGGTGACATAGAAGCATAAAAAACTCCCGCCGGATTAACCGGCAGGAGCAAGCTTGATTGATTTTATTTCAACAATCTCAAACTATTTAAAATAACCAGGATCGTGCTTCCTTCGTGGCCGATGACTCCGTATGGGAGGTCGAGCAGCTGCAGGAAATTCGATGCAATCAGCACCATGATTACCAGGATGGAGAATACGACATTTTGCTTGACGATCCGATTCATGCGGCGGGACAGGTTGATGGCTTCGGCGATCTTCGGCAGGTCGTTTTTCATCAGCACCACGTCTGCCGTTTCCAGAGCAACATCTGAACCTTCGCCCATTGCGATGCCGACATTCGCGGTTGCAAGCGCTGGTGCGTCATTGATGCCGTCTCCGACCATGGCAACCTGGCCGTATTGTTCTTTCAATTTCTTCAGTTCCTGAACCTTTGTTTCTGGAAGACATTCAGCAATATATCCTTCCACATGGCTTTCGGCAGCGATTGCTTTTCCGGTGTTTTGGCTGTCTCCTGTGAGCATGACAGTGTAGATGCCTTCTGACTTCAATAGGTCGATTGCCTGTTTTGTTTCTTCTCGGACAACGTCTTTCAGTGCCATCAACCCTGCCAGCTGACCATTCCGCTCGATAAAAACAATCGTTTTTCCTTCAGCGGCCAGTTTTACTGCAGCGCCGCCTGAAAATGCTTCAGCGGCAGATCTTCCGACAAAGTCAGCTTTTCCGATTTTCCAATCCTCATTTTCAAAATGAGCCTTCACGCCCCAGCCTGATACATCCTCGATGCTCTCTGGATGAACAAGGGCTTTACCAAGCGTATCTTTGGAGTGTTTGACGATTGCGTTAGCCAGTGGGTGGTTGGAGTGGCTTTCAATCGATGCTGCTTTTAGCAGGACATCATCAGAATCCAGCCCCTCAGCTACAATCACATCGGTTACTTCCGGCTTGCCTTTTGTCAAAGTCCCGGTTTTATCAAACGCGATTGCTTTTAGATGACTGAGGTTTTCCAGGTGGACGCCGCCTTTAAACAAGATGCCGTGCTTCGCGCCATTCGAAATTGCCGACAAAGTAGCAGGCATAATCGAGGCAACGAGTGCGCAAGGTGAAGCGACAACAAGCAGGATCATCGCTCGGTAAAACGTCTCCGTCCAGCTCCAGTCCAGCAGATAATGTGGAACAAACATCATCAGCACCACTACTGCCAGAACGACCTTTACATACGTGCCCTCAAACCGTTCGATGAACAGCTGGGAGGGGGATTTTTCACTTTGGGCGTTCTGGACTAGCTGGATTATTTTTTGAAAAAGCGTTTCATCATTTCGTTTAGTGATTTCAACGGTAAGTGATCCGGTCAGATTGACCGTACCAGCAAATACATCGTCGCCTGAGTCCTTAGAAACCGGAATCGATTCCCCCGTGATGGCAGCCTGGTCAATCGTAGTCTGTCCCCTGGCAACCTTGCCATCTGAGGGGATTCTTTCACCGGGCTTCACCAGGATCATGTCGCCAATTTCCAGTTCCGAAACATGTACTCTTTCTTCCACGCCATCAGCAATTCTCAATGCTTCCTCTGGCTGAAGCTCCATTAAAGAGGAAATTTCCTTATGGCTTTTGTTCATCGTATACGTTTCAAGCGCTCCGCTCATTGCAAAAATGAATATCAAAATCGCGCCTTCTGTCCAGTATCCAATAATGGCCGAGCCAATCGCAGCGAAAATCATCAGCATTTCAACGTTCAATTCCTTGTCTTCGATCGTGGCTTCTATGCCTTCCTTCGCTTTTGCAAAACCGCCAATTACATAGGCAAGGATAAAAGCGATGACAGATGCTGTTTCTGAATCTCCCTTGCTCAAAATCCAGCCAGCAACAATCAGAATCCCGCTAATGCTTGCGGCGATCAGTTCTGCGTGAGGCTTGATTTTCTCTATAAAGCTTACTTCTGGGACCGAGTTCTGTTTTGCTAACGCGCTTGCTCCCTGTGCCATCCTTTTCTCCTCCTTTAAATCTCTAAATGATACTAATAATCACAATCATTACCCTTAAAAAACACGAAAGCTGCCACCAGAATGGTGACAGCAGAAATCCAAGTCAAAAGATACATATTGTGTTCACTATTATGTTACCATACAATATATGCTTTTTGAAAGAATAATGCGTCTGTCTAAGGAGATAGTTTGATGACAACTAAAGACTTTTTTACACACCCGCTTGGAATTGCTGTTTCGGCTGCAGGGGCGACACTCCTATGGGGGAGTGCATTCCCGTTTATTAAATTGAGCTATATCAGCCTTGATATCAAGCCGGAAGAAATGGGTGAGCAAATGCTGTTTGCAGGATACCGTTTCCTGCTTGCCGGGCTGCTGATCCTGATCATGTTCTTTCTTTTAAAAAGGAATATGAAGTTCAGGCCGGAGACGACAAAGTCGCTTCTGAAAATTGGCCTGTTCCAGACATTCCTCCAATATGTCCTGTTTTATATCGGACTTAGCTATTCAACCGGAATCCAGGGTTCGATCATTGCCGGGACCACTTCGTTTTTCCAGATCCTGCTTGCGCATTTTCTTTATCCGGATGACAGGATGAGCCGATTGAAGGTTGCGGGATTAATGGTCGGATTCACCGGTGTTATCTTCGCCAATTGGCCAAGTGGGGATTATGAAATCAGCTTTGGCATCGGTGAAATACTGTTGATGGGAGCGATGATGGCTGGTGCTTATGGAAATATACTCGCTAAGCAGGGCAGCGGGAAAATGGAGGTCATTTATTTAACGGCCTACCAGATGATTTTGGGCTCGCTTGGTTTGATTGCAATTGGAGCCTTTTCAGTCGGACTTGCTCCATTTGATTTCGACCTTAAATCAGGCTTGATGCTCCTCTATCTGGCATTCCTTTCAGCCGCAGGCTTTATCTTATGGAACAATGTCATGAAATATAACCAGGTCGGCAAGGTGTCACTATACCTGTTCCTGGTCCCTGTATTCGGTGTGATTTTATCAGCATTCCTACTAGACGAACCATTAAATTATTTTGTCATAGCCGGATTAATATTTGTGGTGGTCGGAATCGTTCTTGTCAACCGGCCTGCACGAAAAAGAAACAGCCTCCCTGCGAAATAGGGAGGCTGTTTTGCATTGTTTGGAGCTGGTGTTTCTTCTTACACAGAGTTTGCCTGCTGTGGCTGACTATCATGCCGGACCGCTACAAGAGCAAAGAATATCAACAGCAGCATCATGCTGATTACATAAAAGAAACTGATGCCTTTAAGCCATTGGATTGCCAGCCCGCCAATGAATGGACCGCTGATGCTTCCAAAGCTGAAGAAAATGCCGCACATTAAATTGCCTGCCGGCAGCAGCTGTTTTGGCAGCAGGTCTGCCATATAGCTAATCCCAAGAGAGAAAGTTGATCCGACAAGGGTTCCAGCTAAAAAGAAGCAAATTAGCAGCCCGGTTGTTGAATTCTCAAGCAAACCGGCGGCGGTAAAACTGATGAAGCCGGCTAGAGTAACGACGATCAAGACATTCCTCCGGCCGAGCTTATCACTCAATATGCCTAACGGGAGCTGTGAAAGAATCCCGCCGATTGCAAAGGCCGGAAGCAAGAGTGCGACCGCATCGACGCCGATTCCCGATCTCATGGCATAAACAGGGAAGTTGCCATTAAGGCTCGCCTCTAAAAATCCGTAGCCAAATGGGGGCAAGAACGCAACCCAGGCATATTTAAAAACTTTTCCAAACCTTTTCATTGTCCCGAAAAAGGAAGTACTGTCCGTATCATGTTCGGGATGCTCGTTTTTCAGCAGCCAGACGGTCAGCCAGGCGGCTAGGCTTATGGCAGAAGAAATGATGAAAGGCAGGGTCGTGTTTATTTTTACAAATCCAGTCATCAAAGGACCGGCAGCGAACCCCAGCCCGAAAAACAATCCATAGAGCGATATATTCCTTCCAAGGCGATCTTTAGGTGAAAAGGAAGTGATCCAAGTCTGCGTCGCAAAGTGAAGCATGTGGTCGCCAATTCCGATTGCGAGCCTTAGCAAAAACCAGAACCAAAAGGACTTCCATAAAGGAAATAGCGCAAGTGAGATGGCTACGGTAAAGCCGCCAATGAGAATGATGGGCTTGTAACCAAATCTTCGGAGAGGCGCTTCCATTAATGGGGAAGCAATCAGTATCCCTAAATACAAGCCTGTGGCATGAAAGCCATTCATCGATGACGACACGCCATCCTGTTCGAAAATAATTGCAATCAATGGAAGCAGCATTCCCTGTGAAAATCCTGAAATCGCGACTATGCTGACTAAAATCCAGAAACGAAGCTTCATACTTATGTTCATAATAATAAAATCTCCCTAAGTACTTAATACTCTTTAGATGTTAACGATATAAAATTTTATGTGCAAATGTTTTTATTTTTATTTATGTAAAAAATAGTGTAATCTCATGATAAAAGTCAAAACTAGCTATTTATACTAGAGGTTGCCATAGGGGGAAAGTAATATGGAATTTAAAATGAAACCGGATGTAGGTTTTTTTACAGAAGCAGGCTTTGGAAGGCTGGATGTTGCCGGTGACGAGCAATATGGTTTCAGGCCCTACCAGCTGCTCGTGTCATCAGTTGCGGTATGCAGCGGCGGAGTTCTTCGCAAGGTACTGGAAAAAATGAGAATGGACATCAAGGATATACATATCCAGGCTGATGCTGAACGTGTCGAAGAGGAAGCGAACAGAGTAAGCAAGATTACCGTTCATTTCCGTATTTCCGGCAACAATCTTGATGAAAAGAAAATCGAAAAGGCCATGGTGTTGACGAGGAAAAATTGTTCAATGGTCCAGTCGGTAATTGGGAGCATCGAGGTAGAAGAAACGTTTGAAATCATTCAATAAATGTTCTCAAAGGCGAGTTACACCTTTAGCTCAATATGCTATAATGAGCATGAGAATTTACCTGTATTAATATAATAGAAACAATGAACTCTGTTCCGGGAGGACAGAGTTCTTTTTTCGCTGTCATAGGAAGATTCCTTGAGTGTTCCAGGGCATTATAGACATTTCAAGCAAAGCAGCAGTTGAAATATTTTAATGGACATTTCAAGCCAGATAAGTTGTTGAAATGTCCAAGAAGTGGTGTTTAATGGACATTTCAAGGCAAGAAGGCCGCAAAAATGTCTAATAAAAGCAGTCTTAATAGAACCTTTAGGCACAGCCTAAAGTACTTGATAGAACGGTTATATAAGAAGGAGATTATTTAATATGGCATTTGTTTATCGCACTTTTTTCTATATCATCGGGTTAATTATTCTATCTTTTGGAGTATCGATGACGATTAAGGCTGGATTGGGCACCGGTGCTTGGGATGCACTCAATGTCGGTTTATCAAAAACTGTGGGGCTGACACCTGGAAGCTGGGTGGTAATCGTGGGGATTATCATGATTTTCATCAATGCGGCTTTAGTTAAAAGACGCCCGGATGTAGCAGCAATTATCACCCTGCTGATCACAGGTGTGCTGATTGACTTCTGGCTACTGCGTGTGTTCGAAGACTTGGTAGTTACCGGCTATGCAAAGCAATTTGGAGTCTTTGTTTTAGGAATGGTAGCCCTAAGCTTTGGACTAGCGGTCTACCTGCAGCCGAAATTCCCGTTGATCCCTATCGACAATTTCATGATGGCATTAAGGGAACGGTTCGGTCTCAACCTCATGGTAGCCAAAACACTAGGTGAAGTGTTTGCCCTGTCTGCTGCCTTCATTTTCAAAGGACCAATCGGCATCGGAACATTAATTGTAACTTTTGCGATCGGCCCGCTGATTCAATTGTTCTATCCTTATTGTGAAAAACTTTATAATAAGCTGCTCACATCTGCTCGATAATCTCGAGGCTCTGTCTATAAAAACAGAGCCTTTTATTATGTTAAAAACAACAACTTTCCAAAATGCATCTTAAACTTTGGATAAAGTTTATGAACTCCGAAAACACTATAAACAAACTTATAAGTTTCCTGTAGTGAAAGGAGAAAACAACACCAATGAAAAAAGCAGCAGCTATCCTTGTGATGACGATGGTTTTCATGATGTCCATTTTAGCGCCTGGCTTTGCTGAAGAAACAAAGACGAAAAAGGCTCCGCAGCCAAAGCAGGCTGAAAAAGCAAAGTATACCATTCCTAATTCTGTCATGAATATCACGAAGGACAACACTTACCCTAACCCGATGGAGGATTTGCCTTTCCTTCAGCCAAGCGAGCTTACGAAGAACCTGATCAAAACATCAAAAGTGAAGATTGAGAACCCGGATTTAATTCGGATGCTCAATGAAACGACCATTAACAGCACTCCTTTTGCAATCGGCTATCGTGCGATTGTTTATCTTGGAGAATGGCCGTTGAATTATGTATCCAGTGAAACTTCCCCAAACTGGGAATTTCAGAAAATCAATACGAACTACTATGATAATCGCGGCGGAAATTCTATTTATCAAATTCATTATGTTCAAGAGCAGCAAAAAACTGTTAAGGGTGGCTTGACGGCAAAAATCAAGAACGCTGAAGATGTGCAAAAGATGATGCTTTTAAAAGCAGCTAATAAAACAGGATTACCACTTGCGTTTGAAACAATAGTCGGCGCTGGTACGAAAAAAGACCATATCTATAATATCCAGCCAAAACGCCTGGGTTATCTGTATGCCTACGCACCAGCCATCAATGAAAAAGGCAAAGTGACCTATGGCGAGGTCTACTTGATGCTAAAAGGTAGCAAGAAATTCATAGTCGTCAAAAATGTTGTCTCGCAGGGGATTGGTGCATGGATTCCGGTTCAGGACCATGTAAGCTTCGGTTTTGTATCCAGCGAAAGACCAAGATAAATAGAAGAAGATAGCCTTATTCCTTTTAAAGGAGTAAGGTTTTTTAATCTTTTAGGCAATTATTGGGGCTGAACAAGGCGCTTGCGCATTTCTTTCGGTAATTTTTTCCTCTTGACAAAAGGTAGATATATCCTGTTTAACACCTGTCCATGCCGGGAATTAGTTAGACATAACCAAATAAAACACCAAACATTAAAGGAGGAAATATATTATGTCTGAAAATATTCTTTCAAACAACCAGAATTCACTGGGGAACAATTCAAACTCATACAATATGGACAACAACATGTACACTTCTTCAAGGGAGAATGCTACGTACGATACAACAACTGGTACAACAACATACGCAAGCACAACATCAGGTGATACGTATTCAAACAATACCTCTATGGGCGGCTACTCTAACAGTTATGGAGTAAGTTCAAATAACTCAACCTCGTCAAACGGCAAGCTCATGAAAGGAGTCCTCATTGGTGCTGCTATCGGTGGTGCATTGACTTTGCTTGATTCGAATACTCGCTCAAAAGTGAAGGACAAGGCTGTCAATGCAAAGGACACGTCAATGAATGTGTTCAGCGAGGTTAGGAACAATCCTTCTGACGTGAAGGAGCAAATGATGGGGAGCTTTAAAGAAGCATCCAGCATCCTAAAAGAAGCCATCAGTGATGCGCAAAACCTTTACCAGCGCCTGAATGAGGATGTATTCAGCAAGGTGAATGAGGCAAAGTCCAATTCTTCCGAAGCTATACAAACAGTGATGGACGCTAAGGATGAACTTAAGGAAGTTGGATCAAAAGTGAAGGAAGCAGGTTCTACTGCAATGGACAACCCAGTGGTTAACTCTGTATCTGAATCAGGTTCTTCATCCTCAAGTTCAAACGGCGCTGCTGATGCATATGCAACAGGCATGGAGAGCAAACCGTCTGATACAACAGGATTAGGTAACACTTCTAATGCCTTCACTGTATCACCGGAAAACCAGAAGAATGATAACAACCGATAAACCGATGAACCAGTCCTGATTTCCAGGACTGGTTTTTTATTGTCACTAATCCCATTTATTTGTCTGTTTTCTATCTTGCTTAAAGGGGTATTTAATAATAGAAGAGGATAGATAGGGAGGACAAAGTCAATGGATAAAGAAATGAAACCACGCTCGAACAGGTGTGATTATGATAGAGAAACAGCTACAGGTAAAATAGCGATGGCGGCTTCGGCACACCCGATCGCCACTGATGCCGGGGAGAAAATCCTCCGTGAAGGCGGCAATGCGATTGATGCGGCCATCGCCATCCAATTTGGACTGAATGTCGGCGAACCAATGATGACCGGCATCGGCGGCAGCGGCTTTTTCATGGTCTATCATGCCGAAAGCAAAACAACGAAAATTTTTGATGGCCATACAAGGGCACCGAAAGCGGCACATCCGGAACTTTTTTTAGATGAAAAGGGAGATGTTGTCCCTTTTAAAGTGAGATCAACAAATGCGACAGGAGTAGGTGTACCAGGAATCCTGAAAGCAATGGAAGCGGCAAGGAAGGAATACGGAACAAAGCCGCTTGCAGAATTGATCGAACCGGCTGCACAGGCCGCTGAAAAAGGCGTGGAGGTCAACTGGGTGATGGAAGAAATCCTCAACACCTTTGATTACCGTCTCGGTGAGCACGCGAAGGAATTGTTCCAGCCTGGAGGAAAGTCCCTAAAGGAAGGGGATGTCTATCAGAAGGAGCACCTCGCGAAAACATTCCGTATCCTTCAGCGTGATGGAATCGAGGCATTCTATGAAGGTGAGATTGGCGAAGCGCTTATCTCTACACTAAAAGAACTTGGCGGGATCATGGAAATGTCAGATCTCAGAGATTATGAAATCACAATTGATGAACCTGTCTGGGGGACGTACCGAGACTACAAAATAGCTTCCTCCAATATGCCAAGTGCCGGCGGAACAACAATGCTGCAAATTTTAAAACTGCTCGAGGGATTTGACCTCAGCAAGTATGATGCGAAATCATGGGAAAAATATTATTTATTTACAGAAGCAATGAGGATTGCTTTTACAGATAAAATCGCTTTTTCAGGCGATCCTGAATTTGGGGAAATCCCGTTAAAAGGATTGCTAAGTGAGGAATATCTTGCAGAAAGGCGCAAACTGATTAATTTCGAACGCAGGAACGATTCTGTCGATTTCGGAAACCCATGGGCCTATATGGATGGAAAAGAAATCAACGTGGTCCGACAGCCTTTCGAGCCTGAAAAGGAAAGAAGTGAAACGACCCATTTCACCGTCATGGACAAATGGGGAAATATTGTCGCCTGCACGTCTACCGTTGAACACCCATTCGGTTCCGGGATCATGGTAAAGGACCATGGTTTTGTATTAAACAACGAACTGACGGACTTTGATGCGGTCCCAGGTGGTTTGAATGAGGTTCAGCCAGGCAAACGTCCGGTGAGCTGCAAGACACCGACGATTGTGTTTAAGGATGATGAACCTGTATTGACACTTGGATCCCCAGGAGGTCCGACGATCATCGGGTCGGTATTCCAAACACTCGTCAATGTTCTTGATTTTGGGATGGACCTTAAAGATGCTATTGAAGAGCCAAGAATTTTCAATAGTACAGGCCCGCTCATTGGCTGGGAATCTGGAATCAGCATGGAGGCGAAGGGGGAATTGGAATCGATGGGATTCGAGTTCGCCGATGGACCATTCCCGCTTGGCAATGTCCAGGCAATCAAGATTGATCGTGAAAAAGGCCTCATATATGGAGCGGCAGATTCTAGCCGGGAGGGGAAGGCTACTGGTCTTGATGAATAGCTAGGTTCAAAAGAGAAGCAGGCTGGTAATAATTCAGCCTGCTTCTTTTATTTAGGCTGTTTTCGTAAAGATTTTTGTTAAAATCCTAAAGCCGATTTTAACGTAATATATACCTGTTTTGGCGGTCGGTATATAGTTTGATTGCTCTTTTCTCATAAAGAGCGTCTACTTTTACGAAGAATTACAGCTATTCAATCCAATTTGGTGTTCAATAGTAGCAAAGTTTGAGAAAAGAGCCTTTATTTATTAACATTTTCCAGGGTGTTGGTCTTCGAATCTGATTTTTTTATGACGGAAATGCTTCCATCAGTTTCTAGAACGACAGCTTCCACCTGTTCCATCGAGCTGATGCCGCTTGAACGTGCTGCCTGGAGAATTTCAACTTCCAAAACACGCTCTTTTACTATATTTTCTTTTAAATATTTCCCTTGATAAAAAATCAATTTCGGATCTGATTTGATTAGCTTCTTGAAACCATCTGATCGGATGGACAGCCATGCTACCAAATACTGAAGGGCAATTAGGATGAAGAAGGCGGAGATTCCTTCAACGAGAGCCACATTTTTATTCAAGAGGATGGTTGCTAAGGTTGAACCTAGCGCGACTGTTACGATTAAGTCGAAAGCATTCATTTTGGATAACGTTCTTTTGCCGGAAACTCGCAGCAATAAAACAAGAGAGGAATAAGCAAGCACACCGACAATCAGTGTCCGCCATACCGCATCCCAGGAATTAAAGAGCATATGATCACCTCATATATGTTTTTTCCTAAAAAAGCATGGGCAAACATATGGAGAAAGGGGAATACTATCCAATAGATGTGTTACTCCTTATCTTTAAGGCCATTCAGTAACGATATGACGTGATATTGCATAATTCCCCATTTTTAGGTAGGATGTTAAAGGTACTGAAAGGAGCGAGAATTTTGGGAAGTTCGATAAATGATAAAAATACGCAGGTTGTATTTCTGAAACAGCGTTTGGATATGTTCGCTGAGTTGCTTGAAGCAATTGATCCGGTAGAAGCGGACCTTGAAGATATTGACCGAATGATCCAGATCGTCGAAGAAATGGACGCAAAATGCCGCGAATTCAAGCATCGCGATTTGTAAAAAAGACCTTTTTGATGAGGTCTTTTTTTTGTGTTCAATAATACTTGTCGGGGGGGCTGACCAAGACGCTTGCGCTTTTCTTTGTCTAGCTGCGGCTCCTAACTCCTCGAGACGTTTGTCTAGTGTCGCCTCCTAGAAACTCCGAANNTATACTTTTCGATTTCGGTCCTGTCAATGAAGTCAAAGAACGACTTCACTGCCAGGCCCTCCGAGGCACACGATGTGCTAGACCCGCCAGCCACAGGACGTGGCGTTTTTAGGCGGGCAACGCTTGTCGGAGTTGGGCAATCGCCTCCGCTTTTCTTTGTCCAGCTCCAGCGCCTAGCCCCTCGATCGTTTCGGTCCGCCCAATGAAGTCAAAGAACGACTTCAATGGTCGGCCCTCCAACGCTTGTCGGGGCTGGACAAGGCGCTTGCGCATTTCAGATTTGTAAACGATTCCACTTTCTGTCTTTAAATCGAAAGATGATAGGAGTATAATGATATCGGAGAAATTGTTATAAAATTTTCACATATAAAGAGCTAGAAAGACAAGGGGAGAGGGGTAGTCAGATGAATATCGAAAAGTTTCAGGAAAGCATGTACCAGCTGATTGTTGAAACATCCACGAACCTGCCGAAGGATGTACGAAGGGCAATTAAAGCGGCGGCTGAGCGCGAGAACGCGGGAACCCGTTCGGCGATGAGCCTTGATACGATCACGAATAATATTAAAATGGCTGATGACAATGTATCACCAATCTGCCAGGATACGGGCCTGCCAACCTTCAAAATCAAAACTCCAGTTGGTGCCAATCAGATTGAAATGAAAAAAGCGATTTACAATGCTATTGCGCTGGCTACGAAGGATGGGAAATTGCGTCCAAACTCCGTTGATTCACTGACAGGGGAAAATAGCGGCGACAATCTTGGCGGTGGAACTCCTGTCATAAAATTCGAGCAATGGGAAAAAGATTATATCGACGCACGCTTGATTTTAAAGGGCGGCGGCTGTGAAAATAAAAATATCCAGTATAGCCTTCCAGCTGAGCTAGAAGGACTAGGACGCGCTGGCCGTGACCTGGATGGCATCCGTAAATGCATCATGCACTCGGTCTACCAGGCACAGGGACAAGGCTGCAGTGCCGGTTTCATCGGTGTTGGTATTGGCGGCGACCGTTCTTCCGGTTACGACCTTGCGAAAGAGCAGTTGTTCCGTACGGTTGACGATGTCAATCCGCATGAAGACCTTCGCGACCTTGAAGAATATGTAATGGAAAATGCCAACAAGCTTGGAATCGGAACGATGGGCTTTGGCGGCGAAACAACCCTTCTTGGCTGCAAAGTTGGTGTCATGAATCGTATTCCTGCTAGCTTCTACGTATCTGTAGCATACAATTGCTGGGCATATCGCCGTCTAGGTGTAGCGGTGGATCCCGAAAGTGGAGAAATCCAGGAATGGATGTACCAGGAGGGCGAGAAAATCGACTTCGCACAGCCTGCAGTCCAGGAAATCGCCGCAGCAGTTGAAGCACCGGAAGAACAAAATGTTGTTACATTGACTGCCCCAATTACAGAAGAGCAAATCCGCCAGCTTAAGGTGGGGGATGTCGTAAAAATCGACGGAATGATGTATACCGGCCGAGACGCAATCCATAAGTATCTGTCAGACCATGATTCGCCTGTTGACCTGAATGGCCAGGTCATCTACCATTGCGGTCCAGTTATGCTCAAGGATGAGGAAGGCAACTGGCATGTGAAGGCGGCAGGACCGACAACAAGTATTCGTGAAGAACCTTACCAGGGAGATATTATGAAGAAGTTCGGCATCCGCGCGGTCATCGGCAAAGGCGGAATGGGAGCAAAGACGCTTGCTGCTTTGAAAGAACATGGCGGTGTTTACCTGAACGCAATTGGCGGAGCTGCTCAGTACTATGCTGACTGCATCAAATCCGTAGAGGGCGTTGACCTTATGAATTTCGGTATCCCGGAAGCAATGTGGCACTTAAACGTAGAAGGCTTTACAGCCGTTGTAACGATGGACTCACACGGAAACAGCCTGCACGAGGATGTTGAAAAATCATCCCTTGAAAAATTGTCACAGTTCGCTGATCGAGTATATAAATAAAACGAATGAAAGGAGACTCGCTTTTTAAGAGAGTCTCCTTTTACATTGCCTAGCTTGTGTAAGATGTTTGTTTAGTGTCATCCCGGCTGACTGGACTCCGGCACCGACATCGTCATCGGTCAGGGCAAAAGCGCCTCAGCATTTCTATTTCTTCTCTTTGGCCAGTTGGTTACGATCTACATTGCTTGGCTGCCTTTCCATCCATTCATTTTCGATTTGGATATTCCCGCCATCTTCCGCGAAATTTGCTGTCTCCAATAAGAATCTTGCATATGTTGCCCCTAGATCATGCCTTGGACTTACTGCCATAGAATCACCGAAGTTTCGCACCTTTGCTGAGGACAGGTTTGAAATATGGAAGAGCATTAGCTTATCTGAGTACGGAGCTTCAGTCGATTCGGTAATCATGAACTGGCTTGGGATTGAAACAGGCAGGTCTTCTTTGTACATGATCTGGGAAAGTGTGTTGTGCTGTTTGATATTGATTTTTTTTCCGCGCAAGAAATAATTCCTTACATCTTCATTCTTTGCAACCTGGCTGAACCCCATGACCAGAATGGTCTTGATTGCATTCACCTGGATATTCAGGAACAAATGAGTGATTTCCATAGCAGATAGCGGTCTTTTATCGCCAAAGTAGCCATTAAAAAAGCTTTGCTTTTCAACAAAGGAAGCCTCTTTCATTGTGGGGATGGACGGAGCCCTTACATGCAACCCTTTTTCCAGCATCATTTCTGTTACCTTATTGGAAAGGTTTAGGCTGGAAATATGGAAATCTGTGATGGAATGGCGCAGGTCCATCTTCGAGAAACCAGGCAAAGCTACACTATAATAAAGAGCACCGTATTTTGCCATCATATCAAGATAGTTCAGGTAAAAGCTGTCCGAAAAGAACCTGGGCGCATCCGCATTCACATCCATCTCCAATGAAAATCCCAAAGGGACAGCCATTCCTTCATCTTGAAAGAGCTCCTTCAATTTTGTGAGAATATCCCTGCTCAATTGGTCCGCAGTTACTAGACAGTCTTTTATCTCCGCATCATCCACGTTCAATAGAAAATGTTTGAACATACATACAGCCATCGAGTTAGCCATGTATATATTCCACAGGTTGCCGATTTCCCCGGACGTCCAATCGATTTTTTGTTCTTCCGACATAATGTTCTCCTTAGTGTTTGGTATTTTTACTATTAGCTTCTCAAAATGAAATATACTTATAAGAATTTTTTTTACCGACTGACAAACAATAAGGAAAAACATCAATGGAGGCACATCATGAAGACGATTGTTAAAGTATTGCTTACGTCTGCGCTGCTGCTCTTGATTACCTTGCCGGTGACAACGGGTGCGGAGGAGAACTCAAACTCACCAATGCACTGGGGGTTCAAGAAGGGCCGCAACGGCAGGCAGGCAGATGCAGGCAGGATGTTTGAGGTCATCCTTGAGGACCATGAAGCAGTTTATAAAGGTGACAAGAATTCGAAGGATATCTACTTAACGTTCGATAATGGTTACGAAAATGGTTATACCGAGAAAATCCTGGATATTTTAAAAGAAGAAAAAGTTCCCGCGGCTTTTTTTGTGACAGGACATTATCTCGAAAGCGCTCCGGAGCTGGTCGCCAGGATGGCAAACGAAGGCCATATCATCGGCAATCATTCATGGCACCACCCAGACATGACGAAAATTAGCGATGAGAAAATCAAAAAGGAACTGGAAATGGTCAGAGCTGAAACAGAAAGAATCACCGGGAAAAAGCATATGACGTATTTGCGGCCGCCGCGCGGGATTTTCAGCGAAAGAACGATGGCAGCGGCGAAGGAAGCCGGATATACCCATGTATTCTGGTCACTCGCGTTTGTAGACTGGAATACTGACCAGCAAAAAGGCGCGCAATATTCATATGATAAAATTACGTCGCAAATCCACCCGGGTGCAGTCCTGCTGCTTCACACCGTATCAAAGGACAACGCAGACGCACTGGGAAAAGTAATCAGGGATTTGAAAGAACAAGGCTACAATTTTAAAAGCCTTGATGATTTGATGCTTAGCAAGAGCGGAATGAAAGACCCGATGTTGTATTGATAGGGGGGTCCCGGTACTCATACTTGTGCCGGGACCTTGTCTTTATTGGATGATCCACGCGTGGGGTCTCAGTCTGAATTGGAAAAAAACCACGATAATTTCCAATTCGCTATAAAAATGAATATTTCGCTATAAAAATTTAATTTTCGCTATAAAAATGAAATTATCGCTATAATATTTTATTTTTCGCTATAAAAAAGATATTTTCGCTATAAAAATGACTCCCCCCCCCATTTTTGAAAAAATTAAACTAGATAAATACACCTTTTCTTTGGTACAGCCACAATATTTCGTATAAAATCCTCGGAAATGCTATAATACGGGGAAAATACTTAAGGGCGGTTTGTGTATGTGGGAAGAAAAGGTGGCTGTTTCCGGGCCATATGATTTTGAACTTGCTTTAAGCAGGCTTGCGCTTGATCCTTTGCATTCAGTTGATATCGAAAAACGTCTGGTGAGGGTGCCGCTTGTATTAAAAAATAAAAAAATCGTCGCTGAGGTCATCGGGACCGGTTCTCTGGAAAACCCAGAATTCCTTATCCGTGCTGAAGCCGATAAAGAAGTGACGTTAAAGCGTTTAACTGAGATCTTTCAATGGAATGTGAAGTTGATCCATATCCATGAGCATTTCCAGACGACTGAGTTAAAAAACTTGTTCAATGAACATTACGGTACTCCGCTCGTCCTGGAATTTGATCCGTTCTCGAGTTTGCTCAAGAGCATTATCCATCAACAGGTCAATCTTAAATTCGCTTTTACTTTAACAGAACGCTTTGTAAAAACATATGGCGAGGAGCTGGATGGCGTTTGGTTTTATCCGTCGCCTGAAAAAGTGGCGCAGCTTTCGGTTGAAGAACTGCGTGAATTGCAATTCAGCGGACGGAAGGCAGAGTATGTGATTGGAATCGCGGAACTGGCAGCATCGAAACACCTTGATTTTGAAAAAATGAAATCAAAGCCTGATGCAGAAGTTGCCCAGGAATTGATCAAAATCCGGGGAGTTGGTCCGTGGACGGTTGAAAACTTCCTGATGTTCGCACTTGGAAGGCCGAATCTGTTCCCGATGGGGGATATTGGCATCCAAAATGCGCTGAAGAAATACTTTAACCTGGATGAAAAACCGACTCCAGCACAGATGGAAAAGTATAAAGAACCATGGAATCCTTATTTAAGCTATGCTTCGCTCTATTTATGGAGAAGCATTGAATAATTGGAGTGAAGTTTTATGAAAAAAGAGCAGCAAACCCAAAGAAATCAGAAATTCAATCAGGATAAAGGCCAGCAGGTAAGTAAGGATCAGCATAAGAAAACTGGACAGCATGTAAGCAAGGGTCAGTATAATAAAAAAAGCCAGCAATCGAACAGAGACCAGCAAACTGCGAAGCTGGAGCTGAAGCAGACCTTCCCGCTGACAATCAAGCGGCTTGGCATCAATGGTGAAGGTGTCGGCTATTTCAAGCGACAGGTCGTGTTTGTGCCGGGTGCCCTGCCGGGTGAGGAAATCGTCGCGGAGGCAACAAAGGTCCATCCTAAGTTTGCTGAGGCGAAAATCAAGAAAATCCGTAAACAATCAGAGCATCGGATCAAGCCGCTATGTCCTGTATACGACCAGTGCGGCGGCTGCCAGCTCCAGCATTTGCACTACGATCAGCAGCTCAATGAGAAACGCGACATTGTCATCCAGGCATTGGAGCGTCATACAAAGCTGAAGATCGATGCCCTAGAGATCAGGCCGACGATTGGGATGGAAAATCCATGGGGCTACCGGAACAAGAGCCAATTCCAGGTTGGCGAGAAGGATGGAAAAGTTCTGGCCGGCCTATACGGCTTGAATTCCCACAACTTGATCAATATCGAGCAGTGCGCGGTCCAGCATCCGGCTACGACGAAAGCGACCGAAGTGGTAAAAGGCATTCTTCAGGATTTGAAGATTCCGATTTACAATGAGAAAAAGCACAAAGGACTCGTGCGGACAATCGTGGCGAGGACTGGGGTCCAGACTGGCGAGCTGCAAATTGTCCTGATTACGACCAAGAAGGAGCTTCCGAAAAAGGACATCGTCATCCAGGAAATTAAGAAGCGTCTGCCTGAGGTTAATTCGATCGTCCAAAACGTAAACGGAGAAAAAACATCGGTCATTTTTGGCAGCGAAACCGCTACGTTAGAGGGCAGCGATTTTATCCAGGAAACACTTGGCGATCTGCAGTTCGAATTATCGGCGCGGACGTTCTTCCAGCTGAACCCTGAACAGACTGTAAAACTGTACAACGAAGCGAAATCAGCCGCTATGCTGACAGGCAAGGAAAAGCTTGTTGATGCGTATTGCGGTGTTGGGACAATCGGACTGTGGATGGCCGACAAGGCTGGCGAGGTTCGCGGAATGGATGTCATTCCGGAATCGATCGAGGATGCAAAGAAAAATGCCCTAAAACACGAAGTCAATCATGCCAGGTTCTATATGGGTAAAGCCGAAGAACTGCTTCCGAAATGGCTGAAGGAAGGCTGGCGCCCGGATGTGATTGTGGTAGATCCGCCTCGTACCGGCTGTGACCAGGAATTCCTGAATACAGTGTTGAAAATCAAGCCGAGAACCTTTGTGTATGTATCCTGCAACCCGTCAACGCTTGCTAAGGATATCACGACACTGGGCTCCCAATACAAAGTTGAATATATCCAGCCTGTGGACATGTTCCCGCACACTTCACAGATTGAGAGTGTCACGAGACTGGTACTCAAATAATGAAAGCGCCGGCCCTGATTGGGGCTGGCGCTTTAACGTATATTCGATAAACCTTTATTAATGAAGTTGTTAATAATTTGAGCCATTTCCTTAGGTGTTTTATCCATCCCGTTTTCCACCCAATTTTTAATGACATAAATACTGCCGCTGACAACAAAAATATTTATATAATCAAACGTTTCAGTATCGAACTGTTTTTCAGAAAGCCAGTTTTTAAAAATGTATTCCTGGGTGATCATCATCCCTTTCTTCTGAAAGTGGACATCGCTATTTTCGCTTAGAAGAGTTTGGCATACGTCGGGTTTCTTTGCAATATACTCAAGAATCTTCTCTGTCATCAATAAAGCTTCTTCTTCTTTTGAAAAATTGTACTGGTTAAGTGTTGAAACCATGTCTTCAATGAATTCTTCCTCAATTGCATTCAGCAGGTCATATTGACTGGAATAATGAGAGTAAAATGTGGAACGATTAATGTCTGCCAACTCACAAACTTCTTATATCGTAATGTTTGAAATGGGCTTATTTTTCAATAATTCCATCAGACTTTCCTTTAAAACCATCTTTGTATACTTTTTTCGCCGATCCATTGCTCAACACACTTCCTTTATCTGTAAAATAGTGAGTTAACCAACATATAATAGTTTTCTGTTGTGAATCAAACGTTATGTACACAACTGTTTGTTGAATAGACAACACCGTGTTTATATAATGATAAAGTGAAATGGCAAAAGACTCAAGTGAGGTTGAAGGATGAAAAGCATTGCTGAAAAAGTCATAAAACATAAGAGAGCTGTTGTGATTGCGTTTGTATTATTTACGCTCATCTCGACGGTAGCGCAATTTTTTGTGTCGGTCAATTATAATATGGTGGATTATCTGCCAGAGGATGCCCAGTCTACAAGGGCAATGGAAATCATGGAGAAGGAGTTCACTGCAGAGGTACCAGATACAAGGGTAATGGTAAAGGACATAAGCTTGCAGGAAGCCCTCAGCTTAAAAGAGAAATTGTCAGCCATTGACGGTGTTGGAGAGGTCATTTGGCTCGATGATGTGGTGGATTTGAAAACCCCTCTCGAAATGGCAGATAAAGAGACGGTAGAAAATTACTACAAAGATGGGAACGCCTTGTTCTCAATAAGTGTCCGCTCAGGTGATGAGGTTGGTATTACCGATGCTATTTACGAATTGATTGGTGAAGAAGGAGCGATTGCTGGAGAAGCCATCAATACTGCCTCTTCGCAAAAAATGGCTGGAACTGAATCTATGTATGCCGCCATTTTGCTCGTACCAATTATTATATTCATTCTAGTCGTCTCCACGACTTCATGGGTGGAACCGTTATTTTTCCTGACGGCGATCGGCGTTTCGGTCCTGATCAATCTCGGAACGAATATTTTTATCGGTGAAGTTTCCTTCGTCACCCAGTCAGTAGCCCCGATTCTGCAGCTGGCGGTTTCGCTTGATTATGCCGTATTCCTGCTGCACAGTTTCTCTGATTATCGAAAGAAAACGAATAAACCAGAAGAAGCAATGCAGCTTGCGATGAAAAAGTCATTCCCGGCGATTACCGCCAGTGCGGCAACAACCTTTTTCGGATTCATTGCATTGACATTCATGAAATTCGAAATCGGCTCAGACCTTGGCATCAACCTGGTAAAAGGTATCGTTTTGAGCTTCATTAGTGTCATGGTGTTTTTACCGGCTCTTACTTTACTCTTCTATAAATGGATGGACAAAACGCAGCATAAAAGCTTCGTACCGAGTTTTACGGGAATCGGCAGCTTTGTCGTCAAATTGAAAATCCCAAGCCTGCTGCTTGTTTTTGCCATTCTTGTTCCCAGCTTTTTGGCCCAAAGCAATACAGCATTTACGTATGGGCTTGGAGAACAACCGGAAACAACGCGAGCCGGCAGTGATTTTACAGAGATTAAGAAAGAGTTTGGGGAAACGACTCCGATTGTCCTATTGGTCCCGAAAGGAGATCGGGCAAAAGAAACGGAGCTTGTCGAGGAGCTTGAGAACCTTGATTACGTCACAAGCGTGATTGCCTATGTGAATATGGTTGGCTCGGTCATCCCTCCTGAGTATCTGGATGAATCACTTACTAACGAGTTTTATTCCGAAAATTACAGCCGGATTATCATTAATACAAATCAGGGCACTGAAGGGGATATTCCTTTTTCGATTGTCCAAAAGGTAGAATCTGCGGCGGCAGAATATTACGGTGATCAGGCAATGAGCTTGGGAGAGAGTGTAACACTGTATGATATCAAGAATGTCGTCAACAAGGATAATCTCGTCGTGAATGTGTTGACGGTCGTAACGATTGCGATTGTCCTGCTTGCAACCTTTAAATCGATTTCGATTCCGCTGGTACTACTGATTACGATTCAATCAGCGGTCTGGATCAATCTGTCGATTCCGTATTTTACAAGTTCATCGCTTGTATTTGTCGGATACTTAATCATCAGTACCGTACAGCTGGCAGCAACCGTGGACTATGCGATTTTGCTGACCGAAGCTTATCAGCACAACCGCCAGGAAATGTCCGCTAAAAAGGCAATCATAAAAACATTGGATGAAAAAACGTTCTCCATCTCGATATCTGCAGCGATATTATCGAGTGTCGGATTTATTCTATGGATGACGTCTTCCAACCCAATTGTTGGATCCATCGGCTTATTATTAGGCAGGGGTGCATTGCTTGCCTTTGTGATGGTTGTGTTCTTATTGCCGGCTATGCTGCTTGTATTCGATAAATTCATTAAAAAGACGACCTATAAAGCAAATTTTTACGAGGAGAAATGATGATGAGAACAAAAAGTATATTGTTTGCTGCGCTCGGATTGATGATCTTCTTGCCTTCATTTCTTAGTTATGGTGCTGCTGCAGAAGCTGAAGGGAAAATCACCTCTAAGGATGAAGTCGTATACGCTACATTAAAATCTAATGGAGAACTCGAGGACATATTTGTTGTCAATACTTTGGAGGTAGCGAAGGCAGGAGAAATAGTCGATTATGGGAATTACAGCAGCGTCAAGAACCTGACCGATCTATCCGAACTTGATCAGAACAGTCAGGCTGTCCAAATACATGCTCCGGAAGGAAAGTTTTATTATCAGGGAAATATGGAGGACAATACAGAATTGCCATGGGATATTGAGATTTCCTACTTGCTTGATGGACGTGAGGTTGATGCGTCTGAGCTTGCGGGAAAAGAAGGACATGTAGAAATTAAGTTCAATACTGCTGCCAATGAAAAGGCAGAAAGCGTTTATTTTGAGAACTACCTGCTGCAAATCTCCTTGCAACTCTCAAATAGCTATCAAAATATAGAAGCTGATGGCGGCATGGTTGCAAATGCCGGGAAAAACAAGCAGATTACTTTTACCGTCATGCCTGGGCAGGAGGAAGGTTTTAGTGTTGAAGCCGACGTGGAGGATTTTGAATTCAGCGGCATCGACATAGCAGCGGTTCCTTCCACTCTTCCGATCGATACTTCGGAAATGGAGAACATGACGGATGACATGTCGGCATTGTCAGATGCAATCAGTGAATTGAATAGTGGTGTGGCTGACTTGAAAAAAGGTGTGTCCCAATTGAACAATGGAGCAGCAAGCCTTCGTGATGGTTCTGGACAATATAAGAACGGTATCAGCCAGCTTTCCGGTTCCTCGGCTGAATTAACAGGGGCATCCCAATCTATTGGCGATGCATTGAAAAAAATAAGCGTATCATTATCCGGGGATTCGGCCCAGATGGATATGACGAGCCTCAGTGAACTGCCTGGCGGGTTGACACAGCTGGCAAATGGATTGAATCAGGCAGCAGATGGGCTGACCACCTTGCGTGATAATTACGCGATGGCATATGGAGCTTTGGATGGAGCGATCAAGAAGATCCCCGCTCATCAGCTTTCAAACGAAGAGATTGCTGAATTGAAAAGCAGCGGAGCGAATGATACTGTAGTCAATAAACTGTTGGAGACCTACGGTGCTGCTCAAGAAGTGAAAGTGACATATGCCAATGTACAGGAAGCATTTGCGGCTGTGGAGCCAACTTTGAATCAGGTCAGCGGTTCTGTAAAAGAAATGAGTGGGAATCTAACAGCAATCGCCAATGAACTATCCGCTTCCCTCGATAATATGGATATGGGTGCACTTGGCGAACTGCAGAAAGGTCTCACGTCATTGTCTTCCAATTACGGACAGTTCCATTCCGGATTGGTAAGCTATACAAAAGGAGTAAGTGAGTTAGCTTCTTCCTATTCGCAGCTGCATTCAGGACTTTCCGGATTGGCAGGCGGAACGAGCGACTTAAATAAAGGAGTCGGTGAACTCTACAACGGAACAAGTGAATTGCATCAGGAAACGAAGAATCTGCCTGAGCAAATGCAGCAGGAAATCAATGAGATGATCAAGGAGTACGACAAATCAGACTTTGAACCTGTTTCCTTTGTTTCAGCTAAAAACGAGAAAGTGACCTCCGTACAATTCGTGATCAAAACAGAAGCAATTGAAAAAGAAGAGCATGAGACAAAGAAAGCAAAGCCTGAGAAAAAGAAAGGCTTTTGGGATCTTCTATTAGAGCTATTTTAACGAGATAGGGACAGTTCAGGAGACCTAACGATGGGCTTCAGGACTGTCATTTTTATTTTTAAAAAAGGATTATCGTGAAACAATGGTTTTAAAGAGTGTAAAAGGGTAAAATTCGATAAGGAAGGCAAAATAAATATGTTAGCGTAAAAAGACAAAAGCTGCATGGATTGAGGAGGAATACAATGATCAGCGATAAGTTGGTAAATGGTTTGGTCGAACAAATGAATTATGAGTTTTATTCTGCACATGCGTACATGGCGATGGCTGCGTATTGCTCTGCGGAAAATCTAGATGGGTTTGCGAATTTCTTTTTGGTACAAGCTGAGGAAGAACGCTTCCATGCGATGAAATTTTACAATTTCATTAATGATATGGGTGAGCGCGTGACATTCGATGGATTCCACGCTCCATCAAACGACTTCGAGTCTGTTCTGGATGTTTTTGAAAAAGGACTTGGACATGAGAAGGAAGTGACGCGCCGCATCTATAATCTTGCGGATATCGCACTTGATGAGCGAGAACACGCAACGATGACATTCCTGAAATGGTTCATTGAAGAACAGGTTGAAGAAGAAGCCCTGTTTGACAGCCTGATCCAAAAACTGCGCCGCATTGACAAGGACAGCAACGCATTCTTCATGCTCGAAAACGAACTCTCACAGCGTTCATTCACTGCACCAGTGTGATAATAGAACTGTACAGCAGGATTCCCAGGGAGGAATCCTGTTTTTTATTTTTTTAAAAACAGGTTTTTTATAAGAAAATAACCGAGGGCATCATCTTTTTGGAATATATTAAAGTCGCCAGAGAGTGTATTCCTGGCAGCGGGGATTAAAATCCCGGTTGCAGCTAATATATCTCCAGTCGGAATAAATATATCTCCGATTAGAGCGAATATATCTCCAGTTGGGATGGATTTATTACCAGTTGCAGGAGTTTTATCTACAGTTGGGGTGAGTGATTCCTGGTTGGAAGTGCTTTAATACCCGTTAGAGGTGACAACTGCAAGTTTGCCAATTCCATCCAAATACCTTGAATAACTTTTTCCGCTAGCTTAATGGGGTATGAGTATTGTAAGAGAATCTTAAGACAAGGAGGATCTTATGAAAAAACTACTGATATCTTTAGCGGCGGCTGGGATTCTTGCCGGATGCAGTGCTGATGATAGTAACGTCGGCCAGGAGGGCCCGCCGGATACGGAAGTGAAGACAGAGGAGGATCCGGTGACAACGGATTACTTGCAGGAAAGGTTCTATGAAGGAATGGATTATGAGGCATATGCAGTTGAGGTCCAGTCATGGGTTGATAAAGGACAGGCGACAATTGCTGATACTGTCAAAATTGACGGACAAGAAAATGCGTCTGCCGATATTATCCAGGTGGCTGATGGATTCCTTGCGGTCGCGAATGACAGCACACAGATCACTCTGGTAAAACCCTTCGTCTCACCAGAGGAAGCGAAGGAATACTTGAATGAAAATTTATAAAAAGAAAGCCCGCTAACTATTCGTTTAGCGGGCTTTCGCTTGTGGTATACGACCATATAGGGGCATGGTGTGTGTTGGCAGATTAAAGGGCAGCTTGAGAGCGATTACATAGAAGTCCACATGTTCCCACATCCAGAACGGGAGGAATAACCGATGAATAAAGACGAGAAGAATCGATCTGTGAACGAGAATTCCAAGGATCAACAGCTTGAACAATTCAGGTCTGGACATGATGGGGAGGCGCTGACAACGAACCAGGGGCTGCGCGTAACAGATGATGAGCATTCCTTGAAAGCCGGAGTCCGTGGTCCTACCTTGATGGAGGATTTCCATTTTCGTGAAAAGATGACCCACTTTGATCATGAGCGAATTCCAGAGCGTGTTGTGCATGCTAGGGGTTTTGCGGCGCATGGTCATTTCCAGGTATACGAGCCAATGGCGGAATATACGAAAGCAGGATTCCTGCAGGACCCAGGCAAAAAGACGCCGGTCTTTGTACGTTTTTCAACGGTAGCGGGTTCCCGTGGTTCGGGTGATACTGTTCGTGATGTCCGCGGTTTTTCGACTAAATTTTATACAGAAGAGGGGAATTACGATCTGGTCGGTAACAACATCCCCGTTTTCTTCATCCAGGACGCGATCAAATTCCCTGATTTGATCCATGCAGTCAAGCCTGAGCCGCATAATGAAATCCCGCAGGCACAGTCAGCACACGATACATTCTGGGATTTTATTGCGAATAATACGGAGTCTGCCCACATGATCATGTGGCATATCTCAGACCGGGCTATTCCGCGCAGCTTCAGGATGATGGAAGGCTTTGGCGTGCACACATTCAGGTTTGTCAATGAACAGGGCAAGGCCCGATTTATAAAATTCCACTGGAAACCAGTACTTGGGGTACATTCGTTAGTTTGGGATGAGGCGCAAAAGCTTGCCGGGAAGGATCCGGATTTCCATCGCCGAGACCTTTTTGATGCGATTGAAATGGGGAACTTTCCTGAATATGAACTCGGCGTACAGATGATTGACGAGGAAGATGAATTCAAATTCGATTTCGATGTTTTGGACCCTACAAAAGTCTGGCCGGAGGAATTGGTACCAGTCAAAATCATTGGTAAAATGACGCTGAACCAGAATGTAACTAATTACTTTGCGGAGACAGAACAGGTAGCATTCCATCCTGGACACGTTGTGCCGGGAATCGATTTTTCAAATGATCCGCTCCTACAAGGGCGTTTGTTCTCTTATACCGATACCCAACTGTCACGTTTGGGCGGACCGAACTTTCATGAGATTCCAATCAACAGACCCGTATGCCCGTTCCATAATAACCAGCGAGATGGGATGCATCGGATGACGATTGACCGTGGGCAGGTTGCTTATCACCAGAACTCTATGCAAAATAATGATCCAAAACCTGCTTCTGCTAGCGAAGGCGGGTATGAGCACCATCAGGAAAAAGTCGAAGGCAGAAAGGTACAAGCACGCAGTGACAGCTTCAATGACCATTATTCCCAGGCTATCCTTTTCTGGAACAGCATGTCCGATGTGGAAAAGCAGCATATGATTCAGGCCTTCAGTTTTGAGCTTGGTAAAGTGAAGAGTAAGGATGTGCAGCAGCAGGTTGTTGAGATGCTTGGTAATATTGATATCTTCCTTGCTGAGCAAGTAGCCGAAAGCTTAGGCGCTAAAAAGCCGACAACTAAACCGGCAGAAGTGACCATGACTTCGCCAGCATTGAGCCAGATGAATACAGCGAAGCTGCCGAATACAAGAAAGGTCGCCATCCTTGCTGACAATGGCTTCAATGGAGCGGAAGTTTCCGGTTTGATGGACATGCTGAAAAAGAGCGGCATCACCGCTGAAATCGTCAGCAAGCAGCTAGGATTGATCAAGGGTGATGATGGAACTGAGCTTGAAGTACAGCATACCTTGCTGACCGGCAGCTCTGTCTTGTTTGACGCATTATATATTGCCGGCGGACAGCAAAGCGTGGAAAGCCTGAAGCAGAAAAAAGAAGCAGTCTACTTTGTCGACGAGGCATTCAGCCATTTGAAAGCAGTTGGTGCGGGAAAAGAAGCAGCAGAATTATTGGCTGCAGCAGGCATAACGCCAGAGGATGTGCCAGGTGTTGTTGTGTTTGAAAACAGCAAAGAAGTGACTGGCGACAGCCAGAAATTCATCAAGGCAATCGCCGAACACCGCCACTGGAATCGGATGGTTTAATTATAGAATGATAAAAAAAGAGAAACGGAGTGAATCTGTTTCTCTTTTTTACAAAGGAGGGAATGTAATGAAGGTAATTGTAATTGGGGCTCAGAGCAGCGTCGGGGAGTTTGTTGTCAGCAAGCTGATGGAAAATGGATATACATCCTGTGCAGTCGTCAGTGATGAGAATCAGATCGATCTGCTGAAAAAGAGAGGAGCTACAGAAGTAGTTCTATATGAAGAGAGCATCCTGCCGACTTTATTCCATGGATATAATGCCGCGATTTATTTAACTGGCATTAATCCAAAGGCCAAAACTGGCAGGACAGTAATGGTTGATCATCAATCAGTGATCGAGACAGTGAAGGAAGCAGAAAGACAGGGCGTCAAGCGTTTTGTGATGTTGAGCGCGGTTATGGCGAATGAAGAGGCAGGCGATGACAGCAGGAATATTGGCGCAAAAGAGATGCCCGATGAGTTACTGCGGCAATCAAATTTAACCTATACCATCGTGCAGCCAGGAGCATTCACAGACAAACCTGGTAATGGAAAAATATCTGCAAGTGAAACGCTGGATTCGAATGAGCTTGAAATTTCGCACGAGGACCTGGCGGAGGTGCTGGTCATGTTGCTCGAAAACGAGGCAGCTTTTAACAAGACTTTCGAAGTGGCAGAAGGAGATACAGTTATAACAAAAGCTTTATCTTCATTATAGGAAAGGAGGATTTTAATGGGATTGACGGATTATCTAGTGGTCGGCCTGTTTATCTTCATTGCTTTGATTATCATGGTGCCGGTCCTATTACTTATCTATTTATATATTAAAGATGATAACCAGCAGCAGCATTCAATTTTAAGGAATTTTCCCGTGCTTGGAAAGGTTCGTTATTTTACAGAGCATATCGGACCGGAGCTAAGACAATATTTGTTTAACGCTGACAATGAAGGGAAGCCTTTTTCACGCAAGGAATACCAGGATGTCGTCAAGGCGGGTAAATATAAGGAAAGATTAATAGGTTTTGGGTCATTAAAGGATTTTGAGGCTGAAGGCTTTTATATCAGAAATACACTTTTTCCTAAATTGACTGATGAAATGAAAGTCGATAACGCAGAAAAAATAAAAACAAGAGTATACAAAATTGATGGCGAGGGTCTTTTTACAAGGAAAGAGCATAACGAGGAAAAACTGGCAGATCCATATTATTTACAGGATGACGATGCCGTCGTGCTTGGCGAGCATACCTGCCGCTATCCTTTTCGTGTGAAAGGGCAGGTAGGCCAGTCGGCAATGAGCTATGGCGCACTTGGTGAAAAAGCTATTCAGGCGATGTCGAAAGGTCTGGGGCTGGCGGGTGGAGCGTGGATGAATTCAGGTGAAGGCGGGCTGTCTGAACATCATCTCGCTGGCAATCCGGATATCATGATGCAAATTGGACCGGATATGTTTGGTGTCCGTAAGCCAAACGGTGAATTCTCCTGGGAAGAGTTCAAGAAGAAGAGTGAGATGCCCCAGGTAAAAGCTTTTGAAATCAAGCTAGCTCAGGGGGCGAAAACGCGTGGAGGCCATGTTGAAGGTGAAAAGGTAACCGAAGAAATCGCTAAGATTCGTCTTGTTGAAGTCGGAAAGACAATTAACAGTCCGAACAGATTCTATGAGTTCAGCGATGTCCCTTCCTTGTTTGATTGGATTGAGGAGCTGCGATCAGTTGGTGGGAAGCCGGTTGGTATCAAGATTGTCGTCGGTGATATGGATGCCCTTGAAAACATGATTTATTATATGAAAGAAAGCGGGAAAGGCCCCGATTTCATAACAGTAGATGGAGGCGAAGGCGGTACGGGGGCAACCTACCAGGAGCTGGCGGACACGGTTGGTCTTCCAATTAATTCAGCGCTTCCGGTAGTGGATGAAATGCTTCGCCAGTACGGAATCAGAGATAGAGTGAAGCTGATTGCATCGGGAAAACTGATCACTCCTGATAAAATCGCCATCGCCCTGGCTATGGGGGCGGACCTTGTGAATATCGCCCGCGGCATGATGATCAGCGTCGGCTGCATCATGGCTCAGGTATGCCATTCGAATACATGCCCTGCTGGTGTAGCGACCACTGATAAAAAGCTTCAGGACGGGCTGGTCGTTGATGAGAAGATGTACCGGGCTGCCAACTATATCATTTCCTTGCGTGAAGGGCTGTACAATCTGGCAGCTGCAGCCGGTATCGACAGCCCCACGCAATTTGAACGGAAGCACATTGTCCATAAAGATGAACTCGGACGTGTATCACCGGTAGAAGATTTGATCATTGCTGCAAGAAGGACTCAGTTACAAAAGGAAAGAAAAATAAACTAGAATCACAGAAGCCAGTCCAATTGCGGGCTGGCTGTTTTACGGTTAAAATTTTCTAATCAGCAAAATTGTGGAATAATGAAGTATCATGCTAAAAATTAGGGGGTTACTCACTTGGCGGGTAAAACAGCTTTGATTGCCGGTGCGACTGGATTGATTGGAAAAGAACTTTTGCAGTTTTTATTAAATGCGAATGAATACGATAAAGTTGTTTCGATTGTGAGAAGACCTATTGGGATAGAGCATCCTAAGCTGGATGAAAGAATCGTTAATTTTGATCAACTGGAACAAGACAAAGAGGTTTTTTCTGTTGATGATGTTTTCTGCGCACTGGGGACAACGATCAAAAAGGCCGAAACGAAGGAAGCGATGTGGAAGGTAGATGTAGACTATCCTGTTGGAATTGCCAAATTGGCCAGTTCTAATGGAGCCAGGAAGTTT
This sequence comes from Bacillus sp. ISL-55, assembly GCF_018613155.1. Lineage (GTDB taxonomy): Bacteria > Bacillota > Bacilli > Bacillales > Cytobacillaceae > Mesobacillus. The sequence goes on along the minus strand of NZ_JAGGQU010000023.1, from coordinate 22,862 downwards.
TTGCTTGTCAGCTCGATGAATGCGAATCCTGACTCCCCAATCTTTTACTCAAAAATGAAAGGGCAGCTTGAGGAAGAAATCAAGCAAATTCCATTTAAAACTACAGCAATCTTCCGCCCATCATTGTTATTGGGGGAGCGGGATGAGTTCAGAATGGGCGAAAGAGCAGCTGCAGCAATTTTTACAAAAATGCCTTTTCTCTTTTGGGGACCTTTTAAGAAATATAAAGCGATTGAAGGAAGAACAGTTGCTTCGGCCATGTATCATGCAGCCCAGAAGGATGCACCGGGACTTACCGTATATCTTTCTGAAAAAATCCAGGAAATGGGCCGATGATCAATCAGCGCTAATGAGGTAGAGATCATGTTAAACATACTAGTAATCATAGCTGTAATTGTCATTGCAACCTATGCGATCCTGAATTACTATCCGGCTTTTGGCGGCAAGCATACTGAAAAAAGAAAATCCATATACGCGAAGTCTCCGCAATATCGGAACGGAAAGTTTGCCAATCAGGTTGAAACTTCATGGGATACGAGCTTCAGTTCGATGATGTCGATGATGAAGGACTTTTTAAAAGGAAATCCTGAGAGAAGGCCGGAAGCACCACTTCCGATGGCAACATTCACACAGCCATTACAAAAAGATTCAGCAACGAAGGTCACCTGGTTTGGACACTCAGCCTTCCTGCTTGAGATAGAGGGGAAAGCCATTTTATTCGATCCGATGTTCGGAAAAGCGCCCACTCCGTTCCCGATAAGAAACCAGCGATACAGCAGGGAGCTGCCTTTTAAGATAGAAGAACTTCCCGTTGTAGATGCGGTTGTACTTTCACATGACCATTATGATCATCTGGATTATGGTTCGATCATGAAGTTAAAGGGCAAGGTGAAGAACTTTATTGCTCCACTTGGAGTAGGGGCGCATTTACAGCGATGGGGAATTTCCCCTGAAATGATCCAGGAGTATGACTGGTGGGATGAACTTTCATTCGATGGACTCCAACTCACTTGTACGCCGGCCCGCCATTTTTCTGGCCGTGGTATCACCGACCGGAATGCTACCCTTTGGTGCTCCTGGGTGATCATTGGCCAGCAGACAAAAATCTTTTTCAGCGGCGATGGAGGATATGGGCGGCACTTTAAAGAAATCGGAGAAAAATATGGCCCATTCGATTTAACCCTGATGGAATGCGGACAGTATGATGCACGCTGGGCAGCGCTTCATATGCTGCCTGAAGAAACAGTTCAGGCACATCAAGATGTAAAGGGGAAGCTGCTTGTTCCTGTACATTGGGGAGCGTTCACTTTGTCGCTTCATGCCTGGCATGATCCGGTTGAGAGGGCAGTCCGTGCAGCAGAAGAATCAGGAGTTGATATTGTCACGCCAAGAATTGGTGAGACTTTTACGGTTAGTCTTGATGATTATCCAAAGTCAGCCTGGTGGCGGATGAATGAAGTGCGAAATAAATAAGGGCCAACCAGGAAAGTCTTCGCATCCCTAACCGGCGCTTAGTTTTTATTAGGTTATTTCATGTCCCAAAGACAGAGTGATATCGACAAAGGTAAGGTCGCTTAGACATACTAAAAAAACGAGGCAAAACGATATGAAAATCGTTTTGCCTCGTTTATGTTTTTGTTAAGGAAATTATAAAATTATTTAGGTGTGGATAACTGCATGTAGTTTTCTTAATCCAGCTCCAGCGCCTAGCCCCTCGAGTCGCTTCAATCCGCCCATTGAAGTCAAAGAACGACTTCATTGGGCGGCTCTCCAGCGCTTGTCGGGGCTGAACGAGGCGCTTGCGCTTTTTGATCAGCTCAATACCTCTGGAACAGGGGAGATGGATTTCTTGCTTTTCTTTGCTTTTCTGCTGAACCAACTACGCTTTACAGCGCTTCTTGTGAAGATGCGGTATACAGCTGGGATCAGCAGCAAGGTGATCAGCGTCGCAAAGCTCAGTCCGGCAATGATCGCTGTTGCCATTGGCGCCTGGTAGTTTCCTGATCCTCCTGTAGCCATTGCTAATGGAAGCATGCCGCCAACAGTTGTCAATGTTGTCATCAGAATTGGCCGGATGCGGTTTTTGCCTGCTTCAACAAGTGCTTCCTGAACAGTGTAGCCTTCGTTGCGCAGCTGGTTTGTGCGATCAATCAGTAAAATTGCGTTATTCAAAACGATACCGATCAGCATGATAATGCCCATGCCTGACATGATGCTTAATTCCTGCTGTGTCAGGAATAATCCAAGTATGACGCCGACGATGGTCATCGGAATGACCGACATTACAATCAGCGGGTGGCCAAGGTGGTTAAACTGGACGGCCATGACCAGGTAGACAAGGAAGATGGAAATTGCCAGGATCAGTACCATATCCTGAACCATTTCCTGTTGCTGCTCAAGATCTCCTCCAGGTGCAATGCTGTAGCCTTCTGGTACATCATATTTGTCCATTAGCTTTTGGACTTCACGGTTGATGGTACCAAGGTCTTTGCCTTCAATATCTGCCGAAATCGAGATATATCGTTCGCCATCCTTATGCGAGATTTCGTTTGGATTTTCGACACTCTTCAATGAGATGAACTCAGATAGCTTTTTCTCACCTGAAGGAGTTGGGACTTTCAGGTCGAGCAAAGCGGTTTTGGTGTTCATCTCTTCATCCCACTTCACTTTTAACGGAACGTTTTCCTCATTGATTTTTAGTTCACCCACAGGCATCTGTAAAAAGGCCTGCTCGATGAATTGCTTGATCTGCGGCTGTGACAATCCTGCTTTTTCAATTTCAGACTCTTTCAGTTGGACGACTTGTTCAACAGAAGTCCTTTCAATCGAGTTTTCGACCGCGACAATTCCTTCAATTGACTTAAGCTCTTCTATAAATCCATCAGCGATTGTGTTGAGTTCATCAAAGCTTTCACCTGAGATATTTATTTGAACAGGGGAGCCACCTCCTCCAGACATAGCTGCTGCAGCGCTCTTCAAAGGAACCTTTTCCTCTAGACCTCTTAATGACTTAAGAATCTCTTCATTCACGTCTTTTTGTTCTCTTGTAATTTCATCACCTTTTGTCATATTGATGATGGTGTACAGCATGTTGCCATTATCCATTACATAGTTAGATTCAACATCTTTAACCTCGTCTAGTGCTTTGTTCATTTCAGTTACGATTTCCTGCTTCTCTTCCAGGCTGAGCCCCGGTTCGACGGTGACCATGAGCTCCGCATAACGGTTCATCATGTCAGGCATGATAGTCATTGGAATTTTTGTCACCAGCATAAGGGATCCGATGAGCATCAGGAAGAACAGGCCAATGACAGCAAAGCTGTGGCGCTTTTTCTTGATTGTCCAGGAAATCATTTTGCTGTATCCGCGTATAAGCCGGCCTTCCTTATTGTTCTTTTCTTTCTTTTTCAGCTTCAGGAACTTCTCGGATAGAGAAGGAATGAGAGTGAAAGAAACAATCACAGAACTAATGAGAGTGATTGCGACGACAACGGAAAGGATAATCATGAATGATCCCATCTCTCCGCCAAGCAAACCAATCGGCACAAACACGACAATTGTCGTGAGCATCGAAGCCAGAACCGCTGTGGCTACTTCCTGGGTTCCTTTAATGACAGCATCCAGACTCTTTAAACCTAGCTCTTTTTTACGGTAAATGGATTCAAGAATAACGATTGATGAATCGACCATCATCCCGATTCCGAGTCCGAGACCAATAAGGGTGAGCATATTGAAGCTGTAACCAAAAACCCACATTGAAGTGAAAGTGAGCAGTACCGATGTTGGAATAGATAATCCGACGATCAATGTAGCGCGGATATTTTTCAAGAACAGCATCAGGATGGCAACTGCAATAGCAGCTCCAATCAGGATATTGCTCGTCACTCCATCAATCGAGTCCTTGACATAGTCCGCCTGGGCGACCATTTCATTCAATTCGACGCCGCTGACCAAGCCTTCTTCGCGAATTTGTTTGATTTCTTCACGCACAGCTTCTGCCATCTCGATTTGAGTGGCATCGGCTACTCTGCCTACCTGGACAAAAATGAAGTCCTTCGAGCCATTTTTCCAGACGAATGAGGAACTTTCCAGTGGCTGTAATTTTACGTTTGCAATTTCGGATAATTTAATAAAACCGTTCGCCGACGGGATCTGAAGGTTTTTAACATTCTCAACAGATTCCAGCTGTGTATTCCATCTAAGGGAAGGAGAGTTTGTTTCATTGTTAAGCTGGCCAAGGGTTGCTTCATTGTTTGCCTGCTGGATTGCCCCAATCACCAGTGCTGCATCAAGCTCGTTTTTAACAAGTTCGTCACGCTTTAGTTCAACTGTCACTTCTTTTTCAACGCTGCCTGACAGCAAGACATCATGTACTTCAGGAAGAGCCTCCAGCCTCGGTTCAAGAGTATTCTTAGCGAAGGCTGTCATTTTCTCCATGTCAGATCCGGAGACATCCATGAAAAAGTCGTACGCCTGGCTAGTGCCGAATTGTCCGGTCATCACGTCTTTGACACCGCTCATATCGGAGGTCGTGAAATTCACCACTGACTCGACTTCTTTGAATACTTCCTCTCCACGGCCACGTTCAATCGTAAGCTGCATGGAACTTTTTCCGATGTTGCTGGTCGAAAGGACTTCTTCTACACCTTCAATGCCGAGGATCTTTTTTTCAAGCGGAGTAGTGATGGTTCTTTCCACTTCAATTGCCGGCATCTCCCCAGCATAGATTTCTACATAAGCACCATCCATCTTGATGGAAGGAAAGAGCTCCTTATCCAGCTTCAAAACTGAAAAGCTGCCAATCAATAAAACTAATACCACCATCAAACTGACTAAGATTTTTTTCTGAACAATAAATTTCAACAAATTCATAAAATCCTCCCCAATACTATCGTGAAATAAGAATGTAAAAAATTTCTATTTTATTCACCCAAAGACAGATTATACACATTTTTATAGGGAAAAATAACTATAATTTTGTAAATTTATAATTATTTTTATATAAAAATACCTATATTGGTAATGTATAGCTGGGTTTGAAAATAAGAATCTTCTATTTTCTTTAAGATATTTCCATTTTATCCCTCAAGATAGAAATCTATAATGATCCTGAGACAGATTTTTACATAGGTCTGAAGGCTGAGAAGGAATAGGCAGATAAACGGAGAATAATTAATTTTCATAGAAAAGGGCGAGGTGAGTGTAAATGTTCAGTCAGTCTTGTTATGAATGTAAGGTGGAGTGGGGAAGGCGTGGGGCGAGGGAAGCGGCAGAGCGGGGAGACATAGTCATCATTGTCGATGTACTAAGCTTTTCGTCTACAGTCGTCGCTGCTTTAACCGCGGGGGCTATAATCTTTCCCTATCCCCCTGAGCTCGATGGAAATAAATATGCGGCTAGCATTAGAGCAAAATATATTCTTGGAAGGGCAGAAGCAGCTAGAACGGGAAATCCCACCTTGTCACCGGTAACATTTAATGAGGAGCATCGCAATCAGCGTTACGTATTGTCTTCGCTTAATGGAGCTTATTGTTCGTGGATTGCTTCCAAGGTCCCTGCGCTCTTGATAGGATCATTGCTTAATGCTTCAGCTGTTGCAGTGCTGGCGGATAAGCTACAGCAGTATTCAGGGGCAGCCATCACAGTCGTGCCATGCGGGGAAATGTGGAATGACGCTCGTGAAAATGAAGATCGACTCAGGCCGTCGATTGAGGATTATTTAGGTGCTGGTGCTATTCTTGCAAAGCTGAGTGGTGGGAAATCTCCGGAAGCAGAGGTAAGCGCAGCTGCTTTTACTAGTTCAGAAAATCGATTAAAAGAATTGGTTTGGGATTCCGGCAGCGGACGTGAATTACGTGAACGAGGCTTTGAGGAAGATGTAAGGTATTGCAGTCAGCTAAATGCTTCCGGCATTGTGCCAATCATGAAGGATGGAAGATTTATAGAAGGAAATGAAATTTCTGTCAGGAGTGAGCCGTGCACTTTCTTAGTTGATCAAGATGATTGATGACAAATAGCCTTCTAGAATATGTTTCACTAGAAGGCTATTTTTATATGTGAATCTAAAAGGTCTTACTTCAACTTCTTGATATTAAAGTTATCGTCCAGCAGTGCCCAGTTTTGCGGGAATGGGTAGCCAAGCACCCAATAGCTGACTCCACGCAAGTTATATTGCTTGATCAGATCAAACTTTGCCTGGGCACTGCGGGCGTCTTCGAACCATACTTCGTGCTGGCGGCCCTGTTCATCGGTGTATCGGAAATATGGCGATGCGGCTACAGTATCATATTGAATCGCAGCGCCATATCTGATGGCCCGATTAACTGCTTCCTGCGGGCTGTATGTTTCTGCTTCCTTCCCCTGGACATGGGGGATGACCCAGTCTCTTGCATACAGCTGGAAGCCCATCAGGATTTTATTCCTTGGAATAGCGGTAATCGCGTAATCAAGCACTCTTCGGATCTCATTCAATGGTGAAACAGCCTGTGGCGATCCGAAACGGTAGCCCCATTCGTAGGTCATCAAAACAACAAAATCTGCGATCCTGCCGTGCGCAGGATAATCATGCGCTTCATATAATAATCCTTTTTGATCGGCCCTTATTTTTGGCGCAAGAGAGGTGGAAACAAAATAGCCTTCTTTATGAAGGGCATCAACAGCTTCCTGGAGAAATGTATTATAAAGCTCACGGTCAGCTGGCAGGACATTCTCGAAATCAATGTTCAAGCCACGGTAACCTTTTTCACGCATAACAGTAAGGATATTGTTGAGCAATGTGCTGCGATTTGCTTCACTAGCAAGAACTTCATGGGCGATATTCTCCCCAGCCTCAGTCGCTGTAAAGTTGGTGATCGACATCATTGGCAGTGCGCCTTTTGCAAGTCCAGTCTGGATGGCTTCGGTATCATCCTTCATGTAAAGAACAAGCGAACCGTCAGGCTGAATGACATATGCGAACGGAGCAATATAGGTCATTAGATCGGCTACTTCGCCAACCAGCTCAATTGCCTTTTCGTCAGAATGATAGGTGAATGCATTTGATTCAATCGATGGTTTCCGTTTTGGAATGATTAGAATAGCACCTGGATACAGCAGATTCGGATTTTGGATTTGATTGGCCTTGATGATCGCCTGTATGGTTACTCCATAACGCTGGGAAATGTGCCCTAGAGTTTCACCGGGCTGGATCGTGTGGCGGGCAGCTGGGATGCGGAGTACGGTCCCAGGGTAGATTAGGGCAGGGTTGGTTATAGCATTCGCCCGGATGATGGCATCTGCGGTCGTCCCGTAACGCTGGGCAATGGACCATAATGCTTCTCCGGATCGAACTGAATGGAAAGTATCATGAGATGGAATAAGCAAGGCCTGGCCAACGACCAGCTGGTTTGGGTTTTCAAGACCGTTAATATCAGTAATCTGTGGAATTGTCACCTTATAGCTGTTTGCGATTTGCCACAGTGATTCACCTCTTTGGACAACATGAATGATCATTATGAACCTCCCCGGGAAAAATCCTGCATTGATAAGATATATATGTTTATGCAAGGTCTTTTATTAAGGCTGTTTTTGCATCGAAAGATTTATTCCTTTCGGTTGTCAGGACTCTTGGCAGTTGTCTAAAATAGGAAGTTGTTAACGTAAGCGCCTTTATTAAAGATGGAAGAATTTCTGCTTATGAGATTAGATATAGGAGAACAAAATTTTTCGTAGATATATTTCTATTATTTCTTTTGTGGTAGAATCCAGTATATGGTAAGTTTCACATCTTTGGTATACAGGGGTTGGTTGCTATGGACTTAATAAGTGGGATTGCTGTTGGGGTTGGATTAACCATCTTGATATATCGATTAAGACTAAATAGGTTTCATGGTCCTGAATCCAATGAACAGGAACAGAGGATCGTCAGGCTAGTCGAAGACTCAAAGGATATCATTTACTATTATCAAGTGAAGCCGGAATTTAAATTTAAGTATATTAGTCCTGCTTTGGACCTTTATTTGGGTCCAGGGGTCGTAAAAGCGGCCATGGAAAATCCATACGACTGTTTTGAGCGTTCTCATCCGGATGATGTTGACCATTTACATAATAAAGTAACAGGAAATCTGGATTATTCAAAGCCTATCCTTCAGAGATGGCTGGGACCAGATGGCCGCTACCTCTGGTTTGAAGAACATGCAAGCCCGGTATACGAGGATGGACAACTAGCTGCTGTTCAGGGAATCATTCGAAATATTGATGAAAAAATCCAACTTCAGAAAGACTTGGAATATCGGATTTATCATGATGCCTTAACGGGAATCTATAACCGTCAATATTTCGAACAAAAAGCAGCATTGTTTAATACAAAAAAGAATAGTCCTATTGCCATCATTTTATGTGATTTAGATAATTTAAAAGTGATGAATGATTCATTTGGACATAAGCAAGGGGACAAAGTGTTAATTGAAACAGCGAAGCTATTATCATCTTTTGCATCGGAAACTATCTCGGTTTCAAGAATTGGCGGCGATGAATTTGCGATTCTCCTGGCTGATAAGACGGAGGAATCCGTGTCCGACCTTATCAATTTTATCGAGTCAGCCATTGCCCTTTTTAACAGGGAAGAACAAGCTTATAAAATTGAAATATCAATTGGATATGCATATTCCAATTGCTCGATTGGAAAAATGGATGAATTGTTATCCATAGCAGATGCAAATATGTATAGAGCTAAAAGGCGTAAAAAGAAATATACATACAGCTTATAAATCACGGCTATCTTAAAGGGGACAAGAGAATGGAAATTTGGAAGGGGTCTGCTGGAGTTTGTTTAAATGAACTGGGAGAGGTCCTCATGGTGCGCCAGGGGAAAGAGGACGAAGAAAAACTATGGGCCGTGCCTGCAGGCGGTAAGGAAAACGGAGAGACTTATGAGCAGTGCTGCATCAGGGAAGTGTGGGAGGAGACCGGATATGAAGTGGAAATCGTCCGTCAGCTTTTTGTGAAAACTGGTGTCTTTTTTGGAGTGGAAGTCAAGGTTCAGTACTTCGAGATAAAAATAATAGGAGGAGACCTGCGGATTCAGGATCCTGACGGGCTGATCCATGAAATTGCCTGGAAAAAGGTGAGTGAGATGGACGAATCTGATTTTGGTTTCAAAGAAGATAGGGAGTTTCTGTTGAAGTTTACAGGCAGCCTTCAGGTTTAAGGTGTAAAAAAAGGCATGGATTACTCCATGCGTTTTCATCTATCTACACCAATTTTTCAAGGTTTACGCGCTTGTGAATCGCTAGCATAACAGGGATACCTATAGCCATTACCGTGAATTCACCTGCAGCCGTTGTCAGCCATGTGAACCAGAATGGAAATTGGAATGCCAGGTTCAGTTCAATCGCAATCAGGAACATCGTGAAGGTGAAGACCACTGTATTCACAATCATGCGGCCGATAATGCTTTGAATATATTTTGCTGTGAAAATCGTGATCAGCAAGGAAATGACAGACTGGCCGACTCCAAAGACAAGGTCGTATGCGACCATTGGCGAAAAGAGCAGATTTGTTAAAAATACACCCAATACGATTCCAAAGAAATATTTCTTATTGAAAACAATTAAGTGGTTGAACATTTCCGATATGCGGAATTGCACATTTGTGAAGCCAAATGGCTGGATGACGGCAGAAACGGCTATATATAAAGCAGCCAGGATCCCGTTCCGGACAATCGTTCTCGTATTCATTTTTGATCTCTCCTAGTTTTTTTACGTGGGATGGTTACGAACCACGTTATTTAAAAGCCAGTTTTATATTATATAGGATAAAAGAACTCCTCACAATATAATTTTATTAGAATAATAGTTGAAGGAACGCTATTAATTTCGGGTAGCGAAAACTTAAAAAACAAAATACGCCCAAATAGATTCATCTGGGCGTCATTCCAGCTCTTAGTCACTTGGTACTGTCGCTTCTTCGTCGCTGACCACCATTCAGGATACGATGGTTGTGCTATCACGTACATTGTTATCTTGAATTCTTTTTAGCAGTTTTAGTACTCCATCTTGGTTGGACGAATGAGAGAATTCATTAAAAATGGCTTTTGGGTCTATGTAGGGCTCCCCTGGGCACTCAACCAAGCCATCCGTTGTCATAACGAGATGATTCACGCCTTTTCGTAATTCCTTTGTTCCGCTGCTGAAGCAAGGAACAGCTTGACTAAAGGTGTTTGCTTGACCAATCCATTCATAAAAATGGCGCTGGTTCACTTGATATTGTCCAAGTGAGGCAAGTTCGGGATGGTGTAAGTAGAATAGACAGTCGCCAACAGAAAACCACCAGCAGTACTTGCCTTTTCTGGCGACGATCAAGCAGGCAGTTTCTCCTTTAATTCTCTGGCAAGCCTCTAAAAACTCCTTACTTTGGAAAAGGTTAAGGGTAAAACGTTCCAAACTTCGAAAAGCTTGATTTATAGATAGGGAGAGGAAATCTCGTATTTTATCCTTTTGTTGCCTGAAGGCTTCAACAATCAGTTCAGCACTTTCGGCACTAGTGTGGGCATCTAAAAGAATCACAAACTCCCAAGCCTGTTCAGGATCTGTCAAAATGAAGCAGCCATCCTCATTCTTGTATTGACCTGCACTGGAATTCCCTCCATACCGGCCAATGACAATACTACCGAGTTGAACTATACTTGGCTGATCCACAAAACTTTCCTCGTTTCCTACCCAATTGAAATCGTTCATATAATTTCGCCTGCCTCTGAGATATCGGTCATTCGCCTAAAATGGAAAAGAGTAAATCAAATCCTCCACATCTATATCTCTCAGTTTAAAGTATCTTTATTTTAAAATAAATCACATGATTGTTATAATTTGTGATAAGAACTTAGGCTACTTTAGATAAAGGGGTTATGCAAATGTTTAATAGAGATATCAAGAACCATTGGACCGTTCAATATGAGGAAAGAGGGCTGCCGCACGTCCAGGCGGGACTTGTACTTAATCCGCAAAACTGGAGGGAGTTGGATCCGTTCATTTTAATGGCGGAGGACTGGTTTAAGCGCGGGACGTTTTCCGATCACCCGCATCGCGGTTTCCAGACCATCACATATATCATTGATGGCAGGCTGGAGCACATTGACAACCATGGTGGTCACAGTATCCTGGAATCTGGTGATATCCAGTACATGAACGCTGGCAGCGGAGCGCGGCATGCTGAAGAGGCAGTGGACAATGATATAGCACATACACTGCAGCTCTGGCTGAACTTGCCTAAGGAGTTGAAAGGCACGACCACTTCTTATCAAAACGTGTATTCAGAAAGTGCACCTGTTGTTCAGTTTGATGGCGGTACTTTAAAGGTGTATTCAGGTGAAACTGCTGGAGTGAAAGGGCCTCTACAACCATTAGTGCCTTTTACCTTATCAGAAATCCAGCTAGCAGAGGGAACAAACTTCATATATGAATTGCCTGAATCACATAACGCATTCTTATATATCCTTTCCGGTGAAATTGATGCCGGCTCTAGCCAGACAAACCTCAAAAAATCTTCCGCAGCGACTTTGACTTTTAATGACGGAGGCGAAGGTACAAGCGAACTAAAGCTGAAAGCAAACAAACGCTCACGAGTATTGGTATATTCCGGAAAGTCAATTAAAGAGGAAGTGGTCGCCTATGGACCGTTCGTGATGAATTCGATGGAAGAGATTCGCCAGGCTTATCGCGATTATCAGGAAGGGAAGTTCGGCAAGGCAGCTGAATAAAGGCTGGACCTTCCAGCTAAGTTCCAATTAATTGACGGAATACACATTGTCATGTATCATAACTGTATACATTCGAATAGTTTCTCCTAAAGGGGAGTAGCTTTCACAACAGAGTCGTCATTACGGAGTTCACTCCCGGCTTTGTTGGCAACGTTAGTTGTTAGCAAGACCTTTGCCATATTTGGTGAAGGTCTTTATTTGTTTTTAAGACCTTCACCTGAGCGGGTGAAGGTTTTTTTATGAGACATAAAGACATTTTCTTATCAATGAACATAAATTTAAGTATTGGAGTGGGAAAGTTATGAAGAGATTACAGATTAGTTTTAATGAACTTGTTAAAAAGAACAAAGAAGAATTGTTAGCAGACCAAAAGCGGATCGAAATCATCGAGAAGCGGCTTGATGACAAATACACCAATCCAAAAAATTAAATAGACGGAGGAACAGGATGTTACTAAGAAAGTATATGTCTTTGCTGGGGGTAGGATCTGCTCAGATCGACCTGATATTGGAGAAGGATGTTTTAACCCCTGGTGACTCGGTGAATGGGAAATTTCTGATCAAGGGCGGGACGGTTGACCAGGACCTCCAGCTCATTGAGTGTGCCCTTGTCATGGTAAATTTAAAGACTGAAGCAGAAAACGTACTGGATACTGTATCATTCGATGTACAGTTGAGAATTCAGCCAGATGGAGATGATATGGTGCCGTTCAGTTTCCTGCTGCCGCTGGATGTCCCTCCTTCAAGCAAGGATATCTCTTATCATTTTAAAACAAGGCTGGTCTTTAAACAGGGAGTTGAAAGCTGGGACGAAGACATGATCAAGGTGGTGAAGCGCTGAACTGTGGAATCTGTGATTATGGATAAACCAGACTCCGCCTTTCGGGACCACGGTGAGAGGAGCGGAAGAATGAATCGATATAAACATCTGGCAGATAGTGTAATTTATTCAACCCGGGGATTAAAAGCAGCTGTGATTCATAAAGATACATCACTAAAGCTGGTTGGAGAGGGAAGAAGTGCGTTCGCATTCCGAATTGGCGGTACAAATCTTGTTTTAAAGGTTTTCTTCCCGCAATTTGAAAAGGTGGCAGTTGAAGAGGCGGGGATTTATAAGGAACTTGCTGGAAATCCATTCTTCCCTTCTCTTCATGAGTCGGGAAGCAATTATCTGGTCATGGATTATGTTCGGGGCATGACGCTTTATCAATGTCTGGTAAATGGCATGCCGATTGCCGCCGACCATATTGAGGATGTCGATCATGCTCTTAAGCTTGCAAGAGAAAAAGGCTTGAACCCGTCCGATATCCATCTGCGGAATATCATCATCACTCCTGATGATGAGGTCAAGCTTATTGATGTGGCTCGATTCCGGCAGACGAAGCAATGTTCTCAGTGGGAGGACCTAAAAAGCGCTTTTTATAAATATTACCGACATGAACGCTTTCCGAAAAAAATGCCAGAGCCTGCGATGAATTTAATTGCATACTTTTATAAAAAAGGACTGCTGCCATCAATTAACTAATTTGAATGGCTGCAGTCCTTGTTTGTTCATATTTTCCCGATTGAAAGCTGGATGTGGCGAAAAGAATTTGATTTACTCGTCCCGGAAATCAGATTTGGTAAACGTCCAAAAGTGCAAAAACTTGTACTGCATTCCAAACCTGCGTTATGATGGATTATAACAGTGTATTTTGAAATATAATCCGTAGAAATATATATATATAATTGTCATTGAACACATGGAGGAATCTACATGACCACAGAACTGCAAGCTTTAGGAGAAGCAATTGTCAGCAGGAAGCACGAAATCGCCAAAGCTGTCCACGAAGACAGGTATGCTGATTCAGTTTTAACAGAAGCCCAGAAGTATGATCTTGGCAAAATTGAACAGCAAATCCTCGAAATCAGGGCGGGCTTCATTGAAATATTCGGTCAAGCATTGATTGAGCATGAAGAACAAGAAAAGGTATTTGCTAAGATAACTAACTGGGGTAAAGAAACTGGCGAGTATATCTATAAGCTGGGCGCTTCTCTTGATGAAGCGCTTAAAGATACAAGCTATTACCGTGAGCATATATGGAAGGCAATCAAAGAAGAAGCAAAGGATTTGCCTGCTTCTGCTATCTTTGGTGTTTTGGATATTATCGATCCATTGATGGACCATGCTATCTACAGCTTCAGCCTTACGTTTGTCGACGCGCACCAAAAGAGCCTTGAAAACGCAAAAACTGCATTGTTGGAACTGTCAGTACCAGTCGTTCCGTTAATGCCTGGAGTCGGAGTATTGCCTCTTGTTGGGAACGTCGATACTGAAAGGGCTCAGCTGTTGATGGAAGAAACACTGGACCAGGCTGTAAAACTCAAGCTTACTCATCTTATCTTTGATGTATCCGGAGTCATGATCGTAGATACGATGGTTGCCGACCAGCTGTTCAAGGTAATCAGCGCCCTATCACTAGTTGGGGTAAAGACCATCATGACCGGCATCCGTCCAGAGGTCGCCCATACAATGGTGACGCTTGGACTCAACCTCGAAGGTATAATGGTAAAATCGAATCTTCATCAGGCATTCAAAGAGATCCAGACTCTGCAGAATGCATAAATTCGAAAAAGCTGCCCAGGCAGCTTTTTTATTTTGCGAAAAAAAGAGGAAATACCAAAAAGGAAGAGAATTTGAAGTTTAAATATAGAAAAAGTGATGATGTTTTATGATAAAAATTAAACCTAACAAAATCCATATCATTGGTTCTGTCGGAAGCGGGAAGACGACCCTGGCCAGAAGTCTGTCAGCCAGATTCAACTTGCCGCACCATGAGCTTGACAATGTTGTCTGGAAAAGAACCGATATGGGGGATATTAGGCGGAGTGATAAGGACCGAGATGAATATTTGAAGTCAATCGTTAATACCGATTCGTGGATAATCGAAGGTGTCCATTATCAGTGGGTTGCGGAGAGCTTCGAAAAGGCAGATATAATCATTTTCTTGGACCCTTCCTATCGAAAAAGAAAATACAGGATCATCAAAAGATTCATCCTGCAAAAAATTGGAGTTGAAAAGGCAAATTACGCTCCAACTCTAAAAATATTCAGGAAGATGTTTGTTTGGAACAGGTATTTTGAGGAGAAAAGCAGACAGGAAATCCTGACTATTCTTGGCGTCCATCAGAATAAACTGTGCATGATAAAAGAGGATATAGAGCTTGAGAAACATATATTCCCGGAGGCGATGGCATGGAAGAGCTGATTATACGACCTGCAGAAGAACGAGACATTCCAAAGTTATACCATTTAATGAACCAATACATTGTTGATTTTTATAAGAAGCCAGAACCAAATAAAGAAGAATTGAAAAATTTGATTAAGCACTTACAGGATCATCCAGACTCGGGTTTGCAGTTCGTGGCTGAAAACCAAGGAGAAATTGTGGGATTCGCAACCCTGTACTTTACTTTCAGTACTCTCCAGGTAAAACGGGCGGCTATTTTGAATGACTTATTCGTTTCAGCCAATGCAAGAGGCCAAAAGGCAGGCGAGCAGCTTTTTGCAAAATGCCTATCACATATCAGGGAAAATAACTTCGCTTATATGACATGGGAAACTGCAAAGGATAACTATGTTGCTCAAGGTCTTTACAATAAGATGGGGGGAAGGCAGTCAGACTGGCTGGTTTATGAAATTGAATAGATAAGCACTATCTGCATTGGTGAGCTTGCACTCCCGAGTCGAATTTCGTGTATTTTACCAGGTTAACACCTATACTATAGTGTGAAATAACCAACTGGAGGTATCCATAATGCAGATTGAAATGTGGACTGACTTTGCTTGACCGTTCTGCTATATTGGCAAAAGGCGTCTGGATGACGCTATTAAACAGATTGATCACCCAATTGAAGTGACGTATCGATGCTTTGAGCTTGATCCGAACATGAAGCGGGACATCGATTACAATATGTATGAAGCTCTCTCAAAAAAATATGGGATGAGCATTGCCCAGGCGAAAGCAAGCACGCAAAATATGGTGCAAATGGCGAAGGAATCCGGCCTGGAATATAATATCGACACGCTCATTTTAACGAATACATTTGATGCTCACCGTTTGACGATGTTTGCAAAAAAACATGGAATGATGGCAGAGATGACCGAAAGAATTTTACGTGCCTATTTTACTGAATCGAAACATATTGGGGACCATGAAACATTGACGGAATTGGCCGTAGAAGTGGGATTGAATCGTGGAGCTGTAGAGGAAATGCTTGCAAGCGGTGATATGGCGGATGAAGTCCGTGCTGATGAAAGCACTGGCCAGCAGTATGGCATCACAGGTGTGCCATTCTTCCTGATCAATAAGAAGTATGCCATAACAGGCGCACAGCCGACTGATGTAATCGTTCAGTCGCTGAAAAAAGTCATTGCAGAAAATCAAATCACTGTTTTGAACAATGATGACGGAATGATTTGTGATGATGATGGCTGTGAAATTCCTAATGAAAAGAACTAGTCCTCGGACTAGTTCTTTTTTATGTCCTTATATAAATTCTACAATTTCCTCGACCGGAATACGGGTTGTAGGATGTCCTGTCTGAGCAGCCTTTCCAAGAGCCAGCAGGAGGACAGGCATATAACGCCCATCAATGTTGAACTTTTCGATGAATTGCTGCTTGTTGAATCCGCCCATTGGCACAGTATCATAACCTCGTGCTCTGGCAATCAGCATAAGCTGCATCGTAATCAGTCCGGCATCAAAGGACGCGATGTTCTCTCTTATTCCAACGTGAGCAGAAGGGTATAATTTATTGGTATTTTCAATCATTCTGCTCATTGTTGCTTCATCCATATACCCAGCTTCATATGAACTGCGGTATACTTTTTCGCCATTTCGGTACATTTCCCGATCGCCCAGTACAGCAATAACGGCTGAAGAAGTTTCCACCTGCTCTTGATTATTGGCGATCGTTCTTAGTTCTTTTTTCGTTTCCTCGTCCTGGATAACGAGGAACCTCCATGGCTGGAGATTGCTAGAAGAAGGTGCCAGGGTTGCTTCTTTTAAAATATCTAAAATCTCTTCTTGTGAAATCTTGACGTCAGGATTATATTTTCTGACAGAACGGCGTTCACGAATTACCGTGGCCAGGCTTGTCTCGGATGTATTCATATCTATTCCTCCAAAGTTTGTTACTTTTAGTAAGCGTTATTCAGGTTACTATTAGTAAGTGTTTAAGTCAAAGAAGTTAACCTGATTTCACCATTCCAATTACTGGACTTTCTATTCTCAGATGGTTTTTCTCGTGGGAATCATGACGGTACCCGCTAATTTTGGTGCTGAGGGAATCCCGAGGGGTTCATCAAAGAGCTTCCGATATAAATAAAGGGTGCCTGTTTTTTTAACGGGACACCCTTACTTAGTTCTTTCAGAAAGAATATCATACCACTCTTCGGTTTCATCTCGATTCTTGCTGTTGATGAAGATCTTGTCATTTTCCGTTTCGATGAATAAATAAGGTGGAGAGCCTTTGTGGATAAAAAGAAGGCTGCTGCCGTAGTCAGTTACTTTGAAATGACCCTTTGCCAATGTGGCAAGACCGAACCCGTTTTCTTTCCATGTCACTTCTGGCATTTCCTCTAAAAGTTCAATATGGCGAATATCCGCGTATTCCCATTCTCCGCCATACATGCCCGTGATTTCAAAAGAATCTTCATTTTCCATAAGTTCAAAGTCCTTATATCCTACAAATGAAAGGCCCACTATAAACCCAATCGTTCCAATGGCGAGAAGGCTACTGAAGATATAGCTCCGCTTACGCTTCTCCTTTATTTCATATTTGGAAAGATAAATGAGACCGCCGAGAAGGAATACCATTATAAAACCGAACTGGACTTCGATGGAATATTGGAAAGATGTGAAACTTAAGGGTAGAAGAATGGCCATGCCCGCTGCAGTGGCGAGCATCAGCTTCCCGACTCTTTGTGGATAGCCATTCTGGATTAATTGCTGCTGCTCATCCTTCGATTTGCCATTGAAATTAGAAATCAGCCAGTACCATTCCTTTTTCACGATCGCCCAGCCAAAGAACAGGAACATAACAATCATTAAAAGCTGTATTCCAATAAATAACGTCATAAACGATCACCTCTAAAAGAGTCCTTACCTACTTATACGGATTATCTGTGAAGCAAGTTTCACTGACGCAACAAAATTTTGTGTTTCATAAGGGTGTCTATCGTTTTAAATGCATCTTTACAACCTTGATAACAGACAGAAATATCGTGATTCAAAAGAAAATGTCCGTCATGGCCTTGATGACGGACGGTAATAAAGAAGTATTTCATTTAGTCTACGAGCTTACGCTTTGTTCAGTTTCCGAGGTGGCGGCCCTTAAGTTACGCGACCTCATGAAAAAAATCACAGTCATGACGATGGACAGTGCACCGAACATGACGCTCATCTTTTGGAGTCCGACTGCATCGAGAAGGAATCCGGTCATTAACAGGACGACCTGGAAGAAGACGCGGTCCATCATATTCCGAAACGAGAAGAAACGGCCGTGAAAGTCTTTAGGCACCCTAGTCTGGAAAATCGTAGCTGCTGTCGGGAAGAAGCAGCCTACTGAAAATCCGAACAGCAGAAAAGCGATGATCGTCAGGACTGGCAGATTGGCAAAATAGAGCATCAGCTGGGAGAAGCCGATCAGCATCGAGCTTGCAAACAAAATTTTATAAGGTGAAAATTTATAGCTGATTCGTTTAATCAAAAACGCGCCGCTCATGAAGGCGAGACCTTCGGCGGTATAAATCCAGCCTTTGATGGCAGTACTGTCCTGCAGCTCACTGATATTGATGACAACCAAGTTGAAGCCGCCCAGGAATATAAGCGGGATCAAGGTCAAGATCAAAGTCATCATCACAATCGGCAGCTTGACGATGATAGGGAACACGTCTTTGAATCCTTGTTTTTGCTGGCCATCTTTGACTGCAGAGACCTTTTTGTTTTCATCAAACTGTAAAAACCAGGTCAGTCCGAACAGAACAATGTATGCAGCCATCGAAAGGAGATACACAGCATTCAAAGGAATGGCGACAAGCAAAATTCCTGCAGCCGCAGTCCCGATAATACGAGATAACGTGGACACATTCATATGGACTCCATTCAGCTGCAGCAAGTCCTTCTCGCTAACGACAAGCGGGATTGCTGCCTGGAGTGCCGGAAAGTAGAAGGCGGCAGATATTTGCAATAACACGAGGAATACAAGCATCCACCATACTGAACTTGTTTGAATGGCAATCAGCATAAAAACGACACTGATAATTCGTATAAAACCAGAAATCAGCATGACAGCCTTTTTGCTGTATTGGTCTGTCATTCTTCCTGCAAGAGGTCCAACTGCAATACCAGCCAGTAATCCAGCAGCAAGCAGCAGCGATTTTAAAAAGTCAGAAGGAATTTGTTCCTGCATAAACTCAAGGTTTCCAATGATTCCAAGCCATAGTCCTAACCCGGCTATAAACTCGCCGGTCAATAAAATCCAGACATTCTTATTTCTCCACATTCTGTTTGTGCCTCTCGGTTTCTAATGAATTTTTCTTATCTCCAATTATCTGATATTCGTGAAACTTCGTAAAGCTAAATATTGTGATTAATCAATTTAATAACGTGAAGATAATGAAAAAAGATACTGCGCCAGAAGATTTAATTCTCTGCTATCCACACCAAGCATGAAGAAATCGAATTTTACACCGTAAAAAGGACAAGCTAAACCTAATACCAAGCTGTAAGGGAGAGAAGATTTTACGATGAAAAAAGATCAGCAGCAATTCAAATTAAGTTATGAATCAGACGGGAAAATGGATGAGAAGAAAAATGAAGAAAAGAAGAAGAACAAAAGTGCAAACTTTTTTAACGTAACGCCTGACAGTGAATAGAGGCAGTGAAGGAGTAAAAATATGGCTCTAGAACATATTGAACGAGCAACTGAAGAAGATTTGCCGGTCATCGGCTCAATGTTTGCAGAATGCAAAGACTATCTTGAGTCGAGAGGCATTTTACAATGGGATGAAAAGTACCCCAACCATGAGTATTTCGAAAATGCGATGCAGGGTGAAGAATTGTTTGTCTTGAAAAAAGGCGATGACACCATTGGTGTAATGGTTCTCGATGAGTGGCAGGCTCCTGAGTGGGAGAATGCAAATTGGTCTTTTACAGAAGGAAAGCCGCTGATTCTCCATTCGTTCTGTGTCGACCCATCTGCTCAGGGTGGCGGGTATGGCAGCAAGATGCTTCAGTTTGCCGAGGACTTTGCGAAGGATCACGGATATGGAGTGCTCCGGCTAGATACATACTCCGGAAATGAGGGGGCTGTTTCCTTTTATGAGAAAAGGGGTTATACAATTACCGGAAGAGTAATGATGAATGGAAAGCCAGAAGGACATGAATTATATGTTTGCTTCGAAAAATTGTTCTGAATAGAGAAACCCTGTCTTCATTGCAATAGGAGTCAGGGTTTCTTATTTTCATAGCTTCACAATGACCTCAGTACCATCATGCAATCTCACATCAACAAGCACGGTTCCTTTGTGCTCGCCTAGTTCACGGATCAATTCATTCATCAGCTGCTTGTTTAGTATAGTATCGAAAATTGCGGCGGGAACATGATTATGTTCAAGATCCTGATTCGCCCATTTGTGCATCTGGTTCCTGAATTTTTCAGAGGCAAGAATGGAACTGGCAGGTGTAATGCAATCTTATTACGTTTTTTGATTTTTATTTTCAGCATACTTTTTACTCAATGACGACTTTAACGGTATCGCCATTTGCTGATTGGATGTCAACGATGTTGCCGTCCAGCTCATTCTCGATTGCATCGATCAGCATGTTGATATCAAGGTCCTTGACATATTGCTGGGATTGAGGGATGCCAGCAGCGATGCTGTGTCCAGTCTTGAGAAGGGCTTTTACAAGCTTGATTGGCACATTGACGTTCACATTGTCATTTTCCTTGGATACTACCCGGATTTTTAATGTTTTATCTAAGTATTTATTTGGTTTGTTAGGCAATGCAGGCGTTTCTTTTTCCTTGAGTACGGCAATCAGCTGGGCACCTTTTTCGGAATCAATTTTACCTTCTTGTACCATCGTTAGAATCTTTGAAATTTCTTCACTCATCACTATTCCCCCTATTCACCTTTTAAAAGTTTGATCGCATCTTCTGGAGAAATCTCACCCTTCTCCAGCATCGCAACGATTTTCTTCTCATCCAGCTCATTTTTCTTTTGAGTGTCATATCCAAGCGCAGTGATAATATCGTTAAGCTTTCCTCGGACAGTCGGATAGGAAATCCCGAGCTCTTTTTCTACTTCTTTAATGTTTCCACGGGATACAAGGAAGGTTTCGACAAATTGAAGCTGTTCCTTTGTTAACGATGCAAGCTTTGAGAGTTCGAATTCATTTTCAATGGTCGTATCGCAGTGATTGCATTTTAGCTTGGTGATTTTAAGGGTTTGGCTGCAAACAGGACAATTCGTTAAGACAGGATATGCCATGACTGCCTCCTTTCGATGTATTTAGATATATAATATAATTATAAATTGAATATGTAAATAAAATATTAAATTAATATTAATTATTTTAATCATGAAGTTAATATTATTAAAATAAAATAAAAAACCTATCCTTATCAGGACAGGTTTTTAACTTAATTGCGCGGGTCGACATAATCAGGGGAATCTTTAATTATGCCATCCACCTTCATCTCAATTAGAAAATAAGATGCATCAGGGCTTCGTGCAGTCCAGGATTGGATCTGCATTCCAAGACTGTGGACGTTGTCGACCAGTTCCTTTGATACTGTTCGTAGCTTGGGTTCTAGATACTCTTTAATTGAACTTATTAGATACTTCTAATAGTTTATCCTTGTATTTTGTAATGTCAGATACTTTATCTATATTAATAGTAGTTCGCTCATCATCATTAAATTGAATGTATTTATTAGAAGAATTAAATCCAAGTCTGCATATCCATTTTCTAATACTATTATCCAGCAAAATGTTAAAGTAGCTAAGATTGTCTCTATAAGATATTCTTTCTTCTGCAAGTGTATCTTTAATTAATATCTTAATTATTGCAAAACCTTCTATCTCCTCTTCTGTTGTGGCAATTTGAGGTTCGTCTTTTACAAGGATGGTTTCAGAGGTTGCTGCAGCTTCTTTTTGAGCTTCCTCATCTGTATTAGTTGTTTTTAAGGCTGCATTGAGTTTATCGTTAACAAGTTCATTTATAAATTGTTTAAAAGCCTTTTTAATAATTGGTTCAAATTTTTCAAGAGTGTTTTTGGTTTTAACACCTTCATAAATTTGGCTGATCATAAATCTTACAAACTCTTCAGTTGGTGTCTCCACTTGTTCGTTAAGGTAGCTTTTAAGCTTATTTAGATATTTTAATTCTGAAGCTGTTGTAAATATACTTTCTAAATTAAAACTGTTTTTCTTGAATTTTGCTAATTCAACAAGTGCGCTGTCTTTTAGTTCTAAAATATTAAACTCGAAAAAAGGTGAAGTATCCATTTTATTCTGCTCTTCTAAATCTGTATAGAACCTATAAGTGATACCATTTGTTAATATTGCAAATTTAGCAGAGGTAGTACCGAAATACCTAAATAATTGAGAGTCATGCTTTTGTAGTTTTTCATTTATTGATTTGGCTTCAATTAAAATTACGGGACTGCCTTCATTCATAATGGCATAATCCACTTTTTCGCCTTTTTTTATTCCTACATCCGCAACAAACTCGGGAGTGAATTCTTCAGGATTAAAAATATCGTAACCTAGTATTTGAAAGAATGGCATGATAATTGAAGTTTTAGTAGCCTCTTCAGTTACAATAGTTGATTGCAGTTTCGCTACCCGATTGGACAAGGTCTTAATTTGTTCCATGAAATTATCCATACTATAATCCTCCTTAATATTGTTACTATAATTGCAGTGAAAGCGTTTACTCTTTGGTTTAATGTTACCACAAAAATTGTAAAAAGTTGTTAGTGAAATAGGTTTTTATTCTTAAAGAGTCAATAATTTAAGATGAAAAGAATATAAGATTTCATTAAAATCCAAATATTTGTAACTGCTAGACTAAAGT
>NZ_JAGGQU010000022.1 GCF_018613155.1 Bacillus sp. ISL-55 | reverse complement strand
TCACCCCCTCCTACTCGATTCATATGCTTAGCCCCCGAAAGCTTCAAGGATATCCTCAACTTCCTTCATATTGAGTAATTTTGCAGCCTCTGTTTGTTCTTTCATGGTTCTTTCCTTAATAGGTGGCTGGATGAGGTAGGTTCCATTTTCAAGCATCGCTCGAATGTCAGCGAGCTGCTGAAGGATTTCAGCAGAGCCACCATTCAATACGGGCTTGGGATTTAGGTAATGATGGAGAGCGGATAGAACAAGATGGCTCAGTGAACTGTTGTCGGCATGATATTCGATTTGGTCCACTATTTTTGGTGAAACCGAGTATGACTCACCAGTCTTAACATCAATATATCGTTCAGGGACAGTTATCGCGATCTTATTTGCATAATCCGTATAGGTGTTTGACATACCGATCATCCTTCAATGGAAATTAGTTCCTCGGTATTCTCATGTTGTTTCTTGAGTTGATTCATTTTGGCTAAAATCATGAGTCCGAGGACGTTCAATTTTTCCAGGTTTTCTGGAAAAGTCAGCTCAATCGGGCGCCCCTTATCAGCCCATCTTACTGCGGCTTCCTGTATTTGCGTTTGGGCGAGTTTTGCTGCACCGCCAACAGCGATATAGCGGGATGCCCCTTTGATTTCACTCGAACTGCTCCTGGCGCGGTCAAAATGCTCAAGGTACTTTATAGCCATGATCCTCAATTGAGGGATCACATACTTGCTAATATCTTTCCTAACACCTGCAAAAGGTTCGACATACCATTCTGATTGGCCGGCGGATAGCTTTTCTTCTAGCTCAGACCTCGAGTCGAAGGTGTATAATTCATTTTTGCTGACTTTTTTAATGATTGTATCCAAAAACAAATTGATTCCAAAGTGGTCTCCTTCAACCGAAGCAACAGGTTTACTATTCTTAATCCCAACGAAATCTACTGAGTCACCGCCCAGGTCTCCAATGATAATTCCTTTCTTGGAATCCTTCACCAGATTATTGTCTTTAATTGTCAGTGTATCGACGTCCCGGATTAAACCTAAATATGCACAGGCTCCTTCAGCACCCACAATCACATCCTTGATTTCTAACTTGACAATCAATTCTTTAGGCTCAGGAATTCCTGGCACCTTATGGAGTGTAATGGTATGGTTTCCAATCAATCGCTGCTTCAATAACTCTTTCTTCTCTTTGTATTGAGTAGTTGGAAGAGATACAGCTAGTTGGTCTATACAATAGCTTAGTTCAATGTCGGTTGGATTAATGATAGAAGCATGGTAGGCTGCAGCGGCAAACAGAAGGATATATGTGCGGTCTTCGTCAGCTTTTTGATTATTGCTTGCTGTCAGGCTGACGTTTCTTTGCTTGGCAGCCGCCTTTCCAGCGTAAAAGATTTCTCTTTTGTTTGTGATCGCCGGGCTTTTTATCTCTACGATCAAATTTTCCTCGAGTTCAATATCTTCCTCGTCATAGGGCTTTTCATAAAATTCATCGTCATACAATGCAATGGCGTTTGGCATTTGGTATTCCCTCAGCTCTCCGTGATCAGAGGCCAGAACCTTATACCAGCTGTTGCCTATGTCGACTGCGAAATAATTATAATTGTTCATTTTATCCTCCTCCTTTTGAATCCTATGCAAAAGGCAAGTTCAATTGTGCAAGTACCTAGTTTTTATGTAGTAAAGAATTTAAAAAATAAGAAAAAATTCAATATCTGTAAAAAATCCGCATTTGTGCTGATTCATTCATCTAGTCCAAAAAATCTAGGAGGAATAGGATAAATTGTATAAGAAAATTAAAGGAGGAAATATAATGACTAGTGACCATAAAGGTAAGCATGGATGCGTGAATGTGAATAAATCTGCTTCAATGCCAGAATGCGAAAATGTTAGGGCGGTTCCGGCTGGAGTAGGACCTCTTGCCAACCTACCAATAACCCTGGCTGATGTCAGAGTAACAGATCACCTTGTTGCGGAAATCCACTTCCCTGACCCAGTACTTGAAATTAAGGATATTAAAAAGCGGGTGAAAATTGTCCAATGCAGATTGCTTCTAGGGACTACATTCCCTACGGCAGGCGTCCCGTTGTTCATCAAAGGCTACATCCGGAAGAATATCCAGTATGCTACACCTTGCCATCACGCTAAGAGTGATTGTGTATCATCAGAAATGCGCTCTTTGACTGTTGATGTTCCTTTTGAGTGTGTAACTGTTCTGACACGCGATCGCTTCATTAGAGGACCGATTTTGCCTGTAGCGAATACTCGTGATGAATTTGATTTCTTCAGAGCTCAGAAGCTAGGGCATGGATTCCCTGAAAAGGACGAATTATTATCA
Organism: Bacillus sp. ISL-55; assembly: GCF_018613155.1. Lineage (GTDB taxonomy): Bacteria > Bacillota > Bacilli > Bacillales > Cytobacillaceae > Mesobacillus. The sequence goes on along the minus strand of NZ_JAGGQU010000022.1, from coordinate 102,444 downwards.
AGCGACTTGTCTCAATTCCATCAGGTAAGCACTCAGAACTATAATCCAATCACATATTGTGAATTAGTGGAAAGCAGCATTGTTCAATGGGATGAAGCAATCGACCGTTATCCTTTGCCTCATAATGGACCATTCGAAGAAGGAACATTCAAAACGATCATCGAAAAAACATTCCTGCAATTCCGTGTAAGAGTTTATCAAAACCAGCAAATCGATATCTCTGATTTATTCGATGAGGATTAAGAAATAGCAGAATTCCATTATCCAGTAGTATGCAAGATGATAAAAGCATGGCGAAGTCCAGAAAAATCTGGAGCCGCCATGTTTTTTCTTTATGCATCATACATATTCACGATTATCACTTTTTGCTAATTACCAATAGAAGTAAAAAAAAGATTTAAAAAAATTTTGCCATTGGCTTTGGCATGTACATTCCCAGCAATATAAAGGGATGTCATTGGGTACTGGCCCGAATTTTGTAATTGAATAAGGGCAAATGCCTAGACCCAGAAAATCAAAGTGCATAGGATAAAGCATCTTCACTCTAAGGAGTTTTAAGGAGGAGCCATGTATGTTTGAATTAGATAAAAATAAAAAGCCTGATTTTGAGTGTAAGCCTTCAACTGATCATTTTGAGTGCTCACCTCAACACCATCATCCGCATGTAAGTCTTGGAAAGGTGGTTACCAAAGTTCCTGTCGTTCTTGCTGAATTGACCCTGCATGTGAATCTGGATACGATGATTAATTTTCCAGAACCAGTGCTTGAGATCAAGGATATTAAAAAGAGAATAAAGCTGACCCAATGCAGACTGCTATTGCCGACAAATAAATTATTTATCAAAGGGTTTGTCAGAAAGAATATACAATATGCAAGTCCGAGTCAGGAAATCGAAGCTTCATCATCATCTTCAGTAGCTTCCGACTTGCATTCTTATACAGTAGATATTCCGTTCCAGGTAGTAACAGAGGTAAAGAACTTCCTTTCGAAGCCGGTAATGCCTCAAGTTAACAACCGGAAGGAATTTGATTTCTTTGTCTCAAAACCATTGTCAACGGGATTCCCGGAAAAAGATGAATTGCTGACCAGCGATTTGAGCCAGTTCCACCAGGAAAGCTCGCAGCATTATAATGAATTGCCTTTCTGCGAATTAGTCTCCAGCCAAATCATTGAATGGGATGAAGCGATTGACCGTCAGCCGCTTCCAACAACTTCACCGATTGATGAAGGATATTTCCAGACAATCGAAGAAAAAATGGTCATTGATTTTACAGTACGAGTACTTCAAAATCAACAAATCCGCGTTTCATCAGCAACAAATGATCCAGATTGCTATGACGAATCAGAATAAATATTAGATAAATGGCGGGGTATTATACTAGGCAACAATAGTATATGCCCCTTTATGTTTTTATCTCTAGAGAGAAAGGAGGGTAGGGATAGGTTGCAATAAAAGCAGACCCTCCCATTGAAGATGGAAAACAGAAATAGAACGTTCCATGAAATGAATCTGTTCCAGGGCAATTGGGGAAAAAATTCTGTGGATCCCAGGGGATTACAAAGTGAATCAGAGCTTGAAAAAGTTTTTGATGAAATCGATAAAAATCTTGCCGAGAATGTCAATGAAAACAGAGTGCGTCCCAAAGCAAAGAGTTCAGGCATGCCATTGATCCTCGCTCCTCCTGTTATTAAAAGCGTTGAAGAAAAGCCTTCCGCATTAAAAAGACGATTTACAATAGATGAGGAAGAGGAAGAATCAAGTGATTCGATGAAAATAGTTGATGAAGTGGAGGAACATTTTAAGGAAGAAATTCAGGGAGGATTTGATGAATCCTCTGATGAAAAAATATATGAAGAGTCCAGCAGTTTCGTTTATGAAGAGGAATCTGACGATCAGTTATCACCTATAGAAGAGTCAGGTGATGAACCTCATTATTACGAAAACCAAGAGGAATCAGTTGATTTTCAATATGAATCATCTGAATCATCTTCGGAACCTATGAAATTGGCTACGGCGGCATACAGCGGAAAAAATAATAGGACAGAAATGACGAAGGTGAGACTTCCTTTACACCTGGCAGATGTTGACCTTGAGATAGATATCTTTGATACATTCAGCCTCTCAAGGCAGATTTCATCTGTTTCTAATGTAGAGTGCTCGCTTCAATCGATTGATGCTGAGGTTTTACTCCCGTCAGCCAATTTATTCACTAAAGGAATACTTTTGATAAACATAGATTATGTAAGTGCTGACAATACAGGGACAATGCATTCACTTAAGATTCACATCCCTTGGAAAAAAATCATTCCGGTAAAATGGATTCATAGGCCAGAACTATCTTCCAAAGACAGCAAGGAATACTTATTCACTTCAAGTCTTGGTATAGAAGAAGGGTATACACGCGAATATAGGGAGAACTTAGTAGAAAAAGTGAATTATAGTCTATCAAGTTTGCATTGCGTATGGAATGAACAATTCGTTCAAAACGACCGAGTGATGATTCAGGGGACGGCAAGGATGAAAATTGATTTATATCAAAAACAATGCTTGGATTTACAAAAGTTACTTTCACTGTAAGGAAAACAGGGTGCCTCGTGTGAGACACCCTTGATGCATGTTAACCTTCATGGCGTTTCATTAACTCTTTCATCCTGTCCTTCATGCTTTTTGGCTGATGAGCCATCTTATAACCTGTGTCACAGGAAGAAGATGAGGACTCTTCTTCTTTGCCGCCGTAGCAATAGCCCAAGTTAACCTGCTGCTTTTGAAGCAATTTGAAGAATAAGCCAACTTCCATCTTTTCAGTGATGCGGTTGAATCTTCCCCAGTTGTCAAAATCCTTGTAAAGATCCAGATCGTTGACAAAGGATGCAAGAAGTTTGCAGTCAATCGGCTCATTATAGTACTCATACGTATACGCACCAGAAGTACAGTTATCAGCACCGTGGCCTTTCTTGTCAATGAATCTTCTTTCGTAAACGGTGTTCTTTTGGCTCAAATGTTCGTAATCTGGGTAATTGTAAACTTTGACAGCCTGGCTGCAAGTAAATGGCACATCTACGCTGTAGTCCTTCAATACTCCGCTGCATTGTTCTACATATTGGATATTCTTATGAACAACACCGGATATATAGAGTTTTACCTTGTCATAGTCCATTGCAGAACGAATCGCCTTGCATTGTGTCAAGGAAACATTCCTGCGCATTTGTTTGATCTCACGCGCTGCAGTTGGCAGTTCAATGTCACTTTCAACTTCTACCTGTAGCTCAACTTCTGCCAATGCAACATCAATGTCAGCGACTGGGTACTGAAGGTAGTTGCCATAAGGATAGTAAGAATCATTATCGCAATCAACCCGAAGCGTTTTTGCTTCATCACATGAAAGCTGTGGCGGGCAGCCATGGTTTGAGTTGCAACCTGTATTTCTCTTCATATCTTTCACTCCTTTTTTTTTAATCAAAAGCAGTAAGAAACAGTAAAAGTCTGCTCCTTTCTTTTGACTTACTATTTTATATGCCAGTACACATCTAAATGAATAGACGAATGATAGAGGGCAATCACATATTTTTTTCTTTGGAAGAAAAAGTTGAGAGTTTTCGGGACAAGAGCGGATTATTTTACATTAAAAAACCCCACATATAGCGGGGCTGTTGAGCTATGCGGGGAATTAGCGTCCAGAGCATAATAGCTTCTTAGGGTCCATCTTTTTTGCTTTTACAGGTGGGAAGCATGTAATTCCGACAAAGTCTTTTAAATCGACTTCAAAGCACGCTCCAGTCCTGACGAATCCCTCAATTCCATTATGTTTTCCTTCGCATCGTTCTGGACAGAGCAATTCTAGGATCGCACAGCAATTGGAACCTTTCGTAAAATCAACTACACGGAAGAAAGTAGACTTAATGTCATAAAAGCAGCCATTAATTTTAACAACTCCAGTACCGACGAAGGTCTCGCAGTCACCTTTACTGCATCCGCATAATAATTTGAAAGGTATGGTATCGAAGTTTGACTGTTTACATTGATTAAGGAGTTCTTTGATTGACCGATCACAGCTTACATCACAGCCGTGTTTTTTGCGGGTAACTTCATGCTGTGCTTCATTAATATCCCTAACCTTTTTGCAAACGCAGCTGTGGGAATGATGATCATCATGATCTTTTTTGCAGCCACAGTCATGAAAATCGTGATCCATGTCTTTATGATTATCTCTATCCTTGCGATGATCCCAATCTTTATGATCGTCCCAATCCTTGTGCTTATCTTTATGCGTCCGTTTCTCCATACCGCGATTAGACTGTTTCTTTTTGTGATCGTAATCATCATCAGGTCGATGGTCATCTTTGTAATAATAATTCATAAAAAGCGCCTCTCCTTTCTTATAGAGTGGTGATGTATTAACAGGATATGGGGAAAAGCAGTGGTTTGTATGGGGATGTGACTATACAGACGAAATTCTTCATTAAATTTTGGGAAAACTGATAAAGAATATTTGCTATTTGCCTATTTACCATTCAATATAAATAGCAGCGAAATAAATATGGAGGCAACAAATATGTTGAAAAAACAGGTGGAGAAGTATATAACAACTCTGAAGGATCCAGTTGAATTACATACTGAAGAAAAAGAATATGCACAACGTCATGGACTGCTTCAAGAAGTTGAAGTAAAAGAATTAGATTCAGATGTTCGTTTTGCGGATGCTTATGTTGAAAGAGGCAACAAAGAAACCGAGGAGTTCCTGGGTGAGGAATCATTTGAGTTCCTGAATCAGCCAATTGGTTATTTTAAAGAGCGAAAAAATGAATTTATGTATTTGGAATCCAAATGGTTCGACCTGATCGGTGTTGATGCCGTGAGCCTGGAAAAAGATGATGTGTTCGGAACATATGATGTCATGCTGGGACTTAAGCTTCAGAAGAAATATGGTTCTGGCATCAAGAAATACCTGGAGGAGAACCTCCATGGTGAAGGGTCTAGGTATAATTTGATGTTTGATGCCAATGAAGGTGTATGGAGCCTGAATTTCCCGTTGAATGGACTGGATGGATACAATGAGGATTTATCTGTTGGCGAGGCTTATACCCTCATTTACGGTTTCCTGTTCGGGCTGGCAGAGTCAGTTGAAAACAAGCAATAATCTGGCGCCTATTTGGCGCTTTTTTAATACTTTAGCATGGTATCATACTACTATATTAGAATAGTAAAATTTACCATATGTGTTGACAATGGCATTAAGGAAACATAAAATTAATATAAGTTATTAGTCAATAGTTAAAATTCAGAAAACGGGGTTAGTCATGAGCAAAATTGCGATTGGGAAAACAGCGGTCCTGCTTGCGTCTTTTACAGAGGAAGAAATGGCTTTCTTTCAGGATAGTTTAAAAGATGTAAGCTATTGCCTTGGCAAAGTAGGATCGATGAACATGCAAAAAGTTATTTCCGCAGTGGAAACAGCTGCCAAACGCCATGGCCTCATACATCCCAAATTATACCGTGAAACCCATGCACTATACCATGCGATCATGGAAGGGATGGAGGGGGTCACGCGAGGTCATTTATCCATTGGAGAAATGAGCCGCACTGTAGGTCTTCGCTTTGCCGTTGTCCGTGGAACACCTTTTACAGCTGAAGATGAAGGAGAATGGATTGCAGTCGCATTTTATGGAACGATTGGCGCTCCTGTAAAAGGATCTGAACACGAAACGGTTGGTTTAGGAATCAATCATATATAAAGTTACATTGCCTATAGTCCACTAGTCAGTAGGAGGCGATGATGGTTTAAGTATGCCATTGTCGTCTCCTTTTTATTTTATCCACATATTTGGAGGTTGCGAGAATGGTTGTTTTAACTGGTGCAACGTTAACTTTGGAGCAAATCAGGCAGGTTTGCTATCTTGACGAGGTAGTCGCTATCAGTCCTGATAGTATGAAGAAGGTTGTTGAAAGCAGGGAAGCAGTAGAGAAAATCGTTGCCGACAAGCGTACGATTTATGGCATCAATACAGGATTCGGCAAATTCAGTGATGTCATCATTAATGAACAGGATGTCAATGCATTGCAGCTAAACCTGATCAGGTCACATGCATGCGGTGTAGGAGAACCATTTCCCGAAGTCGTTTCACGTGCCATGGTCCTACTCAGGCTTAATGCGTTGATTAAAGGGTTTTCCGGGATCAGGCCGGTAATCGCTGAGAGGCTGAAGGAATTGCTTAACCTGCAGATCCATCCGGTTGTCCCGCAGCAAGGCTCACTTGGCGCTTCGGGTGATTTAGCGCCACTGTCGCATCTGGCGCTGGTACTGTTAGGTGAGGGCAAAGTGTTTTATGAGGGAAGGGTTTGTGCAACAGAAGAGGCATATAACAAAGAGGGTCTTGAGCCCATTGTATTACAGGCAAAAGAAGGTCTTGCCCTCATTAATGGGACCCAGGCAATGACGGCAATGGGTGTTGTCAACTGGATTGAAGCAAATGATCTGGCAAATCAATCAGAATGGATTGCCGCTCTTACAATGGAAGGTCTAGAAGGTGTCATTGATGCATTCCATCCCGCGATTCATGAAGTGCGCGGCTACCAGCAGCAAATGGATGTAGCGGAGCGCATGAGAAATTTACTGGCTGGCAGCAACCTTACGACTCGCCAGGGCGAAAAAAGGGTCCAGGACGCTTATTCATTAAGATGTATTCCTCAGGTACATGGAGCTTCATGGCAAGCTCTTGATTATGTAAAAGAAAAGCTAGAGATCGAAATGAATGCAGCTACGGATAATCCGCTTATTTTTGACGGGGGAGAAACCGTCATTTCGGGAGGCAATTTCCACGGACAGCCTATTGCAATCGCGATGGATTTTATGAAAATAGCTGTTGCTGAATTTGCCAGTATCTCTGAAAGAAGGATTGAAAGACTGGTAAACCCACAATTAAATGATCTGCCCCCTTTCTTAAGTCCACAACCGGGACTCCAATCTGGTGCGATGATCATGCAATACAGTGCTGCGTCACTAGTTTCTGAAAATAAGACCCTTGCTCATCCTGCAAGTGTGGATTCCATCCCATCCTCTGCCAATCAGGAGGATCATGTGAGCATGGGAACGATTGCTGCCCGACATGCACACAGTATCATACAGAACGTCAGACGTGTTTTGGCAATTGAATGTATTTGTGCCCTGCAGGCAGTCCAATATCGTGGTGTAGAAAAAATGGCACCTAAAACAAGGAGCTTCTATGAGGAAGCAAGAAAAATAGTTCCTTCTATTACTGAGGACCGAATTTTCTCTGAAGATATCGAAAGACTTGCAGAATGGCTAAAAAAAAATAGACGCCAGTGGACAGCTATAAAAAGTCAGGAAAGCCTGGTTTAAAAACTTAAAAATTAAGGAGTGTGGAAACAATGGCAATCGAAGCAAAGCGAAATATTAAAGCAAAAAAGGGTCTTGAACTGGAATGTAAAGGATGGGAGCAAGAAGCGGCATTGAGGATGCTTTATAACAATCTTGATCCAGAGGTCGCAGAAAAGCCGGAGGAATTAGTTGTATACGGCGGGATTGGCAAAGCAGCGCGGAACTGGGAGGCATTCGATGCAATTGTTGATACGCTGCGCAGGCTGGAAAATGATGAGACAATGCTCGTCCAGTCAGGCAAACCGGTTGCTGTATTCAAAACGCACAAGGCTGCACCAAGAGTGTTGATATCGAACTCCGTATTAGTTCCTAAATGGGCGAATTGGGACCATTTTCACGAACTCGATAAAAAAGGCTTGATGATGTACGGGCAAATGACTGCAGGGAGCTGGATTTACATTGGATCTCAGGGAATCCTGCAGGGAACATATGAAACATTTGCCGAGGTTGCGAGACAGCACTTTGGAGGAACATTGAAAAATACTATTACATTGACAGCTGGATTGGGAGGCATGGGTGGAGCACAGCCTCTCGCGGTCACGATGAACGATGGGGTGTGTATAGCAGTTGAAGTCGACCCAGAACGGATCAAAAAGCGAATTGATACCCGATATTGCGACCGGATGACACATTCAATCGATGAAGCCATTGAGTGGGCAAAAGAAGCCAAGCATAAAGGCGAAGCCCTATCAATCGGTCTGGTCGGAAATGCGGCCGAAATACATCTTGAATTATTGTCCAGGAATTTTAAAGTTGATATCGTAACAGACCAGACTTCTGCACATGACCCGCTAAATGGATATATTCCGGTTGGTCTTACTTTGGAAGAAGCAGCTAAACTTCGTGTGGAAAATCCTGAAGAGTATGTAAAGCAATCATCTTTCTCAATGGCTAAGCACGTCGCATCCATGCTGGAATTCCAGCGGAGAGGTGCAGTGACCTTTGATTACGGCAATAATATCCGTCAGGTTGCCAAGGATCATGGGGAGGAGCATGCTTTCGATTTCCCTGGTTTTGTTCCTGCATATATCAGGCCACTGTTCTGTGAAGGAAAAGGACCATTCCGCTGGGCAGCTTTATCAGGAGACCCGGCTGATATCCACCGGACAGATCAACTGATCAAGGAGCTTTTTCCGGAAAATGAAGCCCTTCAGCGCTGGATTGACATGGCCCAGGAAAAAGTGGAATTCCAGGGTCTGCCTTCAAGGATTTGCTGGCTTGGCTATGGTGAGCGAGTGAAAATGGGATTGGCCATCAATGAACTCGTTCGAAAAGGTGAACTGAAAGCGCCGATCGTAATTGGACGCGACCATTTAGATAGTGGATCCGTTGCTTCTCCCAATCGTGAAACAGAAGCAATGAAAGACGGAAGCGACGCTGTCGGCGACTGGGCAATTCTCAATGCACTAGTCAATGTCGCGGCTGGGGGCTCCTGGATCTCTGTCCATCATGGCGGCGGAGTAGGGATGGGATATTCCCTTCACGCAGGAATGGTCGTAGTGGCAGATGGCACAGATCTTGCTGAAGAGAGACTTAGAAGAGTACTGACTTCAGACCCAGGCATGGGAGTAGCCCGCCACGCAGATGCAGGCTATGATAAAGCCATTGAAACAGCGAAAGAAAAAGGCGTCGACATCCCGATGCTCCCTTAAAATGTAAAGAGACGGTGTTTGGATAGAAATCAAACATGGCCCGTTTTGATATCACTTAAACTATGGAACTGGAATATAGAAAGAAAGGGTGGAGACGATTGACATACGATTTATTAGTACACAATATCGGCCAGCTTATTTTACCCAAAAGCTCTGATAAGCCATTGAAGGGGCAAGATATGAAAGAGTTGAACATCATTGAAAACGCAGCAATGGGAATCAAGGATCGGAAATTAGCCTGGCTTGGATCGAATGCTGAAGCAGAATCACTAAAGGTTTCCGAAAGGATTGACGCCAAGGGAAAGGTTGTATCCCCAGGTCTTGTTGATCCTCATACTCATCTGGTGTTTGGGGGATCTCGTGAGCATGAACTTTCGTTGAAGCAAGCTGGAGTACCTTACTTAGAGATTCTTGCACAGGGAGGCGGGATTTTATCGACTGTAGGATCCACTAAAAAAGCCACAGAGGAAGAATTGTTTGAAAAAGCATCCTTCCATCTGGAGAGAATGATTTCCTACGGAGTTACGACCCTGGAAGCTAAAAGCGGATATGGCCTGGATGCTGATACAGAGCTCAAGCAGCTTAGGGTGGTTCAAAAATTAAAAGAAAAATACCCTGTATCTGTTGTTTCGACATTCCTTGGCGCCCACGCTGTTCCTCCCGGTTTTAAAGGGAAAGAGGACGAATTCCTGGAAGAAATGTCCCGGCTTTTTGATGATATTAAGGAAGGCCAACTTGCTGAATTCGTGGATATATTTTGCGAGACAGGTGTATTTACCATCGAACAATCAAGGGTATTTTTACAACAGGCAAAGGAAAAAGGATTTGGCTTGAAAATCCACGCTGATGAAATTGACCCGCTAGGCGGTACTGAACTTGCCGTTTCATTAGGGGCAGCAAGTGCAGACCATCTGGTTGCAGCCTCTGATGAAGGGATTAGACAGCTAAGCGAAGGAAATACAGTAGCTGTTCTTCTGCCTGGAACGACATTTTACCTGGGGAAGGACCATTACGCCCGTGCAAGAAAGATGATTGATGAGGGGGCGGCAGTCGCTTTGGCTACAGATTTCAACCCGGGTAGCTGTGTTACAGAGAACCTGCAGATGATTATGTCACTGGCTGCCTTAAAGCTTAAAATGTCAGCGGAAGAAATCTGGAATGCGGTCACAGTCAATGCTGCCCATGCAATCGGAAAAGCCTCCGAGGCAGGGACATTAGAAGAAGGCCGCTCTGCTGATTTCGTCATCTGGGATGTGCCTAACTATAAATATATCCCGTACCACTTTGGTGTGAACCACGCACAAAGTGTTTACCATTCGGGTAAAAAACTTTGGGAAAGGACAGCTTATGGTGAAATTCAGTTATCTCCAGCCAGGTAAGCCTGCGGTTTTCAAGGACCGGTTTGTCACAAAGGTCAATGAGTGTCTTATACCTTATTCTGAAGGGGAAAAAGGGGAGATCGGCTTAATCGGTCTTCCATTCTCTAAAACATCCATTTCTTTATCACAGGCTTCAGATGCACCGAAAACAATCAGGGCAAGCATGAGTTCATTCTCCACTTTTTCAGGTGAAAAAGAGAAAGATTACAAGGGTGTTAGAATCATTGACTTTGGCGATGTGCAGACCCATCCAACTGATTTGGAGGAATCCATCGAGAGACTGCATGTCAGTGTCAGGGAAATGCTTGAAAAGAACGCCTGTCAACGATATATCATGCTTGGCGGAGACCATGGGGTCAGCTATCCTTCCATACGCGCTTTCAAGGAACATTACGGCGAAGTAGGGGTTATTCAATGGGATGCCCATCATGATGTAAGGAACCTTGATGATGGCGGACGGACAAATGGCACACCATTCCGAAGTCTTATTGATGGCGGTCACTTAAAAGGTGAGAACCTTGTCCAAATTGGGATCCGTGACTATGCGAATGCTGAGGAATATCATGAATTTACAAAAGAAAAAGGGATTTCCGTCTATACGATGGAGGATGTAGAGATGACAGGTATCATCCCTATTTTAAAAAAAGAATTGAAAAGATTATCTGAATTAGTAGATATAATTTACTTATCTGTTGATATGGACGTCGTTGACCAGGCTTTCGCGCCAGGTTGCCCGGCTATCGGTCCAGGCGGGATTACTAGCAGGGAATTACTTGCAAGTATTACAGCTGCTGCTTCAAATGAAAAAGTGAAGGCGATGGATATAGTAGAGATAGATCCTTCGAAAGACTTCCGGGATATGACAAGCCGGCTGGCAGCCGCCGCTATGATTCGTTTTATGTATAACTGACATGCAAATCGAACAGCCTGCAGAATTCTTGTCTGCAGGCTGAACTTTATCTAGGTCAAACATCTTGGTTTAAAGGATATCTAGCTTTGCTACCAAGGTAACCAGGATCTGAAGGAGCGCCTGAATGTTCACAGCGATATCTGTATCAGTTGTCTTGACTTCAACATGTTTGGAACCTTCAATAATTGTTTTTTGTGTATTTCTCTGTTTAGTCTTGATTACTTGTTTGATTTCATTGACAACGGCTTTGCTTTTATCAGAATCCCCAATCGCGATGCTGATGACAGCAGCAATTGCAGCCTGGAGGCCCAGTTGCAAGGAGATAGCTGCCTGAGTATCAGTTGTATGAACATCGATGCATTCTGAATCCTTGATAATGATCCATTCGAAAGACTGTTGCTTTGTGATTAGCTTTTGATCAGCCTCCTGAGCCACATCTGCTTCTTTTCCTTTTCCAGTATCACAATGGTCCAACGCTCTCCATTTTTTTTCATTGCTCATCTTTTTCACCTCTTTCAAGATTAGTAGGTTACAGAATGTCCAATTCAGCAACGAGGGCAACAAGAACCTGCAGTAATGCTTGAACATTTACTGCTACATCTGTATCAGTTGTTGTAACGTTGACATCTTTGGAATTGTTGATAATGATTTTTTGCGTGTTCGATTGTTCAGTTCCCATTTCCTGAATTAGCTGCTGGGAGACGTATTGTCCTTGGTCAGAGTCTCCAATTGTAATGCTGATGACTAACGCGATGGCTAATTGCAGGGCAACCTGCAATGATACCGCTGCTTGTGTGTCAGTAGTATGAACCTTGATGTTACAAGAGTCTTTAATCCAAATTAATTCATCAGAGTCCTGCTCCGTATACTCTAACTGGACTGCCTCCTGCTCAACATCTGCTTTTTTCTTGCAGCTTTTACCAGAATGGTGCGGGTTGTGATTATGGTAATAGTTTGACATTGCTTTCACTCCTTTTAATCTAGTATGGAATATCTTATTACTGAAGCCTCTCAATAGCTTGTGTATATAACCTAAATAGAGTCCATTTTTAAAAAAATAGACACCCATCTATAGGGTGTCTGGGGGTTAGTCTATTAATTCTGGCCCGGTTCTTTGTTAGAATTGCTGTTAACGAATGACTCCACTTGCTTGCTTAGATCTTCAACTAATTCTTTGATAGCCTGTTTTTTATCATCAGTGATCTTATCTTTAATATCCTTTTTGCTGATTCCGTTTTTCTGCAGAATGTCCGTTACAAATAAATCAACAAGGCTATTGGGGATGGGATTTGATTTTTTCGGATGTTCACTCACGTTCTTCACTCCCTATACATTATTTCGTCTTATTAAGATATGATTTCAAAGGAATAATGGACAGGGCGGATATCTAAACTTTGCGACATTTAGACATGAATAGGCAGAAAAGCAATTGTCCAATTTTCGTTGCTTGAACTATTTTGTTTTTAAAGTTAGAGTTATTTTATACATATTAAAAGAGGGTGTCGGCATTTGAGCAAGAGGTATTTTACCATTGGAATGGCAGGTCATATTGACCACGGGAAGACGTCGCTGACCAAGGCGTTGACAAACGTGGATACGGATCGCCTGAAAGAAGAAAAAGAGCGGCAAATTTCAATTGAACTTGGCTTTGCGCCATTATATGAAGATGAGGAGCTGCAAATTTCTGTTGTTGATGTGCCTGGACATGAGCGGTTCATCCGCCAGATGATTGCCGGCGTTGCGGGAATTGACCTTGTAGTACTGGTGGTTGCTGCGGATGAAGGTGTCATGCCACAAACAAAGGAACATCTGGATATACTAGGCTTCCTCGGAATTCGTTCTGGTATTATTGCAATCACAAAGATTGACAGGGTGGAAGAAGAGTTCATAGAACTTGTGAAAGATGATATTTTAAGTGAGCTTGAAGGCTCAGTCTTTGAGAATGCGCCTTTTATGATGGTCGATAGTCTATCTAAAAAAGGAATACAAGAATTAAAAGAGTTGATCATAGAAACGCTGAAAGAGCAAGAAATGCGTGATGCCAAGGGAGCCTTCCGCCTGCCAATTGACCAGGTATTTACGGTTAAAGGACAAGGCACCGTAGTCAGAGGCACTGTTTATGAGGGGACAGTTGAAGAGGGACAGCTTTTAAAAGTCATGCCGTCCGGAGTTGAAGTGAGAGCACGTCAGCTGCAGGTGCATCATCAGCCAGCAAAGTCAGCTTACGCAGGGCAGAGAGCAGCCATCAATCTAACGGGCGTTTCGAAGGATGATCTCGAACGGGGCGAGGTCCTTGTTTCCTCTGAAAATTTTATCGTAACGAATACGATTGATGTCGCAATCAGGGTTGTCGAGGACCTCGAGCATTTAGTAAAACAAAGGACGCCAATTAAGTGCCATATCGGTACCGCCGAAGTAATGGGCCGGATTGTCTTTTTTGACCGGAATGAGCTAAAAGAGGACAACGGGGAGATACTTTGTCAGCTCCGTCTGGATGAAAAAATCGTCACGAAGCGTGGGGACCGGTTCATCGTCCGCAGGCCAAGTCCGCAGGAAACGATTGGCGGCGGTTGGGTAATTGACCCGCGCGGAAATAAATATCGATTTGGTCAGCAGACAATAGAAGAGCTGGAGAAAAAGAAGGCAGGCACACCGATTGAACGTATAAATGCTGCTTTATATGAAGCGAAGAGTTTATCTGTTGAAGAACTGATAAAGCGAACTGCTCTGGATGAAGGATCGATTTTGGCCAATCTGAACGATGATCAGTTTGTTCAGATTTCGAATAAGGAATATGCCCTTATCTCAGTTGTTGAACTCATTGAAGAGGATATCAAGGACCGGCTGGAAGATTACCATCAGGAAAACCCAATGAGAACAGGGATTAATAAAGCAGAGCTGCTTCAGTCACTGCAAAAATCATTTTCTAAAACTTTGCTTGAATTCATTATTGAAAATGGCATCAACAAGGGCTTATTTGTCAGGAAGGAACAGTATATTTACCTGGCAAGCTTCGTGCCTCATGTCCCTAAAAACTGGGTGAAGCGGACAGAGAATATGCTTAATGAACTTAAGGCAGATGGACTGAAGGTTGCTTATCTGAATGATTATATAAAAAATGCCGGCATCCCGGACTCCATAGCAGTTGAGTTGAAACGCTTCCTTGAAGACCAGGGTGAAATTGTCCCCCTAGATGATCAATATGCCTGGTACGGCACTCATTTTGCTGATGCGGTTGATAAGCTAAGAAAACGTACAGGAGATGAATTTGAAGTACCCCAGGCTAAGGAAGCAGTGGAGTTATCGCGGAAATACATGATTCCTTTCCTGGAGCGTCTCGATACACTCGGGTACACAAGAAGAGTCGAGAACAAGAGGGTTTGGAGGAAATAACCCTATCAAATGGATTATTGAAAGGTGCAGTTCTTGCACATATTCCAAAACATAGTTATAGGCTTCTGGCAAATTAGAAGAAATGTCAACGGGGTTTTGTCCGAACAAGGGTGAACTTCGGACAAATTAGAAGGAATGCAACGGGGTTTTGTCCGAACAAGGGTGAACTTCGGACAAATTGGAAGAAAATCAACGGGGTTTTGTCCGAACACCGGTGAACTTGGGACAAATGAGAAGGAATGCAACGGGGTTTTGTCCGAACAGGGGTAGACTTCGGACAAATTAGAAGGAATGCAACGGGATATTGTCCGAACATGAGTGTGCTTCGGACAAATTAGAAGAAAACCAAGAGGATTTTGTCTGAACAAGGGTGTACTTCGGACAAATTAGAAGGAAACAAACGGGATATTGTCCGAACCCAAGTATACTTCGGACAAATTAGAAGAAAACACACGGGATATTGTCTGAACAGGGGTAGACTTCGGACAAATTAGAAGAAAACCAACGGGATATTGTCTGAACAAGGGTGTACTTCGGACAAATTAGAAGAAAACCAACGGGATATTGTCCGAACAGGAGTGTACTTCGGACAAATTAGAAGAAAACCAAAGGGATATTGTCCGAACCCAAGTATACTTCGGACAAATTAGAAGAAAACACACGGGATATTGTCTGAACAGGGGTAGACTTCGGACAAATTAAGAGGAAACCAACAGGATTTTGTCTGAACATGAGTAGCCTTCGGACAAATTAGAAGGAATGCAACAGGATATTGTCCGAAAACCGAGAGTATCCTTCGTACAGATTCCATAATCAATCAAAAACAGCAGTTTCCAGGGGAATCTGCTGTTTTTCTTCTCAAAACTGTTTACATAATATTATTATTTAACTCTCTGTAGATTTAACTTGCAATGGAGGTGGAACCAGCCATCCTTTAGTTTTATTCAATTTAAGCATCTTAGCCCCGAATTGTGCTTTAGCCATATGGAACTGGCCATACATTAAAGCAATATCTTCCCTGATGGATTGGCCAATCATTGCGCTCGCAGCTACCAATCCTTCAGCAACATCCTTTGAAACAGCAGCAGCAATCTCAGGGTCACTGAATCTTGCTCCTGGTGGAATATCTTCCAGGTGAGCAACTGGGCGTTCTGGAGGTGCAGGAGGAAGACCGATTCCGTTAGATTTAAGCAATTCCTCAACCTGCTTGTTTTCTTCCTGCATTGCTTCAATAGCTTCTTGAACTAGTTTTTTAAGGTCCTCATCACCTATATGATTGATGAATGTCTGATATCCTGCAATCAGTCCATGATTGACCGATAGATGGCTCCACGTACCATATACTTCACCATAATGCATTGGTTCATCTTTAGGATTCCCGCTTAAAATTCCCATGATCGCACTCCTTATCGTTTCTATATTCATGTATTTTCTCCTTATGAAAGGAAGTTGGTCCATTGATTATTTTACATAGTTCTGATGCATTCATACTTATAACTTTATGGAATATAAAGGAAAGGATAATTTTAAGGACGAATTACATAATCAGAGGAAATCTAGTTCTGGGACCCTTGTTTGGTGTATTAAAGAGTTCGAATGTTTAGTGAATCAAGCTCTATTTTTAAATGGTTATGTTACAGTAAAAGTAAAGGGTGATTCTTTGAATAAATTAGTTTTTGCAATTATTTTAGCAACAGGCTTGTTTATTGCTGGATGCACTGATGATCAGGCAAATGACATCGAACAAGACCAAAAGACGATTGAAGAGGCAATGTTGGACAGTGGAATCGATACTGACAACATCATCTATACTGAAAAAATAAAGGGTGAGGATGCTTTTTCTATTTACCAAATAACAAATGGGTATGGCATCATTAATTATGCAAATACAAATAAAGGGTGGCAATACAGAGGGGCATCTGGTTTTAAACAGTCAGCATCCGGAAAACCCGAGCCTGTAACCTTTGGAACTGCAACATGGTTAATGGGGGACTACTCTTCAAAAGGAGATAATACATACAAGACAGTATTCATCGGAGAAATTCATGAAGCGGAAATTTCTAAGGTCATTTTAGAAGTCAATCATGGAAAGTATAATGCAAAAATTTTAACTAACGATAATAGGAAGTTCTGGACTCATTTATCAGATGTTGAAGATGCCCAAAGCGTTATTTCAAAGATCTCAGGATATTCATCTGACGGGAAATTAATTTATGAAAATTATCTTAACTTACCTGAATGAGAAAGAGCTTGGTTATTCCAAGCTCCAAATCATTCCCCGTAAAAACCTTCGTATATTTTAGTAATATCATCTCTTAACTTCTCAACCTGTACAATCCGGGCTTCTCTTAAATATTCACGTCCATCTGCATAGAGGACAAGGACGGGAACTGTGAAGGCCATCAGGAATCCGGCTATTTCTTCGACCTTGCCAGCATTTACTAAGCCGGTTTCGATTTTAGGGAAATCTTTCATCACTTCCTCAACCTGAGGAAGCAGACCATGGCAGACGCTTCAACTGTCGGTCAATACATAAATAAAGCTTAATTCATTGTCACTGATCAAGCTTTTAACTTCATCCATTGTTGTTAGTTCTCTCATTAAATATACCTCCTTATCTTATTGATACCCATTTAAAAATAGAATAGCCTTATGCATAGTAATCATACTATAAAAAGGGTAATGGGTATAATAAGGAGGGGTGATAGAATGGGCAATCCATGGAATGAACGTTTTGGGTCTGAACTATATGTGTATGGTGAGGAACCAAACCTATTTATAAAGAATCAGGCAAACAGGCTGGATAAGGGGTGGAAGGTTGTATGTTTCGCGGAAGGAGAAGGCAGGAATGCTGTCTACCTTGCGAAACAAGGTCTAGATGTCACAGCTTATGACTATGCGCTGAATGGATTAAAGAAAACTGAAGCCTTGGCTGAAAACAATGGAGTGAAAATCAAGACTGAACAGAAGGATTTAATTCAAGATTCAGTCCCAAGTGCTGAATTCGACGCAGCGATCATGGTTTTTGGCCATTTTGCTAAACATGACCAAAAGACTGTGTTTGATAAATTAGTATCGGCTGTAAAACCAGGTGGCATAGTGATGCTTGAAGTATATTCAGAGGACCAGGTCCAATATGGAACAGGTGGGCCAAAAACAGTAGAAATGCTTTACGATCCAGCAGACCTGTTACAATGGCTGAAGGGATATAAAGTATTGCATTTCTTCTACGGAGAACAGGAACGAATTGAAGGTCAATTGCATACCGGGACCGGTCATGTGATCCAGGTTATTTTGGAAAAGTAAAGCATTGTATATTCAGCGATTCTTCTGAAAAGAAGGTCGCTTTTTTCTGTTTTTGCAAGGATTTTCCAAGTGTTTGTCGAATTAATATCAGAGATAAATTGAGAGGACAAAGGCGATGAAATTTAAAACAGAGAGGGTAAAACAGACAGTTTTTGGAGGGCGTTTATGAAAGAAACAATCCATAGTTATGAGGATTTATTAACCATGTTAGATCATCTTCTGAAAGAAGAGAGTGAATTTAATTGGGACTATTTTTACTCTGATCGAGAAAAGAAAGTTCCTTTTTTTGAAAATCATCCCGATGAGAACTTAGTGGAATATGTTGAAACGGAGAGAATTAAGGCGGGAAAAGCGTTGGAATTAGGCTGTGGACCCGGAAGGAATGCAATTTATCTGTCCAGGAATGACTTTCATGTGGATGCTGTCGACAAATCAGAAGAAGGATTGGGATGGGCTGAAGAGAGGGCAAAAGAACAAGGGGTCCACGTGAATTTTATTCAACGCAATATTTTTGATTTGGATATTGAAGAAGGTACATACGATCTTGTTTATGATTCTGGCTGCTTTCATCATATCCCTCCTCATAGGAGAATGAGTTATATTGATTTGGTAAAGAGAGCTTTAAAGCCTGGTGGTTTCTTCGCGCTAACCTGTTTTGTTCTGGGAGGAGAGCTTGGCGGGTGCGCTATTTCCGATTGGGAGGTCTATAGAGGCAGAAGCATGAGAGGCGGTTTAGGTTTTACGGATGAAAAACTTAAGGAGATTTTTCACGACTTTAAAGCAGTCGAAATCCGGAAAATGAGAGACATGGAGCCTAAATCTTCTCAATTTGGAACCTCTGCATTATTAGCTGCAATATTCAAAAAAGAAATAATGGAGTGAGTGAGTTGGGATATATTAGCGAGTTAAGAAAACTAGTGGGCCACAGGCCGCTTATTTTGCCAGGAGCTGTTGTTCTTGTTTTTAACAATAAAGGTCAATTACTTCTTCAGCAAAGAAGTGACGGAGGATGGGGTCTTCCAGGAGGATTGATGGAACTAGGAGAGAGCCTCGAAGAAACTGCAAGAAGAGAAGTAAAAGAAGAAACGGGACTCGACATTGGAGAACTGAAGCTTGAGGGTGTAATATCAGGTGCAGAATATTATTTAAAAGTAGCCAATGGCGACGAACTGTACTCAGTGACTACAGTCTATTCCACAAATGAATATGTCGGGGAACTAGAGATAGATGAACTAGAATCAATCGATCTTCAATTCTTTAGCTTGGATCAATTGCCTGAAGACTTGCAAAAAAGTTACATGGATTATATAAAACATTATCTTCAAAATAACGCCATAGAATAGTGAAGAAGATTTGTGGCTCATTGTCCCGAAGTGGAGAAAGGCAATTAAAAGAGGTGTTCAAATGATCGCTGAACAAAAATGGGAAGATTTCTATTGTGATGAAGTATTATCAGGTAAAACCCCGGTTGAAAAGTTATTTGAAACGGAGCAGACTCTCGCGTTTTATCACACTCGGCCATATTATGAGGTACATATTATTGTCATTCCCAAAAAACATATTTTATCCTTTTTAACAGTATCCAGTGAGGAAAATGATATTTTGATTGATGTGCTTCAAGTTGTGAAGCAGATTGCCTCTAAGCTTGAAAAGGATTGGGGCCTGCACGATTTCGACTAACATTGGAAACTATCAGAGCAATAAACATATGCACTGGCATGTTCATTTCGGTGCGAGAATACGTGACGAACAAGGGCGGTTGCTTCATGATCACCAGGCAAAATAATGGATTTGAATTAATAGATTTCATCGAAATGAATGAAATGGAAATGAACAAGTATCACCCGCTGGCAGGCTCTCATGCGATAATCGAGATAAAGGGCGGTTATCTCCTAGGTTTTAATAGCTTGAGGCAACAATGGGAAGTACCGGCTGGCAAAAGGGAGAAAGATGAAACACCTTTGGAGTACGCTCAAAGAAAACTGCTTGAAGAAACTGGACAGTTTGTTGAAGACCTTGAATTTATTGGATTGGCAAGGGTGAGGAATCTCCAAAATGAAACTGAAAAGTTTAATCCGATATATTACTCGTCAGTTGATTCTTTACTCCCTTTCCAAGAGAACGAAGAAATGACCGAAATAAGACTTTGGGATTTAATAGAAACTATACACATCGATCAAGTAGATTTGGCAATATTAGACTATGTTAGTCTATTAAAGTTGAGGGATAAAAAGTGAAAAATAAAATTAACTTTCGTCAGGCACTATTCACAGGTTTTTTGGTCGCTACAATCATGACGTTTGTGCGTAATATGTTTGATTGGGAAAATGGAATCTACTACGGTATTTTTGCTTTCATTGTTACTTTAGCTGTTGCCTTTATCTCACAGAAACTGATTAAAGACTAATCAAAAAAGGACTTATGCCTAAGTCCTTTTTTGTACTGCTATAATTTTGTGCATTTGAAAATAATCGTCGTCGGTACTGACTCAACTTTAGCCTTGTTATACCATCTGTTATGATCCCGGCTTATCAATTCGTCAGTGATTCGTACTTCTTCCACCATTTTCACAATCTTAAAACCTGTAGCGACAAGTGAATTAATGTATGTACTTACTTTGTACTGCTGCATGATAGCAGGGTGGTTCCAAGCCTGATGATCATAGGGGCCTTCTTCGTGGTACGATTTATTAAATGATAGGCCATCCTCTGTATTTTGGATCCGGCTGTATAAGGGATGTTCCCAGCTGAAAATGAATGTTCCGCCTGGCTTTAAATAAAGATGGACATTCTTAAGTGTCTGTTCCAGATTCGTCGTCCAACCAAGAGCGAAAATCGAGTAGACGATATCAAAATAGGAATGGGGTAAGCCAGGGTCCAGTTCCATAGGTGATTGGAATAATTGAACCTTTGTATCTTTTAGTAATTCCTTTGCCGCTGAAATTTGTGAGTGTGAAAGGTCCAACCCCCACAGTTCAGCAGCGCCATTATCGTTCATATACATTAAAGAGTGGCCGCTTCCGCAACCAATATCGAAAACTTTTTTGCCGCTTATGTTGCCAAACATGTTAAGCTCAGTTTCCTCAGGAGCGAACGGACCGTACTCCGGCAATGCTGTTCGTCCATAAAAGCGAGGAGCGACCTCGTCCCAGCTCTTTTTATTGATTAATAGTGTGTCATTGTTCAAACTTAATACCTCCAAAACTTAATATGTTATATTTCTCTAATATCTAGAAATTTCCTTTAAAAATAATTGAAGTTGTAAGCATTAAAGGTTTGAGAATTCACTTGCCAGTTGAATTTGAAGAAGGCTTATTCTGGAAAAGCTAGGAGG
The DNA here is from genome assembly GCF_018613155.1 of Bacillus sp. ISL-55. Classification (GTDB taxonomy): domain Bacteria; phylum Bacillota; class Bacilli; order Bacillales; family Cytobacillaceae; genus Mesobacillus. Next base: position 81,074 of record NZ_JAGGQU010000022.1, on the reverse strand, counting down.
TTAGATGGGGGGAAGGCTTTATGCTAGCCGCAGGTATTCATGGATTCATCCTCGCATTCGGTTTGATCCTGCCATTAGGAGTCCAAAATATATTTATATTCAATCAGGGATCGATGCACAAAAAATATAGGAGAGTATTGCCGGTTATCCTTACTGCTTCAATAAGTGACACACTCTTGATCACTTTGGCTGTGCTGGGAATATCGGTTATCGTACTGCAGGTTGCCTGGCTCAAAACAATGATTATATCAGCCGGAATACTATTTTTAATCTATATGGGTTATTTAACCTGGAAAAGTACAATCACTGAAATATCGGCTCAACAGGAGGCTTTTTCTCCAAAAAAGCAAATAATTTTTGCAGCCTCGGTTTCCCTGCTAAATCCTCATGCGATTATGGATACAATTGGAGTGATAGGAACAAGTTCGCTCAATTATGCAGGTCCGGCGAAAATTGCATTTGCGCTCGCCTGTATCTTTACATCCTGGATTTGGTTTTTTGCACTTGCCTTCATTGGCCGCCAATTGGGGAGATTAGGGAAGTCAAATGGTTTTCGCGCTGTTTTAAATAAAATATCCGCTTTGATTATGTGGGGAACAGCCATTTATTTGGCAGAACTTCTTTTTAGCCGTTAAGAGGAGTCGAGAAGGTTACATAAGCATCTTATGCAATCAATGAAGAAAAAGCGAGAAAAATAGAGTTCTTCATATTGAAAATGAAGGACTCTATTTTTATTACCGCCTCCTCCGGCGTTTAAGAGATTGGACAGTGGCTTCTAGTTCTTCCAAACGTTGATTTTTTTCTATTAACTGAAGTTTGGTTTGGTTGAATTCCTCTTTTACTTCGCTCAATTCAGCTGAAAGCTGTTCAACCTTGAGTTTTAAGCTAGTAGTGTCAGAATTCTCTTCTTTAATTTCTGACTGATTTAAAGTCCTTGAAAGTAATGATAAAGTAGTTGGATTTATAAAACTTTGTGCTGTAGTCACCAGGGAGTTTAGCGTTGCTGCACTCAATTGTTTATCCTTTGGTGCTTCAATCCTATCGGTTGCATTCGCGTTTTCTGGTAATTTCTTTAGGATTGCCTCTGTAAAATTAAGTATTTCATTTAATGACGGATCTTTTTTTAAACGGTCAATATATGGCTTTACTTCATTTTCATTCATTTAATTCATCCTTTCTATCTTTTAGTAAGAACTCCCCGGCATATACCGGTATAGCCGGAGAGACTGTAAGGGGCTTCAGGTCTAAAATCTTTCAAAGAGATTAAGCAGCACCATTTTCGACAGCAATTACTTCACCGATGCAAGTGTAAAGGACATTAGCTAAAGCATCCTGACCCAACAAAATCGCAACGACTAAAGCAAGAGCCAGCAAAAGAACGACAATCGCAGTGATCAACATCTCTTCACCCCCTTCCATAAAGAAGATAGGTAAGATCCGAACCTTACAACAACATCATATGTAAAAATATTGGACGAGCATCAGCTTGTATCATAGATTAGTGAATTCGGGCTGCCTATTTGTAAAATCAGTAGGCAATTATTTGTAAAATAACAAGGTTTCTTATATGTTGGAATTAGTAAATCAAGGAGGGATCGTAATATGTCTGAGCCAGTCGCATTAACTAAGATAACAGTGATTCAAAAAGATACTGCCAACAAAATAAGAGAGGCTTATATTGATGGTTTTAATGAGCCTTTACTATTTGGTGTCCATGGTGGAGTGAAGCAGTTCTATGGTGTTAATCCAGATGTCGAGTATCCGTCAACCCTTGATCATATTGTTTCAGCAGCGGGAGGCTGACTGGTAGGAACCCTATCTGGCGCGCTGGAGGCGCGTAAAATCCCTACTTATCCCGATAAAGTCAAAGCAAAGGTTCAGGGTACAATTGAAGCACCTGAAGGAGTATTGAAAATCACGAAAATCAACTGCCACTATGAGCTGAAGGTTCCGGCCGGAAAAAGCGAAGCTGCTGAAAGAGCTTTAAATGTTTTTGAGCAAGGATGTCCAGTTGCACAAACATTAAAGGGTTGTATCCAGTTCACACACACCTGGGAGATTGAAGAATACTAGTAAAATGAGTCCTTATCTTAAAACGTAAGGACTCATTTTTTGCTTTATAATGGATAAATAATGAACAAAAATGTGTCACACTTTTCGTTCTGTTTCGACTTATCGTATAGATGGCGGAAATGAGGTGGGGGAAATAAACGATCAATTTAAGGAACAACAGATCATGGAATGGTATGAGATATATTATAAAGATGTTTACCGGTTTATTTTTTACATGATTGGAGACCGTCAATGCTGCGAAGACTTGGTTCATGATACCTTTGTGCGCGCCTTTACGTCCTTTGAGAAATTCGAAAACAAAACGAGCGTTAAAACCTGGCTTTTTAGTATAGCAAAGCATCTCGTAATAGATGAAATACGCAGGAGAAAAAGAAAAAGGGTATTTTCATTATTTGCTAATGACCCAGAGATCCAGTCACCTTTTAACATTGAACAGTATATTGAACACAGAGAAACAATAGAGAGAACACTGGAAGCAATCCAGCAGCTTAAACCGGACTACCGGCTTGTGATTACTTTGAAAAAGGTTGAAGAGTGTTCCACTAGGGAAATCTCTGAAATCCTGGGTTGGTCGGAATCAAAAATCAGAAAGACTTTGTCTAGGGGATTAGCTGCATTAAAGAAAATGGATGTATTGGAAGGGAGCGAATACTTTGAGAAAACCTTCTGAAAGAAATTGGACTGTCATAAGATCAGTTACCCCAGGAGAAGATGAAAAAGACAGGATGAGAAGTAGAATCAGGTCATCGATTCGTGACCAAGCAGGATTAAAAGTAAAACAAAGAATCTACGGCGTCAAAAATGTAGTATTAACAGCACTATTTGTTATCATCTCCTCAGGTCTGCTGATTCAGTTGCAACAGTATTATCAATCACCTGAGGGGTCTGGACAATCTCAGACAGTTAATGAATTCAGTCTTAATTGGGATTTAGAAAGCATATATAGCGAAAAGAACAAGGAAGGTTATGCCTTTTATGAAAAAGGCAACCCTGAACAAGTAGGAATGGCTGAATTTGTAACTGATGAAGAGAAGAATAAAATCATCAATACGAGTGCTATGAATATGGCAAAAGAGATGGTGAACTTTCCTTATCCAACCTCATTATATATTGAACACGTTAAAATGATGGATGTCAGCCTCCGGTACCATTTCTTCGTCGAAGCCGGAAAAGAAACAATCCACTTTAGCTTCGATTACCCAAAGCTTGAATACGCTGAAATCTTCCAGGTCATTTCATCATTAGATTTCATCGAACCTAAGCCCTATCGGCATAAAGAGCAGCTATATGTTACCCATGGCTACGGAAATCTCCCATATCCTGTTGGGTTAAGTCCAGTAGAGTCAATAGGTGATATTGAAAAATATGTATGGGAGCAAGGGTTACCAGAACAGTTCAAAGAATATATTGATCAAATTAAATCAACGGGGATATGGAAACAGATCAACGATGGCGTTTCATCATACACATTCGAATCTGCCGATGGTTCAGAAGTAGTTGAAATCTCATTAAAAGGTAAAGAAATAACCTACCAGTATTCATATCCGGACAGAGAGGAGTAAATAGACTTTTGTAGAAGAAAAAGGTTTTTTGATAAACTGGCCGAATTTATATATATCTTGAAAAAAGGGGAATCCATGTGATTGATTTAGTTCGTGTGAAACAAGAAGAGGAACAAACTCTTCAAAATTTAATTCAATTTTATATTTACGAATTTACTGTCTTTCAGGATATCAAGCTTGAAGTGAATGGCAGCTTTGCTCCATTTGATTTGAAGCCGTATTGGTCCGAAGCCGATTTACACGCTTATTTTATTATCCACAATGGGGAGCTGGCAGGTTTTGCAATGGTCGAAAGCGGAGAACCAAATGTCATCTTAGAGTTTTTTATCATGAGGAAATTTTACCGTAGAGGATTCGGCAAAATCGCTGCATGTAAGCTGTTTGATCAATTCCCTGGAAAGTGGAGTATCACCCAGGTAGAGAAAAATGAACCAGCAAGGAACTTCTGGCGGAACGTGATAGAGGATTATACCAGCGGCAACTATGTTGAGAAGTTTGATGATTTCAATCGATCCATCCAAGAATTCAATACAGGATTAAAAGTTAAATAGTTTTATCTAAAGAATTAAAATAATGATTGCAAAATGACATAGCAGTTGTTTATAATGGTAAAAATATCTAATCGATGATGAAGAGAGTAATTATTCTTTGTTTGCTTCAGCGAGCCAGGGACGGTGGAAGCCTGGTGCATCAGAATAATGAAGCGCACTTTTGAGATGCCTGCCTGAATGGAGTATGGCCGGCCGGGTTTTACCCGTTATCAATGAAAGCAGGTTCCTTAGTGTGGGAACAATTTGAGTGGTACCGCGGGATAAACTCTCGTCTCTAATATAGAGACGGGAGTTTTTTGTATTTTTAAAAGGGGGATTTCTAATGGAATATGTAAAACTGTATTCAGAATTGCTTGCTGCCGAGATCGATGGGCTGCTTACTTGTAATGAAATAGAGAGGTTAATTGAGAAACCAAAATTTTTGCACCAGGGGGATTTGGCTTTTCCATGTTTCCAACTGGCGAAAACGATGCGAAAGCCACCAGCAGAAATTGCCGAAGATCTAAGTTCACGATTGCCAAGTCATGTTGATGGGCCATTCAATCGTTTTGAATCAGTTGGCGGTTATATAAATGCTTATTTAAATAAGGCCAACGTCGCCAAAGAACTTTTGAACGTAATTCAGCAAAAAAAGAATCATTATGGTGATCTTAACCAGGGTGAAAGTCAGACTGTAACAATTGACCTTTCCTCGCCAAATATCGCCAAACCTTTTTCGATGGGCCATCTGCGGTCCACCGTTATTGGGAATTCGCTTTCACTTATTTATGAAAAATGCGGATACAAAACAGTGAAAATCAACCATTTAGGAGACTGGGGAACTCAATTTGGCAAACTCATCACGGCATATAAGCTTTGGGGCAATGAGGAAAAAGTAAAGGCTGAACCGATTCAAGAACTGCTTGCACTGTATATAAAGTTTCATGAAGAAGCAGAAAGTCAGCCGCAGCTTGAACAAGAGGGGCGTGATTGGTTCAGACGTCTGGAAAATGGCGACGATGAAGCACTCGAGCTTTGGAAATGGTTCAAGGATGAATCATTAAAGGAGTTTAAAAAGATATACGACCTTATGGGAATTGAGTTTGATTCATATGCTGGAGAAGCTTTTTATAATGATAAAATGGAACCCATTGTAAAAATGTTAAGGGAAAAGGGTTTGCTTGAAAATTCAGATGGGGCACAAGTAGTCAAGCTGGATGAATCTGAACTTCCTCCATGTTTAATAAAAAAATCGGATGGCGCCACTTTGTACGCAACCCGGGATTTAGCTGCAGCAAAGTACAGATTCGATAAATATTCCTTTGTAAAATCGTTATATGTTGTTGGCAATGAGCAAAGTCTTCATTTTAAACAACTGAAAGCAGTACTTGCAAGAATGGACTTTCCTTGGGCAGATGGTATTGTTCATATTCCGTTTGGGATGATGCTGAAGAATGGTAAAAAAATGTCCACAAGAAAAGGCAAGGTTGTTTTGCTTGAACACGTTCTCCAAGATTCCATTCAGTTGGCGGAAAAGAATATAGAAGATAAAAATCCTTCTCTGGCCAATAAGAAAGATATTGCCGCAATGGTGGGTACTGGCGCTGTTGTTTTTCATGACCTGAAAAATTTTCGCATGAATGATATTGAGTTTTCCCTAGAAGAGATGCTAAAAGTCGAAGGCGAAACAGGGCCATATGTTCAATATACAAATGCCCGTGCACAGTCAATATTGAGAAAAGGGGCATTTGCAGATGGCAATGGAGAAGTCAATTTGGCTGCAGATAGTGAATGGCCCGTAATAACTGAGCTTCAAGCATTTCCGGATACAATCAAGAGAGCGTTCGAGAAAAATGATCCATCCCTAATTGCTAAATATGTTCTAAACCTGTCTCAGGCTTTTAATAAATATTACGGAGAAGTCAGGATTCTCGGAGATGATGCAGAAAAAGAGGCCCGACTCTTATTGGTCCATTCTGTTAGCGTTGTTCTTGAAGAAGGACTTAGATTGCTTGGCATTAAATCACTCAAGGAAATGTAAAAAGAGTCCCTGGATCATTCCAGGGACTCCTTATGTTCATTTATGTTCTATATAATTAGCGAAAATTTCCCCAGAGGTGTCGCTTAACTTCAACTCTACATCTGTCTCGTCAAAAAACCAGGTATCGTTTGCTTCAACAAAAAAGGTAATCCCGTCAATCTGTTGCTGTTCAGCGGCAATGGCAGGTGCTTCAAGGGAAAATGCCAGGCTATAGCCTTTGTTCTTGTCGCCAAACCCGGCATATTGAGGGTAAAGGCGGATGTGAAACGGTTTAGGTGTATCAAATTCCTGTTCAAACCATTTATATGCGTTTTGATCAATCTTGATTGTCATCTTTGCACCATCCTTTCGTTAGTTTTATTTTAAAACCTGAATGGTGCTGGTCGCCGTGCTTTATGTCACAGTTTTTGCGTTGTCATGAAAGTGTCAAATATGCTTAAAATAAAATCAGCTCCCAAATCGGAAGCTGAAGATTTTAAACACTTGATTCTTTTTTACGCATTGCTTCAGGGATGTAGACACAAAATGGCTCGCTTTCCATATAGTCACCCGTCACTGCGTATGTTCTGGAGCGTGATCCCCCGCAGACAAAGCGGAATTCACATACCCCGCATTTGCCCTTATATTTGTCAGGGCTTCGTAAATCTTTAAAAAGAGGGGAGTTTCGGTATATTTCAGCCAATGGTTTTTCGCGGAGGTTCCCGCCAACCAGAGGCAGCAGCCCTGAAGGCATGACATCACCGGTATGGGAAACAAACAAAAATCCGTTTCCGTCATTTACTCCTTTAGGCGCTCGCTTCAACCCATCAATCACAGAGGCCATATCTTTAGTTAAGGTGTCTTCATAACGGATTCCCTCGTCTGTATTACTTACCCGATTTTCTCGTGCTTTTTGCTGAAAAACTACTCGTCTGTAATGTTGAGCTGCAGTGGTTTTAATATCGTAGGGAGCGGTTTTGCTTAATTCGTAAAGCCATCTGAAAACTTTTTCGTGTTCTGCCGGAGTAAGGCAGGCATCCAGCTGTCCTCGGCCTGTAGGTACAAGCAGAAAAATGTACCACATTACTACCTTGAGTTCTTTCATCAATTCGGCTATCTGTTCAAGATGTTCATAATTGTAGCGGGAAATAACCGTATTAAGCTGCAAGGGCATATTTAAATCGTTCAGGTATTTTACCTTTTCAATTGTAAGGTCAAACGACCCAGGAGTGCCGCGGAAATGGTCATGAATTTCAGGAGTAGGACCATCAAGGCTGAAAGCCCATCTTGAAAGTCCGACTTCCTTAGCTCTTTGCATTTTTTCTTTCGTCACATTATCTGTGGCGCTAGGTGTCATTGAAACGCGCATACCTTTATTAATTGCATATTCCGCGAGGTCAAAGAGATCTTCTCGCATCATACAGTCCCCACCAGTAAATACAAGCATAGGATTGCCCATGTAGTATATCTGATCGATCAGATTTTTGCCTTCTTCAGGTGTTAATTCCAATGGGTCAGGCTTATTCTGAGCATCTGCTCTGCAATGCAAGCATTTAAGCTGGCACGCCCTCGTAACTTCCCAAATAACGATATATGGATTTTCATTAAAATCAATACCAGCAAGATGACCCGAAGGTTGTGAATGTCCATATCCATGCATTTTCATCACCAACTTTTTTATCATTTATTTACTCATTATAAAATAAGAGATTGTTTACGCATGTAATGAATGTTACATTATATCGAAAACGGGATTAGCAGGAAAAGTAACCATCCAGATAACAAATATTGGAGGGAATTAAAGTAATTTTAATTAAATTAACTGAAATATTTGAAACCTTCTCACTGACCATTCCGTCTATTTAATGGGAGCATTTGGTGTTCTGGAAATGGGGGATATCAGTGGTCAAGAAGTCTATCCTTTGGGTAACCATGTCTTTATTGATTTTATTCTGTGTAATAAGTTGGAGTACTTATAGCCGGTATAAACCTACCCCTCCGAACTTAGAAATGGTTGTCGCCAAACATGCTGTAGAGGTTAAGCCTGTAACTTATTCGCTCCAAAAATGGGGACGGACAGCATCAGCAGATACTAATACCGACCCCGCCGTCTTCGTAAAAGAATCAAGTCCAATTATTGTTGAGACTGATGACAGAATCAGGCTATTATTTGAACAATCACCTGATTCTGTTAAATGTTATTTATGGGAAATGGATACAGGAAAGCTCGCATATAAATTACTTAATGGGTATCCCCTAAACCTAGAGGATTCGAAAGTTGCTGGTGGGGATTATGCAATGGAAATTCGTGCTAAATGGGGTAATGGCTACGTTTTATATAACACAAGAATTATTGTATATGATGATACCGATTAATCTGCCATTGGTTTGCTAAGAAAGCATGCTAATGGCTTTTTGCTTTTTTGGAGATATTTAGGAAGGCATATTTCTTTGCACTCTTGCCATACTAAAAAAGTACCTCGGCTGCATTAGATTGAACAAGAAGAACCACAATACAAACAGTAAAAAGTAAGGGAGGGTAGGGAGAACCTGCCTTTTTCTTTTATATAGGAGTGAGATAAATTTGACAATTGGATCAGATGTGAACCAGGTCCTTTCCACGATAAAAGGAATTGAAGCACAGTTATCGTCCATGGCAATGAATACAACTAGCCCGGAAGCTAGCAAAGTTTTTCACGAAACGATGCTAGTCATCGGAGAAATAAAAACAGACCTGCAAAAAAGAAAAACTGAACTTGAGATAGCAGAGCCGCAATATAAAAGCTAGAAGGTGAGAAAATGAATGAATGGCTGCACATTATTGTTTCGTCTGTGTTATTTGTGGTGACATTGTTTGCAATTACGAAAATTGGCGGGAAAAAGCAACTGTCCGAGCTGTCATTTTTTGAATATGTCTCGGGTATCACGATAGGAAGTATCGCTGGGGAAGTAATAATGGGTCTTGATGGGAATTTATTTCATGGAGTATTGGCTATTGTAATATTCGGGACTTTTACATATTTACATGATCTTTTAGGAATCAAAAGCAAGAAGTTCAGTGATTTTTTTGAAGGAAAGGCAACCGTAATAATAAAAGATGGAAAAGTGATGGAAGAGAATTTGAAAAAGGAAAAATACACAATCGATGAATTGAATTCATTGTTAAGACAGAAAAATGTTTTCAAAACATCAGATGTTGAGTTTGCTGTCCTTGAGCCAAAAGGGGATTTAAGTGTATTGCTAAAAAAAGAATTGCTTCCTCTTACACCAAAGGATTTAAACATGCCTGTCGCTCCTGAAAAGGAGACTTATACTGTTATCATGGATGGAAAAGTATTGCATGACCAATTAGCATCTGTTGGTAAAAACAAAGGATGGCTGGATACTGAACTAGACAATCTAGGAGTGACTATTGAAAATGTTTTTTTAGGTCAAGTTGATTCTTATGGCAAATTAAGCATTGATATTTACGATGACCAATTCCAGATTCCATCACCTCAACCGAGAAAACTATTGTTGGCCATGCTTAATAAATGCCAGGCAGACTTAGAATTATTCGCTTTAGGGACAGAATCGACAAGCACTAAGGAAATGTACAATAAGAACGCTGAAAGATTGCAAGAAGCGATCAATAAAGTAAGGCCGTTTTTGAAGGAATAGACAGCTTATATTATGTAATCTTTTTCCGGAATATCAATTTGAAGATATCGAATACTAAGCACGAGGGGATTATCAGAACTCCTCTAATTTATAAAGGGGTGCTGCCGGATGAATAGATCTGCATGGATTTCTTCGTTGATGAGATCGAATATTCCTCAAAACATGATGAAAATGTTCGGATACAGACGTAAGAGAAATCGTTCCATGACGTTTTCGATTATGGGAGTTGTGGCAAGTGCTGCTGCAGCGTTTGTTTTTCGAAATCGTATGGGAGATGGGATGAGGCAGCTTTTCCAAAATTCAAATGTGGGAACAGATTTTAATAAGCCAGTTCCTGCAGGTATTACTGAATTCGCGAAAGAAATCACATCTGGATTGAATACTGGAGAGTCAAGTCCATCTTCTGGATTCCATTCGACAACGTCAACAAACCCTGAAAGCAGTCAGATGATTAACCAAATTGCTTCAGCTGCCAAAGAAACTGGAAACAGCCAACAGGTCGATCAACTGGCAAATCAATTGATTAAGCGCAACCTTTAATAATTTGAAAGAACAAAAAAAAATCCCGTTGTTACAGCGGGATTTTTTTTATTTCACTTAAAAAAGTTTTTTATAAAGGAAATATCACTGTTTGTTCAATCAATTAGGTCCTTTTTACCTTGCTAATAAAAAAGGCTGGGTAAACTGGCATAGATTGTTAAAGTTACAACAAGATTAAGCTTATATTTCATTCGTGTAACAAAATGAGTTATTAAAAGGAAAAAAGAGCCTGTAAACCCTGTAAATAATAGGTTTTGGCTCTTTTTTGGCATGTAAACGGTATTTTTACCAGAGGAAAACAATTCCTCACAAACCAATATTTATAGATTCAAAACTAGTTTGGGAAACTCTACTATTAAGCTGTAATCGAAATCAAAGGAGTTGCTCTAACATGAAAAAACAGCTTTTGACGGTGGCTGCAACAGCCGGGATTTTATTTACTTCATTCAATGGCTCAGCAAGTGCTCATGATAAACTTCACACAGTACAATCGGGAGATTCTTTATGGAAACTTTCAAATATATATAATGTTGCTGTAAATGATATTCAAAAGTGGAATAATCTATCAAGCTCTACCATCTATGTAAATCAAAAACTATCAGTTCTAGCGCCGCACAGTCATTCAACTGATGCTAGTACTGCCGTAAGCACATCTGGTTCTACGTATGTCGTAAAGACAGGCGATACGTTATGGGGAATATCAAAATCATATGGAATGTCCATTAGCGGACTTAAAGCATTGAACGGGCTTAAATCTGATGTAATCTATCCTGGACAAAAATTAAATGTATCTGGGGCTGCCGCTACAACGGCAACAACAGCAACAACAGCACCAGCCAGCTCATCCAGCACATATACAGTCCGTAGTGGTGACAATTTGTCAACGATTGCTGCTCGCCATAATTTATCGCTATCACAATTGATGTCTATCAATAATCTGAAATCTCATCTTATTTTCCCTGGTCAGGTGTTGAAGCTATCAGGTTCAACTTCAACAACAATTGCTACTAATGTATCGACAGCAAGTACTCCTGTAATGGCGACATATGGTTCTACCACTAAGGTAAACTCATTAGTTGCGGAATCCAAAAAGTATATAGGTGTACCTTATGTTTGGGCAGGGAGCACGCCGGCAGGGTTTGATTGTTCAGGATACTTAAACTATGTATATAGCAAAGTAGGAATTTCAATCCCGAGAACAGTATCGTCCATTTGGGATGCTACAAAACCTGTTTCTTCACCACGTGTAGGAGACCTTGTGTTCTTTGAGACATATAAGCCAGGTCCATCGCATGCAGGTATTTATCTAGGCGATGGCAAATTTATTCATGCCGGTTCATCAAGGGGAGTAGAAATCAGTGATATGAATAACTCCTATTGGAAGCCACGTTACCTGGGAGCAAGAACGACATTTTAATCTGCTTTTTAAACCTTTACCCAGCTTCAGAAATAATTAAACCTCCTAAATGGAGGTTTTTTTATCTTTTTATCTTATTCGTAACTTTTTAGCATTTCATTTATAAAGCACAGCTTTTAATTTGTAAACCACTTTATATATAGCGTATAATCCAATTAAAATCTTATTTGCTAACGTGCAAGTGTTTGGATGTAGACCACTTTGGATTAAAATTATTTGTACATAGTGAATTCTGGTGAGTTTAATGATTTGGAGGCATAAAAAGTGAGAATTCCTATATTAAAGTTAAAAGATTATTTATTAGTTTCAATTCAAGTAGAACTTGATGACCAGACGGTATTGACTTTTCAAGAGGACTTGTTGAATAAAATTAAAGATACGGGAGCAAAAGGTGTTGTAATCGATTTAACTTCAGTCGATATGATTGATTCATTCATTGCAAAAGTATTGGGCGACGTAATAGTAATGACAAGCCTGATGGGCACGAAAGCAGTCCTTACAGGTATCCAGCCTGCAGTCGCCATTACTTTAATAGAGCTTGGCATAACATTGGAAAATGTCCATACTGCACTGGATCTTGAGCAAGGAATTACGATATTAAGCCAATTGTTAGAGGGTTAGCCAAATGACAGAACCGATTATTATTAATATTAATAATGAATTTGATATAGTGCTTGCTCGTCAGAAAGGGAGAGAGGTTTCAAAAAATCTCCAATTTGGTGGCGTTGACCAGGCAAGAATAACGACAGCGATTTCTGAGCTCGCAAGAAATATTTATTTATATGCGGGCAGCGGCCAGATTACTATTGACGTTTTAGAAGAGAATGGAAGAAAAGGGATTCAGATTTCTGCTGCTGATAATGGACCAGGGATAAATGATATAAGAATGGTCTTGCAGGATGGTTTTTCTACTTCAGGCGGTCTTGGTGCAGGACTTCCAGGAGTTAAAAGGTTAATGGACAGTTTTGATATTGATTCTATGCCGGGAACTGGCACAAAAATTACAATTACCAAATGGGCGAGATAAAGGGGATTGGCATGGAGCTAGACAAAATACATCACGTCGCCATTATCTGTTCAAATTATGAAAAGTCAAAAGAGTTTTATACAAAAGTTCTTGGCTTGAAGGTCATCTCAGAGACCTATAGAGAAGAACGAAGGTCCTATAAATTGGATTTAAGTGTTGGAAGTCACTATCAAATTGAATTGTTCTCTTTCCCGGAAGTTCCGGCACGCCCGAGTTACCCTGAGGCTGCTGGTCTAAGGCATCTCGCTTTCACTGTGGAAAATCTATCCTCATATGCAAATTATCTTGAAACGCAAGGAGTGGAAGTGGAACCGATCAGAATTGATCCACTAACTCATAAGCAATTTACATTCTTTTCCGATCCCGATGGATTACCAATTGAATTATATGAAAAGTAAAATCCTCTGTCTCGATTTCCACGCTTAAATTTGTACCGCATGTTGCTCTAGACAATTGGTTTGAGCAGACTTAAATGTCCCAAAAAAGTAAAGTGCAATACTCGTGTCAAATCCACCCAAGATAATAAAAAAGGATGTTCAGCGACAGCAGCTGAACATCCTTTTCGTTATTTTAAAGGCTCTTTTCTCAAACTTTGTTGCTTTTTGACTGCAAAATAGAATTTTAAAACCATTTTTCTTCGTAAAGTTGACTCTTTTAGGAGAAAAGAGCATGCAAACTTAATTCCGAACTGCAAAATGGCCTTATATTACGTTAAAATCGGCTTTAGGATTTTAACAATAATCTTAACGAAAACAGCCATTTTATAAGAGCCATTGCTCTTGAACTTGCTTACGTGCCATCTCTTGGATTTCTTCCTCAGATGTTTCACGGTCAGCAATGACGTTGGTTAAATAATTTTTTCCTTTTAGGTCTACGCTTACTGTGATTTCTCTCATTATACATTTTCCTTTCTTCTTGTTTTACTTGATGTTAAACCTCTTTGTTATTCTAATTACCATCTAAATGGTTTATGTAAACCTAGTGGACTGGCAGAAGTTTATATTTTAGTTGATGATTTGTGTCTGGATGCTAAATAGCCACATGAAAAGTCAATTAAATGTGTGTTGAAAATCGCTTTAATACAAAGTCATTAGAGAAAATAATCCTTAACCATCATACATACATCTCGCCTACGGGTTTGGCTAAATTCCTTAAAGGGAATAGCATAAATACTAAGGCTAAGGAGGGAAAAGCTTCATGGATCATTCAAAAAAAGACCCGCAAAGCTTGGTTGAATACGAACGAGAAAAACTTGGTGAAGATAAAAAGATAGATGAATTCAAGGATCAAGGAAGAGTTCCCGACCAGCAAAATAGATTAAAGGATCAGGAAAACTTGAGGAAATAAGAACAAAACAAGCCGGAGATCATTCCGGCTTGTTTTTTCGTATCTGCTAGGAAAAAAGTTTCCAATTTAAGCAGGAAATTTTTTGCTTGTAGTTGAATATATATTATGGAAATATAGAGATTTAGAAAAGGGGAACAATATTTTGAGTGCACATAATGCTGACCGTGCCGGGAGTTTGCTGATAACAGTCGCTGTTATCCTGCTCTTCGCATCTGTACCAATTGGGATTTTTATCGTATCTTTTATTCACAATTCAGTTTACCTTGACCGTTCGCACTGGTTTTTTGACAGTCCGATGTCATCATACATAACAATGATAGCGGTGTTACTGATTATACCTGTGTTACTGATCATCATGGCTATTTATCTTTTCAAAACTGATGAATCCAGAAAAAGAAGTTTCAATGTTTTTATTGCAGCTGTTTTCACCCTGGTGATCTTGGCTGCAGGTGGTTACTTAAGTATTGACAATTATTATTATATGAACAAAAATGGCTTGTATTATGATGAGCTCTGGAAATTAGAACAAACCGAATATTCATGGGATGAAATTACGGCGATGAAACAAATCAACAAAAAAGAGGGTGGTACCTTAACACCTGATAAAGTGATATTCACTTATGATGACAAAAGAATTGAATTGCCGCTGACTCCTAAACTTAGAAACGAAATTGACCCTGTAATCAATTATATCGAGAATGCAAAAGGGGTCGAACTGGTCATGGAGAATATCACTATAGATGAAGAATAGACGAAAAAACCCTTCCATCAATTAGTAAGCCGTTCGGTTGAGAGGGAGAAAACAGCAAATAACATATATTTTAGAGGTGTAATTAGCATGCTAATTTGCACCTCTTTTTTTCGTTGATATTACAGAGATTATTGGGCAAATCTTTACTTTTAACATTAAAATCAGCATGCTAATTAACACTACAATTAGTAAGTGTACAATAATTTTTGTACTTCTGTTAATTGGGGTGTTAATTGGGGTGTTAAAAATTCAGAGTTATGGTTATACTGGTTCACAACAAGGATATGAAGGAGCATTTATAGTAATGAAATTTATTGAACCTAGAAATATCAATGCAGATAAGGTGGATTGGCTTATTTCAGAACGCGCAAGAGCCGTTGTCTCTTACTATGCTGAATACACCGAGTACACAGAAAGTGATGTTGTAGATAAACTACTCATTCATCTTCTGGAAGATGAAAACTTCATTGAATGGATTAAAAATAAACGAAACAACAAACGTGTTATCAAACAACTAAAAATCGAGCAGTTAATGGAGGAAGACTAAGTTGGCTAACCTCAAGACATTCATTCCAAAAGCGGATGTTGTATTAGAAGTCACTTCCCCTGTATTGCAGAAGGAATTAGATAAAAGAAGCAAAGATTATGATGTCTTAACTCCTAGACAATTTGGAACAAAATATAGAGAATTATTATTTATGCCGATTGAGTTTAATCATTTACATAATAGTCACTCACTTCAACTAAACGTTTGTGTGAATCCATACTGCAAGTGGCAAGGGCTCCAACAAGAAAAATTTAAGGACGCGAAAGGGAATCCTAGTAGATATAAATTAAATTCGTCGGGCGATGCAAGGAAAATGATTGAATGTAATCCTGACCCTATACATCCAAATGTAGGTGTTGCCTTTGGTTGCAAGACAGTCGCGTTATCCAACTGGTCTATTACTGAAGAAATCGAGAGATTGATCCGTATTAACAACATTAAAGACGAAGAACCTAATTATGACTTCCATAAAGAAGGGTGTCTTCAAGGAGAAAGCGATCATTTTGAAATGCCTTCCTATTTCTACAAACAAGGAAAAAGTAGTACCGGAAGTCAACAGTGGCAATGCAAAACATGCAAGAAAAAGACTTCTCTAAGACCAAATAGCAAGCAATCGGTTATATATAAACAAAAACGCAGTGAAATTAACCTTATGTTTACAAAATTATTGTTAAACAAAAACCCTATTAATAGAACTTGTGAGATTTTAGAAATCTCCAAGGGAACATACTATGAGAAGTTGAAATTCGTTTACCGAAAGTGTCTAGAATTCTTGGAAAGACATGAAACCAAACCGTTGCTGAATAAGCAATTTAAAGAAATGTGGGTCAACACAGATAAAATGACCTATTACCTTAACAATGTTCGCAAGAAAGGAATGAGTAAAAGTAAATACAGAGATCTTGAAGATTCTGTTTTCCCTACTCATGTGGTTGTTAGTGCGGATGTTTTCTCAAGATATGTTTTTAGAAGCGACGTGTCTTATGATTGGGATATTATACTCGAAGAAATTAATAAGGATACAATTCAATATAAATGTGATCACTTATCGATATATGCTAGGAAAAATGCAAGGTTTTCTAAACACACTTATTATCCGCAGCCACCATCAGATAATGATACTCAGACTAAATCTGAATATAAAACTGAACTTTCTAAAATAGAGAACAGGGCGAAATACACAGATGGATTACACGTTAATTCGACCTATACAACGGTTGCACACCATTGGCTAATAAAGGAACTTGTTAATGCATCTGAGTGGCGTTTTGTAACGGATGAAGATAGTTCACTTATAACAGCTATATTTCGAGTGTTTGCAAAAGAAATCCGATTAAGTGATGCACACCATTTCCTTTGCCACACCGACAAGACTAAATCAAGGCCACAATGTCAAAGGGAGCATTTTGAGGCAGTAAGTGAACTTTTGGAGTGGGGAGAGTTTAATGGATATAAAACAAATTCACCAAAAGAGTTAGCTCTCCTTAAACTAGAGCAACTTCTTAGGACTCACTATTTTCATAAGGAAGTTAAAACTTCTGCAGGTTCTCATTTGGAGTACGCTGATAACCCTATAGAGCATCCATTAGCTACTATTGATCGAGGGTATCGTTCGGTTGATTGCACCACCAACATATCATCGCTAGAAGCAAGAGATGTCGCAAACCTGGTACTAAATGTGAATGACAATGCAGCCAATGCTTTTATTCGCTTATTAGGAGAAGACTATCGATACTGGAAAGGCCATTATCGACAGCTCGAGGAGATGTAAAGAGCTATATTTATGCTAACTTCAATCCTAAATATGCACAGATGGCAATAACAATTTTGAGGACATATTATAACTTCTGTTTGCCTTTCGAATCAGGTAAGACCAAAAAGACACCAGCACAGCGTTTGGGTATTGCAGATAAGGTATTTGAACTTAAGGATATCTTATATATACGGTGATGAATTATATCAAAAATATGAAAGGAGCTTGAATGAACAAGCTCCTTTTCATGTGATATTTTCTATCTTCATAAAGACAGACATAAAGTACTAATTCAGAAAGGATTGCAAAAACAGAGAAACAAAAAGTAATACAAAAATATCTTAAAATATTTTCTTTCTCTTTAACAATCGAATACTCTTGGTATAGTTAAATCCTACGTTTTAATAAAAGTGTTGCAATGATTACAAGAAATAGCATCGATACAACTAAAACAAAAAGGCCAGTATAAACATTCAATGCAGGGTTGTCGAGCAAAGTGGAAGCTTCTCCATTGACAATCCTATTTATGTCCAAGTACGTGAAAGGTGATAGATGTGCAGCAGTGGCAAGGTAATGTTTACTTGCCATAAATCCCCCGATTACGATGAATACTGTAGACACAAAAACAACGAATTGACTTTTGATAAAGATAGATAAGAATTGGCTTAGTATAAGAATAAAGAGCAATACCATCAAGAATAAAGATATAATTTGCATGAGGTACAATCCTAAGGGAATGAATTGAAATCCATAATAAATGGATTTCATGCCTTTATAGTCGGCTGTACTAGACTCACTCAATCCATCATAATGAAGGATAGGGTAATTCCAATCACCAAACCGGTCAAACACAGTCCCCATTAGGATGACAGTTCCGAATAAAATTAAGCATGTGATAATTGATACAATAGCTGAATGAAGGATTTTCCCATAAAAAATCGATTGTTCTGAAACTGGCTGTGTCCGCAAAAAGAAGATTGTCGGGCGTTTCCCCCTCTCATAAGCCAGCCCTCCACCCACTAAAAACAACAGGAAAACTAGCGGCAGGAAATGGGCGTGTTGCTGGAAGAATAAATAAAGAGAAAATAGCCCATTATCATCTATTCTTTCATTGTTTACTATCCATTCCCTTGACAGTTTTTTCGTATTAGTATGGATATTTAAGAGAAGTCCCCCGGACGAAAGAGGACGTATCTTATGCTTTAAAAGCCACTGCTTTTCTGCGATGCTGGCATCCATTGTAAATTGTCCAATATCATCAACGACACTGTAGGATGAATCAAATTCCCCGTTTATTAAACGATTATCAAACAATTGATATTCAATTAAATGAATATAATTCCCTTTCTTATAGTCAGCTATTGCCAGACTGATAAGATCCGCTAATTCTCTATGAGCGTTTAAGGCAATTTCTTGTTCGTTTAGTTGCTCCATTAAATAAGAGGTTTCCTCTTCCTTCTCCAAGGCTGTCTGCAGGTCATTCTTTATATCATTTATGAATTGTTCTTGGAACGGAATAGCAACTTCAATCAAGCCGCTTCTGGCCCTCTCCAAATTAGCTAAGAATTCCTGCTCCTTTTCTTTTGCTTCTTGAGAAATAAAAGCATAGCCGCAAGCGATAAAAATAATCGAAATCGCTAAAACAAACCGATAATTCCCTTTCCTTATCAATTTCCTCCATTCAAAAACGACGATCTTCCATAAAGAGTTCCTTCTAGCACTTGTCGCTCCCTTTCGAAAGGGCTTCTTGATTATCCTGAAATCTAAAAGGCTATATTCTCGTTCAGGCAGATAGACGGAAAGGAAAATCAAGAACAAACTCCAAACAAATGCGCTAATGACATATAGACCGTCTTTAGAATCAGGCACCGCATTCAATAACGGCTCTAAATGAAGCAAGTAAAAGGGATTGAGCGGATTCTTTAAAAATCCTGCCATGCTCGTCAACAAATATCCAGCAAATAAAATGGAAAACGTAATGACCAGGGCATTAAAGGTGTTTTGCATTCGGGTGCCAATGAATAAGGCCAAACTTATTGAAAATATCAACGCACCTATGAATAAAGCAATACTTTTTAAAATATATATGACGGTTGAAACAATTTCGACTTCTGCTCCTTTAAAGACAACTTGCGGATATTCCAATCGCAACGGCTGTTCTCCAAATGCCATTGGAATCAACAAACCAAGACAGATGACGAATAAAATATAGACCAGTGACACTAGCAAGATACTTACATACTTCGAAGTTAGCAGATCCCTCTTTGTAATCGGTTGTGTTCTTAACATTAAGATTGTCTTTTGGTCCTTCTCCTGTGTCAACGTGGTCCCAAAGAAAAATAGCAGGATCACAAGCCCAGCAAGTCCGATAAACAGGCTGCTTAACTGCTTTAATATCAAGTGGGCAGAAGTCGGGTGTTCTTCATTTTCATATGGAAGGTTGTTGTCACGCATATAGTCATTTTTCTTCACAGCTATTACTTTTTCCATGCCATGCAAAGGAGGAAATACTCCTCCAGCCGTTTCAAATCGGCCCAAACTGTCAAGGAATTCTCCTTGCAGTTTAGGAATCTCGTCCCACTTTTTGCGCTCAACAGCGATTTGCCAATTATACAAGGCGTACCTTGCTTCCACGATATATTCATGCTGCAGTAATCCAGGTTCATCAAGGAGATCTTCTTTCCGTTTTCCTTCTAGGTCTGTCTGGATCTGTTCAGCCGCATTTCCGTATTCTACAATTTCTTCCGTTAACTTGATAACCCATTCATTCTGCCGGGAAGCGTTGTAATGAAAAAGGTATGCTGCGCTGATAAGAATGATTAGGAAAAGCCACCATATCTTTTTTTGTCTCCAAATTTTCTTCAGTTCAAAGGTTAAAAGATTCATAAGATTTCTTCCTTTTTTCCAAAAATCATCTGATACCGTTCCTCGGAACCGATGACTTTTTTCTCGATGTTCAATACCTGCACCCCATGGGTGCTTAACTGTTTGAACAACTGACTTAAAGAAGCATCTCCCAAACTTACAATCAGTTTATTTTCTTTTCCATGTTCAACTTCTATACCTGCGGCACTCAATACCCCGATCACTTTTTCTGGTTGCTGGACTGTAAGCTCATAGGCAACTTTTTCATGGAGAGATAAATCTTCCTCAATGAGCTGGCCATTTTTTAAAAAGAGAATATGGGATGTCACTCTATCAATCTCGGACAGATTATGGGAGGAAAGAATAATGGCTGTACCTTCCCTGTTCAACTCCAGCAGCAAATTCCTTACCCGGATGGCACTTGTTGGATCAAGTCCGTTTAAAGGCTCGTCCAGAATCAAAAGCTTTGGCTCGTTGACAATTGCCATGGTAAGCAAAAGATGCTGCTTCATCCCTAAAGAATACTTGCATACTTTTTTATGCAAATAGCTTTCCATTCCAACCCGTTCAGCTGCAGATAGGATTTGTCCTTTCGAAATGCCCTGGACATCCCCGATAAATTGAAGATGGTCATAGCCTGTCAAATAATCATAGAGGACAGAGTTATCCTGCATAAAAGAAACATAGCGGAAAATTTCCGGATCTTTATTGGTACGATTTAAAATTTTCACCTTGCCATGGTCCGGGCTGATCAAGTTGGTGACGATTCCAAGAAGGGTAGACTTTCCCGATCCATTCGGTCCAACCAAAGCAACGATTTCAGGCTGATGAATCCGGATGCTCACTCCATGTAACACTTTTTCTTTTCCATATGATTTTTGTATTTCTTCAACAGATAAAATCATGTTTATCCCCCGTAAGTAATTTTCTTCTCTCTTTCAAATATTGCAACTGTTTCCAGGCGTACTTGTATCTAAACCAAATACTTCTTTTTCACCATTCCTGCATCTATAGTTGAATAACGTCCTTATTAGAACTTCTTTATACTCTCCCTTTATTATAACACCATTAAGTTAAATATTCCCAATATTCACAAAGAAAAGCAGGCCTTAGAATTAGGCCTGCTAATTAATATGTTAAATACTACGCGATTAGTGTTGTTAATTACTATTTTCTCCCTGGCAACCGAACGGGTTAATCAATTAGTCGGAAGGGTTTTTTGAATTCAATCATTCAGGCGAAATAAAATTAGCAGCATTTATCTTTTATACTTTTGAAAAAAATACTGGAACCCGTAAGCGAAAATAGCAAATGAATAAATGATACTGAAAAAATGCAGTGATTTCAGTCGCTCTAATTGATATATGCTTATTTTCTTAAAAAGCTTTGTGATGGGAAATGCTAATAAATAGTCAATCACCAGATTAATCCCTAAATACTGCCAAAGATTCCCATAGGCCAGGCGGAACACCCAAAGGTTTGTAACAAAAAAGGGGCCAAGAGTAAAACTAAGATCATTGAAAATTCGAGTTCCAATACCACCGGAGACTTTCCATAGTTTATATGGGTGTGATAATACCAATAAAATCGAAACTAAAGCGGTAACAAATATCGTGACAGGAAGAAACCGCTTGAATGCACGTTTGGGGTATAACAATAATGTGGACCAAGATATTAGCAGCATACACAGCCTGAAGATATTATGTAACATGGTTGCTCCTTTCTTAAATAAATCTAAACTTTTAATTGCACTATGCATAGTTTCTCCACATATACAAAATATAATAATGTAGTATGGATAAATTATTATTGTTTTAATCAGTTAACTATGATAAGTTAGACCACACACATGACTTTTGTCCTGTTAAGGAGAATTTTGCCATGATCAATGAAGAAGAAAAGTTAATCTTTTTAAAAGAACTCGGACGTTTGATTGATGATTATAAAAGATGTTGTGATGACGAATATCAAGAGCAGATTTATGAAGATATCATGCATTTAATTAATGTTATAAATTAAGAATCAATAGGGTGACCTTTTACTCACTGCTTCTTTAATTGAAGCAGTTTTTTTCTATACAAAAAATTCCTGAAAAGGTATCATAGTAAAAGCAAGGAGAATTCTACGTCACCGGGGGGTTTTGGAATTTTGGAAACAAATAGGCTCGAGGAGTTAGAGAGAAAAATTCAAGAATATGAGACGATTATTTCTGAAATGTCCGCGCCAATCATACCTTCTATTGTTCCTCAGACAATACTTATACCTATTACAGGGTTAATTCGAGCAGAGCGTTTTGATAAAATACGTGAAAAAGTTCTTAACTTTATCCATAATAAAGACATTGAAACGGCAATTATTGACTTAACTGATATAAGTGGAGAAAGAATTGAGGATGTATGCCTTGAAGAAATAGGCAGGGAGCTTCATGAGATGGCTTCCGCTATCTCGTTGATGGGTGTCAAAACGTTATTTGTAGGAATGAATCCAGAATTGGTCAAGCGGATGGTCCTTGATGGAATAAAATTAGAAGCACAATCTTTTTCAACCTTTCAAGCAGCCTTAAAACATTTGATGAAGCAAAAGGGCATGGAATTCAGAAAAATCTCAGAATAAAAATAACCCGCCAGGTTTTTCCTGGCGGGTTATTTTACAATACTTTACTTCTCGGGTTCAGAAGGAGTGGAGATCTCTTCTAAAGCTTGTCCTGCCTCATCATCCAACTTATGAGTTACGGCAAGATCTCCCAGTGAAACAATTCCAATCATCTTTCCGTCTTCAACGATTGGGAGCCTGCGAATTTGTACATCTGCCATCAAGTCTGCAGCTTCCTCGGCAGTCATATTGACAGTACCCCTCACTGGATCAGTTGTCATTACCTCAGATATGGGTGATTCCATTGAAGTGTTATCAGCAACAGCCTTCAGAATAATATCTCTGTCGATAGCAAGTCCTGTCAGTTGCTCACCCTCACAAATTGGCATGACACCAACATCCAGGTCTCTCATTTTTGCTGCTACCTCGTGAATTGGTGTATCAGGACTGCAATATTCTACGTCTCTAGTCATTACTTTTTCGATATTCATACTGTATTCCTCCTTTATTTTTTGTATATATAAGAAATACCCGGATGCTATAAAGGAGAAACTGTTAGTTTTTTGCAGGTTGAGTTGTTAAAATATGAATAAATAAGAAATTTACATAGGAACGAGGGGAAAGTAATGATTGATTTAAGAAGTGATACTGTCACGAAACCTACTGAAGAAATGCGTAAAGCTATGTACTCTGCTGAGGTGGGTGATGATGTCTATAAAGAGGATCCAACAGTCAGGGAGTTGGAAGAAACTGCAGCTGAAATATTAGGCAAGGAAGCAGCCCTGTTTGTTACAAGTGGTACACAAGGGAATCAAATAGCGGTTCTAACGCATTGTCGACCAGGACAGGAATTGCTATTGGAGGAAGAATCCCATATTTTTTATTATGAATCAGGTGCTGTAGCTGCCCTTGCCGGAGTCCAGACCAGGACCATTCCAGGTCTCAGAGGAGCAATGGAGCCAGAAGATGTTTTAAATGCAATTCGAACTGAGGATATCCATTATCCTGAAACAGGGCTGATTTGTTTAGAGAATACTCACAACCGCGCAGGAGGAGCAGTCATTCCGGTCGAAAATATGGAAGCAATCTATAGTATTGCGCAAGCCAATAAAGTGCCTGTTCATCTTGATGGTGCAAGATTGTTTAACGCCGCAGCAGCTGCAGGTGTCGATGTGAAGGAATTCGCTAAATACACAGATACTGTTCAAATATGTCTTTCAAAGGGACTAGGAGCTCCAGTTGGCTCAATCATAGCTGGTAATCCTGAATTTATTACAACAGCACGCAAATGGAGGAAGCGCCTTGGTGGCGGTATGAGGCAGGCAGGTGTCATTGCTGCACCTGGTTTGATTGCCCTGACAAAGATGAAAGATAGACTTGGAGAAGACCAATGGAATGCGAGGATTTTGGCTGAAGCAATCGAAGCGATCCCTGGAATGAAGCTTGCCAGGCAGCCCGAAACAAATATAGTCGTTGCAGATGTAGAAGGCTTGAACATCACTTCTGATGTTTTTGTCGAGAGACTGCGTTCTGAAGGAGTCATCTCGGGTACATTTGGCCCCACTTTTGTTAGGTTCGTAACCCATTATGATGTAACAGAAGATCAAATCCAGAAGGCAATCGATGCAATCGCCAAGGTAGCCAGACAATAAGACGAAAGCTGGATGGCTCACATCCAGCTTTCTTTTTTATCACCGATACATGGTCCACATCCCGATATCCACGAAGCCCAACCGCTTATATATTCGGCCTGCGTCAGGGTTGTCATAAAAGAGGCATAATAACTTTCCTTCATTCATAACGTCTTTGAAAAGTTTTTGCATCACAGCAGTTGCAAGTCCTTTTCGTCGATAATCGATGTGAGTACATACCCCAACGATCATAGCAGACATTGAATTTTCCGCAGCTGTGGAAGCTGAAGCAACCATCTTTCTATCTTGCTCAAGGTAATAAGTTCTCCCGGTACCTGTTTCCATAGATTGCATTAATATTTTGCGCGCATTTGGATTAGGATGAAATTCTTCAATCCCAGCTCTTAATTCGATTATTCGATCCACATCTTCAGTATTTGCTTTTTTAATTTCACACTCTGTTTGTCCAATAAACTCATCAGTATTACATTCAGCGAAATATGTCACTTGCTTTTTGCCAAGTTCGATCCCCGGTATATTCTCGAATTTTTCAACCAAATCACTTTTTCCAGATAAGAAAATTTTATCAGGAAAAGACTTTATAAACTTGGAAAATTCTTTCACGGGTACTGTACCAGTTTTAGCATAAGGTATGAAAGAGTTGTGGAACCGAAGTAAAATCGCTGATAAATCATGATCTTCTCCAAAAAAACCCCACAGCTCCTGGAAATCAGAATCATAACCAAACGCCTCAATATCACCAATTATGAAGAGGTTCAATGCAGCTTCATCTTTTAAAAAGTCCATAACCATTTCGTTATCACTTGCTTTTAGTTTTCTAATCATACCATTTTCTCCCTTTCAAAGCTTTTAAGTATATTATTTTAAATCTTAGAAAAATACAAGTCTTTTTTTTATAGTGAAAACGCTATTATAGAAGAGGTTACCGACGGAATCTACAAAGATAATCCAATCCTTCTTGAAAAATATGGGGAACGTGGAAGACAGAAATGCAAGGAGGATAAGCATTCTTCAATCTTTGAAAATTATCAATAAGGTGTTCTGTCTTCATTCCTCTGGAAGTC
Source organism: Bacillus sp. ISL-55 (assembly GCF_018613155.1). Lineage (GTDB taxonomy): Bacteria > Bacillota > Bacilli > Bacillales > Cytobacillaceae > Mesobacillus. The sequence continues at coordinate 55,674 of NZ_JAGGQU010000022.1, read as the reverse complement.
AGGGTTCCATTTAGCCAATGAGCACAATCAACAAAGTATTTTTCTTCGTCCATGGCAGCAGCTGTTTGGAGATATTTAATATGATGCTCATTTTTTATTTAGATCGTGACGACTATAATATCCTTGGATTTTCCCAAATAGGCTCAGAGACTTTTACAATAGGTGATAAGTTTCTTGACCTGGTGGATAGGGAAAGCCATGGCAAAACAAAAAATATATTGGGAAATAAGGAAAGCAAGGCAGAAGGCGAATTGACCATGAAAACCAAAGAATCCCCATATGCCCTGTTTGACATAAGTGTAAATTGGAGTGGAGATAGGGGTCATATCATTTGTATTGGAAAAGACCATCGTCTGATGGAATTAGAAAGTATTGTTGATAAACACCGTAAACGGCTGGCGGACACAAATCTAGAACTGCTTGAAAAAAAAGAGTTGGTTGAAAAAACACTTTTCGAAATTAAAGGTCTTTCTTGCCCATTCAAAAATTTAACTAAAAGCACGGCATTGGTGCCTCTTTTTGGAAACCTGGATGTTGAATTGATTGGCCAAAATGAAAAGAGGGTATTGGAAAAATCACAAGAAGGGGACTATCAAGAGGTTCTGTTCGATTTTAATGGAGTCGGAAATTTAACAATCGAAGGAGTAGAAGCCTTCGTTTCACTTGTTAATGAACTCCAGTTGATGGGGCTTCAGCCCTGTATAATTGGCATTAAACCGAATCATGCCTTTTACCTTAATAACTCAAAAACTATCCCTGATGTGCCTTTTTTAAATACTCTCAGCAAAGCATTTAACAAATCAATATAGAATGAACACTTCGATAAATTATCGGAGTGTTTTTTTATTTAGTATCGAGAAATGAGGTGAATTGGAGCATGTTTTATGGGTCTTTTTTTTCTATAAATGCTTTCTAAAGCAAGCGGTTTCCCAATATGTTTGGATCATGATTTACCAGTTCTTTTTTGCCATTTTGTTATCGCATACCGCTCTAAATTTAAATGTATATAAGGAAGAAACATGTTAATCAGAAATTGACTATCATGTTGGAAACGTGTGTTTAAATTGGAAATGCAAATGGTAATACACTTCCAAAACAGCGTCAATACTGTATTTTTGTGTTTCATTTTTCCCAAACAGAAAGGCTCGGTTAACAGTTGATATTGGCTGAAAATTTAAAATATACTTATTTCTGCAGCCGGCAAGCTGTAAAATTTTTTGAAGGCGAGAGGAGCAAAAGAATGAAAAAGAAAAGAATATTCGGATCCGCAGTACTTAGTTTGGCAATGGGTGTTTCCATGTTTGCGACAGGGGCTTTTGGTGCTACAACACCAGAAAGCCAGGATACTTATCGAGTTTTGATTCAGGGTCCGAGTGCAGAAAAAGCTAAAGTACAAGAACAATATGGCAAGCGATGGGACTTTGGTAATCAAGGATTTACAGCAGAAGTAAACAGCAAGCAATATCAGGCATTGTTAAAGAACAAAAATATCGATGTTTCTCAGGTTGGGATACACACAATTGACGCTCGTGTTGAAGGAAATGGCAATGGTAAAGGAAAAGACAAGGGTGATTACACTGTTCAGGCATCTTATCCATCTGACCAAACTCCTTGGGGCATTCAAGCAATCTATAATGATAACTACATCCAATCTACAAGCGGCGGCGATGGAATCAAGGTAGCTGTCCTGGATACTGGTATTAATCGCAACCACATCGACTTAACTGATAATGTCGAACAATGTAAAGACTTTACACAAAGTTCACCTTTGGTTAACGGAACATGTACCGACCGTCAGGGACACGGAACACATGTTGCTGGAACAGCTGTCGCCAATGGTGGTTATGACGGAGCAGGTATCTATGGTGTAGCACCACAATCTGAACTTTGGGGCTATAAAGTTCTTGGCGATAACGGTTCAGGTTACTCAGATGACATCGCAGGAGCGATTCGCCATGCTGCTGATGAAGGAGTACGAACAGGAACGAAAGTAGTCATCAATATGTCACTTGGTTCAAGTGGAAAAGATTCAATGATTGCGAGCGCTGTTGACTATGCATACAGCAAAGGTGCGCTTGTAGTAGCAGCTGCTGGGAACAGCGGTCCATATGCGAACACTATTGGCTACCCTGGCGCAATGACAAATGCCATCGCAGTTGCATCACTTGACAACGCATTCGTCAACGGAACTCATAGAGTATCCAACTTCTCTTCTCGCGGAAACCCTAATACTGACGGCGACTACTATATCCAGGAAAAAGATGTTGAAGTTTCTGCTCCTGGCGGAGGGATTTACTCAACTGCAGTAGATGGAAACTACACGACAATGAGTGGCACTTCAATGGCAACTCCTCATATTGCGGGTCTTGCAGCGAAGCTTTGGTCTTCTAACAAGTACTGGAGCAACTCACAGCTTCGTTCTGAAATCCAGAGACGTGCTAAGCTTTATGATATCAAAGGTGGAACAGGAGCAGCAACTGGAGACGATTATGCATCTGGTTTCGGTTTCCCACGTGTAAAATAATAAAAGCTGACAACTATGCCAGCCATCCGGGTTGATTGATCCGGGTGGCTTTATTTAATAATTTGTAGTAATATATGAAGAAATAATTTATAAAATATAGAATTTTTAAAAAATAGTACTTTTGATCTGTTTAAAAAGTTTGAAAAGATGGTAGATTAAAAGTAAAACGGTAGGTGAATGTATGCAATTCGGACCACTCATTAAATTTTATAGGATCCAACAAGGTTTGACACAAAAGGAACTGGCTAATGGCATATGTTCAGTTCCCCATCTAAGCAAGATTGAAAGCAACTCGAAGGAAGCCAATGAAGAAACAATGGGTCTATTGCTCGAGAGACTTGGCGTCAACCTTTCATCTATTACTGAAAATGAAGGACAGATTAAGCAGCTGGTCGGTGAACTGAATGAGAAAATTGATTATTACTTAAACGATGACGCTGATGGTGTAATGAAGAAGCTGCAAGAGTTTGAAGGAATCATCCCTTTTTCTACAAATTTACATACATATGAACTTGCTAAATATAGGTATTTAATATTTAAAGGTAAGATTTCTGAAGCAAGTAAGCAATTTGAACTGTTGAATAAGCAAAAGAATATATTTTCCCAACCTCAAATGGCTTTATTTTCCTATCTGCGTGCTGTATGGTTATTAAAGAAGGGAAATTGTAAAAAAGCGGATGGCATTTTAAATTCGATAGGAAAAGCATCCAAAATTGAAATTTCTAGCGGGGAATTACTATACCATCGCGCATTAGCTAAAAGTTCCCTTGATGAACCAGGCTATGCTATATATTATGGCAAGCTAGCACTAGAAGAATTTATGGAGGACCATAACTTCAAAAGAATATTGCACGTAATGATTTTATTAGGGATCAACTACACACATTCGAAAATTTATGAAGAAGCTCAAGATTGTTTTAAACACTTGATCCGCAATGCAGAATTATTGAAAGAAACCAATCTATTACCTGATATTTATCATAATATGGGTTACTTGCAGAAGAAATTGAATAATTATCAAGATGCCCTCGTATTCTTTGAAAAAAGTAAGGAAATGCAAACCCAGGTTAATCTAAACTATATTATTACCACCTATTCGATAGGTGAAATTAACTTTGAACTTGGCAATAATAATCAGGCAAGAGATGCTTTTGAAGAGGTACATGAAGTCTCCAAGAGGTTAGATAATCGCAAGTATAAGATACTATCACATTATTACCTTATGAACCTTGAGTCACCCGAAAAATCACTTGCTTACTCTGAATCAAAAGTAATTCCGTATTTAGAAGAAAGTGATGGGAAAAGTGAAGAGTTAATTGGATTTTACAAAATGCTATCAAATCACTATCAAAAGATAGGCAGGTTTGATCAAGCAGTAAAATATATTGAAAAAATTAATTAAATGGAGGAATGTAAAATGAAAAGGAAGTTATTTGCTTTACTTTCAACAAGTGCATTTGCTTTAGGTGTTTTAGCAGCAGGCATGCCACCAATCCAACCTCCAGTATAAAAATTGCAGCAAAAAGGCCGACTTTAGGCCTTTTTGTTTTTTTACCCGGAAAACTTGGGAAAATTTTAATAGCGTTAAATTACCCCCAGAACCCTCATATAATATACGAACTATTTTCACGAAGCCGGACGTACATTATCTGTCCAGCTGAAAACTATGAGGAGGTTCGGTATGGGAACAATTAGCATGGATATTGACGAGCTCTTGGATGAGACAACGGAAATTGCTGAAACTGATCTGAGTTTTACACTGAACCAAATTGAAATTGATCGTTTACTTGAAAATACACGCCATTGGTAAAAGATATTAATCCGTTCCAGGATTCACTGGGACGGATTTTTTAATTTTATTGGATGTATCAGAACGTATGTACTATAATTAAAATAAGAATTTAACTTATGGGCCAGGTGAGTGGATGAAGAATCAAATCAAGATACCGGTAAGAACTTTGGCTGAGTATGTACATAGAAGTGGGAGTATCGTATCTGGCTTCAGGACTGCTTCATCTTTTACCGAAGGCTCACGAATCCATCGTGAAGTCCAAAATACCTATAACGAGCATGATCAAAGTGAAGTTTTTTTAAAGACAGAAATAGAGTATGAAGACCTTTATTTTATTATAGAAGGACGATGTGACGGGGTTCTTATAAATGGCGGACATACTATCATTGATGAAATAAAGTCAACTTCTTTAAGCCTTGACCTTATCGATATGGATACTAATCTTGCTCACTGGGCCCAGGCAGAATGCTATGCCTATATGTACATGCAGGAACATGAACTTGATTGTATTGATATCCAGCTTACTTATGTTCAGAAATCCTCTGGTGAGATGAAAAGATTCATAAGAACCCGGACATATAATGAGCTAAAAGAAGTTATATTGAATATGGTTTCTGTATTTGCTCCTTATGCTAAATTGCGTTTAGAGCATGAATTGAAAAGAAACCAGAGCATAAAAGATCTGGATTTCCCTTTTGCTCAATACCGTAAGGGACAGCGGCAGCTTGCTGGTTCGGTGTATAAAACAATCCAGGATGAGAAGACTATTTTCGCTAGTGCTCCTACCGGCATCGGTAAAACAATATCCACAATCTTTCCGTCCGTCAAAGCGATCGGAGAGAACCACCTGAAAAAGCTTTTTTACTTGACTGCCAAAACAACGACGAGGAAAACAGCAGCTGAAGCTTTCAGTCAGCTGTTCGCCAAAGGTCTGCATATTAAGGTTGTAACCATAACGGCAAAGGATAAGGTTTGTTTTACAGAACAAGGGATATGCAACAAGGAGCATTGTGAGTTTGCGGACGGCTATTATGACAGAATAAACGAAGCAATACTCGATATTTTGCATAATGAAAACTCGTTAGACAGGCTTTGTATTGAAAAATACGCCCTCAAACATAGAGTTTGTCCATTCGAATTTTCTCTGGATCTTGCATATGCGGCTGATACAGTCATTTGTGATTATAATTATATATTTGACCCAAAGGTTTCTTTAAAGCGTTTATTTGATGATCATAAAAAGGAAACTGTGCTTCTTGTTGACGAGGCCCACAACCTTGTTGACAGAGGCAGGGATATGTTTTCCTCAACTTTGGAAAAGGCGCCATTTTTGCAGCTTAAAAGAGAGTTTAAAGGGAGAAATAAGGATATCCATGATATTTCCAAGCAGTTAAACGACTTCTTTATCAACATCAGGAAGCAGGCTGAACAGTCTAAAACGATTAAGTTCAACGAGCCACTTGAGGAGTTTAATCAGTTAGTGCTGGAATTTATTGACCATGCTGAAAAAGAATTGCTAAAAGAGAGTCCAGGGGATTCTGAGCTTTTGCTAGAAACCTATTTCGCGGCGCTGAACTGGCAAAGAATCAGCAAGCTATTTGACCAAAGGTTCATTTTATATGCAGAGGTTCAAAGGAATGAAGTTAAAATAAAACAATTTTGCCTTGATCCCTCCTATTTAATCAAAGATGCAGGTAAAAACTTTAAATCCCGTGTCTACTTTTCGGCGACTTTGAGTCCAATTGGTTATTACATGGATATGTTGGGTGGAGACGAAAATGATTATGTTCTCCGTATTCCTTCTCCATTTTCACAAGAACAAAACCAGGTAATGATCCATCCTTTATCAACAAGATATAAGGATAGAGAAAACTCGATCCAACCAATAGTTAAAACACTGACTGAAACCATTCAAAGCAAGCCAGGCAACTACTTAGTCTTCTTACCTTCCTATCTATATCTTAGTTCGGTATTGGAAGAATGGAATCTTGGCAATCATGGCATTCCTACAATTGTACAGGGTACAGGAATGGCAGATGTCGAACGTGAAGCGTTTCTGGAATCCTTTAAAGCAGATGGATCAGGTTCATTAGTGGGGTTTGCCGTCCTGGGAGGTATTTTTTCAGAAGGAGTGGATTTAAAGGGTGACCGACTGAATGGAGTAATTGTCGTGGGTGTTGGTCTGCCCCAGATAGATTTTGAACGGGATTTAATCAAGAAGTATTTTTCCTCAACAGGTAAAAATGGCTATGATTACGCCTATGTTTATCCTGGCATGAACAAAGTGCTGCAGGCTGGCGGGAGACTCATTCGGTCAGAAAAAGATACAGGTTCGATTTTATTAATAGATGATCGATATTTACAGCGCAAATATCAGTCTCTTTTGCCCGATGTATGGAAAAGCTATACGGTCTTATAGGAAAGCATCCTGATGTACAGGATGTTTTTTGTTTTTTAGAACTTTTTTAGAGGATTTAAAGCCATACCGGCGAATCTTCCGTCTAATGAGTAAGAACGGTTACAAGGGGGTGCACCTATTGCTGAAGTTGATTAAAAAGGCACAGAAGGGAAATGACAAAGCATTTCTCGAGCTTTTCCAGCAATATGAGCAAGATCTATACAAGATGGCGTTTATATATGTGAAAAACCAGAATGACGCATTGGATGTTGTACAGGAAACAGCTTACAAGTCTTTTAAATCCATTAAAGAACTGAAAGAGCCTAAATATTTTAAGTCATGGCTAATCAGAATAGCCATCAGCTGTTCTCTCGACATTCTTAGAAAAAGAAAAAAGGTTGTGCCGCTGAAGCCCGATTTTGATGAATTTATTTCCGGAACAGTCGATGAAGATTTAACATCCGAAATTACATTAAAGGGATTGATTGATGAGCTGAGGGAGGAAGAAAAAAGTGTAATCCTTCTTAGATTTTATCAAGGAATGACTTTAAGAGAAGTTTCAGAAACATTGAATATTCCACTAGGTACAGCAAAGACAATATTGTACCGGGGATTGGGGAAGCTTCGCAAAGATTTGGAGGGAGATGAGGCAAATGAGCAATAAAATTCAATCAGAAATGAATAAAATTGAAATACCGAAAGAATTGAGTGACCGGAGCAGAATAGGGATTGAAAAGGCAAAAACGGAGATAGGAAAAAGCAATAAAATGAAATGGCTCGCCTTTGCAACACCCGGCATTGCTGCGATCATTGCCTTGGGAATCGCCGGTCCTGGATTGCTTTCAAATAAACCTCCTGAAAATCCTGTGATTCAAACGGTACAAACCAGTCATGCTTTTGATGTTACTGACCCTCAAAGGCTTGTCGGATGGGCTGATAATGTGTTCGTTGGAAAAGTCATAAAGATGTCTGGAACTTCTGAAGAAAGAGGGATGATTGAAACACAGTTCAAAGTGGAGGTGGCTGAGAATATCAAGGGTGAATTACAAGATGAGGTAACAGTCAATCAGCAGGGGGGCTATGAAGGGCAGAACCTGATACTGGTGGAGAATGACCAGCTGCTAAAAGAAGGAGAAAGCTATTTATTTGTATCCAGGAAGAATGAAGAACAGGACTGGCATACAGTTGTTCCTGTTTACGGAGACATTATAATCGAAAGTGAAGCACATAAAGAAGAAATGCTGAACAAATACAAAAAGGCATATCAGGAAGAAATTCCATTTGAGTAAGTTTAAAAGACCAAGATTCTTGGTCTTTTATCTTTCTTGGAAAAAATCATTAATCTTTCTCTTCATTTTTTCTTTATTACTATTAAATTGGTGAAGGCGATGGCCATTCGCACCTGACGGATGTGGGAACCCGAACAAGATATTATTTTCGTTGATTATGCCGGATCGCTTATATTCGGATATTATTTCCTCGACTCCTTTACCAAGCGGGATGACCAGTGCATTCCTAAGTAAGGCAGCCTGGGGCTCGAAGAATTCTGCCAGAAAAGAAGTCAATAATTCATTCTTCTTGATTTTCGGGCTATGGCCGGTATAGTTCTTTCCATTGATAAAGACTGCATAAGGAATGAGAGAAGTGGTATGAAGCAGGTAATCTTTATCGTTAAAAAGCTCCTCGCAGCTTTTTAAATCCAAAAAGTTATTCAGGTCTAAATCATTGAGCATTTGGATGATGTTACTGCGAAGTACCCCATAAAACCTTGCCTCACGCTTACAAATATAAGCTACCTCATCAAGAGAAAGGTTTTCCTCTAAACATTTTCGGGCAACCGCAATCGACTTACTCATTTGTTGAAACCCGGGTGTAATTCCTACAATAAACACTTTGGCCTTTTTATTGATATATTCGTTATGAGTGCAATAGTAAATTTCAGTGTTATTTTCCTTGGCCATCATAAAATCCGAAGTTAATAGTTCACTTCGACTATAACTTTCTTTTAAAGGGAGATTTGCAATTTTCTTGTAGTATTTCTCCAGCTTGTTCATGCTTATCCCCCATTACATTAAAAGTTGCTAATTTCAGTTATTACCTTTTTCAATACATCAATCGAATCAACTGGCCGGTCCGCATAGTTGAGACTGTGCTCTGTACCTGGTATCAAAAGTGTCTGCATATTTTCCTTTTCATTAAGTTTCTCAAATTTTTCAGATATAAAACATGGATCTTCATCACCAATGATGCAAAGACCATTTTGTGATGATGAAAGCATCTTATCCAAAACATAATCCAATTGCAGAAGCGGAGTAAGCCAGACAATCTTCGCGTTTTTTAATGAGATTCGGTCTACTATTGAAGATAGGGCAATGGTTCCCAGTGATTTACCGATTAAAGTATAATCTGCGTATGACTGGTACTTAAGGGTATGATCTAGTACTGAATTGACATCCTCCGTTATTTGCTGTATTTCCTCTTCCAAGGTTAAAGATTCTGATTGAACAGTATTGTAATCATAGTTAACATGAAGAACATCGAAACCTTTATTTAAAAAGACTCCAGTAGAATAATGAAATAAAGGTCCTTGGACAGTATATCCTCTTCCAGGTAGCAAGACGACGAGGGAACTTGCTTGCTTATTCTGTTTGATAAGTTGAAATGGAACTGGCTGGTTCTTGTAACCGGAGACAGAAACTTTGGTAAAAGTGTACATTTTCATAGCTCCTAAAAGTTTTCTCTATTATACATGAATTTTCAGAAAATGGAATTGCAAAAACATATTGACTCTGACGCTGCGTCATAGTTTACGATCTTAATGTGGAGGTGATCGAGATATGTACAAAGTAAAAGAAGTTGCGGAGACGACTGGAGTAAGTGTGCGTACTCTGCATCATTATGATCGTATTGGTTTACTCAAACCGGAGGAGGTGTCCTCTTCTGGGTACAGACTTTATTCAGATGAAAATCTTGAGCGTCTTCAGCAAATTTTAGTTTTCAAGGAAATGGATTTTTCTCTTCATGAAATCAAGGAGTTTATTGACCGGCCAGAGTTCAACCGCAAAGAAAATCTCAAAAAGCATAAAGAATTGCTTTTAGCGAAAAAAAAGCGGCTTGAAGAGATCATCCGGACAGTGGAAATGACAATTGATTCAATAGAAGGAGGTTATCAAATGGAGAATAAGGATATGTTCAAAGGTTTTGATATGAAGGAAATCGAAGAACATCAGAAGAAATATAGTGAGGAAGCGAAGGAAAGATACGGTAAGGAGACTGTCGAAAAAGTAGAGAAGAGGACCGCTGGATATTCTTCTGAAGACTGGGGGGAAATCCAGAATAAGACAGATGAAATTTATAAGCGAATCATGGCCGGAATGGACTACGGTCCAGAAGACCCGGGAGTGCAGCGGGCAGTAGCGGATTGGCGCCAGTTTATCACTGATCATTATTATGATTGCACCCTGGATATATTTCGCGGTCTTGGGGATTTATATGTCGATGACCCACGGTTCACAAAAAATATAGACAAATACCAACAAGGACTAGCAGCGTTCTTTAAAGAAGCAATACATTACTATTGCGATCAGCAAGAAAAGTAAATCAATTTATTAAGCTCGGAAGCAGCCAATTTATATTGGCTGTTTATTTGTTTCTGATTGAAACAATTCTCTACCTCCTACGTATAAAGATATAGCGTTGCAGTTCTTTGTCTGCTTAGATGTTTAAAGATTCCATAAAAGTGAATGAGGGTATTACTAGTATGAAGGAGGTTTTATTATGAAAAAGTTTTTCAAAAGAATTAGGCTTATATTTAAAGTGAAAAGGTTTTTCCCTTTTTTAATAGAGTTCTTTACTTCTAAAATGGTCCCAGTAAAGCAAAAAGTAATTTCAGTTGGTTTGATCATCGGATATTTTCTGCTGCCGTTCGATATCATCCCAGACTTCTTAACCCTGATTGGGATTGTAGATGATGTAGGCGTGCTGCTTATCATTTTCCAGCAAATAATAAAAATGGCTCCCCCTGAGTTAAAGGAAAAACATAATCTAGATTAAAAGGCAGATAGATAAATCTAATAATACATGGAGTCATTGGACCACCATGTTAATAATTTCTTAATAGGGAAGATATTTGATATAATTCAGAAAAAGACTATCTTGCACTTTTATTATAGTCACAGTGGTGCAGATGGGGGGAAGCTTAGTGCACAGAAATCAAAACTTATATATATATCTAAAAGAAAACACCCGCAATTTAACGGAAGAATGGTATCAAAATATTGATAAGACTAAGACAGCAGGTGTTTATGCGTCAAAAGAACCTGATGTCATAAAAGCCTTAAAAGAGCAAAATCATGATTTCCATCTTCATTTTATTGAATTATTCAAAAAAGGTGAAAAAGAATTTTTCCAGGATTTTGAACCATGGATTATCAAAATTGCCAGTGATATTGAACATATTAATACGCCAATCCATTATGTGATCAGGGAATTTAAAAACGTAAGGAATCAGTATTTTGACTATGTCCGAAAATTTGCGGAGGCACATCCAGAGATAACGAGAAAAGAAGTGGATGATTGGTATGACGTCATCCTGAAAGAAATGGATGAAGTCATTTTACGATTTGTTGAAGCTACATATAAATACTCGCAAACCGTTTTGAAAGCCCAGCAGGACACTATCAACGAATTAAGTGCACCTGTCATCTCGTTAAGCAACCATCAAGGCTTGCTGCCTCTTATTGGAGATATTGATACATACAGGGCGAAAATGATTCTTGAAAACACATTGAAACATTGCAGTCAAAGAGATATACACCATTTGTTTGTCGATCTATCCGGTGTGGCGATGATAGACACAATGGTTGCCCACCAGTTATTCCAGCTTTTAAATGCATTGAAACTAATAGGCGTGAAGACAACTCTTTCTGGTATCAGGCCTGAAATAGCCCAGACAGCCGTTCAGCTCGGGCTTTCATTTAAAGAAACAGAAGTTCGTACAAGTCTGTCCCAGGCTCTTGAGCAAAAATAAAAAGGCTTTCCACTGCGGAAAGCCTTTTACTTTTGTTATGCCATTATATATTGATCTTCACGAAATCCAGTTTTATCTTGAACGATCTCATCTACTTCGGAACCATCAAGTGTTTCTTTCTTCAGCAATTCATCTACTAGTCGTTCAAATTGATTCTGATGGGCATTTATGATCATTTCGGATTTTTCTAAAGCGTCATCGAAAAGCTCCTGCATTTTTGTTTCTTTTAAGCCTTTGCTAAATGTAAGTGAGAAACCTTCCTGAAGCAATCCGGTGTCTACCATTTGCTCAATGATCTGTTTAGCCTGTTGGACATCACCGCTTACCCCGATACTGTGCTCACCTAGAATCATCCTTTCAGCGACACCGCCAGCAAGAATCATGGCAATCCGGTCGATCAAGTCGCTGTGTGTGGACAATTGAAGCTCTTTCGGAATTGGAGCCACATAACCAAGTGCCTGTCCCCGAGGAATGATCGTTGCTTTCCGGACTGAACCAGGTTTAGTGACAGCTGATACCAGAGCGTGCCCAGCCTCATGGATTGCTACCCTGCGCTTTGTGTCAGCATCCTGAAGAGTGCGGGACGTGCTGCCTAGTATCGTGCGGTCAAGAGCATAATCTATATCACTCTTCGAAATGAAATCCTGTCCATTCCTTAACGCCCGTCTACTTGCAGTCTCAAACAATGAATTTAACTCTGCGCCTGAGAAACCAGAAGTACTTTCTGCCAGGTCATCCAATGATGCTGTGACATCGGCAGCAAGGTTTTTCCCTTTAATATGGATATCGATGATTTCTCTTCTCCCTTTCGTATCAGGAAGTGGAACGTTAAATGAGAAATCGATACGGCCAGGGCGCAGAAAGGCATCATCAAGCATGTCTTTTCTGTTTGTTGCAGCAATGAATAGGATGCCATCGTTAGAATGTCCTCCGTCAAGCTGGACAAGAAGCTCTGTTAATGTCTTTTCACCTTCTTCACCGCCATGGGGTTTACGCTTGCCTGCAAGAGCATCGACTTCATCGATGAAAATTACAGCAGGACCTTGTTTGCGGGCACTTTGGAATAAGCTGCGGACACGCGATGCACCTACACCGATGAACATTTCATTAAATGCAGATCCACTGGCTGAGAAGAAATTGGCATTCAATTCACGGGCAATTGCTTGTGCAAGTAAGGTTTTACCTGTGCCAGGAGGTCCATATAACAAAATCCCCTTTGGAGGCTTGATGCCCATCTTTGATGATTTATCTGGATTTTTCAAGATTGTTAGAGTCTGGACGATTTCCTCTTTCATTTCTTCTTGCAATCCACCTACATCTGCTAAGGTAAGGGAAGGCAGGGGGGTAGGCTTTGATAAACTGTTTTTCATTCTATTGCCTGAGCCTATACCTCCTGTTTTCTTTTGGATCACGAAGGCAGTACCCATCAACAGCAATAATACTCCACCAAGGATCCAAGCGCCATACTTGCTGTTGTTCATATATTCATAGTTTATATTATATTTCTCTACTAATTTCTCAACCATCTGGCTGCCGGGAGGAACTTGGGAAACAAATGTTGAATCTTTTGTTTCAAGTACAAGAGTTCCATCCATTTTTTCAATTAATGTTGCTTCGCCACCATTTAGGCCCTCAATAGACTTGACAAGCGAAGAAAATGGTACCGATACTTTATCATCAGTATTTTGAACGACATATGTCGCTGCTAACGTAATTATAACCATAAACGCCGCAAAAAGCGGAAGGATCTTAGAAACAAACTTCGGATTTGAATTCATAGTTTCAGCTCCTTATTAATTCTAAATACCATTATAAGTAATATAACAACGTTATGAATGGGTAAATTGTATGACTCGCAGTGGTAAATAAATGAAATTAATAGGCTTGATGTTTAGAAATGTTGATAAGACGGGTATAAAGGAGGTTTTTTGTATATGGTGTTGGGAAAATTTATGTGGACAAATTGTGACATTAATCGTAAATGGAAAAAAATACAAGTTTAAACTGAATAGCTACTTGAAACTTTTGGAAGGTAAAGATAGGATGTAAAGAGAAATACTTAAGTAATATTCTGACATTTATTTTGTGCGCTCAGGAGGGGTCTGTTTGAAGGGCTGGAAGAATCCCATGCTATTGGTTCTGGGAATTGGGATTTCAAACATTGGTAATTGGATTTATTTTGTGGCTATTAATTTATTAGTATTGAAATTAACAGGCTCTGCTGCAGCGATTGCAGGATTATTCATCATCAGGCCTTTGGCAATCCTCTTAACAAATACATGGGCTGGCAGCGTCATAGATCGGGTCAATAAGAGAAGGTTAATGATTTTCATCGATATCGTTCGTGGTATCTTAATAGCGATCATTCCATTATTTACTTCGCTAGTTCCGATTTATATAATTATGTTTTTAACTAATATAGCTGGGGCATTTTTTGGTCCCACTTCAGAAACTTACATAACGAAGCTTGTTCCTCCTGAAAAGAGAAAACGCTTCAATTCAATTTTTTCCTTTGCAACATCAGGGGCTATGCTGGTTGGACCGAGTGTGTCTGGACTGCTGATCATGTATGGGAGCATAAGTACAAGTATCTATATTAATGCAGTAACTTTCTTTCTATGTGCTATAGCAATTTTCTTCCTGCCAGATGTTGATGAAAGGTTAACTAATGAACAATACAGAGATCGAATTACGATGAAAATGATCGCAGCGGATTGGAAGGCTGTGCTCAATTTTGGGAAAACAGCAGCAGGTTTTATGGTGGTTTTCCTGATATTTCAGCTCATTACTTTAATCTCATTTGCACTTGATTCTCAGGAGGTAACCTTCATTCAGCAGGTTGTCGGCTTATCAGAAAAGAATTACGGACTGTTGGTAAGTCTTACAGGAGCGGGGTATGTGGTTGGTTCATTGGCAGTGTCAGCTCTGGCGAATCGTCTTTCCATAAAAATGCTCTTGGGATTGGGGTCGTTTTTGTCTGTAACAGGATACTTAATGTTTTATCTTGCTTCTCCAGACACGGTACCTCTAGCAGTAATTGGCTTTATAATTATTGGGTTCTTTTCTCCATTTTCGTTTACCGGTTACACAACATTTTTCCAAAACAATGTACCTGTTGACTTGATGGGCAGATTCAGCAGTGCGTTTGCCTTCTTTCAGGCAATGGTGCAAATCGTTCTAACGTTACTTTTAGGTTATTTAGCAGAATTAGTGAAACTACAAACAATTACTATCGCATTCTCGGCACTCGGGCTGCTGTTGGCTGTTGCCCTGACTTCAATCATATTCCTGCAGTCAAAGGAAGATCTATTCATCCTTGAGGCAGAAAACAATTTAACAGAAGAGGGTTAGTAAGGAGGGTGTCCCAAAAGTTATAAACTTTTGGGCACCCTCTTTATTTGTAGGCTAGTTTTTTAATTTGGTCCGTTGATTTCCGTTCCAGGCGCTTCGCTTTCCGCGGGAAGAATATGAAAAAGACCAGTTGCCGTCTTTTTCATAAGCAATTCTTCCTTGGGGCCGGCGTTGAGCCTCCTCATCGCTTTGCTCTTGCGGGGTCTCACCTGGCCGGCTGATCCCGCAGGACATTGATTGAGCTTCCTCGAAACTTCCCACGCACGAGGGAAATGCGTTAGCATTTTCGGTGGAGACTTCGCGCCTTCCACTCCAATCAACTCAGGATTCTATATTCATTTTTTGCGCAAAAAAAATACAAGAAAACCCCTCTTTTTTTAGGAAAAACTTTGGATATCACCTCATCTGACATGATGATACATAAAACAAGGTGATTGGCAGAAAATAGATTTGATTGAATAAACAGGATTAACAAACGATTTTTGGCCAGGTGTAATAGAGGGAGGGAAGAGCTTGTTCCATGCTGTATTGATCGCAGGTGGGGTCGCATTGGCGGTCGGAAGAGGGAAGTGGCAAAAGTGGAGAGAGTTTTTACCTACTTTTTATTACTGGGCCTTGTTTAGTTGTTTCTATGAGTATATTTCCTACATCGGAAATAAACACTTGTGGGAATTTGACAAGAACTTTATCAGTCTATTCGTCACGGAAACCCTATATACGTTTATTTTTTACCCAAGCATGATTGTTTTGTTCCTAGGCAGTTTTCCAGAAGAAAGAACTAGAAGGTTCTGGTATTACTTCAAGTGGATTTCTTTGTCGGTCATTATAGAGGCAATTGCACTCAAAATAGGAGCCATCAAATTCGCACACGGCTGGTCTATGGGCTGGGAATTATTTTTCTACAGCACGATGTACCCCATGCTCAGGCTTCACTATAGGAATCCTTTGATTGCGCTTATTCTTTCTATATTCTTTGTCTTGTTTTATTTAATGATCTTTAACTATCAACTTGTTTAAAGGAATATAGATCACTTGCTGATTGTTTGGCAGTTAAGGGAATACTTTCTAAAAATGTGTAAACCTTAATTAAAGCAAATATGAAATTTGAGGTGTAATGTGATTTGTCTTACTTTCAGGATAAAGAGCGAATATTCATCGTGTTTTCTCTGATTGTGATATCACTCTTCCTATCCCCCTATTTCATTTTAGGAGACGATGCCCATATCCGGGTACATGACAATCTTGATTCGAATTTGGCATGGTATAAGGTACTTGCTGAGAGTGGCCAGATTGACGGGTCATTACAATCCAGGATTCCTCAAATCATTAATGGACTGCCAAGAAATGCACTTGGAACTGAGTACAGCCTGATTGTGTGGTTATATGTATGGTTCCCGACGATGATTGCTTATGGAATAAGTCAGGCAATCACCAGATTTTTTGCCTTCATTGGAATGTACCTGGTTTTGAAGGATCACTTTATTAAGGGAAAAGATAAAAGCCTGATTCGGATCGGGACTGCACTTGCATTTGCCCTAACCCCTTTTTGGCCTTCAGGGATGCTTAGCACATTGGGTATGCCTCTGGCACTTTGGGCTTTATTGCATATAAGGAATGGAAGAGGTAAATGGTTGCATTATATTGTTCTAACGCTCTTGCCATTTTACTCAAGCATTGTTCTGGGTTTTTTCTTTTTCCTCAGTGCAATGGGTTTACTCTGGCTTAGTGATGTTATTCGCGGTAAAGGATGGAACTGGAGATTCTTCATAGCAATAGCTTATATGACCGCTGTTTACTTAATCACTGATTACAGACTGGTATACTCCTTTCTATTTGATGGTGAACCGAATAGCAGGGATGAATATTTTCATGCCCGACTGTCTTTCTGGCATTCTGTCAGACTTACCTTTAAAAATTTCTTGCTTGGACATACCCATGTAATGACTGTACATACACTTGTTATTTTGCCGGTCATATTTGCAGCGCTGTTTCTTATTTGGAAGCATAGGAAATGGGGGAAAGAGCGCATCTTTGTTTTCTTATTTGTGCTGAATTTCATTTTATCTGCCTGGTATGCCTTTTGGTTTTATAAAGGGTGGCTACCTTTAACGGGGAAATTCCATTTTCTTGATACATTTAATTTTGCCAGGTATCACTTTTTGCGTCCATTAATCCTGTATCTGTTGTTTGCGATCGGTCTGAAAATTCTATGGGATGAAAAAATATTGAGAAAAGCAGTCCCCTGGTTGGTAGCTGCGCAAATTTTATTACTGCTGTTTACAAATGAAGAGATTGTGCATCGCAAAAAGCCAAGTGTTAGGGAGTTTTATGCAGAGGAACAATTTAACGCAATTAAAAATCACATAGGAAAACCTCAAAATAGCTATCGTATTGCTAGTATAGGCTTACATCCAGCGGTAGCACAATTTAATGGTTTTTACACACTGGATACCTACAATAATTTTTATCCTTTGAGTTATAAGTATCAATTCAGGAAAATTATCGAAAAAGAACTAGTGAAAAATAAGCGGATCCGAATTTATTTTGATGAGTGGGGCGGACGATGTTATCTTTTTACTGATGAATTGGGAAAGCATTATTTATTTAAAAAAACATCCAAAAGAAGAATCGAAAATATTGATTTAAATCTAGAGCCATTTAAACAAATGGGGGGGCAATTTATCTTTTCTGCTGTTCCGATTGATAATGCATTGGAAAATAACCTGAAGCTCGATAAAGTCTTTACCTCAAAGGAAAGCGCCTGGAAAATTTACCTCTATGAAGCGTTATAACACCAAGGAGGCTAATCAATGAATATGCCGATCTTAACAATTATTGTTCCTTGTTTTAATGAGGAAGAAGTTTTGGAAGAGACTATTAATCAGTTAACAACAAAGCTTAGAGAACTGGTCACCGATAAAATGGTATCAGAAAAAAGCAAAATCTTATTCGTCGATGATGGCAGCAAGGATAGGACTTGGCACTTGATTTATAAGGCCAGTTTGAATAGCGAAATGGTAAAAGGACTAAAGTTATCAAGAAATGCAGGGCATCAAAATGCTCTGCTTGCCGGACTTTTTTCAGCAAAAGAAGCTTCTGATTGCATGGTTACCATTGATGCTGATCTGCAGGATGATATTCATGCCATTAACGACATGGTCATGAAGTTCAATGAGGGTTATGAAGTTGTTTATGGAGTGCGAAGCAGCAGGGAGTGTGACACATTATTCAAACGTTATACTGCAGAAGGTTTTTACAAGCTAATGGACAAGCTTGGAGTCAAACTAGTCTTCAACCATGCCGATTTTCGTTTGATGGGCAAGAGGGCGGTTGAAGAGTTGGTGCATTTTGCTGAAAGCAACATGTTCCTCCGTGGGATTGTCCCACTAATCGGTTTTAATTCAACCTCTGTTTACTATGAAAGAAAGGAAAGGCTTGCGGGGGAAACGAAGTATCCATTAAGAAAAATGCTGGCCTTTGCCTTTGATGGAATCACTTCATTTTCTGTTACACCGATAAGATTCGTCTTGCTTTTAGGGTGTATCTCATTTTTTGTAAGCCTTGTTTTCGGTCTATACTTTCTTACATTGAAGCTGTTCGGTAACACAGAACTTGGATGGACTTCGTTGATCACATCGATATGGCTGATAGGGGGACTGCAGCTAATTGCCCTGGGTTTAGTC
The DNA here is from genome assembly GCF_018613155.1 of Bacillus sp. ISL-55. Lineage (GTDB taxonomy): Bacteria > Bacillota > Bacilli > Bacillales > Cytobacillaceae > Mesobacillus. Next base: position 36,897 of record NZ_JAGGQU010000022.1, on the reverse strand, counting down.
GGTGAGTATATTGGCAAGATCTATAAAGAAACTAAGCGGAGGCCTAAGTATATTATCGATGTCGACCTCTTTAACCTGCCGGTATCTAGGAAATTGATGAACATGGAAGGGGCAGATTATGAGTCAATCGTTAAAAGTCGGAAGCTATCTGAGAATAACTAACCAGCTGGCTCAAAGAATTGTCGTGGTTTTTGCAAACTTTCCTCCTTTCTTGAAATTTCTCCTTGTCGGCGTACTGAATACCTTTATAGGAATGGGACTTATGCTGTTACTGAAAAATGGACTGGACTGGCCATTTTGGTATGCGACGTTCACCGGCAATGCTATAGGGGCTGCTGTTAGCTATCTATTGAATCGAACTCTTACATTTAATAGCAGGGTTCCCATTCAGGTTGGTGGACCAAAATTTATTTTAGTGGTTTTGGCATGTTATTTCCTTTCCTTCTCGGTCAGCCGAGTGATAACCAGGACAATGCATTCTAATACAGTTTTACATTTCTATGTGAATTCGGAGAATATTGCAATCCTTCTAGGGTCCATCATATACACGATTATGAACTATATAGGACAAAAATCCTTTGTTTTTAAGGATCAGATTCAAAGCAGCTCTTGAGGCTGCTTTTTTTATTGACTAAATGTCTAATTAAAGATAAAAATGAATGAGTGTGATTATTTTTTTAGTAGGGCGTTCGAAACATGGCAAGTACCCAACATATTAATTTAACTTCAAAAGGAGCAAGAACACTTCATGAACATTTGGGAATTATTTGTTGCATTTATACTAGGGTTAGTAGAGGGATTGACTGAATTTGCGCCTGTTTCGTCTACTGGTCATATGATTATTGTCGATGATTTGTTACTGCACTCTAAACAATTATTTACAGAACCTGTTGCCAACACCTTCAAAGTAGTCATTCAATTAGGATCTATATTAGCAGTGGTCATTGTTTTTAAGGAAAGATTCATTAACCTATTAGGTCTGAAAAAAGGTGTTTCGATCGAAGATTCCAAAGGGAGGCTAAGTCTGCCTAAGGTGATTGTTGGCTTAATTCCCGCCGGGTTGACAGGTGTGTTATTTGAGGACTATATTGACGAATATCTATTTTCGGTAGAAACAGTCATAATCGGATTAGTAGTCGGTGCATTTCTATTAATTCTCGCAGACCGCTTACAACCAAAACAACTTAAGACTGAAGATGTTGATCAAATCAGTTATAAACAAGCATTAGGAGTAGGTTTGTTCCAGTGTCTTGGTTTATGGCCCGGATTTTCCAGATCCGGCTCCACAATTGCCGGAGGTGTTCTACTTGGAATGAGCCACCGAGCAGCTGCCGATTTCACGTTCATTATGTCGGTTCCAATCATGCTTGGCGCCAGCAGCATTTCCCTCTTGAAAAATTGGGATTATTTCACGGTTGATGTTTTGCCATTTTTCACTGTGGGCTTTATTAGCGCGTTTGTCTTTGCTTTGATATTCATTAAGTTCTTTTTGAGGTTAATCAACAAAATTAAATTGGTGCCTTTTGCGATTTATCGAATCATATTGGCAGCTGTGATTTATTTTATTTTTCTTTAATTTGAAAAGGAAAAGGCCCGAGCCTTTTCCTTTTTTACGTTTACAAATATCCTTTACCAGCGGTGGGCCTTCGCGTTCCCTCTCGCGAGAATGGTATTCTTCGTGACCTGCGTCTGGCCATTCACTTGAGAATTTAATCGCTTGCGCCTTGTCCAAGTGTGGTGGAAAAGTTCTGAGTGCGGATCCAAATGATCTTTGTAACTCATACTATCACCTCAGGAGTGGATTTTTGAAACGTCTGATATTCGTAAGAACATCACTAATAGCGTTTGTATTATCAAATAGCAATATACATCAGAGAAATTGAATGAAACAATTAAATCTTTTTTTTGCTTTTTTTGTAACTTTTTACAATTTTCATCGTATTAATCTTTGTGAAGGAATGATATATAAACTTTTTGATGAAATGAGGAGATTCTATGTCGCAATTTGCCCTTGAGGTAAAGGCGTTAACAAAGACAATTGGCAAAAAAACAATTGTGGATGATGTGAGTTTTCAAGTTGAACGGGGTGAAATATTCGGACTCTTGGGCCCTAATGGTGCAGGGAAAACAACAATTATCCGAATGATTGTTAGTCTGATTAATCGTACAGGAGGAACTGTGCTAATAAATGGACATGATTTGGATGAGTCCTTTACAGAAGCAATGAATGAATTGGGAGCAATTGTGGAAAACCCGGAATTCTATAAATACCTAAGTGGATATAAAAATCTCAGACATTACGCTCGTATGGCATTAAGCGATATTACTGAAGAACGGATTAACGAAGTGACCGAGCTGGTAGGTCTTGAAAATGCAATCAATGATAAAGTTCGTACATATTCGTTAGGGATGCGCCAACGTCTGGGGGTTGCACAAGCTATCTTACATAAGCCTTCTATTCTTATACTTGATGAACCAACAAATGGACTTGATCCTCAAGGAATTCGTGAATTCCGTGATTATTTACGCTTGCTGGCAAGCCAGGGAACATCTGTGTTAGTCTCATCACACTTATTATCAGAAATGCAGCTTATGTGCGATCGATTTGCGATTATTGAAAAAGGGAAACTTATCCATATATCCTCCATGCATGATAATGAAACATCAGAGGCTAAACAGGTTAAGACGATAGAAGTGGAAGTTTCCAATCCCGCACTCGCTTCCAAGCTTCTAACAGAACACCTGACGGATGTGAAAGTGACTTCGAGTAAAGGCACGCGTCTTACCTTATCCGTTAGAAAAGAACAAATTCCAATAATCAATAAACTATTCGTTGAACATGAAATAGATGTTTTTGAAATATTAAATGTAAAGGCAACGCTGGAAGACCGCTTCTTGGAAATCACAAATAAAGATAAAAAGGAGCAAATGGTATGATTCCTTTAATACAAAATGAATTAATGAAAATTTTTGGCAAAATGGCCAGCTGGATATATATGGTCGTTATCGTACTGGCAGTTTTAATCGCAGGTATTATTTATTCCAAATTCAGTGCAGATCCTAACCCTAATTGGAAACAGGATACACAAAATGAAATTACCATGCTTGAAAACCAGATGGCATCTGCTTCCGGTGATGAAAAGAAAATGATTCAAAACCAAATCGAGCAGACACAAGAGTTTTTGGATCAAAACATTAATCCTCATGCAAAAACAAACTGGCATTTTATGAATGATGTCGTTGTAGGTGTAAGCTCACTTGTCACCTTGTTTGTAGTGGTTGTCGGCAGTGCCAATGTGGCAGCAGAATTCTCAGACGGAACGATCAAGCAGCTATTGATCCGTCCGCACCAAAGATGGCGAATCCTGCTGTCAAAGTACATAGCTGTCATAATTTATGCATTATTACTGGTACTGACATTGATTGTATCTGGCTATATAATTGGATTGCTCCTATTTGGCAGTGGTGATTTCAATATGAAGATGTTTGAAATCACGCTGGAAGGAAGAAAAGTCGCGATTGTTGGAACACAATTCTTTTTGAAAATGCTTTATTTCATTCCAAGCCTTCTCATCATCATGACGATTGCTTTTATGCTGTCAACATTGTTTAAAAGCCAGGCTCTTGCAGTCGGAATAGGTATCTTTGTCCTTTTCTTTTCGTCGACACTAGGTGGGATTATCCTGATGCTTGCTGACAAATATACTTGGGCGAAATTTTTGATATTCCCACATTTAGATTTGACAGTCTATGCTCTTCAAGATAGGATTCTTGAAAATATAACATTGCCAGTATCACTTTCAATACTTGCCGTATATTACGCAATATTCATGATGCTCACGTTTTTCTTTTTCCAAAAGAGGGATATCAGTATTTAAGCAGAATAAATGTAAGAACGGTCCTCGGGCCGTTCTATTTTATTTGAATAAAGGAAGGGGAAAGGTATGGTGAATCCTCTATTATTGGAGTTTCCAACTGAGTTTGAAACGGACCGCCTTTTGATTAGGATGCCTCTGCCAGGTGATGGCGCTGTCACCTGTGAATCAATCAATGCATCTTTAAAGGAGCTTCAGCCGTGGATGCCATTTGCTCAAAAAGAACAATCTGTTGAAGAAACGGAAATTGTGATCAGACAGGGGTATGTAAATTTTTTAAATCGTTCAGACCTGAGATTACTTGTATTTAAGAAAGACACAGGGGAATTTGTCGCCTCATCTGGTTTACATAGAATTAATTGGGACGTCCCCAAGTTCGAAATCGGTTATTGGATCGACACTCGATACAGTGGCCAGGGATATATGACAGAAGCTGTACAGGGAATAACGGACTTTGCCGTTAGGGAGCTCAAAGCCCGAAGGATTGAAATTCGCTGTGATTCACTAAATATTAAAAGCAAGGCGATTCCCGAAAAATTAGGTTTTGCACTCGATGGCATACTAAAGAATGATTCAGTTTCAGTTGACGGTAACCTAAGGGATACTTGTATTTATTCTAAAGTATTCTAAAGATGCAATTTGTTAATAGGCAATATCTTTTGGTAGTTGATTACAAAGGGCATTACAACAAGTCCTGCCGTGTTCGGACAAAGTGGCCTTGTGCTTTAGAGAATTTGTCCGAAGTCCTGCCGTGTTCGGACAAAATGACGGTGTGCTTCTGTGAATTTGTCCGAAGTTATGCCGTGTTCGGACAAAATGGCGATGTGATTTAGAGAATTTGTCCGAAGTCATGCTGTGTTCGGACAAAGTGACGGTGTGATTTAGAGAATTTGTCCGAAGTCCTGCCGTGTTCGGACAAAATGACGATGTGCTTCTGTGAATTTGTCCGAAGTCATGCCGTGTTCGGACAAAATGACGGTGTGCTTTAGAGAATTTGTCCGAAGTCATGCCGTGTTCGGACAAAGTGACGGTGTGCTTCTGTGAATTTGTCCGAAGTCATGCTGTGTTCGGACAAAGTGACGGTGTGATTTAGAGAATTTGTCCGAAGTCCTGCCGTGTTCGGACAAAGTGACCTTGTGCTTTAGAGAATTTGTCCGAAGTCATGCCGTGTTCGGACAAAATGACGGTGTGCTTCTGTGAATTTGTCCGAAGTCAAGCCGTGTTCGGACAAAATGGCGATGTGCTATAGAGAATTTGTCCGAAGTCATGCTAAGTTCGGACAAAGTGACGGTGTGCTTTTGTGAATTTGTCCGAAGTCAAGTCTGTTGGGACAAAATGGCGATGTGCTATAGAGAATTTGTCCGAAGTCATCCTGTGTTCGGACAAAATGACGGTGTGCTTTAGAGAATTTGTCCGAAGTCCTGTCGTGTTCGGACAAAGTGGCAATGTGCTTTTGTGAATTTGTCCGAAGTCATGCCTCCTTTGTTTTCCAAGCAAAAAGTGAGCAGCCAATTAGGCTGCTCACACTACTTTTATTCTCCTTGCCACTCTCTAAGTTTATCGATTACTTTGTCGCCGACCTTACCGGCGTCTTCCTGCATTTGTTCAAATACTTTTTTCCATTTTGGCGCTTCTTCTTTCAGTTTTTCCTCAACCTGGCCAGCGCGCTCTTTTAATTCTACCTCCAGTTCATTTGCTTTTTCCCTGATTGCTTTTTCTGTTTCTTCATAATCCACAATGGCACCAGACTGCCTTTCGTTGATTGACTGGACCTTGAATTCTTCCTGCTCGATGTGGGGCACTGTTTCTTCCATGATCGCCCTGAACAGCGGCACTACATCCTTTGAACTGCTGCTGGATAAATAATGTTTGCGGTCAGTTTTATCATAACCAAGCCATACTGCCCCGACGATGTTAGGTGTATATCCTACAAACCATTGGTCTTTTGTTCCATTGATATCTGCGAATGGCAGCTGAGTGGACCCAGTCTTTCCTGCAATCTCGACACCCTCAATATTTGTCCCTTTACCTGTACCCGTTTCAACAACATTCAATAACATTGACGTCATTTCATTTGCCACTGATTTGGAAGTAACGCGTGTTGTTGAGCCGTCATGCTCTGCAATCACCTTGCCAGTGGGACCGACAATTTTCGTGATTACATGGGCGTCATGACGCTTCCCGCCATTTGGGAATACAGAATATGCTTCAGCCATCTTGAGTGGAGAAATTCCGTTGTACATTCCTCCCAGGGCAAGTGCCAGATTCTGGTCTTCTTTTTCTACTTTGATTCCAAATCTTCTTACAGCATCAATTCCTTTATTCAAGCCTATTTCATTTAAGAGCCAAACTGCAGGAATATTAATTGATTTTTCAACGGCCTCATACATTGGAACTTCTCCCTGATAAGTATCAGAGAAGTTTTTCGGACTATAATTTTTAAAAGAAATCTTCTTATCAACAAGCATGGAATCATACTTATAGCCTTCTTCTAATGCCGGTGTGTAAACGGCCAGAGGTTTCATGGTTGATCCTGGCTGAGCCCTGAGGTGGGTTGCCCGGTTGAATCCTCTGAACACTTTTTCGCCACGTCCACCAGACAATGCACGGACGCCACCATTTTCCGGATCAAGCAGTACAGATCCACTCTGTACTAAAACATCACTGGCTCGATCTGGGAATAGATAATCCTGTCGGTACACTTTTTCCAGGCCGGATTGTATGTCCTGGTCCAGTTCAGTATAGATGCGATAGCCTCTTGTCATGATTTCATCCTGGGTAAGCCCGTATTTACTTGTCGCTTCATCCAAAACAGCATCGACATAAGAAGGATATTTGCGATCGGCGAGAGATCCGCCTCCATCTTCCAATACAATCTTTTGAGATTTTGCTTGTTTATATTCAATATCCGATATCATCCCTAGTTCGTTCATTTTAGATAAAACAACATTTCTGCGTTTGATGGCAGCATCGTAATTATTATAAGGATCCAGGGCAGAAGGTGCTTTCAGCAGACCGGCAAGCATTGCAGCTTCACTGATTGTTACATTCTGAATATCCTTTGCGAAATACTTTTTACTTGCGTTGTTTATACCAAATGCACCACTGCCGAAATACACTTGATTCAGGTACATTTCTATGATTTCGTCCTTTTCATACACCTTTTCAAGCTCGACTGCTAAAAATAATTCTTCTGCTTTACGTTTGTAAGTCCGTTCTGAAGATAACAGAGCATTTTTAGTCAGCTGCTGGGTAAGGGTACTGCCGCCTCCGGTAATGCCTCCAGCTAAAAGGTTTCCAAAGAAAGCACGCGCGATACCTTTAATATCGAATCCGTTATGTTCATAAAATCGTTCATCCTCAATCGCAATAACGGCATTTGGGACATGCTCTGGCATATCTTTTATTGATACTCCACCGGTACGGTTGGTAGCAAGTTTGCTTGCTTCGTCTCCGTTGCGATCATAAATCGTGGTTGCCTGACTCAATCCATCCTTCAGGGTCTGGACATTTGCCCTACTGGCGATAAAAGCGAACCAAAGAATTGACAGCAATATGAAAACCAATAAGATTAATAACAGAATTTGAGTCAGGTGGCGCCGTTTCCAAAATCGAACAACAGCCTCCCAAAATCGTTGCAGTAATTGCATATGATTTCTCCTTTTAATTGAATCTTTTCAGTGTATATCCAAGCTGTTAAAATTAGGTCTTCACTAATTTACCTTCCATTATATATGATTTGCTGTATTTCAGGAAAGTTGAAGCCATTCACCTGGCGCCCGACGGCATATGATTGGATTAAGCTTGAAAAGTCGATGAGATAATTTTCTAGCTAACAGGGTTAGAGAGTTCAAGTGTGGTGCGTCTATAAATTGATGCTCTTGGTATAAATGAAATAAATACAACAAAACTAACTAAAGGATTTCTTACAATTGGAGGAGACTAATGAAACTTTTAGAGGAAACGTTAATTCTCTTAGGCAGGGTGGTTACAATTCTGCCGTTGATGTTGTTTGCGACTTTGTTTATGGGGAGACGCTCAATAGGAGAGTTGCCTATTTTTGACTTTTTAATATTATTGGCTTTTGGTGCGGTCGTTGGGGCGGATATTGCCGACCCGAAGATTCCTCATATACATACCGGAATTGCCATTATTTTAATAGCACTGCTTCAGAAACTGGTAGCCTACCTGAAGATAAAAAGCAGAAAAATAGGGCGTATACTCACCTTCGAACCAATCACGGTCATTCATGAGGGGAAATTCATTGTGGAAAACTTGCGTAAAACACAGTATTCAATCGATAATATTTTGTTAATGTTGAGAGAGAAAGATATTTTTAATGTTCAGGATGTAAGAATAGGAATCCTCGAAGGTAACGGAAATTTAAGTGTAATGAAAAGAACAGAAAAAGCGACAGTCACTCTTGAGGATATGAATTTAACCAGGACTGGCGACGATTTGGCAATGCCATTAATTATTGACGGTAAATTGTACAAAAAAGTTCTCTTCCTGCTGAACACAGATGAGAAGTGGCTGATGGATAGATTAGCAGAGGAGTCAGTTCATAATTTGAAGGATGTATTTTTTGCTTCGATCACAGAAGGGAAATCCCTGCAAATCACCTTGAGGAAACAATCAGCCAGAAACATACCGCCAATTTATCATTAAACCAAGCTCTATTCTTAATTTGTTTGTTTGAGCATCCAGATTGCATTCCTGATCGGAAGTCAGCTCGAATAGCTATGGAACCTGTTGAAACGGGGATGAAAAGGATCTATGTAAAAAAAGTCTGGACTGGTGATTATTTGCAATAAAAAATAGTGTTGTTAGAATACAAAAGACGTGGATGTGGATCCGCGCCTTTTGTATTTTAAAACGCGATATTAAATGTTTGCTCGTTAAAGACGTCAGCTTCATTTTGGTTGAACACTTTGCTTGTCGTAATCTTTATAGACTTTATATCAGGATTCTCAAGAATAACTCCGATATTTCCAGCTTTCTTTTCTCCCGGAACAATCATTCCATTCAATTCCTCTAGATAAATATCTGCTTCCCAGGTTATCTTTTCTCCAGTGTCAGTCTCAATTAAGGCTACTGGAGCAAGGTTCAATACTTGATCTGACTTGTTTTCTAATTCTAAAAAGATTTTAACAAAAGTAAATTGTTCCTCATGTGTATAGTTGTGAAAAAAGTCGATCAAGCTGTAGTCAGGGTGATACTTGATTAGTTTGGCTTCCTTTACAACCATTTCAATAGGGCCTGCAGCAACTTTTTGATTCAATTTTTTGTAGCTGATTAATTCGGCGGAACCTTTTTCATCTCTAAAAGTTTCACCAACATTAAGCAATGTTCGATCATCTGTAACCTGTGGGTTTGGTACATATTCAATCATTGATTTACGAGGAGGGGGAGAGTTTTCCTTTTTCTCTTTCAGGACCGGTTCTTCCTTTACAGCTGAAGGATTAGAACTTCCTTCGACACTGCACCCAATTAGTGAAGAAATTAGTACTATCATTAAAATTAAGTTTCTCATTTTGCACCTTCCAGCAGTTGATAAACAGACTTACCGCTGCCTGAGAGACAGCGGATGGAGTGAATTTTCTTACTTATCTTCAATTATAATTTCTTTATTCCCATTTTGCAGAAGGCTGAAGACATGTTTCGCAAGGTCTGTGTTTTCAATTTTTCCAGCTAGAGCTTCACGTGTTGGACCAAACGCATAGACGTTTACATCTTCACCGGTGTGGCCGCTGGTAGTCCAGCCTGTATGTGAACGCTGGTTGAAGATTTCTTCAATAGCATTATCGATGTCTGTGACATCTCCTCCTTCAGCTGCAGCTTTGACTGAATTTATTTCTTCAGTAGTCAATTCTAAATCAATGAAGTTAGATAGCGTATCTTCGACAACAGCACCGTTTGCAATTTCAGCTGCCATGAAATCCGGTGTGCGCTTAGCTGCTTTAATTGGTTCAGGGAACCAGTTATAAATTCCATCAGCCCCAATTGAATAACCCCCAGTAGAATGGTCAGCAGTCGCAATTACAAGAGTATGCTTATCCTTTTTCGCAAAATCAATCGCAGCCTTGAATGCTTTTTCATAGTCTTCCATTTCACTCATTGCACCAACTATATCATTATCGTGTCCTGCCCAGTCAATCTGGCTTCCCTCGACCATCAAGAAGAAGCCGTCTTTATCTTTGTTTAATCTTTCAATCGCCGACTTGGTCATTTCTTCAAGAGATGGGATATCTTCTGTACGGTCTATCATCTTAGGAAGACCACGAGGTGCGAACAATCCCAGGATTTTCTCGTTGTTATCGCTTTTTAGCTGTTCTTTAGTAGAAGCGAAGCTATAGCCGTCTTTTTGGAATTCTTCAATTAGGTTACGGTCGTTACGATGGAATAGTTCAGTACCACCACCTAAAAGTACGTCGACCTTGTGTTCACCGTTAATTAACTCATCGTAGTAGTCCTCTGCAATTGCATTCATGTTTTTACGGCTCTCATCATGCGCACCAAAAGAAGCAGGAGTAGCATGGGTAATTTCAGAAGTAGCGACCAGTCCGGTGGCTTTACCTTTTTCCTTGGCCGATTCCAACACGGTTTTCACTTCGGATTTATCGTTATCGACTCCAATTGCCGCGTTATAAGTTTTAATACCTGAGGACATTGCAGTTGCTGAAGATGCAGAATCTGTAATGTTTTCATCAGGATCTTCCGCATAAGTCGACTGCTGGCCAACAAGGTACTTATCGAACTCGGTTCCTTCTGCCAGTTTAGTATTTGGGTCGTCTTTTAGGTAACGGTAAGCAGATGTATAAGATACACCCATACCATCTCCAATCATGAAAATGACGTTCTTGATTTTTGCATTATTCTGTTTAGGTGATTCTTTTGCGTCAGCTGTAAAAGCTCCCGAAAGACCTCCAATAGCGAGAGATGAAACGACAGCAAATGGAATCAATTTTTTCTTAAAGTTAGTATTCATGTCCATTTTCCCTCCAATTACTAGTATACAAGCTTATTATAATTATATTTTTGGAAGATTTCTGCTTTTGAGAAATAGTGGGATTCCCACAAGTAAAACGAGAATGTGAGCTTCGGAGCAGGAGGAATCGGATTGGTATAACTATTGGGTTATATAACGAAGGATCTAGAAGGGGAAATATAGTTAGAAGGAATCAAGAAATCATACTATCTTTAAAGATATAGACAAAGCGTGCCAAAAGATGTGTTTTTAGGCAGGAAGTATAAGGAAGAAAAAATAGATGGACAAAAGATTCGCATTCTATTGTGGTTTTACCCTGTCAGGAGTAAGATGTAAGAGGTGAAGATTGAAAGGAGTTGGTATCTTTGGGTTATTCAAAAGAACCTGATCCCGATAGGTGCGGGGAAGTCGATCATCTATTAGATTTGATACAATTGAATGCTGCAAGACTATCAACTCTGAAAAAAGGTAGTTGGCTTCCTCGATAAATGAAGAGGAGGTTGGTCAAATGCTGGAAATCTATAAAAGCAGTGAAGAAAGACATTTAACACGTGTAGAAGAAATCTCAAAAGGCACCTGGGTAAATATGGTGCATCCTACTGAAGAGGAAATTATAAAGGTTGCAAGTGAAACAGGAATTGCACTGGATTTCATAAAGGATGCCCTGGATGATGAAGAGAGACCAAGAATTGAAAAGGAAGACGGTATTGTCTATATAATCGTTGACTATCCATACATCACCCATGATGAATCTGGCTTTCCGATTTATGAAACCATACCAGTAGGAATTATCCAGACACCGAATTGCATTATAACGGTTTCTCTAAAAGAGACACCTGTATTGAATGAATTCAAGACAAACAGAGTCAAGGAATTTTATACTTTTAAGAAAACGAGATTTGCCCTGCAAATTCTTTATGTTATATCAATCTATTATTTGCGGTACCTGAAACAAATCAATAAAAAGACAAATGAGATTGAACGTGAGCTTCATCAATCGATGAAAAACAAAGAGTTATATGCATTTCTCGCTTTGGAGAAAAGCCTGGTTTACTTCACGACCTCTTTAAAATCCAATAAAGTTGTCCTTGCGAAGATCATGCGATTCAATTATTTGAAAATGTATGAGGAAGACAAGGATTTGCTGGAGGATGTCATTATCGAAAATACCCAGGCCATCGAAATGGCCGAGACGTATAGTTCGATTTTAAGCGGTATGATGGACGCTTTCGCCTCTATCATTTCCAATAATCTTAATATGGTAATGAAATTCCTCACATCCATTACAATCATTCTGTCATTTCCGACTATGGTGGCAAGCTTCTATGGAATGAACGTGGATCTCCCATTTCAGCACAATCCTTTTGCGTTTTTTCTGGCAATGAGTATGGCCGTGTTATTGGCTGGGTTAACTGCATTCATTTTCTGGAAAAAGAAATATTTCTAACTGAACGTCTGGACATCTGTCCGGGCGTTTTTTAGTCTAAATTCTGCATTTATACATATTTATGGAATAACAGAGATTGTACTTGCAAATTGGTATGCAAAAGGGTGATTGAATGGCTGGAATATTGGTCAATATTTATAAAAAGGTGCTGTCAGGTTTTATTATATTAATTTGCACACTCAGTTTTTTTCTGATAGCCGGATTCATTTCATCTTCGAACATCAGCTTTTTTAAATTCAAAGTAAACGGAGAAATTGGTGCAGAGGTATTCTTAAGGATCATCAGTTACGAGAATCCCTTGATTGGACATGCATTGACAGGGTCAAATGCTGATTTGCCGATTCTTTCTGCAGGATTCAAATTGTTAACAAATGTTGAGATAAATGATATCAGGAGTCTGATCCGAAGTGAAATTCCAGGTTTCATGGCTTTTGATTCAAACTTCCTTATTGCAGAGGAAGGTGTTGATTTCACGGATATCCCGATTGAATCTGCACCTCCAATGGAAGTTCTGTTGCAGGAAAGAAATATGGCAGCGAATGAACTAAAGGAGCTGAACAGCGGAAAAGTATATTCAGGTTCTTCGCCAACAGAAAAATCAGTGTTCATCTATCATACTCACAGCTGGGAATCGTACTTGCCCTTGTTAGGACTGGAGGGAGCAGAGAATGAAAATGAGGCTGTTGATGGCAAAACAAATATCACCATTGTAGGTGACTTGTTAGGTCAAGAGTTGGAAAAAAGGGGAATTGGAGCAAGCGTGGATAAGACTAATATTGGCCAAGAGCTGGATAGAAAAGGCTGGCTCACACACAAGTCTTATGAGATTTCACGGTCACTGGTTAAAAATGCCATGGCAGGAAATAAGAAGTTAGAGTACTTTATTGACCTGCATCGGGATTCAGTCAGAAAGGATTCAACAACAGCCACCATTAATAACGAGCCTTATGCCAGATTGGTTTTTGTCATTGGGGAGGAGAATAAGAAATTCCAGCAGAACCTGAAGTTTGCAAATGAACTTCATAAGATCCTGAATAAAAATTATCCAGGGATCAGTAAGGGAGTTTTGCCTAAAAAAGGAATCGGCGTTGATGGGATATATAATCAAGATTTGCACGCAAACACATTGGTAGTTGAGGTTGGCGGTGTCGACAACAATATGAAGGAATTAAAGAATACAATAGAAGCGTTAGCGGACGCGATCAGTCAGATTTATTGGGAGGCAGAAGAGGTAAATGGCTGAAACTCGTGAAAAGTATTTCTGGCTGATGTGGACAATTGCTACTACGATGTTATCGTACTTTTATTTCCCGTTGACGTTTGCGTTTGCCTTTTTCTTGTCAGGCATTATCATAAGCAGTAAATGCCTGGTTGAAGACTTTATAAACCATCAGGAAGATGATGAAAAGCAAAACGAAAAAAACCATTGATGCATGACTTCAATGGTTTTTTTGCTTCAGAGGATTAGCAAGTATTAATTTTACTTCGAGAAATGTCCAGCTCCAGCGCCTAACCCCTCGAGTCGCTTGTCCAGTTTCGCCTCCTAGAAACTCCGAAACTTCAACTCCGCCGGCAGAAGCAAAAAGCGCTTCTTTGTCGGAGTCTCCAGTTTCTGCGTTTCTGAACAGTCGGCTATACTTTTCGATTTCAGGCCTGCCAATGAAGTCAAAGAACGACTTCACCGGTCGGCCCTCCGAGGCACCCGATGTGCTAGACCCGCCAGCCACAGGACGTGGCGTTTTTAGGCGGGCAGCGCTTGTCGGGGCTGACCAAGGCGCTTCCGCTTTTCTTATTTAAACCAACCTTTTTTCCTGAACCAGAAGAACATGGTCATCCCTATGACAAACATGGCGAACAATGCTCCAAAATAACCAAATTTCCAGGACAGTTCAGGCATATTCTCAAAATTCATTCCGTAAATTCCCGCTATGAAGGTGAGTGGCATGAAAATGGTTGTGATTACGGTAAGTACTTTCATTACTCGATTCGTTTCATGTGAATTGATTGACAAATAGCTGTCACGCATATCAGTGGTCAGTTCACGGCTCGCATCCACCTTTTCAGCTAACCGTAATAAATGGTCATGAATGTCCGCGAAATATTCTTTTTGTTCAAGTACTCCAGAAAGACGATGGGAATTAATCATCCTGTATACCAAATCCCTCATCGGAGTGATGGTATGCCTTAACGAGAGCAATTCATGCCTTGTATCGAATAAATCTTCGAGCAGTTCATCCATCGAGCGGTCGGCTGAATTCTCATCAATTTCATTCAATATGTCCTCAATTCGATATACATGAGGGAAATAATTATCGACTATCTTATCTAAAACATGATAGAGGACGATGGATGGGTTCCATTCCCCTGGCGACTTCGAAAGTTCTAATCTCTTCCACACATCGTCAATTTCACGCATGCTGACGCTATGGTAGGTAACGATATAGTTATCTCCAAGAAATAGGTCAACCTCCTCCTTTTGCATAGAATCTACATTCAGAGCCTGGAAAACAAAAAAATGATAATCATCATAATAATCGAGTTTGGGTCTTTGAAGAGTATGGATACAATCTTCAATAGATAAAGGGTGAAATTCCAAGGGTGTTTTTAATAATTCGATCTCTTCATTTGTCGGCTCATTGAAGTCAATCCAATGCCAATGACCACTGTCTGACACCAATGAGTCTATACCTCGACCAGTCTGGATATCCCCATAAGGACTAACAGAAATTGTACGTATCATAAATTCTCCCAAAAAACGTTTTTTAGGCTATTTTAGTTAATTCGATTGGTGTATTCTCAGTAATACATTCCTCCAATGATTTATATAACCTATTATTATTATATTAGCAAAGATGGACAGGAATCAAAGCAGAACCCATGAGAATGGTATTTGGGAGTCAGAAAGCTGCTTCAAATGAACAAAATGATGGGTGATTAACAGTATTGCTATAATAAGGCTCAATAGCAATTTTCACAAAATTTCATCCTAGCGTTGCCAATAGTTATGCTCAGAATACAAAAACAGGATTGATCAGGAGATGAGAAGGAATGCTGCATCATGTTGAAATCAATGTATCCGATTTAAATAAGGCAATAGAATTTTGGGGCTGGTTTTTAAGCGAATTAAAATATGAAGTATATCAAAAATGGGACAGCGGCATCAGTTGGAAATTTAAAAAGACTTATATAGTATTCGTCCAAACTGAAGAAAGGTTCCTTCAAGCAGGATATCACCGCTCGCAAGTTGGTTTGAATCATCTTGCTTTTTATGCAGATTCACGGCAACATGTGGATCAAATGACAGAGAAACTAAGAGAAAGAGATATCCCTATCCTCTATCAAGACAGACACCCTTTTGCTGGAGGGGAACATCACTATGCGGTGTTTTTCGAGGGTCCGGATCGTTTGAAAGTTGAATTGGTTGCACCTGATTGACAGCGGATAATTTTTTTCCAAGTGTAACTTCCTGATTTAAGGGGAAAAGTATTTTACTTTTGTAAATTAGGAGGCACTGGAAAAAGTTATGACAGAAGCTTTTTTGGGAATTGTCATCTCTGCGATGGCAACAGGTTTAGGAGCAATTCCAGTTTTATTTCTAAATAATGTCTCACCCCGGTTGAAGTCTTTGCTTTTGGGTTATGCTTCAGGAATTATGATGGCGGCAACAACCTTCAGCTTGATACCAGAGTCATTGAAATCATCAGATATTGGGGTACTATCCATCGGAATGTTATTAGGGACGTTTGCCTTGAATTTCATTCATTCAAAGACTGAGGACCTCGACACAAGTGACTTTAAATTTTTATCAGGTGTTGATCGAAAAACATTAGTCATCATTACAGCTATTACTCTCCATAATTTACCCGAGGGGCTCTCGGTCGGGGTGAGTTATGGAGCGGATGAAGAAAACCTTGGAGCTATAATTGCCTTTGCAATTGGCCTGCAGAATGCGCCAGAAGGATTCCTGGTTGGGCTTTATTTAATCCATCAGAAAATGTCTAAAGTGAAGGCACTAATGATTGCTACTTTTACAGGGGCAGTAGAAATAATAACAGCTGCAATTGGATATTTTCTAGCTGCAGAAGTAGCAGGGCTTGTCCCATACGGATTGAGTTTTGCGGCAGGTGCAATGCTTTTTGTCATCTATAAGGAACTTATTCCAGAAAGCCAGGAAGATCATCAAGTTAAATTCCCGACGTACTCCTTTATACTTGGCTTGATTTCAATGCTTTATCTTACTATACATTTCGGTTAGACATAAAGACCAGGGTTATTGGCCTTTTCCCTTGCCGTCATTCAGGTTTAATTTTGTTACGAATATATTAAAAAGTCTTGGGTAAAGACAAAGAGAGTCTGGTATTCTAAAGGTATACATAGTTAGGAGGGATCAGTATGGGAGAATGCAATATTGACCACAGCAAAAAGGATGTTCAGGAGAAATACCAATCACAGAAGGAATTTCTTCCGCAGGACATTCACCCGTTATTCACCCGTTTTTTTGAGGAAGAACATACTCAGGACATATTGAATGAAGTATTTCACTTGCTAAAGAAGTATGACCTTGCTGCAGAAGAAGAAAGAAGCGAACGTGACAACAAATTAAAATTAGTTTTAAAGAACGTATAATAATATGCAAAGGGGCCAAGTGCTCCTTTTTTTTATTCGAGAAAGCTTGTTCAATAAGCCAACCTTCAAGAAACTAAGAAGAACGGCCCTTCGAATAACTGATATTTACAGAAGATTCTTTGTTTATTTCTTGTGAAAAAATCTTATTGCCAGCAAAAACCAGAAGGAGTAAAATTAGGTGGATATTTCGATATCCAAAATAATTTGAATGATTCGAAAGAAGAGGAATGTATGGAAAGTCCTTCACAGATAACTAAGAGGAATGAAAAGAATAGCATTATAAATGGTGTCGCTTCTACTATTGTTGTGAGTATGAGCAACAACTATTTTGCCTTATTTGCAATTGGTGTTCTCGGTGCTACGAATTATCAAGTTGGATTAATTAGTTCTCTGCCTCAAATAATTGGTATGTTCGCAATGATTCTTGGTACCGTGATCATGAGCAGACTGCAGGAAAAAAAGAGGTTCACTGGCCTCTCGATTTTTTTCACTCGTTTATTTTTGCTGGGGATGTTTTTGGTCGTTTATCTTCCTGAAGAATACAGGGCCTGGACCTTTGTATTACTGATCGGTCTCATGAATCTTCCCGGTTCATTCGCAATGCTTAGCTGGCAGTCATTTATCGGTGATCTTATTTCAGACAGCCGCAGAAGCGGTTTCTTCAGTGAAAGGAACAGGATACTGACCATTGCTGGTATGATTACGACATTATTGATTGGAATTGGTCTTCAATGGTTTGACAAAACCAATCCTCTGCCATATCAAATCCTCTTCATTTTAGCATTTCTATTTGGTATTGCAGAAGTGTTTTATTTAAATAGACATATAGAACCGAAAAAAGACATCCTACCAGATAAGAGAAGGTACAATTTTGGTTGGGACGCTTATAAACATAAACCGTTTATTTATTTCTTGATTTGCGGTTTGTTTTTCAACTTTGCCTGGCAGCTAGCCTGGCCTCTGTTCAATATTTACAACATCAAAGTCGCTCATATGACTGGTTTCTGGATCAGCATTATAACTGTGGCGAATCAGGTTGGTCAGATTATAAGCTTCAAGTGGTGGGGACGGATGGCTGATAAGCACAGCAATGGAAAAATGCTGGCAGTTACTGCGGTCGGGATGGCATCAGCGCCGTTCCTGACAATTCTTTCAAAAAATATGTATTACCTAACCTTCGTCAATTTTACTTCCGGCCTTTTTGTTTCTGGGACCGTTCTTTTGTTGTTTAATCAGCTTCTTGAAGTGACGAAGGAGGAAAACCGGGGAAGTTTTATCGCGCAATATAACATACTTTTAGCAATTATAGGCTTTATTGCACCACAGGTTGGCGTGTATTTGCTTCAGTTAAGTTCAATTGAAACAGCTATGAATCTTGCAGCTGTTTTACGATTGTTCTCAGGAGCTGTATTTTTACTATTCTATTTTTATATGAAAAAACTGTACTTTAGCAGGAACAAGGTCGAAATCCAAAGACCATAACTGCTCAAATACAAAAAAGTATATGTCAACTGACCCTTGGGAATTCTTATAAAGGAATTTATCGTCCTTATATCGAATAAACTCTACTAATATTGTTAGACAGGTTGTGTTGACATGAATATTTTCAGTTATTTGTTAATTTCATATCTTCTTGGCAGCTTAATGGCTGGCTATTTCGTTGTTAAGTTACTCGGGAGAAAGGATATAAGAGTAGAGGGAAGCGGCAACGTAGGGGCGCGGAATGCCGGCCGGGTACATGGAAGAGGATCATTCATTTTGACCTTTCTTGGTGATGCGCTAAAAGGTGCAATTGTAATCTTTATCGGTGAATATTTTAAACTGTCTCCTGAGTTACTATTAGGTGGATTGGGATTTGCAATCCTTGGCCATGTTAAGCCGATTACCTTAAAATTTAAAGGGGGTATGGGAATCTCTACATTTATCGGAGGGATGCTCGCCTTTGAACCGTTAACAGCTTTTGTCATCATTTTTGGTTTCCTTTTGCTCTATCCCATTTTGAAAAGTTTTACCTTTGCTGGTCTAGGTTCCTTTATTTTGATTCCTCTGAGCTTTTATTTCTTTGGGTTCCAGCCTTTTGTCAACCTTATTACAGGCGTACTCGTAATGATTATAATATTCATTCACCGTGAGGATATTTCCGAAAGATTAGGTAAAAGAGGGGAAAAATAAAAAGGGCGGAACAATTCAGACAACCTATTCCTTCTGCTGAATATATTATTTATAGAACGGAAGCAGTGGAAGGAATGATGTAATTGTTTAACTGGAGTGTTAGGTTCAAAAATAAAGCATGGGTTATTGCTTTCATATCTCAATTAATGATAGTAGCCCAAATTGTTCTGGAAGGTATGAATCGATTTGGCTGGATCACTTTCAGATTAACAGAAGAACTGCAGAATGAGGTTTTGATGTTGGTAAACGGTGTTTTCATGGTTCTTGCCATGCTTGGGATCATACAAGATCCAACCACTAAAGGATACAGAGACAGTAAAAGGGCAATGGAATACAAGGACCCAAACTAATACAAGTTTATGTTTAGCATTCGCACATTTTGAGGTAAAGAAATGAATAGGATAATGTATCCATTCGAAAGGAGCCTGAAATATGTGGACCTGGATTTGGCTCTTGCTGCTCCCAATCACTGTTTTGCTGTTGATAGAAGAAGGAAGTCAATTTATATGGCGCAGATATTTAAAAAACCCACAAGAAAGAAATGATACAATTTTAGTGCGTACTCTTAACAGCATAAAAAAGATTCAGCAAAAATACCGCAAGAATCCTTCACATTAAGGTGGGGGATTCTTTTTTTGAAATAATAATATATCCATCTAGATTGAAAAATCTGCTAAGTTAAACTATGATATAGATATTCAGAAAATTTAGAAATGTAGAAGGGATGATACGATGAGTAAAGTGGTTCCAGAAAGCTGGTGGGAACAGCTATCTGTTCCTGCAATAGCAGCCCCAATGTTCCTAGTCTCAGGTCCTGATTTGGTAAGTTCCTGCTGTAAAAATGGAGTGATTGGATCCTTTCCAGCTCCAAACGCCCGACCAATTGAAGTTCTAGATGAATGGATGGGCAGGTTGAATGACGAATTAGCAGAAGCAAAAAAACAGGAGCCAGAACGGAAAATAGCACCCTGGGCTATGAATATGGTGGTACATAGTACGTACAGCAGGCTTGAGGAAGAGCTTACCTTAATAAAAAAGCATAAACCTCAGCTTGTGATCACGTCACTCGGGAGTCCTAAAAAAGTGGTAGAAATTGTCCATGAATACGGTGGCCTTGTTTTCTCTGATGTCAGTGATGTAAAGTTCGCCAAGAAAGCTGCAGAGACAGGAGTAGACGGTCTCATTTTGGTCGCTAACGGAGCAGGAGGCCATGCTGGGGAACTGAATAGCTTTGCTTTCGTTGATTCTGTAAGGACCTTTTGGGATGGAATCATTGTTCTGGCAGGATCAATCACCACCGGAAAGGCCGTACTTGCTGCACAGGCAGCAGGAGCAGACCTTGCTTACATGGGGACAAGATTCATTGTGGCAAAGGAAAGTATGGCGAATGATGAGTACAGACAAATGGTAGTAGATGCAACTCAAGAAGACCTTATTCTCACCGATGCCTTTTCTGGTGTCAAAGCGAATATGCTAAAGCCAAGCATTGTCAAGGCAGGGCTAGACCCTGAAACCCTCCAGAAAAAAGATCATGTAAATTTTGATTCAATGCAAAGAGAGACGAATGCCAAGGCTTGGAAAGACATTTGGTCAGCAGGGCAGGGAGTTGGAGCTATTAATAATATACAATCTGCATCGGAGATTATTAACCAGTTAGAATCTGAATACCATGAAGCTTTAGCAAATGTGAACGCAAAGGCAGGCAAACTCAAAACTTTTATTATGGAGTAATACTAAACTCACCGATCATGCAATTGATCGGTGTTTTTTTAAAAATAATCCCTGTAAAAAAGGTGATTTTTTGAGAAATTAAAAAATTATAAGGAAAGAACTTTATTGGGAAAATAAAGGGATGTTAAAACCATAATCCGTATATATATTTGAAGTGATTGCATAAACAAGTTTAATCGATTAATGGATAGAAGTATGTTAATATAAAGGCTGTATTTTGAATATGTGAATTCATTGTTTGTTTCCGTTGAATTCAGGAGGAGACTGATACAATGCATAAAAAAATCCAGGCCCTGATCTCTACCGTTAAAGAAAATGGTGCCCATATTTTTTATTCATTCGAAAACGAAGAGAAATATGTTGATAATCTTATAGTCTATGTTACAGCGGCAATTGGACTCGGCAACCACGTGATGATAATAGAAAATGACCGGATTTTGCCTGAACTCCAAAAGAGAATCAAAGCTGAGTTTGATGAGGAACAACAGGAAATGATTCACACAATCAATAATTATGAATTTTACTGCTATCGCGGCAACTTTAATAAGGATACTATTCTTAGTTATTTAGATAATATGCTTTCCCCTTTCATAGAAAACAATATTCCTGTTCAGACTTGGGCTCATGTTGAATGGAGAGACCAAGAGGAAATCGTCCAGAATCTTGGGGATTACGAAAAAGAAGTGGACGTATTTCTCCAGGACACAAAATTAATCAGCATTTGTGGTTATGATGCCAATAGGGTCCCTGAATCTTTAAAAGAAATATTGTTGGATTCCCACGACTATTACATGACAGATGATAATATTGACCTTATAGATCGGAAAGGCATTATAAAATAATAAGGAACCTGCCAAATGAATGGCAGGTTTTTTGTTTGTTAAAGGAAATGATAAAATTATTTAGGTATGGATAACTGCCTGTGGTTTTCTTAATCCAGCTCCGGCGGCTAGCCCCTCGAAGCGCTTGTCTAGCTGCAGCTCCTAACTCCTCGAGACGTTTCGGTCCTGCCAATGAAGTCAAAGAGCGACTTCACCGTCAGGCCCTCCAACGCTTGTCGGAGTTGGGCAGTCGCCTCCGCTTTTCGTGCTTGTCTAGCTGCGGCTCCTAACTCCTCGAGACGTTTCGGTCCTGCCAATGAAGTCAAAGAGCGACTTCACCGTCAGGCCCTCCAACGCTTGTCGGAGTTGGGCAGTCGCCTCCGCTTTTCCAATTGTCTAGCTGCGCCTCCGCTTTTCTCGCTTTTTGTTCTTTAAACAGATTGGCGTTGAATTAGGGTAAATGGAAGAGCGATCTTCTCTGCATATTTACTATTGCTAGACCGCTTAATAAATGAATTAAAAGCGTTTGCACCTAATTGTTTAGTGGGTATGTCAATTGTTGTGATTCCCAGTATTTCAGAAATTGGGTGGTTATCAAAGCTCAAAATGGCTACATCGTCAGGCACAGCAAGTCCTTGTTTTACACTTTCGGTAATAATTCCGGCTGCAACTTGATCATTACCCACCAGAAAGGCTGTCGGTTTTTCTTTCATTAAGGAAAACCGATTCACCACTCTTTGTCCATCCTGAATCATTAAACACTTGCCAAGAATCCATTCTTCTTGTACCTTCTGACCAATCATCTTCATCATTTCCTCGTATGCCTTCTGGCGTTTTTCGCTATTTGTTCCTTCAAGTCTTCCAAGACAAATGCCAATCCGTCTATGTCCTTTTGATATTAAATATTCCAACCCCAGGTTGAATGCCGCAACATGTTTAATTGATATAGATGGAAAATCATCTTGATCAGAGTCCTCACATAACACAATCGGCCCCGCATTTTTATACTTTAAAAGTGAATCAAACGGAATTGCACGTGAAGCAAAAATAACCCCATCGATCAAGTGGCCACGAAGTTGTTCTAACGCTTCGAATTCCTTTTCTTGGTGATACCCTGTCTGGAAGAGTACCAGCTGGGTATTATGCTTCATTGCTTCTTCAGCAATACCTTCCAGGAGTTCTGAAAAATAAGGGTGATTAATTGTTGGCAGTACGACTCCGACCATATTGGTCTTTCCCCGGGATAAATGAACAGCATTAATATTAGGGCTGTAATTCAGTTCTCTTATGGTTTTCAGAACTGATTCCCGTTTATCTGGGCTAACATATGGATGATGATTTAACACCCGTGACACAGTGGAAACAGACACTCCTGCCAATCGGGCAATTTCTCGGATATTAGCCATTTAAAAACCTCGCAAAGAATATTCTTGACCTGAAACGCGTTCCATAAACTATTGTATATGCAAACATATTTTAAAGGAGCTGTCATTATGGTTGCAGGAATTATTATGTTAGCAGGTCTATGCTTATTTGAAATTATTTTAGCAAAAATCGCTTTAGGAAACGCGGAAATAGAGGAATTTAATTTCGAGGAATTTTTTTATGGGAAAGATTCAATGTAATAGAAAAAACGAACCTTTTTTATTTACGCTTTAATGTAAGTGCAGGAAGGAGTAACAAACTAATTGTAGAATTCAGCATCACAGCGAGTGGAAAGTGTTACAATAAAAGGAAGGTTGTAATCTGGAAAGTAAGAGGAATATTGAAACTTTTTCTCAGGTCTTCCGTAAATATTTACGTCAATAAGAAAGAGGTGAAATAAATGGGCAAAACAAAAAAGGTGATTGCGAGTATTTCTGCTACAGCTTTAATGATGGGGCTCGCTGGTTGCAATAACAATCCACAGGCCATTCCGGACCGGGATTGGGAACCAGATGTATCTGGTGATGAAGGGCAGGATTGGAATTCTGAGCAGGACCAGGATATCCCTCCCGTACCAGAAGGGACCGATTGCTCAGACTGGCAATGGGACAATGAAGATGGTGTCTGGGAATGTGATGATAATAACTCACCATATTTTGGACATTACTTTTTCGCTGGTATGTTCTTTGCGAACCGATCATTACTCTATAAGAGCAATGACTATAACAAGTACAAGAACAGTTCATCATTCAAAGGGGCAAGACTGGACAGCAATTATAAAAATACTTCGCCAAAGGGAAGTTCAGGATTCGGCAGCGGGTCAAGAAGTACTACTGGCGGTTAAGGGAGAGGGAAATTAATGAATTTATATTTGAATTTTGCCGCTTATTTAGGACTTGGATTGCTTATGCTTACGGCAGGTGTCGGCTTATTCGTGCTGGCTACTCCAAAAATTAAGGAGTTTGAACTGATTGGCAAAAGAAATACAACAGCAGCTCTTTCACTTGGAGGAAAAATGCTGGGACTTGCAATCGTGCTGGGAGCAGCAGCAGAATATTCGGTATCTCTTCTTGATATGGCTATCTGGGGCTCCATTGGTATTTTTACGCAAATCATTGTATTCTTTGTCGCTGAGGTTGTTACGGTCAGATATAGCCTTCAAAAGGCGATTGAAGAAGACAACCGTTCTGTGGGTGTCATTCTCTTCTCACTTTCCCTTTCAGTAGGCTGGATTGTTGCAAAAAGCCTTTCTTATTAGGAGGAGATAACATCCATGAAAAAACTAACTTACTTTGTTCATGATGGAAATGAAAACTATGAACCATTATATGAATATACGATCCCGAATGTTGGAATAGATGAGTTTTATGCCCGCCAGCTTTGCACTTATTTCATTATTAAAGGAAGCCAGTATGAATTGATATCCAATGAGATGGTCGGGGATGAAGAAATACTCGTTCTTGAGGACAGAGGCAGGAACAATTATGTACTTGGTGAGAAAAGTTACCGGGGATTGGGGATCCACGTGGAATTCCGGCGATTCAAGGAAAGTGAAAATTATAATTTGCTAACTGCTGTTCCTTGTCGGACACACCTTGATGTAATCCGCTATCTCTTAAAGGATATTATTGATGTTCCTGGTTTCGGGCAAATGGCTGTTACCTCCACTGAAGTGGATGAAGATCGGGGAGTTTACGTCCTGTATCTTAAAGATATTGGTGAAAACGACATGGAATAGGAGGCATTCCATGAAAAACTACAAAGCAAATAGAGAAGGATTTTATAGTGGTATACAGAATTTCTGGCCCGATTTGTATGGGGAGGAATATGCCTTATTTGATATTTCCACCATTGATGAAGGGGAAGTTGAAGCCATCAGGCTTTGTACAAATAGAATCGGCAGAATATTTTTTAAAGTTAGTGAGCTCTTGAGAAATGTTCAACTGGATACCTTGAGTGAACTTGGCTATCCGGTTGAAACTCTCGATTTTATAAAGCTCAAGACATTAAATGTGGAAAGTGTTATCGCAAGGCTGGATCTGATTAAAACAGAAAATACATATAAGTGCATCGAGATCAATTCTGATACTCCAACCTTCGTTAAGGAATTATTTAACGTAAATGGATCTGTAGCGACTCAATTTGGCTTCAGAAATCCAAATGAAGGAATGGAGGATCAACTGGCCAGAGCTGTCCGGATTGCTGTCGCTGCATCTGCAAAATGGCTGGAAGAAATTGAACCATATGTTGTTTTCACTTCGCATGAAGACAATATAGAAGATCGAAATACAGTTTTATATTTGCAGGATTTATATGGTTTACCATCCAGGTTCATTGCACTAGATAAACTTAGGATCATACCTGGGACTGGCCTATATGATCAAACTGGCAGGAAGATTGACATCCTCTACAGGCAAACATTCCCTATAGAAAGCCTCATAATGGATGAAGACGAAGCAGGAAATAAAATCGGCATGTGGCTGCTTGAACTTGTAAAAACAAAGAAATTGGCAATGATTAATCCTCCGTCTGCCTTCTTATTGCAGAATAAAGCCTTGCAGGCAGTAATATGGGGATTACATGAAAAGAATGATCCGTTTTTCACACCCGAAGAGCATGACTGGATTAACGAATATTTTCTTCCTACTTATTTGGAAGCGGAGCCGTTTTTAACGAAACAGGTTCCTTTTGTCAAAAAGCCTATCTTCGGGAGAGAAGGAGACACGGTCGAGATATACAGTTCCACTGGTAAACTGATAATGGAAGAAAAACATAAGAATTACAACGATGTTCCATCCATATTTCAAGAGTATATCGAACTGCCCACTGTTCTATATAATTCAGAAAAAGGTAAGCAAAAAGGACATATTTTGACAGGGAGTTTTCTTGTTAACGGAAAATCATCAGCGCTCGGTTACCGTGTCGGAGGACAAATTACAAACAACCTTTCTTGCTTTTTACCAGTGGGATTGTCTTAAAAAGAAAGGAGGTCCAACATGTGGATTTTACAGAGGTTTTTTACAAAACTGCTAAAAGTCAGTCTTTTGAAAATTACCTTGATTGTTCTGGGCGTGATACTGTTAAGCAGCTTGATTATCAAGACACTAGAACCAGAAACTTTTCCAAGATACCTTGATGCAGTTTGGTGGACAATGACCACGGTCGTGACGGTTGGTTACGGTGATTATTCCCCCAGCAGTGATTTAGGGCGAATTTTTACTATGTTGCTGTTATATACAGTCGGAATTGGGGCAATGGGTATTATCATCGGCAAGATTTTTGATAGTTTGAGCTTGTATAAAAAAATGAAGGAGGAAGGGAAGTTGGCATATAAAGGAAAGGACCACTATATTCTGATCGGCTCCTCCAAAGACAAACTTAGTAATGTTGTTGAGGAAATCCTGAACTCCAATAAAAAGTGCGATATAGTCATTGTCGACCATAGCAATGAATCGCCAGTTCATCATGACCGAGTACATTTTGTCAGCGGAAACCCTGCTGAAGAAGAAATTCTAATGCAAGCGAATATCCTCGAGTCCAAATCCGTAGCTGTCTTTACGGATGATCGCATTGAGTTTCCTGAATATGCTGATGGGAAAACTTTGCTTATAGCATCAAGGGTAGAACATATCTCGAAACAGTCAAAAAGAAATATATATACGATTGCCGAAATAATGAAAGAAAAGCATATTGCCTTGTTCGAACATGCAAACATTGATGAATTTATTTTATCCAATGAATCAGTATCTAAACTCATGGCTCAGGCAGCGATCTTTCCAGGTTCGAGCAAATTGTTTAAACAACTGCTCAGCAATATGGAAGGAGAAAACCTCTATAAAATTGAAAAGAAGCCGCATTGGACTACTTACAAGCAAGCGGCCATGGAGCTTTTTGATCTGGGCGCAACACTCATATCAGATGGACACTCCCTTGATATTGCCAGGAAACATACTGAAGAAATTCCTGAGGGTACGGAGATGTTTGTCATATGCGATGAGGCGACCTATAAAAAGTTATGCAGCTGAGTTTGCGTTAAAAATATTCTTCACTTTTGGGTTTAAAATCCTTTTAGGAGGATATAATAATCACGCAAGGTTAAATTGCAATTTTTTCAATCGCTAGGAGGCAACAATTGTGGAACGTGGTAAAGTAAAATGGTTTAACAGTGAAAAAGGCTTTGGATTCATCGAGCGTGAAGGCGGGGAAGATGTATTTGTACACTTCTCAGCAATCCAGGGCGAAGGTTACAAATCTTTAGACGAAGGACAAGAAGTTACATTTGATGTTGAACAAGGCCAGCGTGGCCCTCAAGCGACAAACGTACAGAAAGCCTAACTAAGGATGCCTAAAACAGACTCAGATTAATGGGTCTGTTTTTTTTGATTTAGTTTTTTCGTAAATCTTGTTGATTTTGATTTAAATTTACAAAAAAAAGAACACATCCTTGATGTGCCAAATTAAAATCCAAAAAAGGAACTGATTATATTTCGTTTCCTTAATTTTCTTAAGGAAGATATAGGTGTTGAAGAAGGTTGATTTTCCTCTTTGGCCAGGTGATCCTGCTGTGCTGCGGCTTCCTCCATGCTTGTAATCACTTCTTTCAGCCTGGTTACCTCAGTTTGTAGTTCCTCAATTTCCCTGCGATGCTGAAGGATTTGATATGATACAACTTCATCAGCCTTTCGGTTAAGCCTGTTTTCAAAATCCTCCATGCGTTTCATTAACTTATCCATTGCCATATCTGGTTTAACAGAAGGAATTGTCGCTTTTCTATGCTTTCTTCCTTTAACTTTTAAATCCTGCAAAAGTACACCATTATTAAGCTGTTCTTTTATGTCTTTAAGGATTTCTATACTTTCCTCGGAAAATTGATAATGTCCTAACTCCGTACGCTCCATTTGAAGGTTTGCCTGCTTCACCCAGCGTTGAATGGTGCTCGGTGAAACGCCGAGCAGCTTAGCTACTGCGCTAGTATTCATCATAATCCCTCCTTGTTTTACTAAAACTTCGCTTTTTATTCTTCGTTTCCTTTGTCGCTGACAAAACTAGTTGACTTTCGGCAAAGAAAGTGGAGAAACACCACCATACACACTTTTAGTTAAAACTGCCAAGACTTTATTATAAAAATCAGTCGAGTTATGTTATTTTTTATCAAGTTATCCATTTTTTAAGGCTCTTTTCTCAAACTTTGTTGCTATTGAAGACAAAATTGCATTAAATAAGCTGTTTACCCATGTAAAGAAGACGCTTTTTATGAGGAAAGAGCATGTAAACTTTATACCGACCTCCGAAAAAGGTATATATTCGTTAAAATCGGCTTTAGGATTTTAACAACATTATTTACGAAAACAGCCTTTTTTAAAGAAAATTACAAACCTTCTTTGGTAAAGGATGGTAATATTAGAGTAGCGATTTGGAGGGTTAATAATCATGATAAAGAAACCAATAATCAAAAAAATTGTGATAGCAGGACTTCTCATTTCCTTGGTTTATGT
Source organism: Bacillus sp. ISL-55 (assembly GCF_018613155.1). Classification (GTDB taxonomy): domain Bacteria; phylum Bacillota; class Bacilli; order Bacillales; family Cytobacillaceae; genus Mesobacillus. The sequence goes on along the minus strand of NZ_JAGGQU010000022.1, from coordinate 8,317 downwards.
AGGTTACCTTCATTACAAAATAATTCAGCACGCTAACATGGATGTTCCGAAGAATGCTGATTATATGATAATTCTAGGAGCGCGGGTCAAAGGAACAGTTCCTTCGTTGGCACTAAAATACCGTATTGACCACGCAGCACATTATTTAAAGGAAAATCCTGATACTATTGCGATCGCTTCCGGTGGTCAAGGCCCGGGGGAAGACATATCTGAAGCCGAATGTATTAAAAGGGAACTAATTCAACATGGTATCGAGGATTCAAGGGTTGTCCTCGAAGATAAATCCACTGACACGTACGAGAATATTGGATTTTCTAAAAAAGTTATACCTGAAAATGCTGAAATTGGCATAGTGGTGACGAATGATTTCCATATCTTCCGTGCCAAGATGATAGCAGACAATGAAGAACTAAAGATAAATGGATTGGCTGCAAAAACACCAATTCAGGCAGTGTTGAAATCATATATAAGAGAATATCTTGCGCTGACCAAGTATTTCATGATCAATGTTTTCAGGTAGGAATAAGCAGTAACAAAAATGAGGTGAAGCTATGAACGCTCCTGAGATTGTTCTGAATCTAGTGGCATGGAGTGCTATTTTCATTCTTGCAAGGCGTATCTATAGTAGGCAGGATGTAAAACCAATCATATGGAAGCTGGCTATTGTCATTTTTGTCGGCTTATTCTCTTTTTCTATTAACCTGCCATATATGGATCAACTGATAAAATTAGCCATCCTTCCGCTTGGTGTATGGATTTTATATGGAATCTATTCTCGAAAAAACGAAGGAAAGAGCTGGGAAAAGTATCGGAAGTATGCCTGGTTAGGTTTCTTTGCCAATTATATCTTTTTAGCAGTTTCACTAATCAATCCACTAATCCATTCGGCTATATTCCCTGCCAATGAGATATCAACCTATCTTTCGGATATCAACAAAGGAAAGATCATTCAAACACATCCCTCTGCAGAAAATAAGATATTGGACATGGATTCTCTTCTTGTTCAATTGGACAGTTTCAAGGAAGAGGCTGTATATAGTGAGAAATGGTACTACGAAGCCTTTGAGTCCGCGGGTGAACTTTCAAAAGCCGAAGAAAGATTCCCATATCAGCTTGCAGGAACTGAAGCAAAATGGGGGAGCGGTATTGAGCCTATGATTTTTGTTGAACATGATGGAAAAGGGATCCTAATCTCAACTGGCCAAAAGCAAGTTTACTTTCGTGCCGAAAAATCTTTGCTGAAGAAGGGGGAGTAACTTAATGCGGATAAAGGTGCTTGTGCCTATTTTCCTTATCCTGATTCTAATTGGTGGCGGAATTTTTTATTGGTATTTTCTTGCTCCTCCAGCAACCTTTCCAGACCAGGAAGAAATAAAGGCAGTCTTTAGTGATTCGTATAACAAAGTTGATATAGCGGAAATACAAGACACGATTTTTCTTGATGAAAAGCATGTGCATATTCCTTTCATTACAGAAGACGAAAGTTATGGTATAAGCTTTTGGGAGTGGCAGAAGCATGAATGGCAATTATCAAGCTTTTCTACCGGCAGCATGCCGCTAATCTGGAAGATTGATGCTAATGACCCCTCATCACATTATATTTTGTGGAATTTCCATCCCGAGAATGATTTGAAATACTTATCGTTTTTCTTGATTAAAGAACGTGGATTTTCCGTTTCTGATGGAAAGCATCAGTATGATCCCGGTATTCAAATGGATTACCGAGAAAAGGTTGGAGAAAAGTCATATGGTTATTCTTCAATTCCTTCAGATTGGCAAGAATTTATACAAGCAGAAATTAACCGAATGGAAGAAATGAAGCCAAATGGTTTATTTGCTGACTTTTTTCCGCCAGCTCAATATTACTTCGGCTGGCAGTCAACATCTACCGACGGGAACAATGAGTATCCCTCTTATCCAAACACGAATGGTTTTGGAAGTGGAGGTTCATCAACAGAGTATCTTAGATTTTTAAGTGAAGATGAAATTTTTATAAGATAATATGCTTGTGAGGAACATTAATGGAAAGTAATTCCTGATACCTTTTCATGAGCTTGTCAATGAAACTTTTTGTCAGAAATATTCGTACTAATAAGGGACCCTTTGAAAAGAGCCCAACTGATGGGAAATCATTCACCAGGTTCTAACTGTTGTATGAAGGGTAAGTAGGTAAAATAAAGTGATAAAGGAGAAACAATTTATGAAAGTTAAGCACTTGATGAAAATCTCAGTTTTATTTAGCCTGTTTGTTTTTGCTTTGGGTATTTATACTGTCCCTGCATTTGCTTCCAATGACAATGATGAGGATGTCATAAATGAGAAATACGGACCACCAATTGTAGTTTATGGTGAAGCACTTTCAGATAAGCAGAAAGATGAAGTCAGGAATCTCCTCGGAATCAAAGATCCTTCCAAAGTTAAGGAAATTGTTGTAACAGGAAAAGATCTAGTAACCTATATCGACGGCGATGAACATTCCAATATGTATTCATCTGCCAAGATTACCAGAAAGGATACCGGAGAAGGGCTTGTGATTAACCAAGTCACTCCAGAAAATATAACGGAAGTAACGGATGAAATGTACGCCAACGCGCTGTTGACAGCAGGAATTGAGGATGCCATTGTAGATGTCGTTTCACCAGTCAAAGTAACCGGTCACTCAGCTCTAGTGGGAATCTATAAGGCATATGACGAAGGAGAAGGCACAGCCCTTGATAAGGATCGTACTGAAGTTGCCAATCAAGAATTGAACCTGGCAACAAAACTAGCTAAAAAAGAGGGGCTCGATCAGGATAAAGTCAGTGAGCTTCTGACAGAAATTAAAAAAGAGATTGCTTCTCAAAATCCAGCCACTAAAGAAGAAGTCGAGAAAATTATCGATGAAAAGCTAAAGTCTCTCGGGATTCAGCTTAGCCCTGAAGACAGACAGCTGCTCGTTGACTTATTCAATAAAATGCGCGATTTGAACATCAATTTTGACAATGTTAAAACTCAGTTAGAAAACCTTTCTACTGATATCCAGAAGAGAATCGAGGAAGCAGTAGGAGACAAAGGCTTCCTGGAATCCGTCTCGAACTTTTTTAAAGAACTAATTGAAAGCATAAAGAGTATTTTTTCCTAAAACAGAGGCTTTTCCCTCTGTTTTTTTATAACGAATAATAGAGAATACATAATGAGTGATAGTGAGGAGATCTTCAATGAAAATTCGTCAAGCTGAAGAACGAGATACAGAGAATTTTTCAAAACTTATTCAAGAGGTAGAAAATACTACGAATTTCATGCTTTATGGACCTGGTGAAAGAAAATTCAATCCGGAGGCTCAAAGAAAAATGATTCAGGCTCTTAGGGCTGAAGAAAACTCTAATATTTTTCTGGCAGAGGCTGACAGTGGACTCGCAGGCTATTTAATCGCTAAAGGAGGAAGCGTATGCCGTACCAAGCATACAGCTTATCTTGTTATTGGGATAAAGGAAGGTTTTCGCGGCTTCGGAATTGGTACAAGACTTTTTGAAGAGCTTTTCAGCTGGGGAAAACAAGTTGGGATTCACAGATTGGAATTAACCGTGATGACAGAGAATCTGGCAGGAGTCTCCTTGTACAAGAAGATGGGTTTTGAAATAGAAGGTACCAAGAAGAATTCGTTGCTTGTCGATGGTGAATATAAAGATGAGTTTTATATGTCAAGAATACTTTGAAATTAATCAAATTAAACAGGCTAAAAACACTCGGATAACGAGCCGTTTTAGCCTGTTTTTAACAGCTTAAAGTACATTGCCTAGCACAGTAGTCATAGCCTTTCGCAGATTCAGGAGTGTTGCTGAGCTTCCCATTCTTCTCTTAATAATCCCATTTTTATTGAATCATAGTATTTCCCGTTATAGAGCCGGCATTTCCTGATTCGAGCCTCTTCGACCATTCCCAGTTTTTTACCGACTGTAAGCATCCTGGAATTGCCGGACCAGGTAGTAAAGCCGACTCTTGGAATTGGGAAAGTTTCAAATAGGTGAGCAATCCATACTTTTAATGCCTCTGTCCCATACCCGCCATTCCAATATTCTGGCAAATAAATAACAATCCCAATTTCAAGCCATTGTGAAGATTCGTGTTCCCAGTAATATGTTACCATTCCGATAATTTCATCATCTACTTTTATAAGGTACTTTCTGTCATATCCCTGACGGATGAGGTTCGTCATTTGTTCTTTAAACTTATCAAGGCTTTCTCGCCTTAGAGGATAGTAAGGAGCATCCCATTTTTTCCATTCAGGATGTTCGTCATTGTGGATCAGGCCCCACCATGTGTCCAGATCCTGTTCTTTGACTTTGCACAATATAACTTGTTCACCTGATAATATATCTGGTGTCTGCATGTTTCCGTACCTCCTTAATAGATATGAGGCTAGACGCTTATGCTTAACTAATTCTCTTCAATTCTAGTATTTCCTGCGCCAAAACAAAAATACAAAAAATGTTCAAATCCACAGAAAAAGAGACGCTGCGGACAGCGTCTCTTTAGTTAGTTGCTTCGTCATCTATAAAGGCATTTTCATTAACTGCAAAGAAATTTAAACCAGCGGCGATTGCGAAAGCTCCTCCAAGTAATGCGAATGTAGTAATCATTATGTAATCGCTCCTGTCATTAATTGTTTTTGTTTTGTTACTACTTATATTCCCGCAGTAGAAACTCTTAAACCAATTATTACGAAAAAATGACAAAATAGTAAAAAGGGTTTTTATTTATTATACTGTATACAAAACTAATAGAATTTTTTGGTATTGAATGTCAAATAAATATTAAATAATATTTTGATAAATAGATGGGGGGAAGAGTCGTGAGGTTATATAGCAGAAAGATGACGAAGGTTCTTGCGATGGATATTTTAAGTTGGAAGTATGACCCGCCGTATGATTTATATAATAATGATGTTAACGATGATGCTATAAGTGAATTAATGAATGAGGGTTATATAGCCGTAGAGGATGAGAGTGGGGCATTAATTGGGTTTTATTGCAGTGGGCATACAGCCCAGGTTCCAGCTGGAAGAGGGTCAGGTGCATATTCCGAACCGGCAATAGATGTAGGAGTAGGAATGCATCCTGAGTTAACTGGGAAGGGAAATGGCTCAATGTTTGTTTCGTTTGTATTAAACGAACTGAAAACTTTAAATTCGGAACCGATTTTGAGGTTGACTGTTGCTGAATTTAATAAGAGGGCAATGAAGCTATATGAAAACCTGGGGTTTAAAAAGACGTATGAGTTTAAAACTGACACTAACGATTTCATTATCATGCTAAAGTGGTGAAAAAGTAACTCGTTAGTGCTTTTTAGCAAGTGGGGACTTTTTTATAAAGTTTGTCATAAAAAAATTGTATTTGTTAAATAATCCCTTTATAATGAAAAAGCTGTGTGAAATTTAGGCTTCACATTTAGCGATATATAGTATGAAGGGGAGAAGAAAGATGAAGAAATTTTGGATTTTACTTTCAGCGATCACATTCGCAATCGGGTTGACTGCATGCTCAGGAGAAAAAGAAGAAGCACAACCTGAAAATAAGAAATCAGAGGAAGCTGCAAAACCTGCTGCAAACCCGAAGAGTGTTATGTATAAATTCTACATGAGCATTGTTAGGACGATCAACGATGCTGATGCTGATCTAAATGCATATGAGGGAGCAGAGGAGCCGACACCTGAAGAAAAGGCAGCTGCGAGTGAATCAGCAGCCGCTGTTGCAACTAAGGTAGAAGGACTTGAAGTGCCTGCGGATTTGAAGGATCAAAAGGCGGATCTGGAGACTGCTCTTAAAGATATTGCAGAATCTTATAAAATGAAATCAGAAGAGCTAAAGAAAGATGCTCCAGCTTTTGATGCTGCTGATGAAAAATTCACACAGGGTGAAGAAAAAATTGGCGCCGCATTTGAAAGCCTTGAAATGAATAAGCCTTCTCTTGCGAAAGAATTGTAAAAGAAGCTGAAAAGCAGTGCCAAAAGGCACTGCTTTTCTTATCAATCCTCCAAATTACCAACAGAGCTAATAGCAACCGAGAGCAGGAACGCGTCTCTTACTCTTCAGTTTCTTCGTTGGGTTGTTCAGTACCGTTTTTCATGTTGAAATATGCATCCATAACAGCACGGCCAATCTTTTTGTTAGCACCGTGGTCAACACTGCCCTGGTAAGCCCAGGGTACTATCACAGCCATGGCGATTTCTGGATTGTCTGATGGTGCATAGCCAACAAGGCTAAGATTCATTGTATCTATTAGGGCATCTCCTTTTACTCGATATTGACCATCGTAGAAAGCCTCTGCAGTACCGGTTTTCCCAGCAGGCGAATAGGTTGCTGTGTTGAAATAGGAATATGCTGTACCACCAGGTTCCTGCATTACTTTTTTAAAGCCAATATGGACTCTTTCAAGCCACTGTTCTTTCCCGCCAATATCATTGAGTACATTCGGAGAAAAGGACTTATAGATAGGTCCCAGTTCTTCGCCATTCATGGCTGGTTCCCGAATTTCCTTTACAATTTTTGGCTGCATGCGATATCCTCCGTTGGCAATCGTAGAGATATACTGGGCAAGCTGCATATTCGAATACGTGTCATATTGACCGATAACTAAATCAAGTACCTTACCAACCGGATAATTTGCTCCTTTAGCACCTGTTTGTTCATTTGGCAGATCAATTCCTGTACGGATGCCAAGTCCGAATGAGGCAAAGGAATTGCGGATCGTATCCCATACTTCTGGCTCAAGGTTCAACGGCTTCTGATAACGGTAGACGCCATTCCCGATCCTGATTGCGGTATGGAACATATAGACGTTGGATGATCTCTTCAAGGCATCGATGTCATTCAAGACACCGAGGTAGCTATAGGATTTCTTAATAGGAGTACCTTTTATATCAAGTGCTCTATCATCAAATCTGGTAGTTGAACTGATTGCGCCTGTTTTATAGCCGGTAAAAACCGTTGCCCCTTTGACGACAGAGCCGACGTTAAAGGTTTTAAGTATGTTGCCAAGTGCGTCATCTTCCATATAAATTTCTTTTGTTTTCTCGTCTTTTACGATTTTTTTTCCTGCCATTGTCAGTACCTCACCAGTGTTCGGGTCCATTAAAACAACGTAGGCACTGTCAAGTAATCCTGTGCCTGGAGACCGTTTGGCAGCCCATAATTCCTTCTCGACAATTTCCTCGACAGCGAGCTGGAGATCCATATCAATACTTAGGACTAGATCTTTTCCGCGCTGTCCTTCTGAAACTACTTCTTTTTCCAGAAGTTCGCCGGCTTTATCGGTCACATTCACAATTTTTTCTTTTTTACCCTGAAGTACATCTTCATATTCAAGTTCGAGATTGCTTTTCCCAACACGGTCATTACGTGTATAACCACGTGACATGAAATAATCAAGTCTTTCGGCAGGAAGACCTTCACTGCTTGTCGTGATTCTTCCTAGTACAGGTTTAAAGGCTTCTTCATACGTATATTCCCGGTCCCAGTCAGTCGTAGCATTAACACCAGGAAGCAGTGACAGATTTTCATTGACTAGCGCATATTCTTCCTGTGTGACGTCTTCATTTTTGATGATTTGCGGCACGAATTTATAGCCGCTGTTCATGATTCTGAAAATAGCAAGCTCTTCTATATCCTGCTCAGTTAGTTGACTAAGATGCTTTTTTGTAACTCTCTCAAGCTGTAGTTTATATAAATCTTTGTTTTTCAGCTTTTTATTTCTGAAAAGCTCCATCTCTTTATCTTTTATAAGTTTCTTTGCTTCTTCTGGATGCTTGATCATCCAGAAATCCTTCATATCTCTCTCACGGACTTTATCTGTATCTTTCTCAATGATTCTGGCTAACTTTGCAGCTACTTGGAGCATTTCCTTCTGGGAAGCCCCTTCATTCGTATATGTAATTGCATTCAGTGGTTTGTTGTCGACGATTACTTTGTGGTTTCTATCCAGCATCTTTCCTCGCGGGACAGGGTTATTGACTGTCACATCTTCCTTGCGATTAATTTCACGTTTATAATCTTCACCATGTACGATTTGGACAATACCGAGGCGAAGGACCAGCAATGAAAAGAGAATAAAGACTGAAAAGAATAGAATATTGACCCTTATTGGTGTTGTATTCTTTTTTTTAGGCAAGTTTTCTCACATCCTATTAAAATATAAAAACCATCTATTACCATTAGTGTACGTAAAGATTTACTACTCTGTAAAGGTTTTCCTGTAAAATAAAAGGAACCCTTGAATATTCAAGGGTTCCTTTTTAATATGTTTACCAGGAAATTAAAAAATTATTTAGGTGTGGATAACT